>NZ_CP070973.1:6457474-7103222 GCF_017086405.1 Mycobacterium gordonae
CGGCGCGGCAGGGTCGGGCGGTTCCGGATCGAGCGCGGGCGCGGCCGGATCGGCTGGTGACGGCGGCTCTGGTGGAGTCGGCGGGACCGGCGGTAAAGGTGCTGACAATGCGACCGTTGTGGCTGCCGGCCAGCAGGGCGCTCAGGGCGGCGCCGGCGGCGGCGGTGGGCGCGGCGGTGATGGGGGAGCTGCTGGCTCGGGTGGCGGTGGTCAGCAGGGGGCGGGTGGTCAGGGCGGCGTCGGCGGCGCCGGTGGCTCCGGTGGTGCCGGTGGTTCCGGTACCGACAACAGCGCGAATCCGGGGGTGGCCGGCGGCGCAGGCGGCACCGGAGGCGTGGGTGGCACAGGCGGTGCGGCGGGCCTGGGCGGTTTCGGTTCCAGTACGGGCGCTTCAGGAACTGCCGGTGATGGCGGGGTTGGTGGCGTCGGCGGTGTGGGCGGTGCGGGTGGTGCCGGCAACGCTGGGCTGGCCGGTGGCGGGGGTGGCGGTCAGGGTGCTGCCGGTGGGGACGGCGGTCAGGGTGGTGCCGGCGGTGCGGCCGGATCCGGTGGCGGCGGTCAGCAGGGAGCCGGCGGTAAGGGCGGTGTTGGTGGGATCGGTGGCGTCGGCGGCACCGGTGGTTCTGGTACCGACAACAGCGCCAACCCCGGGGTGGCCGGGGGCGCGGGTGGCACCGGGGGTGTTGGCGGCACCGGTGGTGCGGCCGGCCTCGGCGGCACCGGTTCCTCTGTCGGTGCCGCGGGCACTGCCGGTGACGGAGGTATTGGCGGCGTAGGCGGGACCGGCGGCCAAGGCGGTGCCGGGACCGCCGGGACCACCGGTAGCGGTGGGGGCGGTCAGGGTGCTGCCGGTGGGGACGGCGGGCAGGGCGGTGCCGGTGGCGCCGCCGGAGCGACCAACGGCGGCACCGCCGGTGTTCAGGGTGCCGGCGGGCAGGGCGGCATCGGCGGGGTCGGTGGCGTCGGCGGTCAAGGCGGCGCCGGCACCGACAACAGCACCAACCCTGGGCTCGCCGGCGGCACAGGCGGCACCGGAGGCGTGGGTGGCACAGGCGGTGCGGCGGGCCTGGGCGGTTTTGGTTCCAGTACGGGCGCTTCAGGAACTGCTGGTGATGGCGGGGTTGGTGGCGTCGGCGGTGTGGGCGGTGCGGGTGGTGCCGGCAACGCTGGGCTGGCCGGTGGCGGGGGTGGCGGTCAGGGTGCTGCCGGTGGGGACGGCGGTCAGGGTGGTGCCGGCGGTGCGGCCGGATCCGGTGGCGGCGGTCAGCAGGGAGCCGGCGGTAAGGGCGGTGCCGGTGGGATCGGTGGCGTCGGCGGCACCGGTGGTTCTGGTACCGACAACAGCGCCAACCCCGGGGTGGCCGGGGGCGCGGGTGGCACCGGGGGTGTTGGCGGCACCGGCGGTGCGGCCGGCCTCGGCGGCACCGGTTCCTCTGTCGGTGCCGCGGGCACTGCCGGTGACGGAGGTATTGGCGGCGTAGGCGGGACCGGCGGCCAAGGCGGTGCCGGGACCGCCGGGACCACCGGTAGCGGTGGGGGCGGTCAGGGTGCTGCCGGTGGGGACGGCGGGCAGGGCGGTGCCGGTGGCGCCGCCGGAGCGACCAACGGCGGCACCGCCGGAGTTCAGGGTGCCGGCGGGCAGGGCGGCATCGGCGGGATCGGTGGCGTCGGCGGTCAAGGCGGCGCGGGCACCGACAACAGCACCAATCCTGGGCTCGCCGGCGGCGCGGGCGGTGTCGGCGGTGTCGGCGGTGTCGGCGGCGCGGCCGGCCTCGGCGGATCCGGATCGAGCACCGGGGCGTCCGGCACGGCGGGTGACGGCGGCGTAGGTGGCGGCGGCGGAATCGGCGGCCGGGGCGGACAAGGCAGCACCGGCAGCAGCGGCGGTGGCACTGGTGGCCAAGGCGCGGCCGGAGGTGACGGCGGCCAGGGCGGTGCCGGCGGGGCCGCCGGATCAGGTGGCGGCGGCAACCAGGGGGTGGGTGGTCAGGGCGGCGTCGGCGGCATCGGTGGCATTGGTGGTGACGGTGGTGTCGGGACCGATAACAGCGCCAACTCCGGCGTCGCTGGCGGTGCAGGTGGCATCGGCGGTGTTGGGGGCACCGGTGGCGCGGCTGGCCTCGGCGGTGCTGGTTCTTCAGTCGGTGCCGCGGGCACCGCTGGTGACGGCGGGGTCGGCGGTGTGGGCGGGACCGGTGGCCAAGGCGGTGCCGGAACGACGGGGGCTACCGGGGGCGGCACCGGCGGGCAAGGCGCCGCGGGCGGGGATGGCGGCCAGGGCGGTGCCGGCGGCTCGGCCGGGTCCGGTGGCGGCGGCCAGCAAGGTGCGGGCGGCCAAGGCGGGCTCGGCGGCACTGGTGGCGTCGGTGGTGACGGCGGGGCCGGCGTCGATAACAGCCTCAACCCCGGGGTGGCTGGGGGTGCTGGCGGCATCGGTGGTGTCGGTGGCACCGGTGGTGCGGCCGGCCTCGGCGGTGCTGGTTCTTCAGTCGGTGCCGCGGGCACGGCCGGTGACGGCGGCGTAGGCGGTGTTGGTGGGACCGGCGGAGAAGGCGGACAAGGTAGTACCGGTAGCAGCGGTGGCGGGACCGGTGGCCAAGGTGCGGCCGGTGGGGATGGCGGTCAGGGCGGTGCTGGGGGCGCGGCCGGGGCGACTAACGGCGGCACCGCCGGTGTTCAAGGTGCGGGCGGTCAGGGCGGTATCGGCGGCACTGGTGGCATTGGTGGCGACGGTGGTGTCGGGACCGATAACAGCGCCAACCCGGGCGTCGCCGGGGGTGCTGGCGGCACCGGTGGTGTCGGTGGCACCGGTGGCGCGGCCGGCCTCGGCGGTGCTGGTTCTTCAGTCGGTGCCGCGGGCACCGCCGGTGACGGCGGAATCGGCGGCGTTGGTGGGACGGGTGGCCAGGGCGGTGCCGGGACTACAGGGACTGCCGGTGGTGGTACCGGTGGCCAGGGTGCGGCCGGTGGGGCCGGCGGTCAGGGCGGTGCCGGGGGCGCGGCCGGGGCGACTAACGGCGGCACCGCCGGTGTTCAAGGTGCGGGCGGTCAGGGCGGCATCGGCGGCACTGGTGGCGGCGGCGGCACCGGCGGGGCCGGGACCGATAACAGCGCCAACCCGGGCATCGCCGGGGGTGCTGGCGGCACTGGTGGTGTCGGTGGCACCGGCGGCGCGGCCGGCAAGGGCGGCACCGGGTCGAGCACCGGAGCATCCGGCACGGCCGGTGACGGCGGCGTGGGCGGCGTTGGTGGGACCGGTGGCCAGGGCGGTGCCGGGACTACAGGGACTGCCGGTGGTGGCACCGGTGGCCAAGGTGCGGCCGGTGGGGACGGCGGTCAGGGCGGCGCTGGCGGCGCGGCCGGGGCGACTAACGGCGGCACCGCCGGTGTTCAAGGTGCGGGCGGCCAGGGCGGCATCGGCGGCACCGGCGGCATTGGTGGCGACGGTGGTGTCGGGACAGATAACAGCGCCAACCCGGGCATCGCCGGGGGTGCTGGCGGCACTGGTGGTGTCGGTGGCACCGGCGGTGCGGCCGGCCTCGGCGGTGCTGGTTCTTCAGTCGGTGCCGCGGGCATCGCCGGTGACGGCGGAATCGGCGGCATTGGTGGGACCGGCGGCGCCGGGGGCCAAGGTAGCGCCGGTAGCAGCGGCGGCGGGACCGGTGGCCAGGGCGCGGCCGGTGGGGACGGCGGTCAGGGCGGCGCCGGCGGCGCGGCCGGGGCGACTAACGGCGGCACCGCCGGTGTTCAAGGTGCGGGCGGCCAAGGCGGCATCGGCGGCACCGGCGGCGGCGGCGGCACCGGCGGTGCCGGCACCGACAACAGCGCCAACCCCGGCATCGCCGGGGGCGCAGGCGGCACCGGTGGTGTCGGTGGCACCGGCGGCGCGGCCGGCAAGGGCGGCACCGGGTCGAGCACCGGAGCATCCGGCACCGCCGGTGACGGCGGCGTAGGCGGCGTTGGCGGGACCGGCGGCCAGGGCGGTGCCGGGACTACAGGGACTGCCGGTGGTGGCACCGGTGGCCAAGGTGCGGCCGGTGGGGACGGCGGTCAGGGCGGCGCTGGCGGCGCGGCGGGGCGACTAACGGCGGCACCGCCGGTGTTCAGGGTGCGGGCGGCCAGGGCGGCATCGGCGGCACCGGCGGCATTGGTGGCGACGGTGGTGTCGGGACCGATAACAGCGCCAACCCGGGCATCGCCGGGGGTGCTGGCGGCACTGGTGGTGTCGGTGGCACCGGCGGTGCGGCCGGCCTCGGCGGTGCTGGTTCTTCAGTCGGTGCCGCGGGCATCGCCGGTGACGGCGGAATCGGCGGCGTTGGTGGGACCGGCGGCGCCGGGGGCCAAGGTAGCGCCGGTGCCAGCGGCGGCGGGACCGGTGGCCAGGGCGCGGCCGGTGGGGACGGCGGTCAGGGCGGCGCCGGCGGCGCGGCCGGGGCGACTAACGGCGGCACCGCCGGTGTTCAAGGTGCGGGCGGCCAGGGCGGCGTCGGCGGGACCGGCGGCGGCGGCGGCACCGGCGGTGCCGGGACCGACAACAGCGGCAACCCGGGCATCGCCGGGGGTGCTGGCGGCACCGGTGGTGTCGGTGGCACCGGCGGTGCGGCCGGCCTCGGCGGCGCTGGTTCTTCAGTCGGTGCCGCGGGCACCGCCGGTGACGGCGGAATCGGCGGCGTTGGTGGGACCGGCGGCGCCGGGGGCCAAGGCAACGCCGGTAGCAGCGGCGGCGGAACCGGTGGCCAAGGGGCGGCCGGCGGGGACGGCGGTCAGGGCGGCGCCGGCGGCGCGGCCGGAGCGACTAACGGCGGCACCGCCGGTGTTCAAGGCGCGGGCGGTCAGGGCGGCGTCGGCGGGACCGGCGGCGGCGGCGGCACCGGCGGTGCCGGGACCGACAACAGCGCCAACCCGGGCGTCGCCGGGGGTGCTGGCGGCACCGGTGGTGTCGGTGGCACCGGTGGCGCGGCCGGCCTCGGCGGTGCTGGTTCTTCAGTCGGTGCCGCGGGCACCGCCGGTGACGGCGGAATCGGCGGCGTTGGTGGGACGGGTGGCCAGGGCGGTGCCGGAACTACAGGGACTGCCGGTGGCGGAACCGGTGGCCAAGGTGCGGCCGGTGGGGACGGCGGTCAGGGCGGCGCCGGGGGCGCGGCCGGGGCGACTAACGGCGGCACCACCGGTGTTCAAGGTGCGGGCGGTCAGGGCGGCGTCGGCGGGACCGGCGGCGGCGGCGGCACCGGCGGGGCCGGGACCGACAACAGCGCCAACCCGGGCATCGCCGGGGGCGCTGGCGGCACCGGTGGTGTCGGTGGCACCGGCGGTGCGGCCGGCCTCGGCGGATCGGGATCCAGCACCGGCGCAGCCGGCACGGCCGGTGACGGCGGAATCGGCGGCGTTGGTGGGACCGGCGGCGCCGGGGGCCAAGGCAGCGCCGGTGCCAGCGGTGGCGGGACCGGTGGCCAGGGCGCGGCCGGTGGGGATGGCGGTCAGGGCGGTGCCGGGGGCGCGGCCGGGGCGACTAACGGCGGCACCGCCGGTGTTCAAGGTGCGGGCGGCCAGGGCGGCATCGGCGGGACCGGCGGCGGCGGCGGCACCGGCGGGGCCGGGACCGACAACAGCGCCAACCCGGGCATCGCCGGAGGCGCTGGCGGCACCGGTGGTGTCGGGGGCACCGGCGGCGGCGCCGGCAAGGGCGGCACCGGGTCGAGCACCGGCGCAGCCGGCACCGCCGGTGACGGCGGCGTAGGCGGCGTTGGCGGGACCGGCGGCCAGGGCGGTGCCGGAACTACAGGGACTGCCGGTGGCGGAACCGGTGGCCAAGGTGCGGCCGGTGGCGACGGCGGTCAGGGCGGCGCCGGCGGCGCGGCCGGGGCGACTAACGGCGGCACCGCCGGTGTTCAAGGTGCGGGCGGCCAGGGCGGCATCGGCGGGACCGGTGGCGGCGGCGGCACCGGCGGGGCCGGGACCGATAACAGCGGCAACCCCGGCATCGCCGGAGGCGCTGGCGGCACCGGTGGTGTCGGTGGCACCGGCGGTAGCGCCGGCAAGGGCGGCACCGGGTCGAGCACCGGAGCATCCGGCACCGCCGGTGACGGCGGCGTAGGCGGCGTTGGCGGGACCGGTGGCCAGGGCGGTGCCGGGACTACAGGGACTGCCGGTGGTGGCACCGGTGGCCAAGGTGCGGCCGGTGGGGACGGCGGTCAGGGCGGCGCTGGCGGCGCGGCCGGAGCGACCAACGGCGGCACCGCCGGTGTTCAAGGTGCGGGCGGCCAGGGCGGCATCGGCGGCACCGGCGGCGGCGGCGGCACCGGCGGTGCCGGGACCGATAACAGCGCCAACCCGGGCATCGCCGGGGGTGCTGGCGGCACCGGTGGTGTCGGTGGCACCGGCGGTGCGGCCGGCCTCGGCGGCGCTGGTTCTTCAGTCGGTGCCGCGGGCACCGCCGGTGACGGCGGAATCGGCGGCGTTGGTGGGACCGGCGGCGCCGGGGGCCAAGGCAACACGGTGCCAGCGGCGGCGGAACCGGTGGCCAAGGGGCGGCCGGCGGGGACGGCGGTCAGGGCGGCGCCGGCGGCGCGGCCGGAGCGACTAACGGCGGCACCGCCGGTGTTCAAGGCGCGGGCGGTCAGGGCGGCGTCGGCGGGACCGGCGGCGGCGGCGGCACCGGCGGTGCCGGGACCGACAACAGCGCCAACCCGGGCGTCGCCGGGGGTGCTGGCGGCACCGGTGGTGTCGGTGGCACCGGTGGCGCGGCCGGCCTCGGCGGTGCTGGTTCTTCAGTCGGTGCCGCGGGCACCGCCGGTGACGGCGGAATCGGCGGCACCGGCGGGACCGGCGGCGCCGGGGGCCAAGGCAACACCGGTAGCGGCGGCGGCGGAACCGGCGGCCAGGGCGCGGCCGGCGGCGACGGCGGCCAGGGCGGCGCCGGCGGCGCGGCCGGAGCGACTAACGGCGGCACCGCCGGAACCCAAGGCGCGGGCGGCCAGGGCGGCATCGGCGGCACCGGCGGCATTGGTGGCGACGGTGGTGTCGGGACAGATAACAGCGCCAACCCGGGCATCGCCGGGGGTGCTGGCGGCACCGGTGGTGTCGGGGGCACCGGCGGTAGCGCCGGCAAGGGCGGCACCGGGTCGAGCACCGGCGCAGCCGGCACCGCCGGTGACGGCGGAATCGGCGGCGTTGGTGGGACCGGCGGCGCCGGGGGCCAAGGCAGTACCGGTAGCAGTGGTGGCGGAACCGGTGGCCAAGGGGCGGCCGGTGGGGACGGCGGTCAGGGCGGCGCCGGCGGCGCGGCCGGGGCGACTAACGGCGGCACCGCCGGTGTTCAAGGTGCGGGCGGCCAGGGCGGCGTCGGCGGCACCGGCGGCGGCGGCGGCACCGGCGGGACCGGCACCGACAACAGCGCCAACCCCGGCATCGCCGGGGGCGCAGGCGGCACCGGTGGTGTCGGTGGCACCGGCGGCGCGGCCGGCCTCGGCGGTGCTGGTTCTTCAGTCGGTGCCGCGGGCACCGCCGGTGACGGCGGAATCGGCGGCGTTGGTGGGACCGGCGGCGCCGGGGGCCAAGGCAACACCGGTGCCAGCGGCGGCGGTACCGGCGGCCAAGGGGCGGCCGGCGGCGACGGCGGCCAGGGCGGCGCCGGCGGCGCGGCCGGAGCCACCAACGGCGGCACCGCCGGAACCCAAGGCGCGGGCGGCCAGGGCGGCATCGGCGGCACCGGCGGCATTGGTGGCGACGGTGGTGTCGGGACCGATAACAGCGCCAACCCGGGCGTCGCCGGGGGTGCTGGCGGCACCGGTGGTGTCGGTGGCACCGGCGGCGCGGCCGGCCTCGGCGGCGCTGGTTCTTCAGTCGGTGCCGCGGGCATCGCCGGTGACGGCGGAATCGGCGGCGGCGGCGGGACTGGCGGCGCCGGGGGCCAAGGCAACACCGGTGCCAGCGGCGGCGGAACCGGCGGCCAAGGTGCGGCCGGTGGGGACGGCGGTCAGGGCGGCGCCGGCGGCGCGGCCGGGGCGACCAACGGCGGCACCGCCGGTGTTCAAGGTGCCGGCGGCCAGGGCGGCATCGGCGGCACCGGCGGCGGCGGCGGCACCGGCGGGGCCGGGACCGACAACAGCGGCAACCCGGGCATCGCCGGAGGCGCTGGCGGCACCGGTGGTGTCGGGGGCACCGGCGGCGGCGCCGGCAAGGGCGGCACCGGGTCGAGCACCGGCGCAGCCGGCACCGCCGGTGACGGCGGCGTAGGCGGCGTTGGCGGGACCGGCGGCCAGGGCGGTGCCGGAACTACAGGGACTGCCGGTGGCGGCACCGGTGGCCAAGGTGCGGCCGGTGGGGATGGCGGTCAGGGCGGCGCCGGGGGCGCGGCCGGGGCGACTAACGGCGGCACCGCCGGAACCCAAGGCGCGGGCGGCCAGGGCGGCATCGGCGGCACCGGCGGCATTGGTGGCGACGGTGGTGTCGGGACAGATAACAGCGCCAACCCGGGCATCGCCGGGGGTGCTGGCGGCACCGGTGGTGTCGGTGGCACCGGCGGCGCGGCCGGCCTCGGCGGTGCTGGTTCTTCAGTCGGTGCCGCGGGCACCGCCGGTGACGGCGGAATCGGCGGTGTCGGTGGGACCGGCGGCGCCGGGGGCCAAGGCAACACCGGTGCCAGCGGCGGCGGAACCGGTGGCCAAGGCGCGGCCGGTGGCGACGGCGGTCAGGGCGGCGCCGGCGGCGCGGCCGGAGCGACTAACGGCGGCACCGCCGGTGTTCAAGGTGCGGGCGGCCAGGGCGGCATCGGCGGGACCGGCGGCGGCGGCGGCACCGGCGGTGCCGGGACCGACAACAGCGCCAACCCGGGCATCGCCGGGGGTGCTGGCGGCACCGGTGGTGTCGGTGGCACCGGCGGCGCGGCCGGCCTCGGCGGCGCTGGTTCTTCAGTCGGTGCCGCGGGCACCGCCGGTGACGGCGGAATCGGCGGTGGCGGCGGGACTGGCGGCGCCGGGGGCCAAGGCAACACCGGTAGCAGCGGCGGCGGAACCGGTGGCCAAGGCGCGGCCGGTGGCGACGGCGGTCAGGGCGGCGCCGGCGGCGCGGCCGGGGCGACCAACGGCGGCACCGCCGGTGTTCAAGGTGCGGGCGGCCAAGGCGGCATCGGCGGGACCGGTGGCGGCGGCGGCACCGGCGGGACCGGCACCGACAACAGCGCCAACCCCGGCATCGCCGGAGGCGCTGGCGGCACCGGTGGTGTCGGTGGCACCGGCGGTGCGGCCGGCCTCGGCGGATCGGGATCCAGCACCGGCGCAGCCGGCACCGCCGGTGACGGCGGCGTAGGCGGCGTTGGCGGGACCGGCGGCCAGGGCGGTGCCGGAACTACAGGGACTGCCGGTGGCGGAACCGGTGGCCAAGGGGCGGCCGGCGGCGACGGCGGTCAGGGCGGCGCCGGCGGCGCGGCCGGGGCGACTAACGGCGGCACCGCCGGAACCCAAGGCGCCGGCGGCAAGGGCGGCATCGGCGGCACCGGTGGCGGCGGCGGCACCGGCGGGGCCGGGACCGATAACAGCGGCAACCCGGGCATCGCCGGGGGTGCTGGCGGCACTGGTGGTGTCGGTGGCACCGGCGGCGCGGCCGGCAAGGGCGGCACCGGGTCGAGCACCGGAGCATCCGGCACGGCCGGTGACGGCGGCGTAGGCGGCGTTGGTGGGACGGGTGGCCAGGGCGGTGCCGGGACTACAGGGACTGCCGGTGGTGGCACCGGTGGCCAAGGTGCGGCCGGTGGCGACGGCGGAAAGGGCGGCGCCGGGGGCGCGGCCGGGGCGACTAACGGCGGCACCGCCGGAACCCAAGGCGCGGGCGGCCAAGGCGGCATCGGCGGCACGGCGGCATTGGTGGCGACGGTGGTGTCGGGACCGATAACAGCGCCAACCCGGGCATCGCCGGGGGTGCTGGCGGCACCGGTGGTGTCGGTGGCACCGGCGGCGCGGCCGGCCTCGGCGGCGCTGGTTCTTCAGTCGGTGCCGCGGGCACCGCCGGTGACGGCGGAATCGGCGGCGGCGGCGGGACCGGCGGCGCCGGGGGCCAAGGCAACGCCGGTGCCAGCGGCGGCGGGACCGGCGGCCAAGGTGCGGCCGGCGGCGACGGCGGTCAGGGCGGCGCCGGCGGCGCGGCCGGGGCGACCAACGGCGGCACCGCCGGTGTTCAAGGTGCCGGCGGCCAGGGCGGCATCGGCGGCACCGGCGGCGGCGGCGGCACCGGCGGGGCCGGGACCGACAACAGCGGCAACCCGGGCATCGCCGGGGGCGCTGGCGGCACCGGTGGTGTCGGTGGCACCGGCGGCGCGGCCGGCCTCGGCGGCGCTGGTTCTTCAGTCGGTGCCGCGGGCACCGCCGGTGACGGCGGAATCGGCGGCGTTGGCGGGACCGGCGGCCAGGGCGGTGCCGGAACTACAGGGACTGCCGGTGGTGGCACCGGTGGCCAAGGTGCGGCCGGTGGCGACGGCGGTCAGGGCGGCGCCGGCGGCGCGGCCGGAGCGACCAATGGCGGCACCGCCGGTGTTCAAGGCGCGGGCGGTCAGGGCGGCGTCGGCGGGACCGGTGGCATCGGCGGCACCGGCGGTGCCGGGACCGACAACAGCGCCAACCCGGGCGTCGCCGGGGGTGCTGGCGGCACCGGTGGTGTCGGTGGCACCGGTGGCGCGGCCGGCCTCGGCGGTGCTGGTTCTTCAGTCGGTGCCGCGGGCACCGCCGGTGACGGCGGAATCGGCGGCGTTGGTGGGACGGGTGGCCAGGGCGGTGCCGGAACTACAGGGACTGCCGGTGGCGGAACCGGTGGCCAAGGTGCGGCCGGTGGGGACGGCGGTCAGGGCGGCGCCGGGGGCGCGGCCGGGGCGACTAACGGCGGCACCGCCGGTGTTCAAGGTGCGGGCGGTCAGGGCGGCGTCGGCGGGACCGGCGGCGGCGGCGGCACCGGCGGGGCCGGGACCGACAACAGCGCCAACCCGGGCATCGCCGGGGGCGCTGGCGGCACCGGTGGTGTCGGTGGCACCGGCGGTGCGGCCGGCCTCGGCGGATCGGGATCCAGCACCGGCGCAGCCGGCACGGCCGGTGACGGCGGAATCGGCGGCGTTGGTGGGACCGGCGGCGCCGGGGGCCAAGGCAGCGCCGGTGCCAGCGGTGGCGGGACCGGTGGCCAGGGCGCGGCCGGTGGGGATGGCGGTCAGGGCGGTGCCGGGGGCGCGGCCGGGGCGACTAACGGCGGCACCGCCGGTGTTCAAGGTGCGGGCGGCCAGGGCGGCATCGGCGGGACCGGCGGCGGCGGCGGCACCGGCGGGGCCGGGACCGACAACAGCGCCAACCCGGCATCGCCGGGGGCGCTGGCGGCACCGGTGGTGTCGGGGGCACCGGCGGCGGCGCCGGCAAGGGCGGCACCGGGTCGAGCACCGGCGCAGCCGGCACCGCCGGTGACGGCGGCGTAGGCGGCGTTGGCGGGACCGGCGGCCAGGGCGGTGCCGGAACTACAGGGACTGCCGGTGGCGGAACCGGTGGCCAAGGTGCGGCCGGCGGCGACGGCGGTCAGGGCGGCGCCGGGGGCGCCGCCGGGGCGACTAACGGCGGCACCGCCGGAACCCAAGGCGCGGGCGGCCAGGGCGGCATCGGCGGCACCGGCGGCATTGGTGGCGAGGGTGGTGTCGGGACCGATAACAGCGCCAACCCGGGCGTCGCCGGGGGTGCCGGCGGCACCGGTGGTGTCGGTGGCACCGGCGGCGCGGCCGGCCTCGGCGGCGCTGGTTCTTCAGTCGGTGCCGCGGGCATCGCCGGTGACGGCGGAATCGGCGGCGGCGGCGGGACTGGCGGCGCCGGGGGCCAAGGCAACGCCGGTGCCAGCGGCGGCGGGACCGGCGGCCAAGGTGCGGCCGGTGGGGACGGCGGTCAGGGCGGCGCCGGCGGCGCGGCCGGAGCGACTAACGGCGGCACCGCCGGTGTTCAAGGCGCGGGCGGCCAGGGCGGCATCGGCGGCACCGGCGGCGGCGGCGGCACCGGCGGGGCCGGGACCGACAACAGCGCCAACCCGGGCATCGCCGGGGGCGCTGGCGGCACCGGTGGTGTCGGGGGCACCGGCGGCGGCGCCGGCAAGGGCGGCACCGGGTCGAGCACCGGCGCAGCCGGCACCGCCGGTGACGGCGGCGTAGGCGGCGTTGGCGGGACCGGCGGCCAGGGCGGTGCCGGAACTACAGGGACTGCCGGTGGCGGCACCGGTGGCCAAGGTGCGGCCGGTGGGGATGGCGGTCAGGGCGGCGCCGGGGGCGCGGCCGGGGCGACTAACGGCGGCACCGCCGGAACCCAAGGCGCGGGCGGCCAGGGCGGCATCGGCGGCACCGGCGGCATTGGTGGCGACGGTGGTGTCGGGACAGATAACAGCGCCAACCCGGGCATCGCCGGGGGTGCTGGCGGCACCGGTGGTGTCGGTGGCACCGGCGGCGCGGCCGGCCTCGGCGGCGCTGGTTCTTCAGTCGGTGCCGCGGGCACCGCCGGTGACGGCGGAATCGGCGGTGTCGGTGGGACCGGCGGCGCCGGGGGCCAAGGCAACACCGGTGCCAGCGGCGGCGGAACCGGTGGCCAAGGCGCGGCCGGTGGCGACGGCGGTCAGGGCGGCGCCGGCGGCGCGGCCGGAGCGACTAACGGCGGCACCGCCGGTGTTCAAGGTGCGGGCGGCCAAGGCGGCATCGGCGGGACCGGCGGCGGCGGCGGCACCGGCGGTGCCGGGACCGACAACAGCGCCAACCCGGGCATCGCCGGGGGTGCTGGCGGCACCGGTGGTGTCGGTGGCACCGGCGGCGCGGCCGGCCTCGGCGGCGCTGGTTCTTCAGTCGGTGCCGCGGGCACCGCCGGTGACGGCGGAATCGGCGGTGGCGGCGGGACTGGCGGCGCCGGGGGCCAAGGCAACACCGGTAGCAGCGGCGGCGGAACCGGTGGCCAAGGCGCGGCCGGTGGCGACGGCGGTCAGGGCGGCGCCGGCGGCGCGGCCGGAGCGACCAACGGCGGCACCGCCGGTGTTCAAGGTGCGGGCGGCCAGGGCGGCATCGGCGGGACCGGTGGCGGCGGCGGCACCGGCGGGACCGGCACCGACAACAGCGCCAACCCCGGCATCGCCGGAGGCGCTGGCGGCACCGGTGGTGTCGGGGGCACCGGCGGCGGCGCCGGCAAGGGCGGCACCGGGTCGAGCACCGGCGCAGCCGGCACCGCCGGTGACGGCGGCGTAGGCGGCGTTGGCGGGACCGGCGGCCAGGGCGGTGCCGGAACTACAGGGACTGCCGGTGGCGGAACCGGTGGCCAAGGTGCGGCCGGCGGCGACGGCGGTCAGGGCGGCGCCGGCGGCGCGGCCGGGGCGACTAACGGCGGCACCGCCGGAACCCAAGGCGCCGGCGGCAAGGGCGGCATCGGCGGCACCGGTGGCGGCGGCGGCACCGGCGGTGCCGGGACCGACAACAGCGCCAACCCGGGCGTCGCCGGGGGTGCTGGCGGCACCGGTGGTGTCGGTGGCACCGGTGGCGCGGCCGGCCTCGGCGGTGCTGGTTCTTCAGTCGGTGCCGCGGGCACCGCCGGTGACGGCGGAATCGGCGGCGTTGGTGGGACGGGTGGCCAGGGCGGTGCCGGAACTACAGGGACTGCCGGTGGCGGAACCGGTGGCCAAGGTGCGGCCGGTGGGGACGGCGGAAAGGGCGGCGCCGGGGGCGCGGCCGGGGCGACTAACGGCGGCACCACCGGTGTTCAAGGTGCGGGCGGCCAAGGCGGCGTCGGCGGCACCGGCGGCGGCGGCGGCACCGGCGGGGCCGGGACCGACAACAGCGCCAACCCGGGCATCGCCGGGGGCGCTGGCGGCACCGGTGGTGTCGGTGGCACCGGCGGCGCGGCCGGCCTCGGCGGATCGGGATCCAGCACCGGCGCAGCCGGCACGGCCGGTGACGGCGGAATCGGCGGCGTTGGTGGGACCGGCGGCGCCGGGGGCCAAGGCAGCGCCGGTGCCAGCGGTGGCGGGACCGGTGGCCAGGGCGCGGCCGGTGGGGATGGCGGTCAGGGCGGTGCCGGGGGCGCGGCCGGGGCGACTAACGGCGGCACCGCCGGTGTTCAAGGTGCGGGCGGCCAGGGCGGCATCGGCGGCACCGGCGGCGGCGGCGGCACCGGCGGGACCGGCACCGACAACAGCGCCAACCCGGCATCGCCGGGGGCGCAGGCGGCACCGGTGGTGTCGGTGGCACCGGCGGCGCGGCCGGCCTCGGCGGTGCTGGTTCTTCAGTCGGTGCCGCGGGCACCGCCGGTGACGGCGGAATCGGCGGCGTTGGTGGGACCGGCGGCGCCGGGGGCCAAGGCAACACCGGTGCCAGCGGCGGCGGAACCGGCGGCCAAGGGGCGGCCGGTGGCGACGGCGGTCAGGGCGGCGCCGGCGGCGCGGCCGGAGCGACTAACGGCGGCACCGCCGGAACCCAAGGCGCGGGCGGCCAGGGCGGCATCGGCGGCACCGGCGGCATTGGTGGCACCGGCGGTGCCGGGACCGATAACAGCGGCAACCCGGGCATCGCCGGGGGCGCTGGCGGCACCGGTGGTGTCGGTGGCACCGGCGGTAGCGCCGGCAAGGGCGGCACCGGGTCGAGCACCGGAGCATCCGGCACCGCCGGTGACGGCGGCGTAGGCGGCGTTGGTGGGACCGGCGGCCAGGGCGGTGCCGGATCCACTGGTGCCAGCGGTGGCGGAACCGGTGGCCAAGGGGCGGCCGGTGGGGACGGCGGAAAGGGCGGCGCTGGCGGCGCGGCCGGGGCGACTAACGGCGGCACCGCCGGAACCCAAGGCGCGGGCGGCCAAGGCGGTGTCGGCGGCACCGGCGGCGGCGGCGGCACCGGCGGGGCCGGGACCGATAACAGCGCCAACCCGGGCGTCGCCGGGGGTGCTGGCGGCACTGGTGGTGTCGGTGGCACCGGCGGTGCGGCCGGCCTCGGCGGCGCTGGTTCTTCAGTCGGTGCCGCGGGCATCGCCGGTGACGGCGGAATCGGCGGCGGCGGTGGGACCGGCGGCGCCGGGGGCCAAGGCAGCGTCGGTGCCAGCGGTGGCGGAACCGGTGGCCAAGGTGCGGCCGGCGGCGATGGCGGTCAGGGCGGCGCCGGCGGCGCGGCCGGGGCGACTAACGGCGGCACCGCCGGTGTTCAAGGTGCCGGCGGCAAGGGCGGCATCGGCGGGACAGGTGGCATTGGTGGTGCCGGCGGCACGGGTACCGACAACAGCGCCAACCCGGGCATCGCCGGGGGCGCTGGCGGCACCGGTGGTGTCGGGGGCACCGGCGGCGGCGCCGGCAAGGGCGGCACCGGGTCGAGCACCGGCGCAGCCGGCACCGCCGGTGACGGCGGCGTAGGCGGCGTTGGCGGGACCGGCGGCCAGGGCGGTGCCGGAACTACAGGGACTGCCGGTGGCGGAACCGGTGGCCAAGGTGCGGCCGGTGGCGACGGCGGTCAGGGCGGCGCCGGCGGCGCGGCCGGGGCGACTAACGGCGGCACCGCCGGTGTTCAAGGTGCGGGCGGCCAGGGCGGCATCGGCGGGACCGGTGGCGGCGGCGGCACCGGCGGGGCCGGGACCGATAACAGCGGCAACCCGGGCATCGCCGGGGGTGCTGGCGGCACTGGTGGTGTCGGTGGCACCGGCGGTAGCGCCGGCAAGGGCGGCACCGGGTCGAGCACCGGCGCATCCGGCACGGCCGGTGACGGCGGCGTAGGCGGCGTTGGCGGGACCGGTGGCCAGGGCGGTGCCGGGACTACAGGGACTGCCGGTGGTGGCACCGGTGGCCAAGGTGCGGCCGGTGGGGACGGCGGTCAGGGCGGCGCTGGCGGCGCGGCCGGAGCGACCAACGGCGGCACCGCCGGTGTTCAAGGTGCCGGCGGCCAGGGCGGCATCGGCGGCACCGGTGGCGGCGGCGGCACCGGCGGGGCCGGGACAGATAACAGCGCCAACCCGGGCATCGCCGGGGGTGCTGGCGGCACCGGTGGTGTCGGGGGCACCGGCGGTAGCGCCGGCAAGGGCGGCACCGGGTCGAGCACCGGCGCAGCCGGCACGGCCGGTGACGGCGGAATCGGCGGCGTTGGTGGGACCGGGGGCGCCGGGGGCCAAGGCAGCGCCGGTGCCAGTGGTGGCGGGACCGGCGGCCAAGGTGCGGCCGGTGGCGACGGCGGTCAGGGCGGCGCCGGCGGTGCCGCCGGGGCCACCAACGGCGGCACCGCCGGAACCCAAGGTGCCGGCGGCCAGGGCGGCATCGGCGGGACCGGTGGCATCGGCGGCACCGGCGGGGCCGGGACCGACAACAGCGCCAACCCGGGCATCGCCGGGGGTGCTGGCGGCACCGGTGGTGTCGGTGGCACCGGCGGTGCGGCCGGCCTCGGCGGTGCTGGTTCTTCAGTCGGTGCCGCTGGCATCGCCGGTGACGGCGGAATCGGCGGTGTCGGTGGGACCGGCGGCGCCGGGGGCCAAGGCAACACCGGTGCCAGCGGTGGCGGGACCGGTGGCCAAGGTGCGGCCGGTGGGGACGGCGGTCAGGGCGGCGCCGGGGGCGCCGCCGGGGCGACTAACGGCGGCACCGCCGGAACCCAAGGCGCGGGCGGCCAGGGCGGCATCGGCGGCACCGGCGGCATTGGTGGCGAGGGTGGTGTCGGGACCGATAACAGCGCCAACCCGGGCATCGCCGGGGGTGCTGGCGGCACCGGTGGTGTCGGTGGCACCGGCGGCGCGGCCGGCCTCGGCGGCGCTGGTTCTTCAGTCGGTGCCGCGGGCACCGCCGGTGACGGCGGAATCGGCGGCGTTGGTGGCACCGGTGGCCAGGGCGGTGCCGGAACTACAGGGACTGCCGGTGGTGGCACCGGTGGCCAGGGCGCGGCCGGTGGCGACGGCGGTCAGGGCGGCGCCGGCGGCGCGGCCGGAGCGACCAACGGCGGCACCGCCGGTGTTCAAGGTGCCGGCGGCCAGGGCGGCATCGGCGGGACCGGCGGCGGCGGCGGCACCGGCGGGGCCGGGACCGACAACAGCGGCAACCCGGGCATCGCCGGGGGCGCCGGCGGCACCGGTGGTGTCGGTGGCACCGGCGGCGGCGCCGGCAAGGGCGGCACCGGGTCGAGCACCGGCGCAGCCGGCACCGCCGGTGACGGCGGCGTAGGCGGCGTTGGTGGCACCGGTGGCCAGGGCGGTGCCGGAACTACAGGGACTGCCGGTGGTGGCACCGGTGGCCAAGGTGCGGCCGGTGGCGACGGCGGTCAGGGCGGTGCCGGCGGCGCGGCCGGAGCCACCAACGGCGGCACCGCCGGAACCCAAGGCGCCGGCGGCAAGGGCGGCATCGGCGGCACCGGCGGCCAAGGCGGCACCGGCGGCACCGGTACCGACAACAGCACCAACCCGGGCATCGCCGGAGGTACTGGCGGCACCGGCGGCACCGGCGGCACCGGCGGCGGCGCCGGCAAGGGCGGCACCGGGTCGAGCACCGGCGCAGCCGGCACCGCCGGCAACGGCGGAATCGGCGGCACCGGCGGCACCGGCGGACAAGGCGGACAAGGCAACACCGGCAGCAGCGGCGGCGGCACCGGCGGCCAAGGCGCAGCCGGCGGCGACGGCGGCCAGGGCGGCGCCGGCGGCGCCGCCGGAGCCACCAACGGCGGCACCGCCGGAACCCAAGGCGCCGGCGGCCAGGGCGGCATCGGCGGCACCGGCGGCCAAGGCGGCACCGGCGGCACCGGGACCGACAACAGCACCAACCCGGGCATCGCCGGAGGTACTGGCGGCACCGGTGGTGTCGGTGGCACCGGCGGCGGCGCCGGCAAGGGCGGCACCGGGTCGAGCACCGGCGCGGCCGGCACCGCCGGCAACGGCGGAATCGGCGGCACCGGCGGGACCGGCGGCGCCGCGGGCCAAGGCAACACCGGTAGCAGCGGCGGCGGGACCGGCGGCCAAGGCGCGGCCGGCGGCGACGGCGGCCAGGGCGGCGCCGGCGGCGCCGCCGGAGCCACCAACGGCGGCACCGCCGGAACCCAAGGCGCCGGCGGCAAGGGCGGCATCGGCGGCACCGGCGGCCAAGGCGGTGCCGGCGGCACCGGGACCGACAACAGCGCCAACCCGGGCATCGCCGGGGGCGCAGGCGGCACCGGCGGCACCGGCGGCACCGGCGGCGGCGCCGGCAAGGGCGGCACCGGGTCGAGCACCGGCGCAGCCGGCACCGCCGGCAACGGCGGAATCGGCGGCACCGGCGGCACCGGCGGACAAGGCGGACAAGGCAACACCGGTAGCAGCGGCGGCGGCACCGGCGGCCAAGGCGCAGCCGGCGGCGACGGCGGTCAGGGCGGCGCCGGCGGCGCCGCCGGAGCCACTAACGGCGGCACCGCCGGTGTTCAAGGCGCCGGCGGCAAGGGCGGCATCGGCGGCACCGGCGGCGGCGGCGGCACCGGCGGCACCGGGACCAACAACAGCGCCAACCCGGGCATCGCCGGGGGCGCAGGCGGCACCGGCGGCACCGGCGGCACCGGCGGCGGCGCCGGCAAGGGCGGCACCGGGTCGAGCACCGGCGCAGCCGGCACCGCCGGCAACGGCGGAATCGGCGGCACCGGCGGCACCGGCGGACAAGGCGGACAAGGCAACACCGGCAGCAGCGGCGGCGGGACCGGCGGCCAGGGCGCGGCCGGTGGGGACGGCGGTCAGGGCGGCGCCGGCGGCGCGGCCGGAGCCACCAACGGCGGCACCGCCGGTGTTCAAGGCGCCGGCGGCAAGGGCGGCATCGGCGGCACCGGCGGCCAAGGCGGCACCGGCGGCACGGGGACCGACAACAGCGCCAACCCGGGCATCGCCGGGGGCGCAGGCGGCACCGGTGGTGTCGGGGGCACCGGCGGCGGCGCCGGCAAGGGCGGCACCGGGTCGAGCACCGGCGCAGCCGGCACCGCCGGCAACGGCGGAATCGGCGGCACCGGCGGCACCGGCGGACAAGGCGGACAAGGCAACACCGGCAGCAGCGGCGGCGGCAGCGGCGGCCAAGGCGCAGCCGGCGGCGACGGCGGTCAGGGCGGCGCCGGCGGCGCGGCCGGAGCCACCAACGGCGGCACCGCCGGAACCCAAGGCGCCGGCGGCAAGGGCGGCATCGGCGGCACCGGCGGCGGCGGCGGCACCGGCGGAGCCGGGACCAACAACAGCGCCAACCCCGGCATCGCCGGGGGCGCAGGCGGCACCGGCGGCACCGGCGGCACCGGCGGCGGCGCCGGCAAGGGCGGCACCGGGTCGAGCACCGGCGCGGCCGGCACCGCCGGCAACGGCGGAATCGGCGGCACCGGCGGCACCGGCGGACAAGGCGGACAAGGCAGTACCGGCAGCAGCGGCGGCGGCACCGGCGGCCAAGGCGCAGCCGGCGGCGACGGCGGTCAGGGCGGTGCCGGCGGCGCGGCCGGAGCCACCAACGGCGGCACCGCCGGAACCCAAGGCGCCGGCGGCAAGGGCGGCATCGGCGGCACCGGCGGCCAAGGCGGCACCGGCGGCACCGGGACCGACAACAGCACCAACCCGGGCATCGCCGGAGGCGCAGGCGGCACCGGCGGCACCGGCGGCACCGGCGGCGGCGCCGGCAAGGGCGGCACCGGGTCGAGCACCGGCGCAGCCGGCACCGCCGGCAACGGCGGAATCGGCGGCACCGGCGGCACCGGCGGACAAGGCGGACAAGGCAACACCGGCAGCAGCGGCGGCGGCACCGGCGGCCAAGGCGCAGCCGGCGGCGACGGCGGTCAGGGCGGCGCCGGCGGCGCCGCCGGAGCCACCAACGGCGGCACCGCCGGAACCCAAGGCGCCGGCGGCCAGGGCGGCATCGGCGGCACCGGCGGCCAAGGCGGCACCGGCGGCACCGGGACCGACAACAGCACCAACCCGGGCATCGCCGGAGGCGCTGGCGGCACCGGTGGTGTCGGTGGCACCGGCGGCGGCGCCGGCAAGGGCGGCACCGGGTCGAGCACCGGCGCGGCCGGCACCGCCGGCAACGGCGGAATCGGCGGTGGCGGCGGGACCGGCGGCGCCGCGGGCCAAGGCAGTACCGGTAGCAGCGGCGGCGGGACCGGCGGCCTGGGCGCGGCCGGCGGCGACGGCGGCCAGGGCGGCGCCGGCGGCGCGGCCGGAGCCACCAACGGCGGCAACGCTGGTATTCAGGGCGCCGGCGGCAAGGGCGGCACCGGCGGCCAAGGCGGCACCGGCGGCACCGGCGGCACCGGCACTGCAGGCACCGCCACTCTGCCTGGGGGTAACGGCGGCCAGGGCGGCCAAGGTGGTACCGGCGGCGCCGCGGGCGCTGGTGGCACCGGAAGCAGCGTCGGCGGAGTGGGCACCGGCGGCCAAGGCGGCACCGGCGGCACCGGCGGCGCCGGCGGTACCGGCGGCGTGAATGCCGGCACAACCGCGACCGCTGCAGGCCAAGGCGGCACCGGCGGCACTGGCGGCAGCGGGGGCAACGCCGCTGCTGGCGGTATCAACGGCGCCGCTGGTACCGGCGGCGTCGGCGGCCAAGGCGGCACCGGCGGCTCTCCGAGCGCCGGCAACGGTGGGGCTGGCGGCCAAGGCGGCACCGGCGGCGCCCGCGGAACTGCAGGCTCCGGCGCAGGCGCCGCAGGCGGCGCGGGCACGGGCGGCAACGGCGGCACCGGCGGCACCGGCGGCAAGGGTGGCACGGGTACCAACGGCGGCGCGGGCGCCGCGGGGTCGCTCGGCTTCACGGGCGGCACTGGCGGCGCCGGCGGCACCGGGGGTGCTAACGGCGGCAACGGCGGCCAAGGCGGAATCGGTGGAACCGGCGGCAACGGCGGCAACGGCGGCAACGGCGGCATTGGCGCCAATGGCGGTAACGGCGGCCAAGGCGGCACAGGCGGGACCGCCGGTGCTGCCGGCGCCGCAGGAACCGGCGGGGTGGCTGGCGCCCTGGGTACCGGCGGGACCGGTGGCATCGGCGGCAACGGCGGCCTCGGAGGCAATGGCACAGGCTCTACCGGCGGCGGCCAAGGCGGCAACGGCGGCCAGGGAGGCACCGGCGGTGGTGGCGGCGTCGCTGGAAACGCCGGCAGCGGCGGTCTCGGTGGAAACGGCGCGAATGGCGGAAACGGTAGCGTCAGCACACCCGCCGGGTCAGCCGGTGGAAAGGGAGGCGCCGGCGGTGCAGGCGGAACCGCGGGAGCCGCGACCGGCGGCGGGTCGGCGGGCAACCAGGGCAGCGGCGGCAACGGCGGAAACGGCGGCAACGGCGGCAACGGCGCTGCGGCTGGCATTGGGGGCATTGCCGCCACCGGCGGTGCCGGGGGCGCCGGCGGAAACGGCGGAAACGGCCTTAACGCCGGCTCCGGTGGAGCCGGCGGAACGGGCGGAACCGGCGGTGCCGGCGCGGCGGCCACCGCCGCCGTAAACGCCACAGCTGGCGGCCAAGGGGGCCAGGGCGGCCAAGGGGGCAGTGCCGGTACCCCCTCCGGCGGCACCCAAGGCAGCGTGGGAACCGCCGGCAAGGGCGGCGACGGCGGCGCCGGCGGCGCTGGCTTTAACATAAGCCCCACCGCTGCACGGACCAACGGCGCCGCGGGCGGTCAAGGCGGCCAGGGCGGCGCCGGCGCCGTGGGCGTGACCGGTGGAAACGGTGGTGACGGCGGCCTCGGCGGTAGCGGCGGCGCGGGCGGCCTGGCCGGCCAGGGCAACAACGCAACCGTCCCCGGCGGAACCGGCGGCCAGGGGGGCCAGGGCGGTACTGGCGGCACCGCCGGAGCCGCCGGTGCTGGCGGAGTCAGCGGGGACGGCGGTCAGGGCGGCAAAGGCGGCGTCGGTGGTGGAGGCGGTCAAGGCGGTCAAATCGGCGGTAACGGTGGCATTGGCGGGCAGGGCGGATCCGGCGGTACCGGCGGCAGCGGTGGGCTGAGCGGCAATGGCGGCGCGGGCGGCCAGGCCGGCAACGGTGGCAAAGGTGGAGCCGGTGACAACCGGGTTAATGCTGGTGACGTCGGCGGCGCTGGCGGCCAGGGCGGCCAGGGTGGTACCGGCGGCCAAGGTGGCGCAGGCGGCACGAGCGGCGGCGACGGCGGCAATGCGGGTGCCGCAGGCACCGGCGGCACCGGCGGCACCGGCGGCACCGGTATCACCCTTGGCACCGGAGGCGCTGGCGGCGCTGGCGGCGCCGGTGGGACCGCCGGCAACGGTGGCAATGCTCTCGGCGGCAATGGCAGCGGCGGTAACGGCGGCAACGGCGGTGCCGGAGGAACCGGCGGCACGGGAGGCACCGGCGGTAACAACGCCGCCGGCGCTGCCGGGGGCACCGGGGGCAGCGGCGCCACCGGCGGCACTGGCGGCAACGGCTTCGGCTCCGGCAGCGGCGGCGCTGGCGGCAACGGCGGCGCCGCCGGCGGCGGCGGCGCAGGAGGCAACGCCGGCGGCGGCAACCGCAACGGCGGCAACGGCGGCAACGGCGGCGCCGGCGGCGCCGGCGGCACCGGCGGCGCTGGTGGCGCCACAGGCGCCGGCGGCAAGGGTGGCAGCGGTGCGACCGGCGGCAACGGCGGCAACGGCGGCAACGGCACGGGCGCCGGCATCGGCGGCACCGGCGGCAACGGTGGCACCGGCGGGGGCGGCGGCAAGGGCGGCACTGGCGGGGGCGGCGCCAACCCTGGCGCCACCGGGACGGGCGGCGGCACCGGGTCGGCCGGGTTTGTCGCGGTGGGTAAAGCCGGCGGCGCCGGAGGCAAGGGAGGCACTGCCGGCTCCGGCGGAGACGGCGGCTCCGCGTGATCGCTAGCAAGGGGCAGCGGAGCGACTGCCATTGCGACTGCGCGAGATTCCGGTGCGCGGCTCCACGCGGCCCGGACCCGGCCCGCAGCCATCGGACCTAGAGATTGATCCGCAAGAGCACCTCCGGAACAGGCAGAGTGCGACAAAGGTGGGGCAGCGCAAATGCCGGACTGTATGGCCGCGCGCTGTCGGACTTAGTTCTGTTGGGGTCGGGGGCGGACCGACGGGCACGAAAAACATCGCGCTGGCGGCGCCTGCAGCACGTCCAGATCGGCCACGCGGCAGCTCCGGGGGGTGGCCCGAGGGGCATGGGTCGCCGGAGCGACCAGCATGCTCGACCTGGCCAGCTGGTCGCCCAAGATGAGAGTCGACCCGGGGCAAGAAACGGCCGCGCCCGGGCGCGCAGCTGCGACTGATCGATTGCAACTTGTTGCGGCTGTCTGCCGTTGCCACCAGCACCGGTCGCGTGCAACTGCCCAGCTCTAAGGCTGCGGGATCGCCGCCGAGCCCGTTCCGAACACGGTGCAGATCTGGCGCGTCATCATGCAGTGCTCGATGGACCTCGCCGACTGGCTGCAAATGGTCGCTCTTCAGGACCACCCCGCCCACCTCTGAGAAACGAAACCTCTACGGCAGAGCCCATTTCTACCGATCAATCAATCGGACCAACGGCACGAAACACTGAGGCGAGTGCTGTGTCAAAGCCTCTGCATCAGCGAAATCCTGGCCGTCACGCAGTCACGTGACTCGCGTGCACATCATCAGCCGGCCGCGCCTCGGTCTGCTCCTTGGCCCAGCGGTAGTCCGGCTTACCGGCCGGTGAGCGTTTCACCTCGTCGACGAACCAAAGACTTCGTGGCACTTTGTATCCCGCGATCTCCGAGCGAACGAAGCAGTCCAGCTCCGCCAACGAAGGCCGCGCCCCTTCCCTGGCTTGCACCACGGCTGCGACGTGCTGGCCATAGCGCGGATCCGGCACACCGACCACTAGCGCGTCGAACACATCGGGGTGACCCTTCAGCGCCGCCTCGACCTCTTCGGGGTAGATCTTCTCGCCGCCACTGTTGATCGACACCGAGCCGCGGCCCAGCATCGTGACGGTGCCGTCCTCTTCGACCATTGCGTAGTCGCCCGGAATCGCATAGCGCACACCGTTGATGGTCTTGAACGTCTCGGCTGTCTTCTTCTCGTCCTTGTAATACCCGACCGGAATATTGCCCTTCTTGGCGATGAATCCGCGCACACCGGAGCCGGGCTTCACCTCGTTGCCTTCTTCGTCGAGGACGACGGTGCGATGGTCGATGGTCACCCGTGGTCCACCGCTGTGCGGCGCGTCCTTCGCGACGATGCTGGTGCCGCCGAAGCCTGTCTCCGACGATCCGATTGAGTCGGTGATAACGCGATTCGGCAGCAGCTCAAGGAATTTCTCTTTGATGCTCGGCGAGAACAGCGCGGCCGTGCTGGCGAGCAGGAACAGTGAGGAGAGGTCGTAATCGTTGTCCTTCTGCAATGCGTCCAACAACGGGCGGGCCATCGCGTCACCGGTGAAAAACAGCAGGTTCACTTTGTGTCTGTGAATGGTCTCCCATACCTGCTCGGCGTTGAATTCCGGTGCCAGCACGGTGGTTTGGCCCGAGAAGATCGACATCCAGGTGGCCGATTGGGTGGCCCCGTGGATCATCGGAGGAATCGGATAGCGGACCATCGGGGGGTTCGCGGCCGCAGCCTTCGCTAGGTCGTACTCGTCCTTGACGAATTCCCCTGTGGCGAAGTCGGTTCCGCCCAATAGCACGCGGTAGATGTCTTCGTGACGCCACATGACGCCTTTGGGGAAGCCCGTGGTGCCGCCGGTGTAGAGCAGATAGATGGCATCTTCGGTACGGTCACCGAAGTCGCGCTCGGGCGAGCTGTCGGCGATCGCGGCGTAGAACTCGACACCGCCGTAGCGCTGGTATTCCAGGTCGCTACCGTCCTCCACGACCAGCACCGTCTTGACGTTCGGGGTGTCCGGCAGGACGTTGGCGACCCGGTCGGAGTACTGACGCTCGTGCACCAGGGCAACCATGTCTGAGTTGTCGAACAGGTAGCGCAGCTCGCCTTCGACATAACGGAAGTTGACGTTGACCAGGATCGCGCCCGCCTTGACGATGCCGAGCATCGCGATGACGATCTCAATGCGGTTGCGGCAGTACAGGCCGACCTTATCGCCCTCGCGCACGCCCTGTTCCATCAGGTAGTGCGCGAAGCGGTTGGCCTTCTCTTCGAGTTGGGCGTAGGTCAACTGTTCGTCACCACAGATGAGGGCTACACGGTCCGGCACAGCGTCGATGGCGTGCTCGGCAAGGTCAGCAATATTCAGAGCCACGGCCACCAAATTAGAACGTGTTACATTTCTTGACAAGCTCAGACCCGATGTCGAGGAAGAGGCGGTAGCCGTGGCAGAGCAGCCAGCAAACGAATCCGGACCCGACGCGCTGGTGGAGCAGCGCGGCCACACACTCATCGTGACCATGAACCGGCCGCATCGCCGCAACGCGTTGAGCACCGAAATGATGCATATTATGGTCGAGGCGTGGGACCGCGTCGACAACGATCCCGACATCCGCTGCTGCATCCTCACCGGCGCCGGTGGCTACTTCTGCGCCGGTATGGATCTCAAAACCGCGACCCAGAAGCCGCCGGGCGACTCCTTCAAGGACGGCAGCTACGACCCGTCGCGCATCGACGCCCTACTCAAGGGTCGTCGGCTCACCAAACCATTGATCGCGGCCGTCGAAGGACCCGCGATCGCCGGCGGGACCGAGATCCTGCAGGGCACCGACATCCGGGTGGCCGGCGAGAGCGCCAAGTTCGGCATCTCCGAGGCCAAGTGGAGCCTGTACCCGATGGGCGGGTCGGCCGTCCGCCTGGTACGCCAGATCCCCTATACGGTGGCCTGCGACCTGCTGCTGACCGGGCGTCACATCACGGCCGCGGAAGCGAAAGAGATGGGGCTGGTCGGACACGTCGTTCCGGACGGTCAAGCCCTGACCAAGGCGCTCGAGCTTGCGGAGATCATCGAGAACAACGGCCCATTGGCGGTTCAGGCAATCCTGAAAACCATCAGGGAGACCGAGGGCATGCACGAGAACGAGGCGTTCAAGATCGACACCCAGATCGGCATCCAGGTGTTCTTGTCCGACGACGCCAAGGAAGGTCCGCGAGCCTTCGCCGAGAAGCGCAAGCCCGAGTTCAAGAACCGTTGACGTCCTTTCGCCACTCCCCTTCCTCGCCGAGCGTGACGCCAGGGCGGCCCGACGGGCGATTCTCAACCCTCAGAACACGTTCGGCGGCCCCGTCGGTGTCCCGGTGCAGACTCGCCGCCATGATTGAGACCGTTCATCGGCAGTGAGGCGCTGACGTCGGGCGCGTTTACGCGTCACCAGCTGCGCAGCCGCTTCGTCAAACTCCATTCCGACGTCTACGTTTCGCCCGACGTCGACGTCACCGCGCCAGAGCGCGCCTACGCGGCGTGGCTCTGGGTCGAAACGACGCGGCATCGTGGCCGGGCAGTCCGCGTCGGCACTGCACCGCGCAAAATGGGCCGACCCCGAGCTCCCGCGCAACTATTGCAAGAACACCGCCGCCCGCCCCCGGGCATCATCACCTGGCTCGATCGCATCTCGTCGGACGAAAGACAGGTAATCGCCGGCGTCGCGGTCACCACGCCCGCTCGCACGGCATTCGACCTCGCCTGCCGCTATCCACTCAACAGAGCGGTCGCAGCCATCGATGCTCTCGCGCGCGCCACCAAATTCACGACCGCTGAGACACAAGCACTGGTCCACCGGTATGGAGGCCACCACAACATCCGCAATGCCCGAGAGGCCCTGGCCCTTGTCGACCCCGGCGCGCAGTCGCCAGAAGAGACCTGGCTGCGGTTGCTCGTGACCGAAGCCGGCTACCCACGACCGCAGACCCAGCTCCCGATTCACGGCTCGTACAGCGAGCTGGTGGGGATCGTCGACATGGGTTGGGCGGAGCTGAAACTCGCGCTCGAGTACGACGGCGAGCATCAACGAACGCCGCGGCAATTCGACCACGACATCGCGCGCTACGAGACAATGACGAACGATCTCGACTGGATCGCCATCAGAGTCACCAGCCAGGACACCCCGGGTGGCGTTCTTGGGCGCCTCGCAACCGCCTGGGCTCGCCGAACGTGTCATAGCGGCGGAAAGGCGGCCTGAAACCAACCCTCACGGCACACTCGACGCAACAAGCCGAAAAACGAGCCGCTATCCCAATACCGGCGCACTCGGCGTAAACACCACCGGCATCGACTCGAGGCCGGACACGAAGTTCGCCGGCCGTAACGGCAACGCCGACTCGTCGGCCAACCGCAGATCCGGCAACCGCCGCAACACCCGCGACGTCATCAGCGACAACTCCAGCCGAGCCAGCTGATTACCCATACAGAAGTGGGTGCCGAAGCCGAACGCCAAGTGGCTGTTCGGGTTTCGCCGGATGTCGAACTTCTCCGGCTGGTCGAACACCGACTCGTCGAAATTAGCCGCCTCGAACAGCAGCATAATCTTCTCACCGGCGGTCAAAGAGGTGCCATGGAAGTCCGTGTCCGCAGTCAGCGTCCGGCACATGTTCTTCACCGGCGACGTCCAGCGCAGCATCTCCTCGATGGCACCCGGCAGCAACGACGGGTCGGCCACCAGATCGGCGAACTGATCGCGGTGCCGCACCAGCTGCTCGGTCCCCCCGCTCAATGTGTGCCGGGTGGTCTCGTCGCCGCCGATCAAAATCAGCAGCGTCTCCATGACGATCTCCTCGTCGGACATCCTCTGACCTTCGACCTCGGCGTTGATCAGGACCGAGTAGAGGTCATCGGTGGGCTCCGCACGGCGCTTGCCGATCAGGTCCATGGTGAACGCCGTGTACCCGGCGAACGCCTCCATCACCGTCTGGAATTCCACCGAGGCGGGGTCGATGTGCGACGACAGCCCACACACCAGGTCGTCCGACCACTTCAGCAGCATCCCCCGCTCCGAGGGCAGCACACCCAGCATGTCGCCAATCACGGCCATCGGCAGCGGCGCCGCGATGTCCCGAACGAAGTCGCACTCCCCCCGCTCGCACACCGCGTCGATCAGGGTGTCGCACAACTCCCCGATCGACGCCTCCTTGTCCTTCACCCGCTTGCGCGTGAACCCGGCGTTGACCAGCTTGCGCCGCACCAAATGCGCGGGGTCGTCCATATCGATCATGTAGGGCATCCCGGGCTGATCGGGACGGATGCCGCCGGTACTGGAGAACAGTTCCGGGTTGCGCTCGGCGTCCAGGATCGCCTGATACGTTGTCGCGCCTGCCAATCCGTTGCGGTCCCGAAACACCGGCTGGTTGGCCCGCATCCAGCGGTACGCCTCGCGCGCCGCCACACCGTCGGCATAGAAGTTGCCGTCGGCGAGATCGATGTTGAGGATCGTGTCCGGAATCGTCGAAGTCATCTACAGCCTCCAGTTTTCTGCCTCGAGGCCATTACAGTAAGCCCCATGCCTGTCTCGCAACACACCATCGCCGGAACCGTTCTCACCATGCCGGTGGTGATCCGCAAGGCCGACCAGCATTCGGCGATGTTCTCGGTCAACGCCGACGCCGCCCAGCGCCTCATCGACTACAGCGGCCTGCAGGTCTTCGAATACCTGCCCGGCCGGGCGATTCTGGTGCAGCTGCTGGTCCGCTATATCGACGGCGACCTGGGCGAGTATCACGAGTACGGCACCGCGTTCCTGGTCAACAAGCCCGGCACCCACACGAGCGGGATCCGCGCCATGGCCCAAGCCGCCACCTTCATCCATCAGCTGCCCGTCGATCAGGAATTCACCCTCGAGGCCGGCCGCACCATCTGGGGCTACCCAAAGATCATGGCGGACTTCAACGTTCGCGAGGGCCGCAAATTCGCGTTCGACGTCAGCGCCGACGGCCAGTTGATCGCCGGCATCGAGTTCAGCCGCGGGCTGCCGCATCCGGCGCCGGGCCCCCAGACCCTCACGACGTACTCCTGCCTGGATGGAGTGACCCGCGAGACCACCTCGACCATGCAGATGACCGGCGTACGGACCCGACTCGGCGGAGCCCAGATTCGCCTCGGCAATCACCCCTACGCCAAGGAACTGGCGACGCTGGGCCTGCCGAAACGGGCCCTGATGAGCCAGTCGGTGGCCAACGTGGAGATGTCCTTCGGCGACGCACGCGCCGTCTGAGACCATCCCCATCCGGACAATCTAGAACGCGTTCTAACCGAGCCGCAAGCACCGGCCTTCAGGTCAGTGCCGCGAGGTCCCGTACCTGTTCAACGCTGCGGGCGCCCACCACCATCATGGTGACACCGGATGCCTCCCAGGCCACGATTTGCTTACGCACGTAGTCCAGGTCGCCGACGATCATCGCATCGTCGACGAGCTCGTCGGGGATGACCTTGGCCGCCTCGTCCTTGCGGTTCGACCGAAACAGCTTGGTGACCTCGTCGACCACCTCGGAGTAGCCCATGCGGCGGTAGACGTCGGCGTGGAAGTTGGTGTCCTCGGCGCCCATGCCACCCATGTAGAGGGCCAGATACGGCTTGACCGCCTCGAAGGTCCCGGAACGGTCGTCGGTCACCACCACCTGCGCCGTCGCGCAGACTTCGAAGTCCGCCCGGCTGCGGCGGGCGCCCGGCCGGGCGAATCCCTCGTCCAGCCATTCGTTGTAGGTGTCGGCCATCCGCGGCGAATAGAAGATGGGCAGCCAGCCGTCACAAATTTCGGCGGCCAGTGCCACGTTCTTCGGCCCCTCGGCCCCCAGCATGATCGGGATGTCGGCACGCAGAGGATGGGTGATGGGCTTGAGAGGCTTGCCCAATCCCGTTGTCCCCTCGCCGGTCAGCGGTAACGGGTAGTGGGGTCCGTCGCTGGTGACGGGCTTCTCCCGGGCCCACACCTGCCGCACGATGTCGATGTATTCGCGGGTCCGGGCCAGCGGTTTGGGGAAGCGCTGCCCATACCAACCCTCGACCACCTGCGGTCCGGACACGCCCAGGCCGAGGATGTGCCGGCCGCCGGACAGATGATCCAACGTCAACGCGGCCATCGCGCAGGCGGTCGGGGTGCGAGCTGACAACTGCACCACCGAGGTGCCCAGCCGCACGCGGCGAGTCTCCCGGCCCCACCAGGCCAGCGGCGTGTAGGCGTCCGAACCCCACGCTTCGGCGGTGAAGACGGCGTCGAATCCGGCCTCCTCGGCGGCCGCGACGAGTTCGGCGTGGTTCTCCGGCGGCTGCGCGCCCCAATACCCCAGTTGCAACCCGAGCTTCATGCGCACCTCTCATACACCGATGTTGAAACCATTCTTAGAACCTGTTCTACTCGAAGGCGTGACTGCCAGTTCAAGCGGCCCGGCCCTGATCGATCACCCTGAGCCGCCCCTTTCTGCAACGTTGACCTTTGCCTTCGACTACACCCGTTCGGCGGGTCCCACCCTCGGCAAGTTTTTCACCGCACTGCGTGAGCGCCGCGTCCTGGGAGCACGCGGTTCCGACGGCCGGATACATGTTCCGCCGCCGGAGTACGACCCGGTCACCTACGAGCCGCTGGGCGAGATGGTACCGGTGGAAAGCGTCGGCACTGTCGTGTCGTGGACGTGGCAGCCCGCCCCGATCGGCGGCGAACCGCTGGACCGCCCGTTCGCGTGGGCGCTGATCAAGTTGGACGGCGCCGATACCCCGTTGATTCACGCGGTCGATGCCGGCTCGCCGGACGCGATCGAGACCGGCGCCCGGGTGCACGTGCACTGGGCCGACGAGACCGTCGGCGCCATCACCGACATCGCTTACTTCGCACTCGGCGACGAGGCCGAGGACACGCCTGAGCCGCAGGCCGGCCTCGACCCGGTGACCATGGTCGTCACGCCTGTCTCGCTGGCGATCCAGCACACCGCGTCCCACGAGGAGAGCGCGTACCTACGTGCGATCGCCGAAGGAAAACTGTTGGGCGCCAGAACTGGTGAGACCGGGAAGGTGTATTTCCCGCCGCATGGCGCTGACCCGGCGACCGGCGTGCCCACCACCGAATTCGTCGAACTGCCGGACAAGGGCACGGTGACCACGTTCGCGATCATCAATATTCCGTTCCAGGGCCAGCGCATCAAACCGCCTTACGTGGCGGCCTACGTGTTGCTCGACGGCGCCGACATTCCGTTCCTGCACCTGGTCGCCGATGTCGACGCGCACGAGGTGCGCATGGGCATGCGCGTCGAGGCGGTGTGGAAACCCCGTGAGGAGTGGGGATTCGGCATCGACAACATCGAATACTTCCGGCCCACAGGCGAACCGGACGCCGAATACGACACCTACAAACACCACCTGTAAAGGGCACAGCTACATATGAGTGATCGCACTGTCGCGGTAGTCGGCTTCGCCCACGCGCCGCACGTTCGCCGTACCGACGGCACCACCAACGGCGTCGAGATGCTGATGCCGTGCTTCGCGCAGCTGTATCAAGACTTGGGCATCACGAAGTCCGATATCGGCTTCTGGTGCTCGGGTTCCTCCGACTTCCTTGCCGGGCGCGCCTTTTCATTCCTGAACGCCGTGGACTCGATAGGAGCGGTGCCACCGATCAACGAGTCACACGTGGAGATGGACGGCGCCTGGGCCCTTTACGAGGCCTACATCAAAATCCTCACCGGCGAAGTAGATACGGCTCTCGTATACGGATTCGGCAAGTCGTCGGCGGGTACCCTGCGCCAAATTCTGTCGCGGCAGACTGACCCGTACACCGTTGCCCCGCTGTGGCCCGATTCGGTGTCTATGGCCGGACTACAAGCCCGGATTGGCTTGGACTCCGGTAAGTGGACACCCGAGCAGATGGCCCAGGTCGCACTCGATTCGTTCGCTCAATCCGACCGCAACGACTCGGAAAAGCCGGCCAGCAGTGTCGACGAACTGCTGGCACGACCTTTCTTCAACGACCCATTGCGCCGGCATGACATCGCGCCGATTACCGACGGTGCGGCCGCCGTCGTCCTCGCCGCCGACGGTCGCGCCCGAGAACTGCGCGAAAACCCTGCGTGGATAACAGGAATCGAGCACCGCATCGAGACACCCGCGCTGGGCCTGCGCGACCTCACGGTGTCCACGTCCACCGCGGTCTCGGCAAAGGCAGCCACCGGCGGCAAAGTAGAGGACATCGAAGTGGCAGAGCTTCATGCCCCGTTCACTCACCAGCATCTGATTCTCACCGAAGCGATAGGGTTGACCGACAACACCCTGGTGAACCCATCCGGCGGCGCATTGGCCGCCAACCCGATGTTTGTCGCCGGTCTTGAGCGAATCGGTTTTGCAGCACAGCACATCTGGGCCGGGTCAGCGCAGCGGGCACTGGCACACGCCACCAGCGGACCTGCGCTGCAACAAAACTTGGTCGCCGTCTTGGAAGGGAAGAACTGATGGCCGGCGCGGGTGCGCACCTAGCCGCTGTACTGGGAACCGGGCAAACGAAGTATGTTGCCAAACGCCAAGATGTCTCGATGAACGGCCTGGTGCGGGAAGCTATCGATCGAGCATTACAGGATTCCGGCTCCACGTTCGAGGACATCGACGCGGTGGTCGTCGGCAAAGCACCCGATTTTTTCGAGGGTGTCATGATGCCGGAACTTTTCATGGTCGATGCGATGGGCGCAACGGGCAAGCCGATTATCAGGGTCCACACCGCGGGCTCAGTCGGCGGATCCACCGGCGTGGTCGCAGCCAGCCTCGTGCAGTCCGGCAAGTACCGCCGTGTACTGGCCCTTGCCTGGGAAAAGCAATCAGAGTCGAACGCCATGTGGGCGTTGTCAATCCCCGTACCCTTCACCAAGCCGGTCGGCGCGGGTGCCGGTGGTTACTTCGCTCCGCACGTGCGGGCGTATATCCGCCGATCAGGAGCTCCCACACATATCGGCGCACTAGTTGCGGTCAAAGACCGACTCAACGGCAGCCGCAACCCGCTGGCGCATCTGCAGCAGCCCGATATCACCGTGGAAAAGGTTATGAAATCCCAGATGCTCTGGGACCCGATACGTTTTGACGAAACCTGTCCATCTTCGGATGGCGCCGCCGCACTCGTCATCGGCAACGAAGAGAGCGCCGAAGCGCGCTTGGCGCAGGGACAACCGGTTGCGTGGATACACGCCACCGCACTACGAACCGAACCGCTGGCGTTCTCCGGACGCGATCAGGTCAGCCCGCAAGCCGGACGAGATGCCGCTGCAGCCCTGTGGAAGGCCGCTGGCATCACTAGTCCGATCGATGAAATCGACGCTGCCGAAATTTACGTGCCATTCTCCTGGTTCGAACCGATGTGGCTGGAGAACCTTGGCTTTGCCGCCGAGGGCGAGGGATGGAAGCTCACTGAGGCTGGCGAGACCGCGATCGGGGGGCGAATACCGGTCAACGCGTCGGGGGGAGTGCTCTGCTCGAACCCGATTGGCGCTTCTGGGCTGATCCGCTTCGCCGAAGCGGCCATCCAGGTGATGGGCAAGGGCGGGGATCACCAGGTGCCGAACGCCCGAAAGGCCTTGGGCCACGCCTACGGCGGCGGATCCCAGTACTACTCGATGTGGGTAGTCGGCAGCGACAAACCCGGGCAAGCCGCGAAATGAAGTACACGCTCAGCATCGCGTTCAGCCCGATCGACCAACTGACCGGACTCGCGAAGACCGCAGAGGAAGTCGGGTTCGACTCCGTCGCGCTGCCGGATTCGATCTTCTACTTCGAGAAGCAGTCCGTCGACTATCCCTACACTGCAGACGGCAAGCGGATGTTCGACGAGAATGCCCCTTGGGTCGATCCGCTGATCCTGGCGGGCACCATGGGTGCGGTCACCTCGAAGCTGCGGTTCTACACCAACGTGATGAAGCTGGGTTCGCGCAACCCACTGCTACTGGCCCGACAGGTCGGCTCGGTCGCCAACCTCACCAACAACCGCTTCGGCTTCGGCGTGGGAATCGGCTGGGCGCCCGAGGAATTCGAATGGTGTGGGGTGCCGTACGCCCGTCGCGGCAAGCGCGTCGACGAGATGATCGAAGTGATCAAGCTGGTACTTGCCGGCGGGATGGTCGAATTCCATGGCGAGTTCTACGATTTCGACCGTCTGCAGATGAGTCCCGCACCCAGCGAGCCGGTGCCGTTCTACGTGGGCGGCCACACCGACGTCGCCCTCAAGCGTGCCGCGCGGGTCAGTGACGGCTGGACCAGCGCCATGATGACCCATGCGGAATTGGATGAGACCATCCGCAAGCTCAAGACGCTACTCGCCGAAAACGGCCGCGCAGACGACCCGTTCGAGTACCAGGCCGTCTGCATAGACAAGTTTGGCGTGGACGGTCATCGGGAGCTGGCCGAGATCGGGGTGACTGACTACATCACCATCCCGTGGGTCTTCGACGGGCTGGCCTTCGATGCGCCGCTGGACAAGAAGCAGGACTCGATGAAGCGATTCGCCGACACCTACATCCACTCGGGCTGGCAGGACAAGTGAGCCACCCCGCTCACGAGGCGGGCCGGCGCTCCCGCGAGGCGGTGGTCGCCCGCGACAAGGACGCCTGGCTGGCGGTCTTCGCCGACGACGCCATCGTCGAAGACCCCGTCGGCCCGTCGCCGTTCGATCCGGACGGCACGGGCCACCGCGGGCGTGCTGCCATATCGGCGTTCTGGGACAAGGCGATTGCGCCCACCACCAGCATCGAATTCTTCTTCCGCGACACCTACCAGTGCGGCAACGAGGAAGCCAATGTCGGGCACATCCTGATCACCACCGGCGATTACCAGACCACCGCCGAGGGCGTTTTCACGTACAAGGCCGACGACCAGGGGCAGATGGTGGCGCTGCGCGCCTACTGGGAGATCGATAAAGCGGCAGCAAGCACGAGGAAAAAGTAGCTCGGCCGGACCCGGTCGCGCTTACACTCGCACGCGTGGCTACTGAATTGCGCTATGACCGTTGGTTCCTGCCGCTGTCGGTTCCGCTCGGGCTCGGGCCGAAGCACAGCGAGGTTCGGGTCCAGGACGGCACTTTGCACGTCAAATTTGGCTGGGGCTTCAGTGCCGCGATTCCGGTTTCATCCGTCACCGAGGCCAAGCCGCGCACCGAGCGGGTGTTGTCCTGGGGCGCCCACGGATTCCGGGGACGCTGGCTGGTCAATGGCTCATCGAAGGGGATAGTCGAGTTGACCGTCAGCCCACCGGCGCAGGCACGCGTCATGGGCGTGCCGATCAACCTGAAGTCGTTGTACGTCAGCGTGACCGAGCCTGACGCGCTGATCAAAGCGGTCACCACGAAAGCATGACGGGAGCCCACTGGTGGAGGCAGGGGATTCCGGAAGCAGCACGCCCAACAAGCTACGCTTCCTCGCCATTGCGGTCGGCGCAGTAGCCGTCCTCGTCGCCGCGGGAATCACCGCGTACTTCGTGTTCTGGCGGGCGCCGTCCGGCCACGTGGTACGGAATCAGGCCGCCTCGCCGACCACCGCGACCGGACCTAAACAGGTGGTGCTGCCGTTCGACATCGGGGATCCCGACGGAGTCGCGGTGGACAGCGCGGGCAGTGTCTACGTCGCAGATTCCAGCCGCAATCAGGTCGTGAAGCTGCCGCCAGGCGCAACGAGCCAGCTTGTGCTGCCGTTCACCGGCCTGAACCGCCCGGCGGGCCTCGCGGTCGACGGCAGCGGGAACATCTACGTCGTCGACGCATCCAACAACCGGGTACTCAAACTCACGGCGGGCTCCACCGCGCCGGTTGAACTGCCTTTTCCCGGCCTCAATACCCCGCATGGCGTCGCCGTGGACGGCAACGGCAGCGTCTACATCGTCGACTCCGGCAACAGCCGGGTGCTCGAATTGGCCGCCGGCTCGGACAACCCCATCGAGTTGCCATTCACCGGCCTGAATCACCCGCTGGGCGCCGCCTTGGACTCGGCCGGCGCAGTCTACGTCGCCGACAGCGACAACAATCGGATCGTCAAGCTAGCCGCCGGGGCCCCCACTACGGTCGACCTCCCACTGACCGGCTTGAACTTTCCCCACGGGGTCGCGGTGAACCTTCACGGCGATGTCTACGTGACCGACCTGAACAACAATCGGGTGCTTAAGCTGACAGCCGGCTCATCCGCCCCGGCAACACTGCCCTTCGTCGATCTGGACTTCCCCTATGGCGTCGCCATCGACAATCACGGCAACGTGTATGTCGCCGACTTCCACAACCGGATCGTGAAACTGTCGACAAACTGATACGCCGCGCCCGGTCGGACTAGATCGCTTCGATGCCAGCGATATGCCGCTGCGCCAGATCGCGATAGGCCTGCGGGTTGACGTTGACCCACATCTCGGCACCGGTGCCTTCGATCGGTCCCTTGACCTTCGCCGGAGCGCCGGTCACCAGCATGCCGGCCGGAATCTGCGTGCCGCCCACCACCACGGCGCCGGCGGCGACCATGCAGCGCGCACCGATCACGGCACCGTCGAGCACCGCCGCATGATTGGCGATCAACGCCTCAGAACCGATGTGGGCCCCGTGGATGACGCACAGATGCGCCACGGTGGCCCCAGGACCGACGTCGACCGGGATGCCGGGCGGCGCGTGCAGCACCGACCCGTCCTGCACGTTGGCGCCCTCGCGGATCACCACGGGCGCGTAGTCGCCGCGCAGCACGGCGTTGTACCAGACGGACGCCCCCGCCTCGACGGTAACGTCACCGATCAGGGTGGCGGTCGGTGCCACGAACGCGGTGGGATCGACCTTCGGCGATCGACCTTCGAAAGAGAACAGCGGCATTGATTACATATACCCCTAATGTGCATCCGCCTTCAGCAAACCCAGCCAGACTCGCCGTCGTTGCGCTCCCCCGCCCCAAAACTGTAACGTGTTCTAGTTAGTACCCGCGATCTGGAGGTGACAGGGTGAGTACCGACACAAATGGCGTCGGTGTCCGGGAGATCGATGCCGGCGCGTTGCCGACCAGGTATGCCCGAGGCTGGCACTGCCTGGGCGTGGCCGAGGACTTCCGCGACGGCAAGCCGCACTCGGTTCAAGCCTTCGGCACCAAGCTGGTGGTCTTCGCCGACTCCAACGGCGACATCAAGATTCTGGACGGCTACTGCCGGCACATGGGCGGCGACCTGTCCGAGGGCACCATCAAGGGTGACGAAGTCGCGTGCCCCTTCCACGACTGGCGGTGGGGCGGGGACGGCCGCTGCAAACTTGTGCCCTACGCCAAGCGCACCCCCAAGACGGCGCGCACCCGGGCGTGGACCACCGATGTCCGCGGCGGCCTGCTGTTTGTCTGGCATGACCACGAGGGCAACCCACCCGACCCCGCGGTGCGCATTCCCGAGATCCCGGAAGCCCACAGCGATGACTGGACCAACTGGCGCTGGAACCGCATCCTCATCGAAGGATCCAACTGCCGCGACATCATCGACAACATCACCGACATGGCGCACTTCTTCTACATCCACTTCGGGTTGCCGACTTACTTTAAGAACGTCTTCGAAGGCCACATCGCTTCGCAGTATCTGCACAACGTGGGACGTCCCGACGTGAGCGATCTGGGCACCTCCTACGGTGAGGCCGAATTGGATTCGGAGGCTTCTTATTTCGGGCCGTCGTTCATGATCAACTGGCTGCACAACAGCTACAGCGGCTACAAGTCCGAGTCGATTTTGATCAACTGCCACTACCCGGTGACGCAGGACTCCTTCGTGCTGCAGTGGGGTGTGATCGTCGAAAAGCCCAAGGGCCTGGACGAAAAGATGAGCGACAAGCTGTCCCGCGTCTTCACCGAAGGCGTCAGCAAAGGCTTCATGCAGGACGTCGAGATCTGGAAGCACAAGACCCGTATCGACAACCCGTTGCTGGTCGAAGAGGACGGGGCCGTCTACCAGATGCGCCGCTGGTATCAGCAGTTCTACGTGGATGTAGCCGACATCACCCCGGAGATGGTGGAGCGCTTCGAGATGGAGGTGGACACCACCCGCGCCAACGAGTTCTGGAACGCCGAGGTCGCCGAGAACCTGAAAGCCAAAGACGCTGAAGCGGTTTCCGACGAAGTGCCCGCCGAGCAGCACTGACGATCATGACCGACGATCAGCCGGCCGTTCCCGACGTCGATCGGCTCGTCCGGTCGATGCTGATGCTGCACGGTGATCACCATGGTCACGACGAGCCGCACACCAGCCACGGCGGATCCGGTTCGTGGTCCAAGTCAAGGGATTTCAGCAACGATCCGCAGCGCGCCGCTGCGGTGGCCGAAGCCAGCCGCGCGGACCGCGAACGCTACCTGACGGCCGGCCTGCGACCGGTGGACTGCCGGTTCTGCCACATCACCGTCGCGGTGCGCAGGCTGGGTCCGGGTCACACTGCGGTGCAATGGAATACCCAGGCGTCGCAACGCTGCGCACATTTCGCCGAAGTACGCGCCTGCGGCGGCAACACGGCCCGCACCAAGTCCTGTCCGCGGCTGTCCGACAGCATCGAACATGCGGTCGCCGAAGGCATTCTGGAGCGGGAGCCGGCCGAGGCCGAGTAGTTCTCGATGCGGCATCACAGCCCGGCGAATCGCTCCTTGACCTCTTCGGCGGTCAGTCCGTAATCGGCCAGTGAATACTTGTGCTTCGGCGCCCGTGCACCGGTCTGACTCTCGGCGTGGCTGTCCTCCATCGCCTTTCGCGCCTCGTCGGTCAGCGTCAGACCGAAATGCCGGTACACCGAGGCGACGGTGCCGAGGGGGTCGGTGATCAGGTCGCGGTAGTCCACGTCGCAGAACTGGGTCGGATCGTACGAGGCGCGTGCGGTGTTGAATCGTTGCAGCCCGCGTGACCACGTTTCCATCGCGTCCGCACCGATCTGTTCGGCGGTGAACGTCGTCGACCAGCCCTCGGCGGTGTGCTGCGCCAACGAGCACATCGAGGCCATGATCGTCTCCACCGGGCGGTGGGTCTGAATCACCAGGGCATCGGGATAGGTGGCCATCAACGCGTCGAGCGCGAACAGATGGCTGGGATTCTTGAGCACCCAACGCTTGTCGGCGTCGTTGCACCCGATGAGTTGCAGGTTGCGGCGGTGCCGCTGGTATGACGGCGTCCAGTCCTGCTGCGCCAGCCATTGCGCGTAACTGGGGATATGGGCCAACGTCTCATAGGACACCGAATGCAGCGACTGACGCAGCAGCTGCCAGCACTCCTCCAGCTCATAGGCCGCCATGAAATGCAGACCGGTGTAGTCCGGGTTTTCCTGATGGTGCCTGTTGAACTGCTCGTTCAATTGGCTATACCAGGGATTTGATTCCCACATGTCCCGGGGCGGACGGGGCTGCGGGAACTCGGCCAGCCACAGGTGCAGGCCCTGGTGGGCGGGGTCGGCGCCGAGCAGCCGGTGCAGCACGGTCGTGCCGGTGCGCGGCAGTCCGGTCACGAAGATCGGCTGGTCGATGGCCACGCCCGCGTACTGCGGATACTGCTTCCACGCGGACTCCGACAGCAGCCGGGCGACCAGCGCTCCGCGCAGGAAGAACCGATTCATCTTGCTGCCCAACGCTGTCAGGCCCGCCTCGCGCTTGTAGGAGTCCAGCAGCACGCTCAGCGCTTCGCGGTAGTTGTCGTCGTCGGTGCCGAAGTCGTCCAGCCCGGTCAGTTTGGTCGCCGACGCATGCAGGTCGTCGACGGTGCCCACATCAGTTCGCTCGGTCATTGTTGCGCCGCCTCCTCCTCATCGCTGCGCTATGCATCGTCGACAGCGGCCATCAGTTGTGGTACTCCCCGCAGTTGACGTCGAGCGTCTGCCCGGTGATACCGCTGGAAAGGTCGCTGGCCATGAACAGAATCGCCGACGCCACCTCGTCCTCGGTGGGCAGCCGCTTCAGATCCGAGTTCGCGGCGGTGGCCTGATAGATCTGCTCGGCGGTGGTGCCGTACTTGCCGGCTTGGTGGTTGAAGTAGCCTTGCAGTGTGTCACCCCAGATATAGCCCGGGGCAACGGAATTGACGCGGATGCCCTGGCCACCCAACTCGGTGGCCAGTGACTGCGACATGGACAGCAATGCGGACTTGGCCATCTTGTAGGCGCCGTACTTGGCTTGGGAGTGCCGGATGACCATGGAGTTCACGTTGACGACGGAGCCCTTCGACGCGGCCAGCGCCGGTGTGAAGCCCTGGATCAGCCGCAACGCGCCCAGGGCACTGAGTTCAATCGCATCGCGGATGTGCTGAAAAGTGGTGCCGGCCAACGGTTTCATCGACGGCACCCGGAACGCATTGTTGACCAGCACGTCGACCTTGCCGTACGCCTCCAAGGAGGCGTCGACGAGGCTACTCACCTGGTCGTCGTCGGTGATGTCGGTGGGCACCGCGACCGCCTTGCGGCCGAGGTCGACGACTTGCTTGGCGACGTCGTCCAACCGGTCGGCACTACGCGCCGCCAGCACCAGATCGGCTCCTTCGAGCGCACATCGGCGCGCCAACGTCGTACCCAGGCCTGGGCCGACGCCGCTGATCACCACGATCTTGCCGTCGAGCATGTCGGTCATCCCAGCATCCTTGCCGCAATCTGCAACTGGCGCAGTGCAATGCGTGCCCGCCAGTCGTCCTCGGAAATCTTGTTGTGTTCGAAATAGGGCAGCGACGCCGGTACCGCATCGGCATCGACCAACTCGACCGTCGGGCCATCGGCATCGGTGAGCTCCCGGGACACCCGCTGCCAACGGAACTGCAGAAACCCACGCCGATGGCCGAGCGTCTCAACCCAATTGGTCACACCGGGATTCGAGTCGCTGACCACGATGCGAACCTTGCCGTCCGGATCCGCCTGCGCCTGGGTGTTGTTCAGCGACGTCTGGTGGTTGATGTAGTCCAGCGAGATGTACCACATGCTGCCCAGCTGAAAGCCTAGGTACGGGGCGTCGCTCACCGGCACCGTGATCACCAGGGCCTGATCCGGACGCAGGTCGAAGTGGCCGACCGACGAGTACTGGGTCGCCAGCCCGCCGGGAGTCAGCCGCGGCGGCACCATCGTGTTGACCGGGATCTTGAGGTAGAACCACTGTGGGAACTGCAGCCATGTCTTGACCCGGTTGACCAGCTGCTTAGCCGCTGTGGCATAACGCTTTTCGATCAGCTCGCGGGTCAGCGGCGGCGGCGCGGTGCCGGCGGTGTCCAACCGCTCGATGGTCAGTGTGCCGCGGGTCGCCGACCAGTCGCCGTAGACCTCGCGCATGACCAGTTGCCCCGGGCTGGTTGGCCGCAACCGCCACTCGAAGCTGCCGTCGGGAGCGATGTCGAGTTCACGGTCGTCGAACGCGGCCTGGCTGGCGGGAACATTGTCGTCGGTGTATTCGCCCCCGAGCAGTTGAAAACTCAGATCGGTGGTGGTGCCGCGCACCCCACGGACCACGTAATCGCGGTCGGCGTGCACCCGGGTGCCGAAGTAGAGGGTGTCGGGGTTGTCCAGCCCCATCTTGGTGAACGGCCCGGTGCCGGACTGCAGGAAGGGATGGTCGCGCTCGTAGTCGAACGCCAGATGCATGCAGCCGGTCACGCAGCCGGCCAGATACTGCAGTCCTTCCAGTAGGTCGGCTTCGGTCTCGATGTGCGGAGCGGCTGCCACCAGGTTCTCGGCTTCGGCGATCGCTGCGGTGAGCTGATCAGAAAACACAACTTTGACGCTAGAACGTGTTCCTATTTTGAGTCAACCGCGAACATTTGCGCGTGTCGAGCATGACGCCGACTGACGAAGCCCGATCACCTTCAGGAGGTGCACTGATTGGCCAGTGTGATCAGCGCCTGCCGGACGTCCGGGTGCCGATTCAGATAGTCGACCAGGTTGGTGCCCGAACCCGACGCCTCGGACCGCGCCGTGATGTCGGCTTTCACGTCAGGATGACGGTCGAGGTAGCCCTGGACCTGCTCAGATGCCGTCTGCCCGAACGTGGTGTTGCACTGTTGCCCAGGATCCGCGCCGGCCGCGGGCATCGCTATGAGTCCCGCGCCTAGCGCTCCCAGTAGGCCGGCGCACAGTCCGCGGGCGATCTTGAAAGTCACAGCCATCGGATTGCTCCTTTGCTTGCGAATACGTCTTCATCGAGACTACGCGCACGGTCTGCTAACGGCGACGGGTCAATAGCGTCCAGTTATCGATGAATGCACAATCCCGATCGACTAATGGCGGGCAACGCTCTTTACTGGGATCTCCTGAAAGGATGAGATCTAATGCAATTCGGAGTCAAATGCGCGATTACCGTCACCGCGATCGGTGTGGCCGCCACCGGAGTCACGCTCCTGTCGCCGCCGCATCCCTTGCGCCCCACCGTCAGCCCCGTTGCGTTCCAGGCCCCGCTCCCGCTTGCCCCACTGTCAGCGGTGCCCAGCCAGGTTCAGCTCCTTGACCTGCTCAACGGCTTTGCCAGTCCAACCGACTTCTCGGGCAAGGGTGACCTGGTTCAAGGCGGTCTGACCGGCTGGCAGATCTATCAGGCGGACCTCGCCATGAACAAGGCTCAATTCTGGGGTCTGGTGCCCTTCACGTTCGGGGTGACCGATATTGCGCCGGCCGGACCAAATACTGCGACGGCTGAAGTCTCGACGTGGGGCCCTCGTTCCGGGGCAACTACGCGTTCACTCACCTTTGTCAACGATGGCGGCTGGAAAATCTCGAACGCTTCTGCCGGGGAATTGCTGTACGGGCTGGAAGTTCTCACGAACAACTACCTCTGATCGGTGCGGCATCAGCGACCGAAGCCGGACTGCTCATTGCCCTTGTTGAAGGCGCCGGAAGAAGTGGAGCCTGAGCTGAAGAACCCAGAACTGAGGGTGCCCGCAAGAGCAATGCCCGCGACGTTCGAGCCTTGGTTACCGATGCCGGCGGCGCCCTGCGCGCTCGCCATGTTGAAGTATCCGAAGGTGGTGTCCCCAGCGTTTAGGAAGCCAGAGTGGAGGTTGGGTCCGCTGTTGAAGAAGCCGGAGTTGCCCGAGCCGGTGTTGCCGATACCGGAGTTCGGCCCGGGTGCGGTGCCGATGAGACCGGCGCCCGTATTGAGTGTGCCCGCGTTGAATATGCCGGTATTGGTGGCGCCGGAGTTGGCCCATCCGGTGTTGGCGGCCCCAGAGTTGAAGTCACCGGTGTTGTAGTAGCCGCCGTTGAAGTTGCCGGCGTTGAAGATGCCCGCATTGGAGTTCCCGAAATTCAGATAACCGCTATTCCCGAAGCCGGTGTTGTACAGCCCACTGTTCCCGGCACCGGTGTTCAGCGCGCCACCGTTTCCGAAACCGGTGTTCAAGCCGCCCGAGTTGCCAAAGCCTGTGTTATGGCCACCCGGAAGGCTGCCTATAGCCGATCCCGAGTTACCTATGCCGACGTTCGCCGTCGTCGAGTTGCCGATGCCGAAGTTTCCGTCTCCGGAGTTGAAGAAACCGATGTTATTGTTTCCTGAGTTGAACAGGCCGATGTTTCCACTTCCGGAGTTCAAGGCGCCGAAGCCGACCTGGTTGTTTCCGGTGAGCCCGATACCGATGTTGTTATTGCCGGTGTTTCCGAACCCGAGGTTGCCGATACCGGAGTTACCGAAGCCCCGATTGTTCGCACCGTTATTTCCGGCGCCGAGGTTTGATATGCCGGTATTGCCGAGCCCCACATTGCCTAGGCCGGTGTTCCCGAACCCGTTATTTGAGTCGCCGAAGTTGCCGCTGCCGACATTGTTATTGCCGAAGTTACCGTTACCGAAATTGCCAGAACCTTTGACACCAATAAACCCATTACCGAAGCCAAAATTGGAGTCACCGAAGTTTCCGCCGCCGACATTGTTGTTGCCGAAGTTGCCGCTGCCGATGTTCCCATTGCTGGTCTCGGGGGCAAGGGTCGTACCGTTGCCGCTGCCGAAGTTATTGTTGCCGAAGTTGCCGCTGCCGAAGTTGAGGCTGCCGGTGTTCCCGCTCCCCAGGTTCGCGTTGCCGATGTTGCCGATCCCCAGGTTCGGCAGATCTTGCAACGCCGCGGCCCACGGCGCCAGCTGGGCCGCCGCCGCCGATGCTCCGGAGTAGTACTCGAACATCGCGGTCACATCCTGAGCCCAGAACTCCTCGTAGACTGCCTCGGCCGCCGCGATCGCCGGCGCGTTCAGACCGAACCAGTTCGACCGCACTAGCCGCACGAAAACGTCTCGGTTTTCGGCGACCGCAATCGGGTGCACAATCGCCGCGCGAGCGGCCTCGAAAGCACCGGCCACGGCGCGAGCCTGCTCGGCCGCCCCGGCAGCCTGCGCTGCGGCCGCGTCCAGGAACCCGGCGTAGGGCGTCGCGGCGGCAGCCATCGCCGCAGCCGCCGGACCCTGCCAGGCCTGATCGGTCAGACCGGCGGTCACCGAGGCGAACCCGTGTGACGCCGCGGCCAGTTCGTCGGATAGACCCTGCCACGCCGACGCCGCAGACAACATCGGCGGCGAACCCGCGCCGACGAACATCCGCAGCGAATTGACCTCTGGCGGCAGTACGGAAAAATTCACAGTCCACGTCCCTTCGCTCGCAACCCGACGATGCGACGCAAGGAACGCTATGACAATTCGGTTATGGAGTAAGGGTTTTCACGAAATTCGACGCCAGGGAATTCAACTCGTCGCGGCGGCGCCACTCTCCTGCTCGCGCTTGATTTCCAGAGCGATATCGATCAGCTGGTCTTCCTGGCCGCCGATCAGCTTGCGCTGGCCCGCCCGGTGCAACAGCTGGTGAGCCGGGACGCCGTAACGCTCGGACTGGCGCACCGCGTGCTTGAGGAAGCTCGAGTACACCCCGGAGTAGCCCATGATCAGCGCGTTGCGATCCAGCAGGCACTCGGCCGGCATGGCCGGGCGCACCACATCTTCGGCGGCGTCGGCGATGTCGAAGAAGTCGATGCCGGTCTTGACGCCGATCTTGTCGAACACCCCGATCAGCGCCTCTACCGGCGCATTACCCGCTCCCGCGCCGAACCGGCGCACGCTGCCGTCGATCTGCTTAGCGCCGGCGCGTACCGCTTCCACCGAGTTGGCCACCCCGAGGCCGAGGTTCTCGTGCCCGTGGAAACCGACCTGCGCGTCCTCGCCTAATTCGGCCACCAGCGCTGCAACCCGGTCAGCGACGCCGTCGAGCACCAGAGCGCCGGCCGAGTCCACGACGTAGACGCACTGGCAGCCGGCGTCGGCCATGATGCGGGCCTGCGCGGCCAGTTTCTCCGGTGGAATGGTGTGCGACATCATCAGGAACCCGACGGTTTCCAGCCCCAATTCGCGGGCCAGCCCGAAATGCTGAATGGAGACGTCGGCTTCGGTGCAGTGCGTGGCGATACGGCAAATCGAACCGCCATTGTCCTGCGCCTCTTTGATGTCCTCTTTGGTCCCCACCCCGGGCAGCATCAGAAAGGCGATCTTCGCCTCCTGTGCGGTCTCGGCGGCGAGCTTGATCAACTCCTGCTCGGGCGTCTTGGAGAATCCGTAGTTGAACGACGAGCCGCCGAGGCCGTCACCGTGGGTCACCTCGATCACCGGCACCCCGGCGGCGTCCAGTGCAGTCACGATGGTGCGCACCTCGTCCTTGGTGAACTGGTGCCGCTTGTGGTGGGACCCGTCGCGCAGCGACGTGTCGGTGATCCGGACGTCCCACGCACCTTCGAGAATGTGGCCAGTCATCGTGCGCCTCCAGTCACAGCCAGCGTCTCCTTGGCGATTTCCTCGCCGACCTTGGTCGCGGCCGCCGTCATGATGTCCAGGTTGCCCGCGTAGGGCGGTAGGTAATCTCCGGCGCCCTCGACCTCGACGAACGTCGTCACCACGTGGTTGCCGCCGTTGACCACCGACGGTTCGTCGAACTGCGGATCGTTGAGCAGTCGGTATCCGGGCACGTAGGTCTGCACCTCGGCGACCACGTCACGGATGGACTGGGCGATCGCTTCCCGGTCGGCGTCCTCGGGGATCGCGCAGAAGATGGTGTCGCGCATGATCATCGGCGGATCCGCCGGGTTCAGAATGATGATCGCCTTGCCGCGGGCCGCCCCACCGATGGTCTGCACGCCGCGCGAGGTCGTCTTGGTGAACTCGTCGATGTTGGCCCGGGTGCCCGGCCCTGCGGACACCGAAGCCACCGAAGCCACGATCTCGGCGTAAGGCACGTCGACCACGCGACTCACGGCGTACACGATGGGAATCGTCGCCTGTCCCCCGCAGGTGATCATGTTGACGTTGGGGGCGTCCAGGTGACCGCGCAGGTTCGCCGGCGGGATCACCGCGGGGCCGACGGCCGCCGGGGTCAGGTCGATGGCCCGGATGCCGGCCGCCTCGTACTTGGGCGCCGCCGCCTTATGGACGTAGGCGCTGGTCGCTTCGAACACCAGGTCGGGTTTCTCGTCCTGTTCCAAGAGCCAGTCGGCGCCCTTGTGACTGGTCGCCAGCCCGAGCTTGCGCGCCCGCGCCAAGCCTTCGCTGTCGGGGTCGATGCCCACCATCCAGCGGGGCTCCAGCCAGTCGGATCTCAGCAGCTTGTAAAGCAGATCGGTGCTGATATTGCCCGACCCGACGATAGCGACGCTTGCCTTAGCAGGCATGTTAACGCTCCTAACCCTCTGGTCGCGACCCGCTTCGCCCGGCTGCGCCGCGCTCGCGATCGCTCCTCTTATTCAAATGACAGACGAACGGCACCAAGGCCCGCGAAGTCGGCGACGAACTCGTCGCCGGCCCGGGCGTCGACCGCGAAGGTGCACGATCCGGGTAACACGATGTCACCCTTTTTTAGCCGTACGCCGAAACTTTCCACCTTGCGGGACAGCCAGGCTACGGCGGTGACCGGATTACCCAGAACGGCGTCGCTGCGGCCTTCGGCGATCAACTCGCCGTTGCGGGTCAACTTCGCGTCGATAGCCTTGACGTCGACATCGGCCGGCGAAACCCGGGCGGCCCCCAGCACGAAGCCGGCCGAGGAGGCGTTGTCGGCGATGGTGTCGCAGATCTTGATCTGCCAGTCCTTGATCCGGGTGTCGATGAGCTCGATCGACGGGACCAACGCTTCGGTGGCGGCGAGCACGTCCTCTTCGGTGCACTCGGCGCCCGGCAGGTCACCGGACAGGATGAAGCCGACCTCGACCTCCACTCGTGGCAGCAGGTACCGCGACGTCTGCACCGGCACATCCTCGAAGACCTGCATGTCGTCGAGCAGGTGCCCGTAGTCGGGCTCGTCGACGCCCATCATCTGTTGCATCACCGGCGACGAGAGCCCCACCTTGTGGCCTATCACGCGCGCACCCGCGGCCAGCCTGCGGCGGATGTTGAGCAACTGAATCTCGTAGGCGTCGACGACGTCGATGTCGGGGTACGCGGGCGTCAACGGAGCGATTCCCTCGCGGCTGCGTTCGGCCTGTGCCAGGTCGGCGGCAAGCGCTTCCCGGGTCGCATCACTAAGCATTTACCGAAGTTCCTTCGTCCGCGTGACCGGGCCAGTAGCGCCCAGCCCGGGCAATTCTATAACGTGTTCTACATGACAGCACAGGAGTACGACGTCGTCGTGGTGGGTAGCGGCGGCGCCGGTATGGTGGCTGCCCTCACCGCCGCGCACCGCGGCCTCTCGACAGTAGTCATAGAGAAGGCTCCGCACTATGGTGGCTCAACCGCCCGCTCGGGCGGCGGCGTGTGGATCCCGAACAACGAGGTCCTGCGGCGCGACAAAGTGAAGGACACCCCCGAGGCGGCCCGCACCTATCTGCACGGCATCGTCGGCGACGTTGTCGAGCCCGTACGCATCGACACCTACCTGGAGCGCGGGCCCGAAATGCTCTCGTTCGTGCTGAAGCACACGCCGCTGAAGATGTGCTGGGTGCCGCGTTACTCCGACTACTACCCGGAGGCGCCGGGTGGGCGCGCCGGCGGCCGGTCGATTGAACCCAAGCCGTTCAACGCCCGCAAACTCGGGGCCGACGAAGCCGGCCTCGAACCTGCTTACGGCAAGGTGCCGCTCAACGTCGTGGTGATGCAACAGGACTACGTGCGGCTGAACATGCTCAAACGCCACCCCCGCGGTGTGCTGCGAAGCCTGAAGGTCGGCGGGCGCACCATGTGGGCCAAGGCGACCGGTAAGAACCTGGTCGGCATGGGCCGAGCGTTGATCGGGCCATTGCGAATCGGGTTGCAGCGCGCCGGAGTCCCGGTCGTCCTCAACACCGCGCTCACCGACCTCTACGTCGAGGACGGTGTGGTGCGCGGTGTGTATGTCCGTGACGCGGGATCTCCGGAATCGGCTGAGCCACAGCTGATCCGGGCCCGGCGCGGCGTGATCTTGGCCTCCGGCGGCTTCGAGCACAACGAGCAGATGCGGGTGAAGTACCAGCGCGCCCCGATCACCACCGAGTGGACGGTGGGCGCCAAGGCAAATACCGGTGACGGCATCGTCGCAGGCGAAAAGCTGGGCGCCGCGCTGGATTTGATGGAAGACGCGTGGTGGGGTCCGACGGTGCCGCTGGTGGGCGCGCCCTGGTTCGCGCTGTCGGAGCGCAACTCGCCAGGGTCGATCATCGTCAACATGTCCGGCAGGCGATTCATGAACGAGTCGATGCCCTATGTCGAGGCCTGCCACCACATGTACGGCGGCGAGTACGGCCAGGGCCCCGGCCCGGGCGAGAACATCCCCGCCTGGCTGGTGTTCGACCAGCAGTACCGGGAGCGCTATATCTTCGCGGGACTGCAGCCCGGGCAACGCATTCCGCGCAGGTGGATGGAATCGGGCGTCATCATTCAGGCCGACACTCTGGAAGATCTGGCGACCAAGGCCGGTCTGCCGGTCGACGAATTCACCAAGACCGTGGCGCGTTTCAACGGGTTCGCGCGCTCCGGGGTGGACGAGGACTTTCACCGCGGCGAGAGCGCTTACGACAAGTACTACGGCGATCCGACCAACAAGCCGAACCCCAACCTCGGCGAGCTCACGCATGCGCCGTACTACGCCGCCAAGATGGTGCCCGGCGACCTGGGCACCAAGGGCGGCATTCGCACCGACGTACATGGACGGGCCCTACGCGACGATGGCAGCATCATCGAGGGGCTCTACGCCGCAGGCAATGTCAGCGCACCGGTGATGGGACACACCTACCCCGGACCCGGCGGTACCATCGGGCCGGCCATGACGTTCGGATACCTGGCGGCACTACACATCGCAGGAGCACGCTGAAATGCCGATCGACGTCGAAGTCGCACTCGCCGCGGAACTGGATCCCATCGAATTCTCCTGGACCAGTAGCGATATCCAGCTCTACCACCTCGGCCTGGGCGCCGGCGCCGACCCGATGGATCCGCGGGAGCTGCGCTATCTGGTTGACGACGCGCCGCAGGTGCTCCCCACCTTCGGCAGCGTGGCGGCCAGCTTCCATCTGACCACGCCGCCCACCGTTCAGTTCCCCGGCATCGACATCGAACTCAGCAGGGTATTGCACGCCTCGGAACGGGTGGAAGTACCCGGGCCGCTACCGCCTTCGGGCTCGGGAAAGGCCGTCACCAGGTTCACCGACATCTGGGACAAGGGCAAGGCCGCGGTGATCTGGAGCGAGACGACGGTGACCGCGCCTTCCGGTGACCTGCTCTGGACGCAGAAGCGGTCCATCTTCGCTCGCGGTGAAGGCGGTTTCGGCGGTGAGCGGGGGCCCTCGGGTTCGGACGCCGCACCCGAGCGCGCCCCGGATCTCGAGTTGGCGATGCCGATCCTGCCGCAGCAGGCGCTGCTCTATCGCCTGTGCGGCGACCGCAACCCGCTGCACTCCGATCCCGAATTCGCCGCTGCCGCAGGCTTTCCCCGGCCGATCCTGCACGGCCTGTGCACCTACGGCATGGCGTGCAAGGCGATCACGGACGCACTGCTGGACGGGGACGCCTCGGCCGTCGCGGCCTACGGCGTGCGCTTCGCGGGCGTGGCCTATCCGGGTGAAACGCTGAAGGTCAACGTCTGGAAGGAGGACGGCCGCTTCCTGGCCGGCGTCATCGCGCCGGCGCGTGATGATGCGGTGGTGCTCAGCGGCGTCGAGTTGATTCCCGGCTAGCGCTGGTCATCCCTCAGCCCGCCGCGGGCACCGGCTCCATGGTGTCTCGGGCACCGCCGTGCAGATTCTTGGCAGTCGGTGACGTAGACACATCGGCGGGATTGGGATAGGTGCCGAACACGCGGTCGGCCGTGCCCGAAGTCGTCACGGTGAACCAGTAATGCTCGTTCTTGTAGTGGTGCAGCCGGTGATCGCGGTAGATGGCCCGATACGGCCTCGTCTTGGGCTTGTAGTCGGAGTGGACTAGATAGTGGCACCACTCGTAGACAATGCCCATGCCGGCGTAAACCGTCAGGTAGGTCAGCCCCAGCCCTGGCCGGGTGAGTTCGGCCAGCGCGCCCGCAAACACCAACGAGAACGGAAGAATCCAGAGCAGTGCTTTCCACGGTATGAAGACGAGCGCGGCATTGCGTGGATCCGCATGATGAGCACGGTGTTTGCGCGAAAGCAGCGGGTCGATTTTCAGTCGGCCGATGTTGCGGGGGCGCCAGTGCAGTATCACCACATGGATGACCCACTCATAGAACGGGAACGTCGCCACCATCAGCGCGGGCAGCAGCGCGTCGGTCCATTGCCAGTCACCGACCACCACCCGCGCTACCAGCGCGACGAGAAACGTGGTGCCGATCATCCACGGCGAGGGGTGTTTCCAGAATTCGCGGCCCGCTCGGGCGAGCGTGAGGCCCTTGCGGGCTGCTGTGGTCATCGTGAATCCTCCAGACTCGTCAAAGCGGCATTGATTGCCGCCGTAGCGGGTTCGAGCAGGTCGTACGCGGCTTGCCTGGCTGCGGGCTGATCGCCCTCGGCGATGGCGCTCGCAATCGCGCGGTAGCCCGCAATTCGTCCGACTTCGGCTGCCATGACGACGGCGAGAGCCGACAGTGCAGGTTCGTACGCGGCGCGGAGTGTGTTGTACATCAACCGAAATACGATCGAATCGGCCCCGTCGACGACGTGATCCCAAAAAGCCATGGCGCGACGTTGACGCTCGATCGGGTCTGCCTCAGCCTCGAGGGCGTCGAGCGCATCCTCGAGCAACACGGCCAACTCCGGCGGCCGACGCTGCGCCGCCAATTCGGCCACCTTGGGCCCGATGTGCAAACGGGCCTCGAGGATGCTCCGGACCACCGGGTATTGGAGTTCGCCGGCGCGCACCAGCAGACTGGGCAGCAGGTCCAGGCCGCCGTGCCGGCGGAAGTCACGCACCGTGGTGGAGTCGCCCTGCCGGACTTCCACGAGACCCGTTGCGGCAACGCGCTTGAGCGCCTCACGAACCGCGGGTCGAGACACCCCGAGCACCTCGGCGAGGCGACGTTCACTCGGCAGCGTCTGCCCGGGCTGGATCCCCCCACTGAGCACTTCAGCCACGATCTGATCGAAGACCTCTTCGGGGACCGACTTGCGGTTGACCGGCTGCAGGGGCATAAAACGACCCTAGCCGCACGTCGGCCAGAGGTCAAGGGGCCAGGTGGTCATACCAGTATCCACCGGACGCTGCCCGTTCGCGGCCGGGCAGGCGCTAGCCGAGAATCAACCCCGATGTCGGAACGCCCGTCCCCGCCGTCACCAGCACATGCTCGACGTCTGGTACCGGGTTTACCGACGTCCCCCGCAATTGCCTTACGCCTTCGGCAATTCCGTTCATGCCGTGGATGTAGGCCTCACCGAGCTGACCGCCGTGGGTATTGATGGGCAGCCGTCCACCGACCTCGATTGCACCGTCGGCGACAAAGTCCTTGGCCTCACCGCGGCCACAGAACCCCAACTCCTCCAACTGAATCAGCGTGAACGGCGTGAAATGGTCGTATAACACCGCGGTCTGGATATCGCCAGGCTGCAACCCCGACTGCGACCACAGCTGCTGGCCCACCACGCCCATCTCGGGCAACCCGATCTCGGGCCGGTAATAGCTGACCATCGTGTACTGGTCCGGGCTGGAGCCCTGGGCCGCCGCCTCGATGACCGCCGGACGGTGCTTGAGGTCGCGTGCCCGCTCCGCAGATGTCACCACGATCGCCACCGCGCCGTCGGTCTCCTGGCAGCAGTCCAGCAGCCGCAGCGGCTCGGCGATCCACCGCGAATTCTGGTGGTCCTCAATGGTTATCGGCTTCTCGTAGAAGTACGCTTTCGGGTTCTTGGCGGCATGTCGGCGGTCGGCCACCGACACCGCCCCGAAGTCGCGACTGGTGGCACCCGACCAGTGCATGTAGCGACGCGCGATCATGGCCACCTGCGCGGCCGGCGTCGAAAGCCCGTGCGGGTAGGAGAATGAGTTATCAACGCCCGTCGAATCAGCGTTCTCGGTCAGCCGCGTCTGCACCTGGCCGAACCGCATGCCGGAGCGTTCGTTGAAGGCGCGGTAAGCGACCACTACGTCGGCCACTCCGGTGGCCACGGCGATGGCCGCCTGCTGCACGGTCGCACATGCCGCCCCGCCGCCGTATCCGATCTTGGAGAAGAACTTCAGGTCACCGATGCCGGCCGCGCGTGCCACCGCCACCTCGGTGTTGGTGTCCATGGTGAACGTGGTCAAGCCATCGACGTCGGCAGGCGAAAGCCCCGCGTCGTCAAGCGCATCACGAACCGCCTCGGCGGCCAGTCGCAGCTCGGACCGGCCGGAGTTCTTCGAGAAGTCGGTGGCGCCGATCCCGACGATGGCCGACTTACCGGACAACATCTATGCGTCCCCCATCGTCAGCGTGACCGTCGCGATGACATGGTTGCCGAGGCTGTTGGCGCCGATCACCTTCACCGTGATCAAGCCGTCCTGCACCGCAGTCACCTCACCGGAGAAGGTCACCGTGTCATAGGCGTACCAGGGCACCCCGAGCCGTAGCCCGATCGACTTGATCAGGGCCGACGGCCCGGCCCAGTCGGTGATGTAGCGCTGCACCAGCCCGGTGTCGGTCAGGATGTTGACGAAGATGTCCTTGGAACCTTTGGCCTGGGCCTTGTCCCGATCATGGTGAACATCCTGAAAGTCTCTGGTGGCCAAGGCCGTTGAGATGATAAAGGTCGGATCCCCATACAGTTTGAGCTCGGGCAGCGCGAAGCCGACGGCCGGCGCACTCATGCGTCCGGCTCCCACGCGTACAGCGTCCACTCCGGCCCGGAATCGCCCGCCGGAAAGTCGATGTACGTCGCGCGCACCGCCATCCCGATCTCCACCGCGGCGGGATCGACGCCGCGCAGCTCGCCCAGCATCCGCACGCCTTCCTCCAATTCGACTAACGCGATCACGAAAGGCAAAGTGCGACCGGGCACTTTCGGCGCGTGGTGCACGACGAAGCTGTAGACCGTGCCGCGCCCACTGGCCACGGCATAGTCGACAGGGTCGGCGGGGTCCTGCCACACCGCCGGCACCGGCGGGTGCTGCAAGCCACCGTCGGGCAGTTTCTGGATCCGCAGCTCGTGGGCCTTGACGCCCTCCCAGAAGAACGCGGTATCGCGCGAGGAAGCCGGCCGCATCATGGCGTCCGCGTCCAGGTCGTCGGGCACCGCGGAAGCCGCGGACGTTGCCGCCGACGGCTTGAATTTCAAGATGCGCCAGTTCATCTCGGCCACATCTTCGTCGCCGACCCGCCACACGATGTGCTGGTTGATGAAGAAGCCTTCGCCCAAAGCGGTCTGCTTCGGGCCCACCACCTCACCCATCTCTGAGGTGATGCTGACCTCCTCGCCGGGCCGTAGGTAACGGTGGTAGGTCTGCTCGCAGTTGGTCGCGACCACTCCGATGTAGCCGTTGTCGTCGAACAGCTTCATCATCGGGCCCATGGGGTCGTCGTCCGGGCGAGCGCCACCAAGCCCGAACATGGTCCACACCTGGATCATCGCCGGTGGCGCCACCACTCCCGGGTGCCCCTCCGCCCGGGCCGCGGCGTCGTCGACGTAGATCGGGTTGCGGTCACCGATCGCCTCGACCCAGTTGTTGATCATCGGCTGGTTCACCGGATCACGGCCGACGCGCGGCTGAGCACCGCCACTGGCGACGATCTCCGCGATGGCCGACTGCAATTCGGTCATCGAGGCACCCTCGGCACCTTGAGACCAGCGGCGGCGATCATCTCGCGCATGACCTCGTTGACACCGCCGCCGAAGGTGATCACCAGGTTGCGTTTGGTCTGCGAGTCCAGCCACTCGAGCAGCTCGGCAGTGTCCGGCTCGGCCGGGTTCCCGTACTTGCCGACGATCTCCTCGGCCAACCGCCCGATGTATTGGATCTTTTCGGTGCCAAAGACTTTCGTCGATGCCGCGTCGGCCACGTTGATGTCCTCGCCGGCGGCGGCAACCTGCCAGTTGAGCAGTTCGTTGACCCGCCACAGTGAGTAGATTTCGCCGAGCGCCCGCTTGACGTCATAGTGGTCGATCGGGGTGACACCGTTGCCGCCGGGCTTGGCCGCCCACGCATGTAAGCGGTCGTAGATGCCGGCGGTGCGGCCGGCCGGTCCGAGCATCACCCGCTCGTTGTTGAGCTGGGTGGTGATCAGCCGCCATCCGCCGTTCTCCTCACCGACGAGCATGTCGGCCGGCACCCGCACGTCGTTGTAGTACGTGGCGTTGGTGTGGTGGGCGCCGTCGGACAGGATCACCGGTGTCCAGGAATAGCCCGGATCCTTGGTGTCGACGATCAGGATCGAGATGCCTTTGTGCTTAACGGCTTCCGGGTCGGTGCGGCAGGCCAGCCAGATGTAGTCGGCGTCGTGCCCGCCGGTGGTCCACATCTTCTGGCCGTTGACGATGTACTCGTCGCCCTGACGCACCGCGGACGTGCGCAACGACGCGAGATCGGTACCGGCCTCCGGTTCGCTGTAACCGATCGCGAAGTGCACCTCCCCGGCGAGGATCGCCGGCAAAAACTTCTTCTTCTGCGCCTCGGTGCCGAACTGCTGCAGCACCGGACCGACCGTCTGCAGCGTCACCGCGGGCAGCGGCACGTCGGCCCGGTGCGCCTCGTTGACGAAGATCGATTGCTCGATCGGACCAAAGCCCAGGCCGCCGTACTCCTTTGGCCAGCCCACGCCGAGCTTGCCATCCTTGCCCATCCGGCGGATCACCGCCCGGTAGGCCTCGTTGTGGCGGTCCTTCTCCATCGCCTTCGCCTCTTCAGGCGTGATCAGGTTGGTGAAGTACTCGCGTAACTCCGCCTGCAGCTGTCGCTGCTCCGGTGTGAGGTCGATGAACATCTAGACTCCAACCAGGTCTTCGGGGCGGCGACCCGCCGCGCCCGGCTGGGCCGGGCTGGCGATCGCCACCAAATCGAGACGATGCGAGGGCCCGCCCAGCAGCCGGGTCAGGTCCTTGATCGTCGAGTAGTACCGGTGCATCGGGTAGGTGATGTCCATTCCCATACCGCCGTGCAGATGATGGCAGGTCTGCATCACCGGCGGCGCCTGCGAAGCCAGCCAGTAACCGAGCACCTCGAGATCGGACCCGGCGTCGCGACCCTCGGCCAGTTTCCAGATCACCGCCTTGGACGCCAAATCGATAGTGCGCGAGGCGATGTACACCTCCGCCAGCTGCGCGGCCACCGTCTGAAATGTCGACAGCGGCTTGCCGAACTGCTTACGCCCCGCCACGTAATCCGCGGTCAGCCGCAGCGCCCCGGCCACCAGGCCGGCGGCATAGGCGCCGATCATGCCCAGCACCAACTGATTCACCCGGGCGGCCGAAGCACCCGCGAGTACATCGGCGTCGGCCACCGCGACGTCGGAAAATGTCACCGTGTACTCGTCGGAGCCGTTGGAAGCCGGAGTCCGGACCAGCCGCACTCCGTCGGCCTTGGGCGAGACCACCACAACGGCACTGTCGGCCGTCACCAGCATCCAGTCCGCCGACTCCGCGTACCCGACACCGACTTTCACGCCGGACAGCCGACCGCCCGCGAACGTAACCGATGGCCGGTCCGGCAGCGCGGACCCGGGCTCGTTCAGTGCGGCGGTCAGTACGCCACCTTCGGCGACCCCCCGCAGGAAACGATCCTGCTGCTCCTCGGATGCCAGGTCCAGCAGCGGCACCGCGCCGAACCCCAGCGTGACCAGTGCCGGAGTGATGGCGCCGTGACGGCCGGCTTCGGTGAGCACGGTGCCCACCTCGGCCAGCCCGACGCTGTCGCCACCGAGCCGTTCGGGCACCGGCAATGCCGTTACACCGCCGTCGGCCAACGCCTTCCAGCTCAGCTCACGTCCCAACACCGAAGTGACCACATCGGCAACGGCCTGTTGCTCTGCGGAGAGATCGAAGTCCATCTTGTCGTTTATATCCTCAGTGCGCGACCGGGCTGTTGCCGGTGTAGTCGACCTGCCAGTGCTTGATGCCGTTGAGCCAGCCCGACCGCAACCGCTCCGGTTCGGAGATCGGCGTGAGGTCGGGCATGTGGTCGGCAATCGCGTTGAAGATCAGATTGATCGTCATACGGGCCAGGTTGGCGCCGATGCAGTAGTGCGCACCGGTGCCGCCAAATCCGACATGGGGATTCGGGTCGCGCAGGATGTTGAAGCTGTGCGGGTCGCCGAAGACGTCCTCGTCGAAATTCGCCGACCGGTAGGACATCACCACCCGCTGACCCTTCTTGATGTGCACGCCGGCCAATTCGGTGTCCTGGTTGGCGGTGCGCTGGAAAGCCGACACCGGGGTGGCCCACCGGATGATCTCGTCGGCGGTGGTGGACGGGCGCTCTTTCTTGAACAGCTCCCATTGATCGGGGTTGTTCGCCATCGCGATCATGCCGTGGGTGATCGAGTTCCGCGTGGTCTCGTTGCCGGCGACGGCGAGCATGATGACGAAGAAGCCGAACTCGTCATCGGAGAGCTTCTCGCCTTCGATGTCGGCCTGGATCAGGGTGGTGACGATGTCATCGGTGGGGTTCTGGTTTCGCTCCGCGGCCATCGCCATGGCGTAGGTGATCAGTTCCATCGACGATTGCGCCGGATCGATGTCGGCGTACTCGGGGTCGGTGCCACCGGTCATCTCGTTGGACCAACGGAACAGCTTGTCGCGATCTTCCTGGGGAACGCCGAGCAGGCCCGCGATGGCCTGCAGCGGCAACTCACACGCCACCTGTTCCACGAAGTCGCCGCTCTCCGCGGACGCCGCGGTCTTGGCGATGTTCTGGGCGCGCTGCGCCAGTTCGGCTTCCAGTCGGCCGATGGCCCTTGGCGTGAAGCCGCGGGAGATGATCTTGCGCAGCCGGGTGTGGTGCGGTGCGTCCATGTTGAGCATGACGCTGCGTTGCAGTTCGACCTGCTCGCGCGTCATCTCCGGCGGCCACGTCGGGATGGCGCCATTCATCCAGCTGGAATAGACGTCGCTGCGCCGAGACACCTCCTTGACGTCGGCGTGTCGGGTCACGAGCCAATATCCGTGGTCCTCGAACCCGCCCGAGCCGGTCGGGATATCCACCCAGTGGACGGGCTCTGCCTTCCGCAGCGTGGCAAGCTCCTCGACGGGCAGCCCGGCCAGGTTGACATCGGGGTCAAGGAAGTCGAAGTCGGCGGGAATGTTGGGGGGTGCCATGTATATGCGCTCCTTTTGCAACACCAATTGCAACGTGTTCTAGTGCCAGTAAAACACGGCTCCTCCGCAGATAAAAGGCAGGTAACCGTCGTCGCTTGTCATAGTAATGAAACGTGTTCTAGCCTGACTTCATGGGTAACCCGGTAATCGTCGAAGCCACCCGCAGCCCCATCGGCAAACGCAACGGATGGCTGTCAGGACTGCACGCCACCGAACTGCTCGGAGCGGTACAGAAGGCACTGGTCGAGAAGGCCGGGATAGCCGCCGGGGACGTCGAACAACTCGTCGGCGGCTGCGTGACGCAGTTCGGCGAGCAGTCCAACAACATCACCCGGGTGGGTTGGCTGACGGCAGGGCTGCCCGAGCACGTCGGCGCCACCACCATCGACTGCCAGTGCGGCAGTAGCCAGCAGGCCAACCACCTCGTCGCCGGACTGATCGCGACCGGCGCCATCGACATCGGCATCGCCTGCGGCATCGAGGCGATGAGCCGCGTGGGCCTGGGCGCCAACGCCGGCCCGGACCGTGCGGCCATCCGCGCCGCGTCCTGGGACATCGACATGCCCAATCAGTTCGAGGCCGCCGAGCGGATCGCCAAGCGGCGCGGCATCACCCGCGAGGAGATCGACGCGTTCGGCTTCGCCTCTCAGGCGAAGGCCAAGCGGGCGTGGGAAGAGAACCGGTTCGACCGCGAAATCTCCCCGATCGTGGCGCCGGTGCTCGACGAGAACAAGCGGCCGACGGACGATCGCGCACCGGTCACCCGCGACCAGGGCCTGCGCGACACCACCTTGGAGGGGTTGAGCCAGCTCAAGGCGGTGATGGAGGGCGGCATCCACACGGCGGGCACCTCGTCGCAGATTTCCGACGGTGCGGCCGCGGTGCTGTGGATGGACGAGGACAAGGCGAAGGCGCTCGGCCTGCGCCCGCGGGCCCGCATCGTCAGCCAGGCCAATGTCGGCGCCGAGCCGTACTACCACCTCGACGGTCCCGTGCAGTCGACAGCCCGGGTGCTGGAGAAGGCCGGCATGAAGATGGGCGACATCGACATCGTCGAGATCAACGAGGCATTCGCCTCGGTGGTGCTGTCCTGGGCGCGGGTGCACGAGCCGGACATGGACCGGGTCAACGTCAACGGCGGCGCCATCGCCCTGGGCCACCCGGTGGGCGCCACCGGCGCCCGGCTGATCACCACCGCGCTGCACGAACTCGAGCGCACCGACCAGAGCACCGCGCTGATCACCATGTGCGCGGGCGGCGCCCTGTCGACCGGAACCATCATCGAACGTATTTAGTCCGGTGCACGTCTCCGAGGAAAGGCGCATCGCGGCGGCGCAGAGCTACATCGATGCGTTGGTCAGTCACGACGCCGAGGCGGTTCCGTTCGCGGCGGGCTGTACCCGCACCGAGTTCGGCCTGCGCAACGGCTTCTCCGGAAATCACTTGCGGCGCGGCCTCAATCGCGGATTGCAATACCGTGTCATCGCCGACGTGACGCCGCCGGACTACCGCATCGACGGCGACGAGGTGCACGCCCGCTTCGACATTGTTAGCAAGGCGGCCTTCGCCGGACGGCGAGTCGCGGCCCGCGTCGACGAGACCTTCGTGATTCCGGCCGAAAGTGCCACCGGCAAGGCCGAGATCCACCACATCAGAGCCAGCTTCCGGCCGTTCATTCAGCACTAGGATCAGTCCATGCCGAAATCCCGTCCACGTTTTCAGGATTCACCCCTGACCGACCACTTCATCAAATTGATGTCACGACTTAACACGTGGCTGTATCGCCGTAACGGCGGCGAAGGTCTGGGCGGAACGTTTCAGAAGATCCCGGTGGCCCTGTTGACCACCACCGGCCGTAAGACCGGCGAACCCCGGGTCAGTCCGCTGTACTTCCTGCGTGACGGCGACCGGGTGATCGTGGCGGCGTCGAAGGGCGGGGCGGCCAAAAACCCGATGTGGTACCTCAACCTCAAGGCCAATCCCCAGGTGCAGGTGCAGATCAAGAAGGAAGTGCTGGACCTGACCGCCCGCGATGCCACCGACGAGGAGCGCGCCAGGTATTGGCCGCAACTGGTGGATATGTACCCGAGTTACGAGGACTACCAGTCCTGGACCGATCGCACAATCCCGATCGTCATCTGCGCCCCAGCCTGATGCCCGAGGCCGAACGAAACCCCTCGAGTCCGCCCAAACCGTAAGCGCTGAAGCGCAGTTCGTTGCTACGGCACCGAACCGGCCGGCTACGTCAACCCGGCCAACCCGTCGACGCCGAGCACTGTCCCGCCCGTGCCGCCCGTGCCGCCGGCACCCGTGGTCGGACCGACGCCGGCGTTGCCGCCGTTGCCGCCGTTGCCGATCAACACGGCATTGCCGCCGTCACCGCCCTTGCCTCCGGTGGAGGTGCTGTCCCCGCCGGCGCCGCCGGCGCCACCGACACCCAACAACCCCCCACCGGTCCCGCCTTTGCCCCCGGCACCGGCGCTGACGCTCGCATACCCGCCGGCTCCGCCGATTCCGCCGCAGCCCAGCCAGCCGGCATCGCCGCCGTCACCCCCGGCGCCGCCGGTAGTGCCGCCATTACCGCCGCCACCGCCACCGCCGGCGCTCGAAAAGAGCAGGCCGGCGTTTCCACCATGACCACCCGCCCCGCCGGAGCCACCCACGCTGAGTCCGCCGGTTCCACCAAGCCCGCCGCTGCCGAACAGCTGGCCGGCATTGCCCGCGTTGCCGCCGTGACCACCGACGCCGCCTGCGCCAACCCCGCCGGCCCCGCCGGCGCCGCCGGGCCCCGCGATCAGGCCCGCGTTGCCCCCGGCCCCGCCCGCGCCGCCGTTGGTGTGGCCGAAGGCGCCACCACCACCGTGACCGCCGCCGGCGCCGACCAACCCGGCAAGCAGCCCCCCGCCGCCGCCCGTCCCGCCGGCACCTCCGGAGCCCAGACTGAAGCCGCCACCGCCGCCGGCGCCGCCCGCTCCCAGCAGCCCGCCGTTACCGCCAAGCCCGCCCGCCCCGCCGATCGAGCCGGGCCCGAAACCCGTCGCGGGTCCACCTGCCCCGCCGACTCCGGCATTGCCCGACACCAAACCCCCGGCTCCGCCGGCACCACCGGCCCCGGCGGTACCCGACGAGGCGCTCGCGCCACCCCCGCCGGCGCCGCCGGATCCCAACAGCCCACCGGCGCCGCCCACACCTCCGGCTTGGCCGCTGCCCGCCGCCCCCGACCCGCCGGACCCACCGTCGCCGAGCAACCACCCGCCCGGCGCTCCATTGGCTCCCGTGCCCGGGGCCCCGTTCGCACCATTACCGATCAGTGGACGGCTGGTGACCGAGTTGATCGCGTCCAGCAGAGCCTGTCGCACCGGTGGCAGGGGCGCCGCCGGATCGGGACCGTTAGTCCCGTTGGCTCCGAACACCAGGCCGGCAGTGCCGCCCGCGCCATTGGCGCCGAATGTTGGGCCCGTCCCCCCGTTGCCGCCGTTGCCGCCGTTGCCGAGCAGCACGGCGTTCCCGCCCAGCCCGCCGACACCGCCAGTCGTCGAGCCCTCGCCACCGGCCCCGCCGGCACCCCCGATGCCCAGCAGTTTGCCGGCGACGCCGCCGGCCCCGCCAGAACCACCATTCGTGCCGTACCCTCCGGCGCCGCCAATCCCGCCGCAGCCGAGCAAACCACCGTCGCCGCCGGCTCCGCCGGTCCCACCGGCCGCAGCAGGGCCACCACCGCTGAATCCGCCGGCCCCGCCCGAACCCCCGCTAGAAAACAGCAGACCGGAGTTTCCACCGCGCCCACCGGCCCCTCCGGTGCCGATACCGCTAAACCCGCCATCCCCACCGATACCGCCGCTGCCGAACAGCAGGCCGGCGTTGCCACCGTTCCCCCCCGCCGCGCCGGTGGGAGCCTTCATGCTGCCCCCGGCGGCGCCGCCGGCACCACCCGGTCCGGCGAGCAGGCCCCCGGCGCCGCCGTCACCTCCTGCCCCGCCGGCGATTTGGCCGAAGCCGCCGACTCCGCCGTCACCGCCGCCGGCGCCAACCAGCCCGGCGAGCAGCCCGCCGGTCCCGCCGGCCCCCCCGGCGCCGCCGGTGCCCGCAGCTACGTTTACCCCACCCGCGCCGCCTGCTCCGCCGCTGCCCAGCAAGCCACCGGCCCCGCCCATCCCGCCGGCGCCGGCCATTCCGCCCCCCCACGCGGCTCCGCCGGCGCCGCCGACACCAGCGTCGCCCGACAACCACCCGCCGGACCCACCGGCGCCGCCGCGCCCAGCGGGCTGTGCGGCAAACGATGTGCGCCCGCCGGCGCCGCCGGCACCACCTGAGCCCAACAGTCCGGCCGCACCGCCGGCGCCGCCGGAGCCGCCGGGTGTGGACGCCGTTGCGGGCGCTCCGGAGCCGCCGGCACCGCCGTCACCGAGCAGCCACCCACCCGGCGCCCCGTTGGCACCGGTGCCCGGCGCCCCATCCGCGCCGTTGCCGATCAGCGGGCGCCCGGTCAGCGCCTGCACCGGCGCGTTCACCCCGGCAAGCAACTGCTGCAGAGGAGAAGCGTTGGCCGTCTCAGCGGCGGCATAGACCCCCGCACCCGCCGTCAAGGCCGACAGGAACTGCTGCTGAAAGACCGCCGCCTGTGTGCTGAGCGCCTGATAACCCAGGGCGTGGTGGGAGAAGGCCGCCGCTATCGCCGCGGACACCTCGTCCTCGGCAGCCGCAAGAATCCCGGTGGTTCGAGCCGCGGCCGACACATCCGCGGCGTCGAGGGCCGACGAGATGCCGGCCAAATCTGTCGCTGCCGAGAAAATGTTCTCCGGCGCCACGATCACGAATGACATCTGACACCTCCGAGAGGTCGCGCCATACCAGCCCATGCCCTGATCATGGATCGGGTAGAAACGCACAGTACTGCGGCGGGGAAACGCCCGTCTTGCAGTTCGCGAAGAATCCGTCCCCAGGTCCTGACGGCGACCGAGTTCACCCCAACGGTCGACCGCGTCGGAAGACGCGGCTCAGTACGTGAGTCCGGCCAAAAGTGGCAGCAACACGACCGGCATGGGCGCCGGTCGCTCGGTCGCTGGGATGAACCTGTATCGGGTGACCCGGCGCAAACCCAGATGCTGACTGTTGTTGTAGGCCGCCGAGTTGAGCGCCGTCTGGGGCGACACCAGCAGTTCGGAGAGCTGGGGACTTACCGACGGTCCCGGTTCACCGCCGACCAGTTCGCCAATCAACGCGCCCCGCGCATCATTCACCGGCCAAGGACCACCGCCCCGGCACTCAATGCGCGCAGTTATGCCGTCATCGGCGCCGTACACCGTCAGGACGTCCTTGTGGTGGACACTTTTTGCAATGAGGCGCCCATCTGGATCGCTCACCGTCACCGGCGCCGGTTTCTCGTTGATCGAGCTGATCCGAGCCAACACGGCACCGCATGCTCCCCGCAGTTCGACATGGATGTCGTTGCCGGCGTCCATGCCGGTCAGAACCACAACCTTCCACAATCGCTGCGCAACAGCTCCGCCGCGGTGCACCCTGGCGGTTCGGGCAAGCAGGCTGCCGTCGAACCGCCGAAGTTCCCACCTGTGGCCCAGCGGGGTCGTACCGGCGCAGAACTCCGCCGTGAAATAACCGTGCGTCGTCAGGTCGTTGAGCGATTCAGCTACCGGCTCGTCCAATGGTGTTCAGGGACAATGGCTTTCCGAACGGTTCGCCGACTTCCCCGCTCCTTTCGGTGCCTATGTTACGACGCCGGCTATGAACCGGCCCCGTACACGGGAACCGGCGTCCGCGACTTGGCCAGCAGATCGGTGACCACCGGACCCAACTCGGCGGGATCCCAGCGCGCGCCCTTGTCGATCTGCGGTCCGTGCGCCCACCCCTCGGCGACGCGGATCAGCCCGGCCTCAACCTCGAATACCTTGCCGGTGACGTCGCGGGATTCGACACTGCCCAGCCACACCACCAGCGGCGAGACGTTCTCCGGCGCCATCGCGTCGAACCCGCCGTCCTCGGGCGCGGCCATGGTCTCGGCGAACACCGCCTCGGTCATCCGGGTGCGGGCAGCGGGCGCGATCGCATTGACGGTGATGCCGTAGCGGCCCAATTCGGCTGCACCGACGAGGGTCAGCGCGGCGATACCCGCCTTTGCCGCGGAGTAGTTGCCCTGTCCCACGCTGCCCTGCAGGCCGGCGCCGGAGCTCGTGTTGATGATGCGGGCGTTGAGGTCATCGGGCCCGACGGTGCCGGCCTTGATCTGCCGACGCCAATAGCCTGCCGCGTGCCGCAGCGTGGCGAAGTGTCCCTTGAGATGCACGCGAATGACGGCGTCCCACTCGCTTTCGCTGGTGTTGGCCAACATTCGGTCGCGGATGAAACCGGCGTTGTTGACCAGCACATCCAACCCACCGAAGGTGTCGACGGCGGTGTCGATCAGGTTCTGCGCGCCCGTCCAGTCGGCGACGTCGTCGCCGTTGGTCACGGCTTCCCCTCCGGCCGCGATGATTTCGTCGACGACCTGCTGTGCCGGGCTTTCGCCGGCCGAACCGTCCAGTCCGACGCCGATGTCGTTGACCACCACGCGCGCACCCTCCGCGGCGAACGCCAGGGCGTGCGCACGGCCGATGCCGCGGCCCGCGCCGGTCACGATGACAACCCGTCCGTCGAGCAAACCCATACTTACCTTCTCCCTCTACTTGATCGCGCTGGCGTTCGTCGTGGCCAGATAGTGCGGCGGCTCGCCGCCACCGTGCACCTCCAGCGTTGCCCCACTGATATACGACGCCACGTCACACGCTAAAAATGCTGCGGCCCAACCGATGTCCTCCGGCTTGGCCAACCGGCCAAGTGGCACATTCTTCGAAATCGCGGCAATCGACTCGGCGTCACCGTAGAAAAGGTCGGCCTGCTCGGTTTCGACCATGCCGACCACGCACGCGTTGACCCGGACCTTCGGCCCCCATTCCACCGCCAGCGTCTCGGTCAAACTCTCCAGGCCGGCCTTGGCCGCCCCGTAGGCCGCGGTGCCCGGACTGGGCCGCCGGCCACTGAGACTGCAGATGTTGACGATCGAGCCGCCGCCGGGCTGGTTCTGCATTACGTCGTTGGCGAACTGCGAAACCACCAGGCCACCAATCAGATTGAGCTCGATGATCTTGCGGCTGAATCTCGGACTTGATCCCGCGGTCAACACGTACGGCGAACCGCCGGCGTTGTTCACGACGACATCGAGCGTGCCGTGCCGTTCGACGATCGCGTCGATCAGGGCCTTGACAGCCTCGTCATCGCGCACGTCGCAACTGTGAAACTCATGCGGGAAACCCTCCACGGGCCGACGCGCGCAGGTGACGACTGTCGCCCCCTGCTCGGCGAAAACCGTACTGATGCCGGCGCCTACGCCTCGCACGCCACCCGTCACCAACACCACGCGCCCGGCCAGACCTAGATTGATGCCGTCGGGTGCTGAGCGGGGTCGGGTCACTGTGCTAGCGTACCAAGCAAGTGCTTGCTTAGGTAACTGACCCAGCAGATCCAGCAGGAAGTGCCATGACGATCACCTCCACCACCCCAGAACCGGGAATAGTCGCGGTCACCGTCGACTATCCACCCGTCAACGCCATTCCGTCGCAGGGATGGTTCGAACTCGGCGACGCGATCACGGCGGCCGGACGGGATCCGCAGACCCACGCGGTGATCCTGCGTGCCGAAGGCCGCGGCTTCAACGCCGGCGTCGACATCAAGGAAATGCAGCGAACCGAAGGGTTCACCGCGCTGATCGACGCCAACCGCGGCTGCTTCGCGGCGTTCCGTGCTGTCTACGAATGCGCAGTTCCAGTGATCGCCGCGGTGAACGGATTCTGCGTCGGCGGCGGCATCGGTCTGGTCGGCAACGCCGACGTCATCGTCGCCTCCGACGACGCGACATTCGGGCTGCCGGAGGTGGAGCGCGGCGCGCTCGGCGCGGCCACCCACCTGTCCCGCCTGGTCCCCCAGCACATGATGCGGCGGCTGTTCTTCACCGCCGCCACCGTGGACGCCGCAACCCTGCACCACTTCGGCTCGGTACACGAGGTGGTGCCGCGCGCGGAGCTGGACGAAGCGGCACTGCGGGTGGCCCGCGACATCGCCGCCAAGGACACCCGCGTCATCCGTGCCGCCAAGGAAGCGCTGAACCTGATAGACGTACAACGCGTCAACTCGAGTTACCGCATGGAGCAAGGGTTTACGTTCGAGCTCAACCTCGCCGGCGTTGCCGACGAGCACCGCGACGCGTTCGCCGGAACGGCGAAAGGCAAGAAGGAATGACACGCGACAAGCGCACCACCCTGGACGACGCCGTTTCGCACGTGCGCAGCGGCATGACCATCGGTATCGCCGGTTGGGGATCGCGTCGTAAGCCGATGGCCTTCGTCCGTGCCCTGCTGCGCACCGACGTCACCGACCTGACCGTGGTCACCTACGGCGGACCGGATCTGGGCCTGCTGTGCTCGGCCGGCAAGGTCAAACGGGTCTACTACGGATTCGTCTCGCTGGACTCGCCACCGTTCTACGACCCGTGGTTCGCCAAGGCCCGCACCAGCGGTGCCATTGAGGCTCGCGAGATGGACGAAGGCATGCTGCGCAACGGGCTGCAGGCGGCCGCTCAACGGTTGCCGTTCCTGCCGACCCGCGCTGGACTCGGTAGTGCGGTACTGGATTTCTGGGAGGGCGAGCTCAAGACCGTCACCAGCCCCTATCCGACCGATGGCGGGTACGAAATGCTGATCGCCATGCCCGCGCTGCGCCTGGACGCCGCGTTCGCCCACCTGAATATCGGCGACAACCGCGGCAATGCCGCGTACACCGGCATCGACCCCTACTTCGACGACCTGTTCCTGATGGCCGCCGACAAGCGCTTCCTGTCGGTGGAACGGATCGTCTCCACCGAGGAACTCGTCAAATCCGTACCACCGCAAGCGCTGTTGATCAACCGGATGATGGTGGACGGTGTGGTCGAAGCACCCGGTGGCGCTCACTTCACCACCGCCGCACCCGATTACGGCCGCGACGAGAAGTTCCAGCGGCACTACGCCGAGGCCGCCTCCACCGAGGAAGGCTGGCAACAATTCGTCGAGAGATATCTGTCCGGCAGCGAAGAGGACTACCAGTCCGCCGTGCGCAAGTTCGCCGAGGAGGCAGCGAAATGACGGTCTCCCGGGCGGAGGTATGCGCGGTCGCCTGCGCCGAGTTGTTCAGGGACGCCGGCGAAATCATGATCAGCCCGATGACGAACATGGCATCGGTGGGCGCCCGGCTGGCACGGCTGACGTTCTCCCCCGACGTCCTGCTGACCGACGGCGAGGCACAACTGCTCGCCGATACACCGGCGCTGGGCAAGACCGGACCGGTCGAAGGCTGGATGCCGTTCGGGCGGGTCTTCGAGACCCTGTCTTGGGGCCGGCGCCATGTCGTGATGGGCGCCAATCAGGTTGACCGCTACGGCAATCAGAACATCTCGGCATTCGGCCCGCTGCAACAGCCGACCCGGCAGATGTTCGGGGTGCGCGGCTCGCCAGGCAACACCATCAACCACGCCACCAGCTACTGGGTAGGCAATCATTCCAAGCGGGTGTTCACCGAAACGGTCGACATCGTCTCCGGCATCGGTTACGACAAGGTCGACCCGGACAATCCCGCGTTCCGGTTCGTCAACGTCTTCCGGGTGGTGTCCAACCTCGGCGTCTTCGACTTCGGCGGACCGGACCACACGATGCGCGCGGTGTCCCTGCATCCCGGCGTCGCCCCCGACGACGTCCGGGAAGCCACCTCGTTCGAAGTACACGGGCTCGCCGAGGCGGACGAAACCCGACCACCGACGGACGACGAGCTGCGGTTGATTCGCGAGGTCATCGACCCGAAAGCGTTGCGCGACAGAGAGATCCGGCAGTGAAGCTCAGGACACCGCTGACCGAGCTGGTCGGCATCGAGCACCCGGTGGTGCAGACCGGGATGGGCTGGGTGGCCGGTGCGCGGCTGGTTTCGGCCACGGCCAACGCCGGCGGCCTGGGCATCCTGGCGTCGGCCACCATGACACTGGACGAATTAGCCACGGCCATCGGCAAAGTCAAATCTGCGACAGACAAGCCGTTCGGCGTCAACATCCGCGCCGACGCCGCCGACGCGGGTGATCGTGTCGAGCTGATGATCCGTGAGGGCGTCAAGGTGGCGTCGTTCGCTCTGGCACCCAAGCCGGAACTCATTTCCCGGCTCAAAGAGGCCGGGGCGGTGGTCGTGCCGTCGATCGGCGCGGCCAAGCATGCCCGCAAGGTCGCCGGTTGGGGTGCCGACGCGATGATCGTGCAGGGCGGCGAAGGTGGTGGGCACACCGGCCCAGTCGCCACCACCCTGCTGTTGCCGTCCGTGTTGGACGCGGTCAAGGGCACCGGCATCCCCGTGATCGCCGCCGGCGGATTCTTCGACGGACGCGGACTGGCCGCGGCTCTCTCGTATGGCGCGGCCGGCGTAGCGATGGGCACCCGCTTCCTGCTCACGTCGGACTCCACGGTTCCCGACGCGGTCAAGCGGCGGTATCTGGAGTCGGCTCTGGACGGCACGGTGGTCACCACCCGGGTCGACGGCATGCCGCACCGCGTGCTGCGTACCGGCCTGGTGGAGAAGCTGGAAAGTGGCTCGCGGGCAAGGGGTTTCACTGCGGCGGTGCGCAACGCCGCCAAGTTCAAGCAGATGTCGCAGATGAGCTGGCGGTCGATGATCCAAGACGGTTTGGCCATGCGGCACGGCAAGGAACTCACCTGGTCGCAGGTGGTGATGGCGGCCAATACCCCGATGCTGCTCAAGGCCGGACTGGTGGAGGGCAACACCGAGGCCGGCGTGCTGGCCTCCGGCCAGGTGGCCGGCATCCTGGACGACCTGCCGTCGTGCGCCGAGTTGATCGAGTCGGTCGTGGCCGAGGCGATCGAACATCTGCAGGCCGCGTCGAAGCTAGTGGAGTAGTTGACGCGTGTCGACTAAGCTCTTCCAGCTATGTCGACCGTCGAGCAGGCACCAGCGACCTCCGGGTCCGCCGCGCAGCACGCGCTGCCCGATCCGGGCGAGGCGGTACCCAAGCTCGCCCTGCCCACCATCGGGATCTTTCTCGCGTCCCTGACCGCATTTGTCACCTGCACCGTCGGCTACGTCAACGGCTGGTCACCCTGGTGGGTGACCATTCCGGTCAACGCGGCGGTGACGTTCGTGATGTTCACCGTCGTGCATGACGCATCGCACTACTCGATCAGTTCGGTTCGCTGGGTCAACGGGCTGATGGGGCGCCTGGCCTGGCTCTTCGTCGGTCCGGTGGTCGCCTTCCCGTCGTTCGGGTACATCCACATTCAGCACCACCGGCACTCCAACGACGACGACCAGGATCCGGACACCTTCGCCTCGCACGGGAAATGGTGGCAGTTGCCGCTGCGCTGGTCGCAGGTGGAGTACTTCTACCTGCGGTATTACCTGCCGCGTGCCCGCAGTCGGCCCGTCACCGAAGTCGCCGAGACGGTGGTGATGATGGTGCTGTCCCTCACCGGGTTGGCCGTCGCGATCGCCACCGGCAACTTCTGGATCCTGCTCGTCGTCTTCCTGATCCCACAGCGCATCGGCCTGACCATCCTGGCCTGGTGGTTCGACTGGCTGCCTCATCACGGGCTGGAAGACACTCAGCGCACCAACCGCTACCGCGCGACCCGCAATCGCGTCGGCGCCGAGTGGCTGTTCACCCCGGTGCTGCTGTCGCAGAACTACCACCTGGTGCACCACCTGCACCCGTCGGTCCCGTTCTACCGGTACCTGCGGACCTGGAAACGCAACGAAGAAGCCTACCTGGAACGCAACGCGGCCATCAACACCGTTTTCGGCCAGCAGCTCAATCCCGATGAGTATCGGGAGTGGAAGGAGCTCAACGGTCGGCTGTCCAAGCTGCTGCCGGTTCGGATGCCGTCCCGATCCAGTTCGCCGCACGCCGTGCTGCACCGCATCCCGGTCGCGTCGGTGGATCCCATCACCGCCGACAGCACCCTGGTCACCTTCGCCGTGCCCGAGGATCTGCAGGACGCGTTCCGGTTCGAGCCGGGCCAGCACGTCACCGTCGTGGGCGCCGAAGGCGTGCGCCGCAACTACTCGATCTGCGCTCCAGCAACACGGGCGCAGCTACGGATCGCGGTGAAACACATTCCCGGCGGCGCCTTTTCGACGTTCGTGGCCGAACAGCTGAAGGCCGGTGACGTGCTGGAGTTGATGACGCCGACCGGCCGGTTCGGCACCCCGCTGCATCCGCTGAACCGCAAACACTACGTCGGACTGGTGGCCGGCAGCGGGATCACGCCCGTGTTGTCAATTGTCGCAACAACTTTGGAGATCGAGACGGAGAGCCGGTTCACGCTGATCTACGGTAACCGCACCAAGGAGTCGACGATGTTCCGCGCCGAACTCGACCGCCTCGAATCGCGGTACGCAGACCGCCTGGAAGTGCTGCATGTGCTCTCGGGTGAATCGTTGCACGCTCCGGAACTGCGAGGGCGGATCGACCGGGACAAACTCAACCTCTGGCTGACCGGCAATCTGCAGCCCGACCATGTCGACGAGTGGTTCATCTGCGGTCCTTTGGAGATGACGACCGCGGTGCGCGAGACGCTGCTGGAGCACCGGGTGGACGGCGAGCGCATCCACCTCGAACTCTTCCACGGCTTCGAGAGCGCTCCGGCCACGGACCAGTCGTATGAGGCTGCGACGGTGACGTTCACCCTGTCCGGCAAGCAATGGACGTACGACCTGACGCCCGGCGACTCGATTCTGGAAGGTGCGCTGCAGGTGCGCGATGATGCGCCGTACGCCTGCATGGGTGGCGCGTGCGGCACCTGCCGGGCGAAGTTGGTCGAGGGCAGCGTCGAGATGGACCACAACTTCGCGCTGGGGCAGGCCGAGTTGGACGCCGGTTACATCCTGACGTGCCAGTCACATCCGACGACGCCGTTCGTCTCCGTCGACTACGACGCCTGAGTCCACTGCAAGCGCCCGCCGGCCACTCCCCTCCCCTTCGCCGCCGAGTGTGAATCTCACGACGCGACACGCCGTTTGAGCGTCGGCAGATTCACACTCGGCAAGTCATCGACGCCAGCCCGCCGCCTCCATCGCCGCGACGACGCGGCCGATGAAAGTGGCCTGCCGATATCGAAGCAGTTCGCTGCTGACCCTGATGATCGTCCAGCCCAGATCGAGCAACGCGGCGTGCCGGTCGATATCGCGGGCGCGCTGTTCGGGATCCGTCCAGTGCTGAGGGCCGTCATATTCAATGCCGACGCGCAACTCGTCGTAGCCCATGTCGATGCGCGCCACGAAGTCTCCGTAATCGCCGCATACCCTGATCTGCGTCTGGGGTCTCGGTAGCCCGGCATCGATTAATGCCAGCCGCGTCCGCGTCTCCTGCGGCGATTCCGCGCCACCATCCACCAGCGGCAATATCTGCCTAAGCCTGACCAGGCCGCGCGCGCCGCGATGTTCAGCGACGACGGCCTCCACATCGGCGACCTTGACATCGGTCACCTTCGCCAGGGCATCGAGGCGCTGAACTGCGAGTAGGCGGGTGGTGGTTCGGCGTCCTATGTCGAATGCGGTGCGAGCCGGGGTGGTCACTCTGATCCCGCCGAAAGTCAGCACTTCGTGCGATGCCAGCCTGTCCGAGTGAACGACGATGCCCGCCGGAGGTTTTCGATTGTCGTGTACCAACTCAGCATCCAACGAGGGACTGACCCATTTCGCGCCGAGTAACGCCGCCGCCGAATTGCCCGCGACAACACCGCGCCGGCGCGACCACAGCCATGCGGCTCGTGCTCGTTGACTCGCGGTCAGCTCGATACCGGCCGGGCAGTAGATGCCCGGATAGACGGCGGCGTACAGCGTGCGCAGGGCGCGCTCGGGAATTGCGTTCGCGGACAGCACTTCGGTGCCGAGAAACGGCCAGTCCATGCGCGGATGCTGTCACCTGACCACCGATTGCCGCCGTCACCCATCCCCACCTCCGAGCGAGTGTGTAACTCACGACGCGACACGCCGTTGTGGCGTCGAGAGATTCACACTCGACGCCAAGGGATGAGAACTAGAGACGCTCGATGATGGTCACGTTGGCGGTGCCGCCACCCTCGCACATCGTCTGAAGCCCGTAACGACCGCCGATGCGCTCGAGCGTGTTCAGCATGGTGGTGAACAACTTCGCGCCGGTGGCGCCCAACGGGTGACCGAGCGCGATCGCGCCGCCGTTGGGGTTGACCTTCTCCGGGTCGGCCTTGGTCTCCTTGAGCCAGGCCATCACGACGGGTGCGAAAGCCTCGTTGATCTCGACGGTGTCGATGTCATCGATGGAGAGTCCCGTCTTATCCAGCGCGTAACGGGTGGCCGGGATGGGCCCGGTGAGCATGAACACCGGGTCGGCTCCGCGGGTGCTGATGTGGTGGATGCGCGCACGCGGGGTCAGACCGTGGTCTTTGACGGCCTGCTCGGAGGCCAGCAGCACCGCGGACGCGCCGTCGGAAATCTGGCTTGCCATCGCCGCGGTCAAACGGCCGCCCTCGATCAGAGTCTTCAATCCGGCCATCTTTTCCAGCGAGGACTCCCGTGGTCCTTCATCGACGCGGAAAGCCCCGGATTCCGTTTCGACACTGAGGATTTCGTTGTCGAAGTTGCCGCCGCGGATCGCCGCGAAGGCACGCTCGTGGCTGGTCAGCGAGTATTGCTCCATCTCTTCACGCGAGAGGTTCCACTTCTTGGCGATCATCTCCGAGCCCCGGAACTGGGAGATCTCCTGGTCGCCGTAGCGGTGCAGCCATTGCTTGGATTCGTTTGTGGGCGAGGTGAATCCGAATTGTTCACCGACGGTCATCGCCGACGATATCGGGATCTGGCTCATATTCTGCATGCCACCGGCCACGATGAGGTCCGCGGTACCAGACATGATCGCCTGCGCGCCAAAGGAGATGGCCTGTTGACTGGATCCGCATTGGCGGTCGACGGTGACACCCGGCACCTCTTCGGGGTAACCGGCAGCCAACCACGACAGTCGGGCGATGTTGCCGGCCTGCCCGCCGATTGCGTCGACGCAACCGGCGATCACGTCGTCGACGGCGGCCGGGTCCACGTCCACCCGGTCCATCAGTCCGCGCCACCCCAAGGCACCAAGGTCGACGGGGTGGATTCCGGCCAACCCGCCGCCGCGCTTACCAACCGCGGTCCGCACAGCGTCGATCACATAGGCCTCGGAAAACCCAGCCATTTTCAAATCCCTTCTTTCGCGATTCCACCCAGAACGATGGCGAGATATTTCTGACCCACCTGCTCGGCGGTGAGCGGTCCGCCGGGTTGATACCAGCGCACCGACACCCACGTGGTGTCACGGATGAATCGATAGACCAGGTCGACGTCCAAATCGGGCCGGAAGTAACCCTCCTTGATGCCCTGCTTGAGCAGGTCGACCCACATCTGGCGCTGCTGTCTGTTCAGGTCGTCGATGTAGGAAAATCGCGGCTGGGACGAAAGTCGTTGCGCCTCATCCTGATAGATGACGACCTGGGCGTGCCGATGCTCGATCGCCTCGAACGACGCCATGAACAAGCCCTTCAGGCGCTCCAAGGGATTGGGTTCGCTGTCGACGATCTCGCGGTAGCGCGCAAAGAGCCAGTCGAGAAAACCGCGCAGCAACTCGTCGACCATCTCCTCTTTCGAGGCGAAGTGGTGATAGAGACTGCCGGACAGAATGCCGGCGCCGTCGGCGATGTCGCGCACCGTGGTGGCACGCAAACCGCGCTCGGCGAACATCACCGCCGCGAGTTCCAATAACTCGTCTCGGCGACTGTTAGCCTGGCCGGCCACACGCTCCACTGGACCAGGGTATCAACCAAGCGCTTGCTCGGCCAATGGCAGGTCCGCCCAGGCCGCTACGGTCGCGCGCCATCCGGCTCATCGAGCGGACCCGCCGGGATCGCGTCAGCTACCGCAGGGCGACGACAGATCGGGCGGAACGTCCACTCCGGAGTGATTTCGAGAAAATTTCAGCAAAACGGAACAAAGTTCAGCACGCAGCCTTAAGGTTCTGCGCTATCGGGTCTACTCGCCACGGGCGGCGGGATTAACGGAGGTCAGCGCGCCATGAACTTTTCCATGCTTCCACCGGAAATCAACTCCATGCGGATGATGTGCGGTGCTGGGCCTGCCCCCATGCTGCAAGCCGCGGCGGCGTGGTCGGGCCTGGCCGAGGAACTCGGTTCGGCGGCGGACTCGTTCTCCTCAGTGACCTCGAACCTGGCCGGCCAAGCCTGGCAGGGGCCCGCAGCCCAGGCCATGACCCGAGCCGCAGAGCCGTACCACCTGTTCTTGCGGTTGGCGTCCACCCGCGCTCTCACCGCCTCCACCGGCGCCAAAGAAGTCGCCGCGGTCTTCGAAGCTTGCAAGTCCGCGATGGTCCACCCGCAAGTGATCACCGCCAACCGGCAAGCCATGCTGCAAGCGGTCCGCACCAACTTCTTCGGCTTCAACGCCCCCTTCATCGCCGCAGCCGAGGCCGCCTACGAGGAGTTCTGGGCCACCGACGTCGCCGCCATGTTCGGATACCACGGCGGCGCGTCCGCAGTAGCAGCCCAACTGTCGTCCTGGCAGCAGACCCTGCAGAGCCTGCCCGGCATCGGACAGCTCTTCGGCGGGGTCAAGGGCGCCGCCCCCGCCGCGCCCGGAGACCCGAACATCGGCATCGGCAACAAAGACGGCGGGCTGAACGTCGGGAACGGTAATACCGGCAACAACAACATCGGCAACGGAAACACCGGCGACCTGAACCTCGGCGGCGGAAACATCGGGAACCAGAACGTCGGCAGCGGCAATAGTGGTTTCACCGGCAGCGACGCTGGTGCGAGAAACATCGGCTTCGGGAACAGGGGCAATGGCAACATCGGCCTCGGAAACCTTGGCAATCCCCTCACCAGCGCCAACCCGGGCGCGAACGTTGGCCTCGGTAACGCCGGCAACGGGAACTTCGGTGTCGGGAACCACGGCGATTCGAACGTCGGCGCCGGAAACACCGGGAATGGCAACATCGGGCTGGGCCTCACCGGGAACAAGCTGGTCGGCATCGGCGGGGCGTACTACGACACGGTAGCGGGCCAGTTCCATTTTGACGGTCTCAACTCCGGCACCGGAAACATCGGCTTCGGCAACTCTGGCACCGGAAACATCGGCTTCTTCAACTCCGGAGACGGCAATGTAGGCATCTTCAGCTCGGGCGCCAACCTGGTTCCGGCCGATTTGGGCAAGATTCAGGGCCTGGGCATCGGCAACTCCGGCTTCGGCAATATCGGCATAGGCAATACCAGCTCAGGAAACTTCGGCATCGGCAACTCCGGTACCGGGTTGGGCGGCCTGAACACGGGAATCGGAAACTCGGGCACCCTTAACACCGGCTTCGGAAACGCGGGCAGCCTGAACACCGGTTGGGGCAACTCCGGCTCGCTAAACACCTTCGACGGGAACTCGGGCAACGTCAACACCGGCTTCTGGAACTCCGGAGACTTCAACACCACCATCGGATCTACTACCGACGTCGCCGCCACCCAGTCCGGCTTCAACAACACGGGAACAAACGCCTCGGGCTTCAACAACTCCACCAGCGGTACCGGCGCCAGTAGCGTCTCGGGCTTTTTCAATAAGGCGAGCGGCGCCAACGCGGTGAACGGCGCCATATCCGGATTCTTCAACACCGGTGCACCGGCGAGCCAACCGCCCATCTTCCCGCCTCCGATCACCGTTAGCGGCTTTGCTTCTGGCTTCTTCAACACCGGCAGCTTTGGTGGCGGATTCTTCAGCCTCACACAACTTCTGAAGAACCTGTAACCAATCGAGGATGGAGCGCACCAGAATGCTCGCCGAGGCCTGCGCCTTGGCGAGCATTCCGCACTGCCGGCACCAGGCCTGATCGTTCGGTCTCCCTGGCGGCCATTGCCGAAAACACCTGCTTGCGAGCAGGTTTCGCTATATGGTCATGCGTCGAGATGAATTTCGCTGCGCTCCCACCGGAAATTGATTTCTTGCGAATGTTCCTCGGTGCAGGTTCGGCCCCACACCGGCGCCGCCCCGGCCGGGGCCCAACTGGCGCCCTGGACCGCCGGCCTGCAGAGCCTGCCCAATATCGGCATCCGGTAACAGGCGCGTCTCCAACATCGGGAGCGGCAACACCGGCAGTGCAACGTCGGCATCTTCAGCTCACGCGACAGCTTCCTCCCGTCGACAGCCGTCCCACCACGGGTCATTTCAATCGGGGATCTGGGGGCCACACGGTCCTCAAGCTCAGCCGGCCCTGACCGCCTCACCTGCACCAATTGATTAGTCGACTCAAATTTTGACGAAATGCCATGTGGCGTAGCCAAACCCACCGTAGTGTCAGCCAGGGTTTGCAAGTCGGCGGTCATGGGGGGCCGCTGCGCATCAATCTGGGGGGACAAGCGTGTCGAACTTTGCGGTGCTACCGCCTGAGGTCAATTCGTTGCGGATGTTCATCGGCGCCGGGTCGGCGCCGATGCTCGAAGCCGCGAGTGCCTGGGCCAGTCTCGCCGACGAGTTGGCGACGGCGGCCGAAGCGTTTTCGTCGGTGACCTCCGGTTTGGCCAGCCTGGCCTGGCAGGGACCGGCCGCGGCAACCATGGCGGCGGCCGCGGCACCGTACACCGGGTTCCTCAACACCGCGTCGACGAAGGCGCTCCTCGCCGCCACCCAGGCCAACGCGGTGGCCAGCACCTTCGAGGTTGCTCGGGCCGCCACAGTTCATCCGCTAGCCGTCGAGGCGAATCGCAACGCGTTCGTTGCGCTGGTGCGCTCGAACATTCTGGGGCTCAACGCCCCAGCGATTGCGGCCGCCGAAAGTGTTTACGAAGAGATGTGGGCCGCCGACGTCTCCGCAATGGCCGGCTACTACTCCGGCGCCTCGGCGGCGGTCGCAGACCTGATCCCGATTCCGACCGGGCTGCAGCAACTTATCGCCACCCTGCCCAGCCTGGGCGTCGGAAATTTGGGCAACGCCAATATCGGCAGCGGCAACGTCGGCGGCGGCAACCTCGGCGGCGGCAACCTCGGCAGCTCGAATCTCGGCGGCGGTAACAACGGCAGCCAGAACATCGGCAGCGGCAACGTCGGCAGCGGCAACATCGGTGGCGGCAACTTCGGCCAGAACAACATCGGTTTCGGAAACAGCGGCCTGGGCAACGGCTTTCGGTTCGCCGGTGACGGTGACAACAACATCGGTTTCGGCAACAGCGGCAACAGCAACGTCGGCCTGGGCAACAGTGGGGATCGGAATCTGGGCGGCAGCAGCAGCGGCAACAACAACATCGGTTTCGGCCTTACCGGGGACAACCTGATCGGCTTCGGCAACGCCTACTTCGACCGCGCCACCGGCCAGTTCGTCCTGCATGGCTTGAACGCCGGCAATGGCAACATCGGCTTGTTCAACTCCGGCAACAACAACATCGGCTTCTTCAACTCCGGTGACGGCAATGTCGGCCTCTTCGGTTCCGGCTCAAACCCTTTCGCTCCCGGAAGCCTCAACAACATAGGCGTGGGCAACTCCGGCACCGGCAACCTCGGCCTGTTCAACGCCGCCTTCGGCAATACGGGGGTAGGCAACGGGGGCAGCGTCAACACCGGCTTCGCCAACGGGGGCAGCGTCAACACCGGCTTCGCCAACGCCGGCAGCTGGAACACCGGTTGGGACAACTCGGGCCTGGCCAACACCGGAATCGGGAACTCCGGCGACTCGAACACCGGGCTGTGGAACGCCGGCAGCGTGAATACGTGGGTCGGCGCGACCACCGACAGCGGCGCCAGCAGCTCCGGTTTCTTCAACGCCGGCGAGGGCACGTCGGGATTCTTCAATTCCGCCAGCGGCCCCGCAAGCGGCTTCCTCTCCGGCATCGGGAATACCGCCGGCGGGTCGCCCGAGGTGAACGGCAGGGGCTCGGGCTTCTTCAATTTCGGACTGCCCACCCCCGCAAGCAGCGATCCATTGGACGGCGTCATCAGCGGCTTCAACTCCGGCCTGCTCAACTTCGGTGCGTCGTTGTCCGGCATCTTCAGCCTCGGCCGGCTGCTGGGTTAGCCCTTTGGCGCGCCACCAGTTCGCTCCAAACACAAATAAAACTCCAATCGAGGTCCTAGCATCGCAACGGACACCTGATTCCGTTCGGGCACGGCCTCCTGCATGGCGGCCGGTGGAACAGGTTGGAGGTCGACCATGGTCAGTTATCCGATGTTGCCACCGGAACTCAATTCATTGCTGATGTTCAGCGGTGCGGGCTCCGCCCCGATGGCGCAGGCGGCTGCGGGCTGGAACGTGCTGTCCGACGAACTGGGCGCCGCAGCAGGTCTTTTCACGTACACAACCTCCTCACTGGCCGGTCAGGCGTGGCAGGGGCCGGCCTCGGCGGCAATGACAGCGGTGGCCGCCTCGTACGCGGAGTGTCTCAGCGACGCGTCGACACGTGCCGCGACGGCAGCCGGTCAAGCCCAGGCGGTGGCTGGCGCATTCGAGGCAGCTCGCGCGGCGACCATCCATCCGGTGGCCGTCGCGGCCAATCGCAATGCCTTCCTCGGATTGGTGAGGTCGAACGTCCTGGGACTGTTCGGCCCCGCGATCGCCGCCGCGGAAGCTCAGTACGAGGAGATGTGGGCAGCCGATGTCGCGGCGATGACGGGCTATCAGGCCAGTGCAGCGGCGGCTGCCGCGCAGTTGAACCCGTTTGCCCAGTTGCTCTCGACACTCCCGAATCTGGGGATCGGCAACAAGGGCGGCACCGGCAATATCGGTAACGGCAACAACGGCGCCGCCAATATCGGTAGTGGCAACAACGGCAGCGGCAATATCGGCGGCGGCAACGGCTTACCTGGCAATCCGGCCGCCGGAAACGTCGGTAGTGGCAACAATGGCAACTACAACATCGGCTCCGGAAACGTCTCGAACGGCAATGTCGGATTCGGGAACGCCGGAGACGCCACCACAAATGTGAATCCCGGCAACAACGTCGGCGTGGGTAACGCCGGCAATCACAACTGGGGCCTGGGGAACCGCGGCAACGACAACCGGGGTGGCGGCAACTTCGGCTCCAACAATATCGGTGGTGGCAACACCGGAAACGGCAACTTCGGCTTCGGCAATACGGGCAACAACAACATCGGCATCGGTCTGACCGGCAACAATCAGATGGGCATCAACCTGGCCGGCCTGTTGAACTCGGGCAGCGGAAATATCGGCTTCGGCAACTCGGGGACCAACAACATCGGGTTCTTCAATTCCGGCGATGGGAACGTCGGCATCTTCAACACCAGCGCCAACCTGAGCGCCCTGCCCGGCAATTTCGGCATCGGAAACGCAGGCCAAGGAAACCTCGGCTTCGGCAACTCGGGTGCGGGCAACTTCGGCCTCGGGAATGCCGGCAACTTCAGCACCGGCTTCGGCAACACCGGGTCAGAGTCCACCGGCTTCGGAAATGCCGGAACGCTGAGCACCGGATTCTGGAACTCGGGCGTACTGAACACTGGTTGGGGAAATTCGGGTGGGTTGAACACCGGTTTCTGGAACTCCGGCAACGTGAACAGCGGCGTCGGTTTCACCACAAATTCCGGCGCCACCCAGTCAGGTTTCGGCAACTCCGGTCCGGGAATGTCCGGATTCCTCAACTCTGCCACCGGGCCCGGCGCCGGTAATATCTCCGGCTTCTTCAACAAGGCTGGTGGCGGCACGTCGAACGGCCTCGTGTCAGGCTTCGGAAACACCGCGGTTCCCGGTTCGTTGCCCAACCCCAACGTCAGCCAGTTCGTGTCAGGCCTGTTGAACACCGGCAGCTTCATGTCCGGGCTGTTCAGCATCGAAAGCCTGCTCAAACAGCTGACATAACACGTCGCACCCCGACGCTGAGTGTGAAATCGACTGCGCGACAGTCCGATTGGCGACCATACTGGGCACCCGCGGCACCCCGGGAGAGCTCAGCGAACGGACACCTGCGGCGGTTCCTGCGAGACGTCGGATTTGACGCTCAGGAAACTCCGGACGACGCCGGTCTTGTCACCACCAGACTTGGTCTTGGCCGTGAGCGGGAACAGCACGTCGCCGCTGTATCGCGCCTCGAGGCGATACGGATCGAAAAAGCTGAGCTTGAGTTGGGTGGTGTCGGGCGGTCCCCAGTTGACGGTGCCGTCGACGACGTCGGGATCGCGGGCGCGCTGCGGGCAGTTGGGCGGCGCCAACTGCGTGGATTTCGTGCAGTCGGACAGCGCCGCTGTGATCGCCGACATCGTCGCCGACTGCCCCGCGTCGCTGAGCGCAAAGTCGAAGTCGTTGAAGTAGCCACCCGACGCCGAGAGCCCGTCGAGCAGGTACGGCTTCTTCTGCTTCACCGCGATGTTCGCGTTGCTGGTCGACGCGTCGATGTAGCCCGGAAACACATACACCGGGGCGGTGCCCACGGGACTGCCGAAGAAGAGCAGGGTCTTGAGCGCGTCGTTGTCCACGGTGCCGAGGGGTTCGATCTTGGTCGCGGCATGCTCGATCTTCCACGCTTTGCCGGACTTCTTGACCGACATCGTGACGTCGGAGGTGTTGTCACCGAACTTCGCCACTACGTGCACCCGGGCGAAGCCCAAACTGTGCTCGGAGTCGTCGCCGAGAATCTTGACTCCGCTGATAGGCCAGCGGGCAATCTGCTTCTTGAGGATGTCGTCGGTGAGGAATTGGTCGGATCCCGGTTGATCGCTGCTGTAGGTCAAAGCAGCGGCGGCGTCTCCCCGCGCCAGCGCATCGAGGTATCCCTTGACGGCATCACCGGCCTTACCCGATCCGCTGTCGCCAGTCGATGCCAGCGATACGACGAGGACCACCGCGAGTATCACGGTCGCGATGGCGCATAGCGCGATGATGAGCGGCTTCCGGCTACGCCGTCCGGGGTTAGCCGGCGGACCGAATTGACCGGGCATCTGAGGCCCCACCGGCCAAGCCGGCGGGCCCTGCGGAGGCGGGCCCGGCGGAAATCCCGCATTCGGCTGGGCAGGCCACGCCGGCGGGTTAGGCGCCGGGTTGTGAGGTAGCCAGCCGACCTGAGTCGGGCCGTCTGCGGGATTGGGCGGGTGGTCCCACGGATGCGGATCCGGCCTGTAGCTCACTGCACGACTCCTGCCAGCAATACGATCCTGCGCATCAATCCCCCCGGTGCGGACGGCGCCGACCAGCCCAAGCGCGACTTGAAATGACTTTCAGTGTACGGCGCAGTCGGACACAAAAATGCGCGGAAATTCAACGCCTCGGATCAAGCGTGCTGATTTGAGACCGAAATCACTTCTCCGGTCAGATAACTCGAGTAATCGCTGGCCAGGAACGCGATCGTGGCCGCAACCTCCCACGGCTCGGCGGCGCGCCCGAATGCCTCCTGGGCTTCCAGCCGGTCCAGCAGCTCCGCCGAGGTGGTTTTGTCCAGGAACTTGTGGCGCGCGAGGCTGGGCGACACGGCGTTGATCCGCACTCCGTACTCGGCGGCTTCGATTGCGCTGCAGCGGGTCAGCGCCATCACGCCGGCCTTCGCGGCGGCGTAGTGGGACTGCGAGTGCTGCGCGCGCCAGCCCAGCACACTGGCGTTGTTGACGATCACGCCGCCGTGTGGCGCGTCCCGGAAGTACCGCAGCGCCGCGCGAGTGGCCCGGAACACCGACGTCAGCGAGACGTCCAGCACGCGGTCCCACTCCTCGTCGGTCATATCGGCCACCGGCGTCTGGCCGCCGAGCCCGGCGTTGTTGACCAGCACGTCAAGCCGGCCGAACCGCGCAGTGCAGGACGAGATCAGCGCGTCGACCTGCGCGGTCGATGTCACGTCGCACACCACGTGCTCCACCCGGCCCAGTCCCAGCGCGGACAGCTCCGAAGCCGTCTCGCCCAGCCTGCGCTCGTGGTGGTCCGAGACCAGCACATCGGCGCCCTCGGCCAGCGCGCGGCGCGCGGTGGCCGAGCCGATGCCGGTGCCCGCGGCGGCGGTCACCACGACCACCTTTCCCTGCAGAAGCCCGTGCCCGGCAATTTCCTCCGGCACCTCGGACAAGCTCAACCCTTAACCTCCCTCGGCAGACCGAGCACCCGCTCGGCGATGATGTTGCGCTGAATCTCGTTGGATCCGCCGTAGATGGTGTCGGCGCGGGTGAACAGGTACAGCCGCTGCCATTCGTCGAACTCACCGTCGTCCAACACCAACCCCGGCTTGCCGATCACGTCCATGGCCAGTTCGCCGAGCGAGCGATGCCAGTTGGCCCACAACAACTTTGACACGTTGTCCTGACCGGGTTGCTCGACGTCCATGGTCGCTAGGGCATAGGACCGCATGGCGCGCAACCCGGTCCACGCACGAGCCAACCGCTCCCGGACGAACGGATCGTCAGCCGCACCGGTGCGCTGGGCCAGCTTGGCCAGATTGGAAAGCTCACGGGCATAGACGATCTGCTGGCCCAAAGTCGAGACGCCGCGCTCGAAGGTCAGCGTTCCCATGGCGACCCGCCATCCGTCGCCGGGCTGACCGACCACCATCGACGCGTCGGTCCGGGCGTCGTCGAAGAAGACCTCGTTGAACTCAGCAGTGCCAGTGATCTGGATGATCGGCCGCACCTGGACACCGGGCTGATCCAGTGGCACAAGAAGATACGACAATCCGGCGTGCCGCTTGGAGCCCTTCTCGGTGCGCGCGACCACGAAGCACCACTGCGAGAGGTGCGCCAGGGACGTCCACACTTTCTGGCCGTTGATCACCCACTGGTCGCCGTCGAGTTCGGCGGTGGTCGAGACATTCGCAAGGTCGCTGCCGGCGCCGGGCTCGGAGTAGCCCTGGCACCAGAGTTCGGTCACATCGAGGATGTGCGGCAGGAAGCGCTGTTGCTGCTCTGGAGTCCCGAAAGCGATCAGCGTCGGACCCAGCAGCTCTTCACCGAAGTGGTTGACCTTGTCCGGGGCGTCGGCGAGGGCATACTCCTCGTAGAACGCCACCCGGTGCGCGGTCGACAACCCACGGCCGCCATGTTCCACCGGCCAGCCCAGACAGGTCAGACCCGCCTTCGCCAGGTGCTGGTTCCACGCGCGGCGTTCTTCGAAGGCTTCGTGCTCTCGACCCGGCCCGCCGAGACCCTTCAGCGCCGCGAATTCGCCGACCAGATTGTCGGCGAGCCACTGGCGGACCTCGGCCCGGAACTCTTCGACGTCCTGCATAACCTGTAGGCTAACCTACCAAGCACTTGCTTTGTTAGCCCGGCGCCGAAGCAGGCCGCTGTGGCCGGTTGAGGAGGAGCGTCCACCATGTCCAGCGATCCGCGCACGATTCCCGCGGCGCTGGATCGATTCGCGCGCGAGCTCCCCGACCACCCCGCGCTGATCACCGATGACCGCAGCTTCACCGCCGCTGAGCTGCGGGCCGAGGTGCACCGAGCGGCGGCCGCGCTCGTCTCGCTCGGCGTCAAGCCGAAGGACCGGGTAGCCATCTGGTCGCCCAACACCTGGCATTGGGTGGTGGCGTGTCTGGCCAGCCATCACGCCGGAGCGGCGATGGTGCCGCTGAACACGAGATACACCGCGGCCGAGGCGTCCGACATCATCGCGCGCACCGAAGCGCCGGTGCTGTTCGCAGCGGGCAAGTTCCTCGGTGCCGACCGGGCCGCGAACCTGGACCGCGACGGGCTGCCCGCGCTGCGGCACATCGTGCGGATTCCGATCGAGGAGGCTGACGGGAACTGGGACGACTTCATCGCCCGGGGCGTCGACCTCGACCCGGTCCCGGCGCGCAGCGCCGCCGTCGCCCCCGACGACGTCAGTGACATCCTGTTCACCTCCGGCACCACGGGCCGCAGCAAAGGCGTGCTGTGCGCGCACCGGCAGTCGCTGGCCGCGTCGGCATCCTGGGCCGCCAACGGCAAAATCACCAGCGCCGACCGCTACCTGTGCATCAACCCGTTCTTTCACAACTTCGGCTACAAGGCCGGCATCCTGGCCTGCCTGCAGACCGGCGCAACGCTGATCCCCCATCTGACCTTCGACCCGCTGCGCGCCCTGCAAGCCATCGAGCAACACCGCATCACCGTGTTGCCCGGGCCGCCCACGATCTACCAGACCCTGCTCGATCACCCCGCCCGTGGTGACTACGACCTGAGCTCGCTGCGGTTCGCGGTCACCGGTGCGGCCACCGTGCCCGTAGTGCTGGTCGAGCGCATGCAGTCCGAACTCGACATCGACATCGTGCTGACCGCCTACGGCCTGACGGAGGCCAACGGCATGGGAACCATGTGCCGCGCCGAGGACGACGCGGTGACGGTGGCCACCACCTGCGGGCGCCCCTTCGCCGACTTCGAATTACGCATCGACGAAACAGGTGAAGTGCTGCTGCGTGGACCCAATGTGATGTTGGGTTACCTCGATGATCCCGAAGCGACTTCTGCAGCAATAGATTCCGACGGTTGGCTGCACACCGGTGACATCGGCGTCGTCGACGACGCCGGCAACCTGCGCATCACCGACCGCCTCAAGGACATGTACATCTGCGGCGGGTTCAACGTCTACCCCGCCGAGATCGAGCAGGTGCTGGCCCGGATGGACGGTGTCGCCGACGCCGCGGTGATCGGCGTGCCCGACCCGAGGCTCGGTGAGGTGGGACGGGCGTTCGTCGTCACGCGGCCTGGCGCCGAACTGGACGAGGCATCGGTAATCGCCTACACCCGAGAGCATTTGGCGAACTTCAAAGCACCGCGCTCGGTGCGGTTCGTCGACGGGCTGCCGCGCAATGCCGGCGGCAAGGTGGTCAAACCACAACTGCGAGACATGGCCTGAGATTGGACCTGAAGTGGACCTGATATTCGACGAAGAAACGCTGGCCTTCCAGGCCGAGGTGCGCGAGTTTCTCGCGGCCAATCGGGAGTCCATCCCGACAAAGTCCTACGACAATGCCGAAGGCTTCGCCCAGCATCGGCTTTGGGACAAGGTGCTGTTCGACGCGGGCCTGTCGGTGATCAACTGGCCCGCGAAATACGGTGGCCGCGATGCGCCGCTACTGCACTGGGTGGTCTATGAAGAAGAGTACTTCCGCGCCGGTGCGCCCGGTCGGGCCAGCGCGAATGGCACCTCGATGCTGGCGCCCACCCTGTTTGCGCACGGCACCCAAGAGCAGCTGGACCGGATTCTGGTGAAAATGGCCAGCGGCGAACAGATCTGGGCGCAGGCATGGTCGGAGCCGGAATCCGGCAGCGATTTGGCATCGCTGCGCTCCACCGCCACCAAGACCGACGGCGGCTGGCTGCTCAACGGTCAGAAGATCTGGAGCTCTAGGGCGCCGTTCGCCGACATGGGATTCGGATTGTTCCGCTCTGACCCGTCCGCGCAGCGCCACAACGGGCTGACCTACTTCATGTTCGACCTCACGGCACCGGGCAGCACGGTGCGCCCGATCGTCCAACTCGGTGGTGACACCGGCTTCGGCGAAATCTTCCTCGACGACGTCTTCGTGCCCGATGACGACGTCATCGGCGACCCGAACGACGGTTGGCGGGCGGCTATGAGCACCTCCAGCAATGAGCGTGGCATGTCGCTACGCAGCCCGGCCCGATTCCTCGCGGCCGCCGAACGCCTGGTGCGACTATGGAAAGACAGCGGCTCGCCTCCAGAGTTCGCCGACCGCGTGGCTGACGGCTGGATCAAGGCACAGGCCTACCGCCTGCAGACGTTCGAGACCGTCACCCGGCTGACCAGCGGCGGCGAGTTGGGCGCGGAGTCCTCGGTCACCAAGGTGTTCTGGTCGGACCTGGATGTGGAGCTGCACCAGACCGCACTGGACATCCGCGGCGCAGACGCCGAGCTCGTCGGCCCGTGGACCGATGGCCTGCTGTTTGCGCTCGGCGGTCCGATCTACGCCGGCACCAACGAGATTCAGCGCAATATCATCTCCGAACGACTGCTCGGCCTACCCCGGGAGAAGCGCTGATGGACTTCGCACTGGACGCGCAGCAGCGCGACTTCGCTGCCAGCATCGACGCGGCCCTGGGTGCGGCGGATCTACCGGCCGCCGTGCGCGCCTGGTCGGCGGGCGACACCGCACCCGGCCTCAAAGTGTGGGCGCAACTGGCCAACCTCGGCATCACCGCCCTGATCGTGCCCGAGAAGTACGACGGTATCGATGCCTCGCCGGTGGACCTGGTGGTCGCGATGGAGCGACTCGGCCACTGGTGCGTGCCGGGGCCGGTCACCGAGTCCATTGCCGTGGCCCCGATTCTGCTAGCCGACGACCAGCGCAGTGCGGGCCTGGCCGCCGGTGAGCTGATCGCCACCGTCGCACTGCCGCCGGAGGTTCCGCGCGCCGTCGACGCCGACACCGCCGCTCTGGTGCTGCAGGCCGGTCAGGGCAGCGTCACCGCGGGCACACCGGGTGACCGCCACGACTCCGTCGATCCCAGCCGCCGTCTCCACGACGTCACCGCGACCGGTGCAGCCTGGTCGGCGGATACCGAAAAGGCCTACGAGTTCGGCGCGTTGGCCACCGCCGCGCAGTTGATCGGCGCGGCCGAGGCACTGCTGGCGGGCAGTGTCGATTACGCGAAACAGCGGACCCAGTTCGGACGGCTGATCGGCTCGTATCAGGCGATCAAACACAAGCTCGCCGACGTGCACATCGCGATCGAACTGGCCCGGCCGCTGGTGTACGGCGCGGCGGTGTCACTGGAACCGCGCGACGTCAGCGCCGCCAAGGTCGCCGCCGGCGAGGCTGGTCTGCTCGCTGCGCGCTCGGCCCTGCAGACGCACGGCGCCATCGGCTTCACCCAGGAACACGATCTGTCGCTGTTGCTGCTGCGCGTGCAGGCCCTGCGGTCCGCCTGGGGCACAACGCAATCGCACCGACGCCGAGTGTTGGAGGCGCTCTGATGAGCACGTCGTCAGACGAACGGGAAATGCTGCGCGAAACCGTTGCGGCCCTGGTGGCCAAACACGCCGGCCCGGCAGCGGTACGCGCCGCGATCGAGTCCGAGCGCGGCTATGACGAGTCGCTGTGGCAGCTGTTGTGCGAGCAGGTCGGCGCGGCGGCTCTGGTGGTCCCCGAGGAGCTGGGCGGGGCCGGTGGCGAACTGGCCGATGCGGCAACGGTTCTGCGGGAACTCGGGCGCGCCCTGGTGCCGTCCCCGCTACTGGGCACCACGCTGGCCGAACTGGCGCTGCTCGCCGGCACCGAACCCGATGCCGACACGCTGACCGCACTCGCCGAAGGCACGTCCATCGGGGCATTAGTGCTCGACCCGGGCTATGTGGTCAACGGCGAAATCGCCGACGTCGTGGTCGCCGCCACCGATGGTCAGCTGACCAGGTGGACCGGGTTCAGCGCCGAGCCCGTCGCCACTATGGACGTCACCCGCCGGCTCGCTCGACTTGAGCCCGAGGACACCCGGCCGGTGGGCGACGATCCGGGGCTGTCCCACTTCGCGGCAATACTGTTGGCCGCCGAGCAGATCGGTGCCGCGGAGCGATGCCTTGACCTCACCGTCGAGTACACCAAGAGCCGGGTGCAGTTCGGCCGGCCCATCGGCAGCTTCCAGGCGCTCAAGCATCGGATGGCCGACCTCTACGTCGCGGTCAGCGCGGCTCGCGCCGTCGTCGACGACGCCTGCGCCGCGCCCACCCCGACCAACGCCGCCACCGCCCGACTGGCGGCCACCGAAGCGCTGAACGCCGTTGCGGCCGAAGGTATCCAGCTGCACGGCGGTATCGCGATCACCTGGGAACACGACATGCATCTGTATTTCAAACGGGCTCATGGCAGTGCCCATCTGCTTGACTCGCCGCGACAGCTGCTGGGCCGATTGGAATCCGAAGTACTCTCGACATCGTGAACCAGCACGTCGCCCAGCGAGCCGGCATACCGCCGTTCTACGTGATGGACGTGTGGCTGGCGGCGGCCGAGCGCCAGCGCACCCACGGCGACTTGGTGAACCTGTCCGCCGGACAGCCCAGCGTGGGCGCCCCGGAACCGGTGCGCGCCGCCGCCGCTGCGGCGCTGCATCTCAACCAACTGGGCTACACCGTGGCGCTGGGCATTCCGGAGCTGCGTGCCGCAATCGCCGCGGATTATCGGCGCCAGCACGGTATTTCTGTCGAGGCCGATGCGGTGGTGATCACCACCGGTTCCTCGGGCGGCTTTCTGCTGGCGTTCCTGGCCTGCTTCGACGTCGGCGACCGGGTGGCGATGGCCAGCCCCGGCTACCCGTGCTACCGAAACATCCTGTCGGCGTTGGGATGTGAGGTGGTGGAAATTCCCTGCGGGCCGCAGACCCGGTTCCAGCCCACTGCGCAGCTGCTCGCCGACCTGGATCCCCCGGTCAAGGGCGTCATCGTGGCCAGTCCGGCCAATCCCACCGGCACCGTGATACCACCAGAAGAACTGGCCGCCATCGCCTCGTGGTGCGACCAGTCCGGGGTGCGGCTGATCAGTGACGAGGTCTACCACGGCCTGGTCTACGACGGCGCGCCGCAGACCAGCTGCGCATGGCAGACATCGCGAAACGCGCTGATCGTCAACAGCTTCTCCAAGTACTTCGCCATGACCGGGTGGCGGCTCGGCTGGCTGGTGGTGCCCACCGAGCTGCGCCGCGCGGTGGACTGCCTCACCGGAAACTTCACCATTTGTCCGCCGGTGCTGTCGCAGATCGCCGCGGTATCGGCCTTCAGCCCCGAGTCGATAGCCGAGGCCGAGGCGAACCTGCATCACTATTCGGTCAACCGCTCGATGCTGTTGGACGGCCTGCGCCGAATTGGCGTCGACCGGCTGGCGCCGACCGACGGCGCGTTCTACGTCTACGCCGATGTCTCGGACTTCACCACCGACTCGTTGACGTTCTGCTCGAAGCTGCTGAACGAAACCGGTGTAGCCATCGCCCCTGGCATCGATTTCGATCCGGCCCGGGGCAACTCCTACGTCCGGTTGTCGTTCGCCGGGCCCACGAGCGATATCGAAGCCGCCCTACGCCGAATCGGCGCCTGGTTGCCGAGCCAGTAGCGCGTCCAGCCGGGCTTCGAGGCCACCCGGGTCGGGCACATCGATACCGAACCGGGTGCGCACGATATCCACCACCGCGGCCGCGTCGCCGAGCACGGTCTTCGCGCTGCCGTCGGCGCGGTGGATCGTCAGGATGCGACCGGCCAGGTTCATCCGGGCGTCGTCGGTGACCGCGGCCACCATCAGACCGGTCACGAAATGCGAGGACGGGTGTGTGGAGACGTACCAGCTGCCCACGGTCAGATCGATTTCCGGGCGGGTCTGCGTGGTGAACTCGTACAGCGACTGCCATTGGTCACGGACCTGGGCCTGCAGAACCAACCCGTCGCCACGATCTTCCAGCCGGAACGGCTCATGCATCGTCTGCTGCACCCCGCCGATCGCCATCCGCAGCGGCGAGGTGGGTGTCTGGCCGCCGAACCCGACATCGACCAGATACGGTCCCTCGCTACCGGGGAAGGTCACCGCGAGCAGGGTGTGGGTCTGAGCGGGAACCGGCGCATCCGGCGGATTCATCCACACCACGCGACCCCCGAACCGGCGAACCTGGAAACCCAGTTGAGCCAGCACATGGCCCAACAGACCGTTCTGCTCGTAGCAGTAGCCGCCGCGGCGCCGACGAACCAGCTTGTCGCTCAACGCATCCACGCTAAGATCGGCGACCGGCAGGCCCATGAACGGGTCGAGGTTCTCGAACGGAATGGTGCGGGTGTGGGCGGTCACCAGAGCCTGCAGCACGTCCAGGGTCGGCTCGGTGGCCCCGTCGTAGCCGACCCTGTCGAAGTATGCGCTCAGATCTACTGCCATGAAGCCATTCTGACCTGAACCGCGACTACCTAGGGTCGGGTTCGCTACTGTTGACGTCGCGAAACGTCCATCGCTGCGGAGGGGAAGCACCAGCACATGCCTGAGGAATCCGACGGCGCGCCCGTAACAGGCGGCATCGCAGACGAACTCACCGCGGCCGGATTCGAGGATGCCCGACAGGTCGGCCGTGGTGGCGCCGGGGTGATCTACCGCTGCTACGAGACGGCACTGGGACGAAACGTCGCGGTGAAGGTGTTGCCGTCCCACTTCGACGAGGAGAGCCGGGAGCGCTTTCTGCGGGAGGGCTACGCGATGGGCGGGCTCTCCGGGCATCCGAACATCGTGCACATCCTGCGCGTCGGGATGACCATCAGCAACCGCCCCTACATCGTCATGCCCTACCACGCCGCGGATTCCCTCGCGGTCCGGCTGCGCCATGAGGGGCCCATCCCATGGCCCGAGGCGCTGCGTATCGGGGTGAAGCTCTGCGGGGCACTGGAAACCGCGCACCGCAACGGCACCCTGCACCGCGATATCAAGCCGGCGAACGTGCTCATCAACGATTACGGCGAGCCGCAGTTGAGCGACTTCGGCATCGCCCACATCGAAGGCGGATACGAGACCGCGACCGGGTTCTTCTCCGGCACGATCGACTACACCGCTCCGGAGGTGATGACCGGTAACCCCGCCACGGTCGCCGCTGACATCTATTCGCTGGGGGCCACGATCTACGCGCTGATCGCCGGCAATGCCGCGCATGAGCGTCGCAAGGGCGAAGACCTAATTGCCCAGTATCTGCGGATCAGTTCCACTGGCATCCCGGACATGCGGCCAGACGGGATCCCCGACGCCGTGTGTTCGGCGATCGAGCATGCGATGTCAATCGATCCGGAGAAGCGGCCGGCGTCCGCCGAGGAATTCGGGCGTGAGTTGCAGGCCGCGCAGCGCGCCAGCGGATTGAAGCCCGACGCGATGGCCATCACCAGTATGGGCGACAACACCGGGCGCACGTCCATCGCGGGGCCGGGCGTCTCGGCGAGCCCGCCGGCGGGGACCGGCGAGACACGGCAAATCCCGCCGCCGCGCCGGGACGCAGTTTTTGAAGGCCCCACGTCCGCGATCAGCCGTTCGATCCCTCCGCCGGCCGCCGAGCCCGGCGTCGCGGAGAACCCTGCCGAAGCCGCGCGAATGCTGCGCGATGCGCACGGCACCCACAGGCAGGCCCAGGTCCCGCCGGCACCGGCGTCGGCCACTCCCCCCGCCAGGGCGGCGAGCAACAAGAAGTTTCTGCTGATCGGGGCGGCGATCCTGGTGGTCCTGCTGCTGGTCGCCGGCGGAGTGTTCCTTGCGATGCCCGACGACAAGAAGAACACCACCGCCAATAGCCAGTCGCGGACTCAGGCGCCGGTGGTGTGGAAACCCATTACCAATGCGCGGATCGCCCGCGATGCGGTGGCGACGACGCAATCCGATGGCACCATCTGGATCTTCGGCGGCGTCGGAAGCGACGGCAACGTCACCGGACGCCACGAGGGATACGACCCGGCCATCGACGAATGGAAGGGCGGCGACGACCTTCCGGTCCCGGTTCAGCGCGCTATGGCGGTGACGTGGCAGGGCAACCCGGTGGTGCTCGGCGGCTGGAAGACGACCGGTACCAAACCTGTTGCGACCGATCAGGTTTGGCGGGTGGTCAATAGCCACTGGGTGGAGTTGCCACACCTGCTGCAGCCCAGGGCCGCCGCGGCCGCGGCGGTGGTCGGCGACCGGATCATCGTGACCGGTGGTGTGGACGCCGGCGGCGCGCTGCTGAACACGACCGAAGTCTTCGACGGTAATTCGTGGACGCTAGGCGCTCCACTGCCGACGCCGAGGCAGTTGCTCGCCGCAGCCACCAACGGCAAGTTGGTGTACGCGGTCGGCGGAGCCAGCGGCAGCACCGATTCGGCCGCGGTGGAGGCATACGACCCGGACGCGAAAACATGGACGACGTTGCCGCCGTTGCCACGGCCCCGCAGCGATCTCGGCGTGGCGATCGCCGACGGACGTCTGGTCGCGGCCGGCGGCTTGTCCGGCGGCGAGGTGCTCAAGAGCGTGTCGGTGTTCGACCTCATGGCGAAGAACTGGGATTCTCTGCCCGACATGGCGAGCGCACGGCACGGGATGGCCGTGGCCGCGGTGGAGAAGACGGTCTACGCGATCGGCGGCGCGAGCGGGCCGGGTGACCAGCAGGTGGTGTCGTCGGCCGAAGCGTTGACGTTGCCGGCCCGCAAGACTCAGCCCGCCGCCCAATGGCGCAGCCTGCCGGACGCGAAGAGTCCCCGGCTGATGATGGCTTGGACGGTGCAGGGCGACAAGATCTGGCTGATCAGCGGGCTCTACAACGGATCGGTCCTGACCACGGTCGAAAGCTACGACCCGCGCAGCGGCGTCTGGGAAACCGGGCCGCCATTGCCCATCCCGCTGCACCACGCCGCAGCGGCCACGTACCGCAACGAGGTGGTGGTGCTCGGCGGTGCCAGCGACAACATCGCCGACGCCTCTAACAAGGTCTTCGCGTTGCGTGGCGGGAGCTGGGTTGAGTTGGCGAGCCTCACCCACCCGCGGGCCGCGCCGGCCGCCGCGGTGGTCGGCGACAAGCTCGTGGTAGTCGGTGGGCAGAACGCCAAGCAAGTGGTGCCCCAGACCGAGGTCTTCGACGGCAACTCGTGGAAGGACGCGGCGAACATGCCGACCCCGCGGGAGCACCTTGCGGCGGTGTCGGACGGCACCTATGTGTACACCGTCGGCGGCCGGTTCCTGTCGGCCGACAAGAATTCCGCCGCCTTCGAGCGCTACGACCCGCAAGCGGATGCCTGGACCAAGTTGGTCGACATGCCGACGCCGCGTGGAAGTTACGGCGCGACGTTCATCGACGGCCGGGTCGTGGCGGTCGGCGGTGAGGAACCGACCCAGGTGCTGGCCGTGGTGGAGGCCTATGACATCGCCGACGGCAAATGGTCGACGTTGCCGCCGATGCCGACCGCGCGCCACGGCGAGGCGGTCGCGACGGTTGGTAGCACGATCTACGTGATCGGCGGCGCAAACCGGCCGTCGCACGAGGGCGGTACCGCGACGGTTGAGGCACTGGACTTCATGTAGCACTTCCCGGTGCTTGTTTTATTTTTGTGGAATATGGGGATTCGCTCCAGACGGCCTGCAGACGGCCACCGCACAACAGCAAACCGTCCTATCACTGGAGCTCCCCATGAGTACCGGCACTATCGTCTTGATCGTGATCGCCGCGCTAGTCGTCGTCGCGGTGATCGTTGGCTTGATCGTCTTGTCCACCAAGGCAAAACGGCGTCGGCAGATTCAGCAAGCCGAGGAGATACGCGAGCAGGCCAGAGTGGAGTCCGCCCGCCTGGAGCGCCGCGAGGCGCTGGCCGAGGAGACCGCCGCGCGGGCCCGTGCCGCCCAAGCCGAGGCGGAGGCCAAGGCCGCCGAGGCCAAGCGCCTGCAGGATCGCGCAGCCGCCCATCAGAGCGAGGCCGCCACGTCGCGCGAACAGCTCGACGAGCAGTGGAAGCGGGCCGACACCATCGACCCGAACACCAGGCTGGAGAACGCCGAGCAGTCGCAGACCCGCGACGACATTGTGACCCGCGAAGGTTCCTACGGCGACACCGATCACTTCCGCGGGGCGCGCACCTGACCGGTGGCACCGCTGGCGTACCGGGCCGTCAGTCGAAAAAGAGTTCGCCGAAGCTACCCTTCGACTGACGTCCCGAAAGCTGTTGCACCACCCAGTGATTCATCGACACGCCCTGTTCGTTTGCTTCGATGACGAGCCGGGTGTGTAACGCGCGCGATGTTCGCACGACGAAAGTACCGCTGTGGTCACGCTCGGTCAGTGGCGGCGGCGCCTCGCTGCCTTCTTCTCGGCAGGTCTCTAGGTGCCGTTCGATTGCCTCCGCCGCCAGCGCGACGGCCTGCTGAGCCAGCGGCGCGCGTTCGGTCAGAAACGGTAACTCAAGGCACTTAGCAAGGTACGCGTCGTATTCCGGACACCACTCGACGCGGAATGTGTAGCGGTTCACGTCGAACTGGGTAGCACGGCGACGCTGATCTCACCAGTCACTGGCGATGGCCGGTGGGTCCGGCGCGATCACAGCAGTCACTTTGGCAGCGGAAAGCCAGGGCACAAGTCCCTCGCGAAGTCGATATCGCCGGTGATATCAGATCCATGCCCGCGGACGTGATATTGCCGGCGATATCACGTTTCAGACGATGTCATGCCCCGGAATGCAGATGCAGAAGTGACAAGTGTGACCTCGACTCGGACGCGATCCGCTCCTCGCGCGCATAGAGCAAGCCGAAGGTGAACCCGTTCTCCCCTGGCGTCGTTCCCGCCACCGCCGCCATCCGGCGCAACACCTCGGTAGCCACCACGGCATCCTGATGATCACCGAGCACGGTTTGTATCTGCTTGTAATGCCGAACAACTCGTCTCGCCCGCCGATCCACGGGTTTTCGCAGCTCGGCGGCGTAGCGAGCGCGCTTCGCCGACTTGCGGGCCCTGTGCAGCATGTCGCCGGAACCATCTTCGAGCGCGGCCGCCAATCGCCGGTCCGCCTTATGCGCGGCCCGGGACGCTCTCTTGCGCAAGTCTTTGCGGCTTACTCCCGCGGCCACGGGCGGCCTCACCCGCCAATCCCGCAGCACCGCCAGCAAAGCCTGGTAACGGGTCGACTCCATCTCCGCGCCCACCCGATTGCGGGCGGGAAGTTCAACGGCGCGAAGGTCATTGCGAATGCGTGACTTGACCGGGCCCAGCACCAGCTCGTCGGGCAGTTCGTCGAGCGCCGCGGTGAAGCGGCGCAACTGGACCTGACAGTCGCGGACCTCACCGAGCAGGCCGGCGAACCACTTCAGTTCCTCGTCCAGGTCGCCGACGGCCGCTGCGTCCATCACCTTGCCGAATACCCGCAGGGTGCTGCGCAGCCGCCGGATCGCCACCCGAGTGTCGTGGATGGGATCGTCACCTTCGCGAAGCCCCACCAAACCCGCGAATACCTGGTCGAGCTGCGCGCTCAGATAATCGACGACCGTGTCACAAGCTTGGTTCGCCACACCGCGAAGCATTGCCGCATACGCGGCCGCCAAACCTCACCGGCCCGGCACCTGCCCCGGGTCGAGCGGGCCGATCGGGTCCGCACCGGTGTGGCTGCCGGTCTTGGGCCCGATATCGGAGACCTGCCACTGACCGCCCACCTTGTTGACGGTGACCTGCAGCAGGATGAGCGACACCCGCGACTTCGGGTTCTGCAGGTTGCGGGTCGTCTGCGCGGCCGACACCACCACCTGGTAGACCTGCCCGGGCTGGGCCACCGCGTCAGTGGCCAGCACCTCACCCGAGGACGTCACCTGCGCCTGCGTCATGATGCCCTTGAGCAGTTCGGTGGCGTTGAGGTACTTGTCCTTGAGTGTCTGCGACACACCCTCTTCGACCGATCGGAAGAAGGCGTCGGGGTCCTCGAAGGTGTAGGTCAGAGATTTCAGCGCGTAGTCCCTGGCGAGCTTGGCCGCCGCATCGCTATCGGCCTGGGTCTGCTGCAGAGCAGCCAGCTCACCGCTCACGCTGCGATACTTGTCGAACGCGAACCACCCGGCCGCGACAACCGCGACCAGAGCCAGCGCGACCAGCCAGTACCGCTTGTCGCGCAATCGATTCGGCCGCGACTCGGCGGCCGCTGTGACCTCCACAGCAATCTCGATCTCGTCGAGCGTCTCTTTCTCATCAATCAACGTGTCACTCATCGGTGTCCCTCCGGAACGCTCACCTGCACGCGAACCTCGCCTGCATCGCTGAAAGTTGACTCCCACATGTCGACGAAATGCCCCGCGTCGACCTTGAATCCGCGCAGCGGCGCGGTCGCCGGCTCCAATGCCGCGGCAAAGGTGCTCAGCGGTCCCGACAGCATGTCGAGGTATCGCCGGAGGTTGGCCACCAAGGTGGGGACCGGTGCGCCGGGGGCGAACACGCCATCACCGGAATGGGCGTACACGTCGACCTCGTGGGTCAGCCTGGCCAGCGCCAAGATCGAGCTCGGCAGCATCTTTCCGCTGCGGCTGAGCACTCCGCCGACGTCCTGCTCGCTGATGTTGGTGGTCAATGTGGCGAGGTTGCCGAACAGCGCAGCCAGGATCTGCTTGTTGTCCCGCTCGATCTTGGCCACCCCGCCCGCGGTGGCCGCCAACGAGTCGATGGCGGCGTCGTTGCCGGAGAACACCTGCGACACGGTGCCGACGATGTTGTTCACGTACGTCGGGTTGAGCACCGACAGCAACGCATTGGCCTTGGTGAGCAGGTCGCTCACCGTAACGGCGGAGGCCACCCGCTCGGCGGGGATCACGGTGCCGTCGCTGAGGTAGGGCGGGGCGATATGTTGCGGCTTGAAGTCGATGTACTGCTCGCCGACAAGTGACAGGTTCTGGATGCTGATCGCGCTGTCCGCGGGGATCGAATGCCCCGGGTCGAGGTCGATCGACACCTTCAATCCGCTTGGGGTGGTGTGGATCCCCGACACCTTGCCGACCCTGATACCCCGCATCGTCACCTGCGACGTCGGCATCAACCCACCGGAAGTGTCGAGCATCAGCGTGAGCCGGGTGGGCTGGGCCGTAGGTTCCACCTTGAGCACCCCAAACGTCAAATACCCCGCCCCCAACAGCGTTGCGATCACGAGAACCGCTACGGTTACCCCGGCATTGAATTTCATGGCAGCATACCCATCGTCCGCATCGCCGAAATCGCCTCGTCCGCGCGGGTTCCCGGGTCGACCGACACGCTCAACCGTGGACTACCGTTGCTGTAGAACGGGATGAGTTTGTCGCGGATCAGCGCGACCATCTTCTCGGTCATCGCAGGCAGTGAGGTGTCGGCAGCAGCGATGGTTCGAACCGTAGGCGTGATGTAAGACAGCATCTGCAGGAAATCGGGCGTGTTCGGTACGAACAACTCTCCGCCGTAACGGCCCAGATCCTGTGCGCATACCAGCAAGTGGACGATGCCGGGCAGTACGGCAGACATCGCCCGCAGTCGCACCGGCCCCTCATTGATCAGCCGGTCGAAGGCCCCGGTCTCGGCCAGCAAGTCGTTGCTGACACGTTGTGTGCTGGTTAGGATCTCGTCGATCTTGTCCTGGTTGGCCGCCAGGTCGCGCAACATTCCGGCGAGCTTCTGACGCATCCGGTCCAACTCGACCGGATCTTTCGAGAAGGCCTTGTTGAAATTGGCCACCGACTCTTCCAGCGTGTTCAGTGACCCGCCGGACACCAGGGTCGAGACCGAGCGCAAAATGTCTTCGACGTTGTCCGCCGGCACGGTATTGCGCAGCGGTATGGTGTCGCCCTCGTGCAGCTGGGTAGGTGCCGGGCGCTCCGCCGGCAACAGCGCAATGTAGATGTCGCCCAACACCGTAGCCTGACGCAACTCGGCTCGGGTGTTCTGGGGCAGCTTGACGCTATTGTCGACGTCGACGTAGGCGACGGCCGTGCTGCCCACCAACTGTACCCGGTCCAGGATACCCACCTGGACACCGCCGAGGTCCACCTTGGCCCGCGCCGGCAGATTCAGCACACTCGAGAACTCGATTTTGATGCTGTACTTGTCGATCGGCACGTAGGCCCCTGGAACCGGTAGACGCGTCGGGTCAAGCGAACAACCCGACAGCAGGCACGCGCAGGCCACCGACACCCCGACCAGCCACCGCCGCATCATGATGCCGCCCCGAGTAGCAGGTCGGTCAGACCGAGGGTGAGCGCATCGGACCTGGCTCCGGGTGCGCAGGCCGCCTCGGCGCCGGGCACCTGCCGCTGCTGTAGAACGGCACAGATCGCGCCGGCCTGCGACGGTGACATCGACACCTGCGGCGGGACATACGTGACACGGTGCGTACCCCAGGCCGGCTGATATTGCGCGGCAATCCAGTTGGTCACCGGCGGCAGAGCGTTGATGAAGCCGACGATCTGCGGGGTATAGGCGGTGAGGACGTCCCTGAGCCACGGGATCAGTCTGTCGCCGATGTTGTTATAGGCCCTGGGCCCGAAGCGGTTCAACGCATCGACCAGAAGCGGCAGTGAGTGCGCGAGATGCGCTAGCGCGGAACCGAATCCATTGGACAGACCCTCGATCATCCGCAGGCTTTCGGGCAAGGTCTGCAGCACCGTGGTGAAGGTGTCCCAGTGCGCCAGCAGGTCCGAGGTCAGAATCTCGCTGTTGGCCAGCAGTTGCCGGTATTCGGTGTCGGCATGGCCGGGGTCGCCCACGAGCGTCACCAGATCGCGCAGCGTCTGGTTGGTCTCCGGGCCGGTGCCCTCCAGGGAGCGACTCAGCGCCGCCAGACTCTGGTTGATCGCCTGGGCACCGGGCGCTTTCGCGGGGTCCGGGCCGTCACCCAGGATGGCGCCGGCGAGTTTGTCTACCGCAGAGAAGGTTTGGCTGACGCTGATCGGCGTCTTGGTCGACTCCAGCTTGATGCACTGCGCACCGGAAAACTTCGGACCACCGGCGTAGGGCTTGGTGAGTTCGACGTGCCGGTCGGCGACGATCGACTGCGAATACGTCAGTGCTCCGACATCCGCCGGCAACTCGAGGTCGCCGGGCACAGTGAAGTCCACTTGCACGTAATCGGGCTTGTTGGCGATGGCGGTCACCGATCCCACATCAATGCCCAGCAATTGCACCTTGTTTCCCGGGTAAAGACCCACCGCGTCGCTGAATTCGGCGCACAACGCCCGGGTGGCAGGGGTCATCGCCTTGGCGCCGGTGATCGCGAGTGCGACGACTCCGACGATAGCGGCCAACACCGTGGCACCGATCCAAGCGGATTTGTTCTTCATCTCAGCACTGCTTCACCATGTTGGGCAGACATACGGGCGGAGCATGCACGACTCGATTGCTCTGGTCCACGACCACGCCGTGTCCTTGCAGCATCGGCAAGAGGACATTGACGATCTGAGTCAGGCCCTCACTGGCCTTGCCGACCCGCTCCGGGTGGGCCACCAGTGCGGTGACGATGTCGTCGATGCCATTGATCGACGGTGCCAACTCACGGTTGTAGAACACCATGACCCGGTCGATGATGCGGGTCAATTCACCTAGCAGGGTGAAGAATTCGACGATATCGACCGACTTGGTGGTGTAGCGCTGCCCTACCAGCGCGAACTGCTCGATCAGAGCGGTGAGTTGCTGACGCCCGGACGCGAACGCGCTACTGGCGTCGTTGACGAAATCGAGGCCGCGATGAAAGTCACCGCTCATCTTGCTCAGCGATCCGGTCAACTCGTTGGCAGACTGTAGGATCTCGCGCAGCGCGTCGGGGTACTTGTTGGTCGCGCTGGCGAGTTCGGTGAACGTGTCGTGGATGACCTGGCCGTTGACATCCCGCAGGAAGGGCGTGACCGCCTGGATGATGTCGTTTCCCTCGAACGGGGTCTTGACCCGCTGGGGGGGAATAGTGTTGTGGCCCAACGGTGCACTTCCGTGCGGATCGAGCGCCACGTAATGACCGCCGAGCGGGGTCAGCAGCCGGATGTCCAACGTCGAATCGGTCCCGATGGAGACCGACCGATCGACGTCGAACGTCATCTCGACGAGCGTCCGGTTCAGCCGCACGCCGGTGACCTTGCCCACCGGCACTCCGGCTACCCGGATCTCATCGCCGACCCGCACCCCACCGGAGGTGGCCGAGTGCGCGGTATAGCTGGCCTGTCCCGCCGGGTTGACGTAGGCCAGCCCGGTGGTGACCAACGCGACCACGATGGCGAACACACCCACGACGCCAAGCCGGCGATTACGCACCGCCTCGCCGCGATCGTCGAGCACGCGACGGTTCCGCAGGCTGATCATCGGCATACCACCAAATCCTGCTGGGCGAAGGATACTTGGCCGATGCCGGGCAGCAGCATCTCGCCGTTCGAGCAGGTAAACGCCGGACGCTCGTCGTCAACCAGAGAATCCCGCAACCCCTGGATCAGGGTGGGGGTCAGGGACAGCCCGGCGATCACCGTCGGTGTCTGTGGGAACAGCCGGGTGGTCAGGCCGTACAACGGAGACGTCGATGCGTCGAAACCGCGCTCCGCGGTTTGCAGCACCCGGACCAGGCTGCGCATCATCGGCAGTTCGATGTCGATCGAAGTGCGGAATTCCTCGGCTTTGGACGTGAACGTCGACAGCGCACCGTTGAGTGCGTTGATGAGGTCGAACAACTGCTGCGACTTCCCGCCGAGATCCTGTGACAGGTCGCTTAGGTTGTGCAACAGCATCGTGATGACGGCCTGCCGATTGACCGCGTACTTCGAGATGACGTCCAGATCTCGCAGCACCGGCCCGATTCCGGTGTCGTCGCCCTGGATGAGCCGTAGCAGGTTCTCCCCGAACTGGTTGAGCTGGGCCGCGTCGAGGGTCTGGAATACCGGCCGGAACCCGTTGAACAGCTTGGTGATATCGAATGACGGCACCGTCTGGCCGACCGGGATGTTCGAACCGTTGGGCAGTCGTTCGCCAGCCGCGGACGTCTGAACCAGCTCGATATAGCGCTGGCCCAGCAGGTTCTGATAACGGACGGCCGCAACGGTGTTGCGATACACCGGATGCTCATTGAGCGCGCTGAAGTCGACCTTGGCCGTGCGGCCGTCGAGCCGGATTGCCTTCACCTTGCCGACCTGCACGCCGGAGATGCGCACGTCGTTGCCCACATCCAGCCCGGATACGTCGGTGAATGTCGCCGTGTAGTGCGAGACCACGCCGTTGACCGGACTGCGTAGCGCGGTGAGCAGCAGGATCGCGCACACGGTCGCCACCGCGGTGAACACCGATAGCCAAAAGACCGGCCTGGCAAGCTTTCTCATCGTCGCGGCCCGCCGTCCAGGGAAACTTCGGTGCGCAGCCGGACCTGTCCGTCCACCACGATCAGGGCGCTGTCGGCGCGGTCGACAAGGCTGGACAGCCGGTCGTAGGCGGGGGCGAGACTGCCGGCCGCGAAGGACGCCGGTATGCCGATGTTCATGACCGCGTTGACGAACTGGACGATCCAAGTGTTGTGTTGCGCGGCGAGCTGTCCGACATCGATCAGCAACTGCCCGGTCTGGCCGAATACCAGGTTGGTCCGCTCGATGCCGCCGGGGCTGACCAGGGGGGTCAACCCGTCCACCAGGTTGGTGCTCAGTCCAACCACGGGCAGCGCGTCACCCAGCCCGTTGACGAACGATGCCAGCACCGAAAGTGATTGCGCGACAGGCATGGTGTCGGTGTCAGCGATGATCTTGGCCAGATCCGACCCCGCTCGGGCCAGCGGCTCGACGATGTCGGCGTGGCGACGCAGCACGTCGATGACGTGTTCGAATTCCGGGTTGTCGAAACTGCGGCTGAGCTTCTGACCCTGCCGCAACAGACCGGTGATCGATGCTGCCTGCACGTCGGCGCTCATCACCAGGGTCTGGTTTGACCGCAACGGTGGCCCGTCGCCGCCGCTGACGAGTTCGACTGCGGCGGTGCCGAATACGTTTGACGAGGTGAATCTGGCTTTGGTGTCGGTGGTCAGCGCGCGGGCCTGGTTCGGATCGAGCACCACCGTCATCCGCTGCCTGTTGTAGCCGACCGATTCCAGCTCCTTGACCGAGCCGATGGCCAGACCGTGAAACTTGACTTCGGCGCCCGGCCCCAGGCCCTCACCGATGGTGTTGGCGATCACGGTCAGTCTGAAAGTATCGTCGTAGTCGCCTTGCGCGGTTTGGTACAGCACGGTGCCTAGCACCGCCAACACGATGGCGACAACCAGCCCGCGAATTCTCAAGGTGGTCGCGGTCGCCCGTCGCGCGACCAGGGCACGAATCGTCATGCGCTACCCCGAAAGTCTCAGGCCAGGGTTGTTGCCCCAGAACACCAACGTGAGCACCATGTCGGCGACCACCACCGAGATCAGGCTGGCCCGGATCGCGCGGCCCGAAGCCTGGCCCACGCCCTCGGGACCGCCGGCCGCGTAATAGCCCTCGTAGCAATGGATCGCAACGATCAGCAGCACGAAGATGGCCGCCTTGATCACCGAAAGCAGCACGTCGGACGGTTGGATGAACGCGTCGAAATAGTGGTAGTAGGTGCCCGACGACTGGTGGTGTATCACGTTGACCACCAGGGAGCAGAACAGGTAGCTCAGCACCAGCGACATCAGGTAGAGCGGAACGATCGTGATGACGCCGGCGATGACACGCGGGGTGACCACGTAGGGAATCGAGGCAATCCCCTGCACCTCAAGGGCGTCTATCTCTTCGGAGATCCGCATCGCGCCGATCTCGGCGGTCATCCGGGTGCCCGCTTGTGCGCCGAATCCGATCGCCGCGATCATCGGCGCCATTTCCCGGGTGTTGGCATAGGCGGAGATGAAGCCGGTCAGCGGACCCATTCCGACCATGTCCAGAGCCGCGTAGCCCTCGATTCCGACCGACGCTCCGATCGCCGCGCCCATAAACACCAACACGCCGACGGTCCCGCCGCCGACGATCAATGAACCGTTGCCCCAGATCATGTCGACCAGGATCGCCCCGGTATGACGCCGGTAGCGGGTCACGGTGCGCGGTATCGCGCCCAGCGCCAGGATCAGGAAGCTGGCCTGATGCCCCAGACGCTCGAAGAACGACAGGCCCCGGTTGGCGACCCCCAGCGGCAGCCGCAGCACTGCGGCCCCACCACCGGGCCGGTACCGCGCCGGCCTTGCCACATACCCCGCCATCAGCCCACCTTCGTCGGCATCAGCGTGGTGACGAGTTCGGTGATCACCAGGTTCAGCAGAAAGACCGCGACCACGCCCAGCACGACGGCGGCGTTGACCGCGTCAGCCACTCCGCGCGGGCCGCCCCTGGCCTCCAGCCCCCGTTGGCAGGCGATCAAGGTGACGATCACGCCGAACAGCCATGTCTTCAACAGCGCAACGACGAGATCGGCTGTGGTGGCAAAGGATCCGAACGAGGCAATGTAACTGCCCGGGGTGCCGGACTGGAAGGCCACATTGATCACGTAGCCTGCCGACAGCCCCATGAAGATGATGAAGACACACAGGAACGGGGCCACCATGATCATCGCCGCCAAGCGCGGCGTCACCAGGCGTTGCACCGGGTTGATGCCCATCACCCGCAGCGCGTCGACCTCGTCGCGAATGCTGCGCGCGCCCAGGTCGGTGGTGACCGCAGCTCCCGCCGCGCCGCCCAGCAGCAGCGCGGCAACGATCGGCGCGGCCTGCCGGATGACGCCCAGACCGCCGGCCGCGCCGGAGATCGAGGTCGCACCGACCTGCTGAATGACGCTGCCCACCTGGACCGCAACGATGACGCCGAACGGAATGGAGATCAGCAGGGCGGGAATCGCGGTGACACTGACGATGAACGACGCCTGGCTGAGCGTGTCCCGCCACGGGTGACGCAGCCGGAACAGATCGGTGATCAGGTACACGGCGGACTGCACGGCCAGGTCGAAGAAGCGGCCGAGCGTCTGCAGCGATCCGTCGGCTTTTCGCACCGCTCGGCGGCCCGCCCTGACGATCCTCGGAGCGCTGCGGCGGCGCGCGACAGGCGCCTCGGATGCGACCGCCGCGTCCGTCGGCACACCGACCGCAACTGGGCAGGCAGACGAAAAAGACATGGCGGTTCCCCGGGATCACACGGAAGTTTGGACTAACTGACGTTGTTAGTGGATCGCACAGTACAACACCGTGCGTTATTAAAGCGAGTCCCAACCGTTATTTCTTCTGCGCCGCGGTTCGGTGTCCAAGGCTTTGACATAGGGACTCGAATTCGGATGTAAACCTTTTTTACGTGGCCGCCGTGAAGCCTCGATAAACGCCCCCGCGTCAAATCTGAAAAGATTCTCGTCCAATTTGGAAAGAACTGTGGTATGCGAGCCGCCACGGGTTTAGGCTGCGCTACACATTTACCGGTCCCCGACATTGGAGGTTGCCGTCATGGAGTCATCACTCTCCCGAACGGCCCTGGAACGAGCCGCGACGCTGGCAACTCACCCGGACGCACTGCGCAACGACTACGACGTGGTGGTCCTCGGGTCCGGTTACGGCGGTGCGATCACCGCCGCGCGGCTCGGGGTGGCAAACGCACGAGCCGGCGGCAAACTGAGCATCGCGGTTTTCGAGCGCGGCTCCGAGCATCCGACCGGCACCTTCCCCGAGACCGAGAAGGCGGCGGCGGCCGAGCTGCGCTCGCCGCTCAACCCACTGGGGTTGATCGAACTCGAACGCTTCAAGACCATCGACGTCATCCACGCGAACGGATTGGGCGGCACCTCGCTGATCAATTTCAACGTGGCGATCGTGCCGGACCGCGAAGTGTTCCTGGCGTCGTGGCCCAAGCAGTTCCAGCGGCTGGTGGAGCAGGAGCGGGAAGGCGTCGGCGGCCTCGAGGAGTACTTCTTGCGCGCCCGGCGCATGCTGGGCGCGGCGCCGTACGCCGAAAACGTGCCGCTGCGCCGGGTCGACGCCTTCACCCAGATCGCCAAGAACGCCGGCGCCCAGTTGCAGCTACTCAACCTCACCGTCAGCACCGAGGACCGGGTGACGAAATACGGCGTGCAGCGCAGGCGCTGCCCCAACCACGGCGGTGACGGTACCGGCGACAACACCGGTTCGAAGAACACCCTGATGACCAATTACCTGCCGATGGCCGCGCACTTCGGCGTCGAGTTGTTCACCGGCATCGAGGGGCTTCGGGTCGAGCCAACCGACGACGGCCGCTGGCGTGTGATCACCCGTCGCACCGGAGGCAAGGGCGGTGAGGAGACCGCGGTCATCGCGCGGCAGGTGGTGGTGGCTGCGGGCACGCTGGGGAGCAACGGGATCCTGCTGCGTTCAAGCCAGGCGGGGTTGCAGTTGTCCACCCGGCTCGGCAAGAACTTCAGCGGCAACGGCGACAACTTCGGCATCGCCTACAACACCGACATGCAGACCGACACCCAGACCTGGGCCACCACCGATGGGCCACCGCGGTCCCTGCTGGCCTGCGGGCCCAGCATCACCGCCGCGATGCGTTTCGGTGCCGACCAGTCCGACCTGCGTAAACGTTTCACGGTGCAGGATCTGTCGTTGCCTCGCGCGCTGATCGACAGCTTCCGCTTCGGGTTGATGGGGTTGGCGGCAACCAGCTACCGCGACTACCGCAAGGCCAAGCTCGACCGGTGGCGCCGGGACATCACGTTCAACACCGACGGGGCGATGAACCACTCGCTGGGCTTTCTGATCATGGTTCACGACAATTCCGACGGCGAGCTGGTGCTGCGCAAGAACGGCACCGTCAAGATCGACTGGCCGGGGGCTCCGACCGAACTCGTCTACAAGGATGTGGACGCCGTCATGCGGCCGGCGGTCGAAGCGATCGGGGGCACCTACATCAAGAACCCGCGCTGGGACAAGCGCTTTCTGGGCAAGCACCTGATCACCGCTCATCCGATGGGCGGGTGCACCACGGCGGACAATGTCGACGCGGGTGTGGTCGACCATGCGGGACGAGTGTTCCGGCCGGACGGCGGCACTTACGACGGGCTGTACGTGTGCGACGCGTCGGTGATTCCGCGCGCCATTGGGGTCAACCCGTTCCTGACCATCTCGATGTTCGCCGAGCGGACGGCCGATCTCATGCGGGAGGATCTGGGTCTGCCCGGCTATGACCCGGCCGTCGAAGGCGACGACCGGGCCTAGACCACGCCGGGCCCGCACGAAACCCCGCACGAAATTAGGTGCGGAGCGCGAAGAAGCCGATCATCTCGTAGCGGTCGCGGGGCAGGCGGAACAGGATCTTGCCCAGATACGTGCCCGGCACCACCTCGACCAACTCGTCGCGGATGCTACGGATGATCACGTAGGGGTTTTCCTTGACATCGGCATAGTCGATGACCATCACCTGCACATCCGGGTCCTGCTTGCCGGCATCCTGGTAAGTCTTGAAGTCGAAGGCGAGCTTGCCGTCGGCGGCGTCCTTCATCTTGTACAGCGGCCACAGCAACTTCGAGGGCAGCTTGGCATTGGAGGTCATCCGGTTGTCGCCGGTGCCGGCCGAGAGGTCGAAGCGCTTACCCTGCCAGGGCATCCACAAGCCGGTCACGAAGCGTGCCGCGGCGTCGACGAGCGGATTCGTCGTCGTCATGACGAGGATGCCGTCCGTGGGTCCGTCCAGGTCGCCCGGCGGCGTCCCCTTGCGGAAGATCGCGTCGAGTTCCGCCGCTGCCGCGGCACTGTCGGACTTCGCCTGTTCTTTGAGGTCGACGATCCATTGCCAGGCCTCTTCTGCCGCCTCCCGCTTCCGGAGCTCGGAGACGCGCGACTCGGTTGCTTCAATTGACATTCGGTGGCCTTTTCTGTGAGCGGAGCAAGATGGCCCAGATGTTAACCGCGCAATAGCAGAAATGGAACAGCTTCTTCAAAAGACAATTTTGTCTAATTTTGCAACAATTTACGATCACACCGGTGGACAAATTCGCGGCGCCAAAAGTTTCACTCGGCACACGTAAAGCCTGTTGACACCACGGCTAAAGCCAGGTGTCGTCCGTGGTGGTAGTCAGAAAGGCCTCCAGATCGTCGCGCCACTGGGCCGGTGTCGTCTTGTCCGGTTCGATTCCGGTATAGGAGCCGCGATAGAACAACAACGGGCGCGGTTTGATCTCGGGCACTTCGGAGAGCGAGTTCACCGCGCCGAACACCACGAAGTGGTCACCGCCGTCATGCACCGACGCCACCGTGCAGTCGATGTAGGCCAACGACCCGTTGATGATCGGTGAGCCGAGTTCCGAAGGGCGCCAGTCGATCCCGGCGAACTTGTCGGGCTCTCGAGAACCGAATCGGGCCGACACGTGTTGTTGCGCCTCGGTGAGCACGTTCACGCAGAACCGGCCGCTGGCCTCGATGGCCTGCCAGGACCGCGACACCTTGGTCGGGCAGAACAACACCAGCGGCGGGTCGAGCGACAGCGCGGCGAACGACTGGCAGGCGAAGCCGATCGGCACGTCGTCGTGCACGGTGGTGATGATGGTGATCCCGGTGCAGAACTGACCCAGCACGGTGCGGAACGCGCGCGGGTCAATCGGCGCAGCAGTCATTCCTCGAGGCTAGCCACGCATGCCGACGGAGAAGTCGTGACCCCACAGGCTCACCGCGGTGCTCTCCCGCGCAATCCAGCCTTCGTCTTGGACTTTCCTTCCCTCACAACCGAATTCGACGTCAAAGCCGCCTGGTGTCTTCATGTAGAAGGACAGCATCAGGTCGTTGACATGCCGGCCCAACGTGGCCGACAAGGGCACCTTGCGGCGCAGGGCCCTGTCCAGGCACAGGCCGACGTCGTCGGAGTTCTCCACTTCGACCATCAGGTGCACGATGCCCGACGGCGTCGGCATCGGCAGGAAAGCCAGCGAGTGATGCCGGGGATTGCAGCCGAAGAACCGCAGCCACGCCGGGGCACCGTCGGCGGGCCGGCCCACCACCTGCGGTGGCATCCGCATCGAATCGCGCAGTTTGAAACCGAGCACGTCGCGGTAGAAGTGCAGCGCCTCGGCGTCGTCGCGGGTGGTCAGCACCACGTGACCCAGACCCTGCTCCTCGGTGACGAACTTGTGCCCGTAGGGACTGACCACGCGGCGGTGTTCCAGGGCAGCGCCGTGAAAGACGGCCAGCGGGTTACCGGACGGGTCGTTGAACAGGATCATCTCGTCGACCCGGCGTTCGGCCAGTTCGGCCGCGGTGGCCTCCTTGTACGGCGTGCCCTCGACTTCAAGACGGTTCCGGATCTCTTGCAGCCCTTCGGCATTCGCGCACTCCCAGCCGGCCTCGGCCAGCCGGTCCTGCTCGCCGGGAACGATCACCAGCCGGGCCGGGAAGTCGTCCATCCGAAGATAGAGGGCACCGTCGACCGTACCTTTGCCCTCGACCATGCCGAGCACCTTCAGGCCGTAGTCGCGCCACGCGGCCATGTCGGTGGCTTCGATGCGCAGATAGCCCAATGACCGAATGCTCATCTCGCACCTCCTAGGAAATCAATCGTCAGTTTGTTGAATTCGTCGAACTTCTCCACCTGAGCCCAGTGCCCGCACTGCCCGAAAACGTGCAGCTGGGCCCTAGGGATGGTCTTGAGTGCCACCAGCGCGCCGTCCAGCGGGTTGACGCGGTCCTCCCGCCCCCAGATCAGCAGCACCGGCTGGCGCAGCTTGTACACCTCGCGCCACATCATGCCGAGCTCGAAGTCGGCTCCGGAGAACGACATTCCCATGGCACGGGTCGCCTGCAGCGATTCCGGGGTGCTGGCCAACTCGAAACGCTGGTCGATCAACTCCGGAGTGATCAGCTTCTGGTCGTACACCATGACCCGCAGGAATGCCTCGAGATTCTTCCGGGTGGGCTCCATGGAGAACTTGCCCAGCCGCTTGACCCCCTCGGTGGGGTCAGGCGCGAACAGGTTGACACTCAGGCCGCCCGGCCCCATCAGCACCAACTTGCCGGCCCGGTCCGGATAGTCCAGTGCGAACCGCACCGCGGTGCCGCCACCGAGTGAATTGCCCACCAGCGGAACGCGTCCCAACTCCAGCTGATCGAACAGCCCCTTCAGCGCGCGGGCCGCGTAGCGGTTGAACTGCCCGTGCTCGGCGCGCTTGTCGGAGTGCCCGTAGCCCGGCTGATCGACCGCCAGCACGTGGAACTGCTGCGCCAGCACCGCGATGTTGCGCGAGAAGTTCGACCAGCTCGACGCGCCAGGGCCGCCGCCGTGCAACAACACCACCGTCTGGTCGTTACCGGCGCCCGCTTCGTGATAGTGCAGCTGCAGCGGCCCGTCGACGTCGACTTCGGCAGTGCGCGAGGTGGATTCGAACGTCAGCTCGTCTGTCGCGGTCATACCATCGTGTCGCCGGGCGGCAACCCGAACTCGTTGTTCCCGAAGATCACGTACGCCCGTTCCGGGTCGTTGGCAGCGTGCACCCGGCCGGCGTGTGCATCCCGCCAGAAACGCTGCACCGGTGCGTCATTGGCCAAGGCGGTGGCGCCGGATGCCTCGAAGAGCCGGTCGATCGACGCGATCGCACGCCCGGTGGCGCGCACCTGGTCGCGGCGGGCCCGGGCCCGCAGCTCGAACGGGATCTCCTGGCCGGCCGACAACAGCGCGTACTCGTCGGCGACGTTGCCGCTCAACTGCCGCCAGGCGGCGTCGATGTCACTGGCCGCCTCGGCGATGCGCACCTTCGCGAACGGGTCGTCCTTGGCCTTCTCGCCGGCGAAGGCGGCGCGCACCCGCTTGCCCTGGTGCTCCACGTGCGCCTGGTAGGCGCCGTATGCCATGCCCACGATCGGCGCCGAGATGGTAGTGGGGTGCATTGTGCCCCAGGGCATTTTGTAAACCGGAGCGGTATTGGTCCGGTAACCGCCGGCGGTTCCGTCGTTCATCGCCTTGTAGGACAGGAACCGGTGCCGGGGCACGAAGACGTCCTTGACGACGACGGTGTTGCTGCCGGTGCCCTTCAACCCGACCACGTGCCACACGTCGTCGATGCGGTACTCGGTGCGGGGAATCAGGAAGCTGCCGAAGTCGACCGGGCGGCCGTCCTTGATGACGGGACCGCCAAGGAAGGCCCAGGTGGCGTGGTCGCAGCCGGATGACCAGTTCCACGACCCGTTGACCAGATAGCCACCGTCGACCACGACCCCGGCGCCCATCGGGGCGTACGACGAAGAAATTCGGGTTCTGGCGTCCTGTCCCCAGACCTCCTCCTGGGCCTGCTGGTCGAACAGCGCCATGTGCCAGTTGTGCACACCCAGGATCGAGCTCACCCAACCGGTGGACCCGCAGGCGCTGGCCAGGCGGCGCACCGCCTCGAAGAACAATGCGGGTTCGCACTGCAGACCGCCCCACTGCTCGGGCTGCAGCAGGGTGAAGAAGCCGATGTCGTCGAGTTCCTGCACGGTCTCGTCGAGCAGCCGGCGCCGATCTTCCGTGGCCTGAGCGCGCTCCCGGATCCGCGGCAGCAGATCATCGATGGCAGCTAGGACCGTCTGCGCATCACGCTGTTGAATAGTGGTCACTGACGTATGCCTCCTGGGAGTGCTGACTTACAGAGAGACTAGAACACGTTCCGATTTGTGTCGAGCAGGGTATTCCTGCGGCTGGTAGAGATGCGAATCGGGTTTTCTATAACATGTTCTAGTTAAGACCGAAGAGAGGAAGCGCCTTGACGGAGGCGGATCTGGACCAAGCGCCCGACGAGCCGCTCGGCGACCACGTGCTGGAGCTGCAGATCGCCGAGGTAGTCGCCGAAACCGACGACGCACGGTCGCTCGTGTTCGAGGCGCCAGGCGATGCGGCCGTCCCGCCCGAGCGGCTGCGTTACGCGCCCGGCCAGTTCCTGACGCTGCGGGTGCCCAGCGACCGCTCCGGTTCGGTGGCGCGCTGCTACTCCCTGTGCAGCTCGCCATTCACCGACGACTCGCTGACCGTGACGGTGAAGCGGACCGCCGGCGGCTACGCGTCGAACTGGCTGTGCGAGCACGCACACCCGGGCATGCGCATCCACGTGCTCGCCCCGTCCGGCACCTTCGTACCCAAGACGCTGGACAGCGACTTCCTGCTGCTGGCCGCCGGCAGCGGCATCACCCCGATCATGTCGATCTGCAAGTCGGCGTTGTCCGAAGGCAGCGGGCAGGTGACTCTCGTCTACGCAAACCGCGACGACCGCTCGGTCATCTTCCGGGATGCGCTACGGGAGCTGGGCACCAAGTACCCGGACCGGCTCACCGTGGTGCACTGGCTGGAATCGCTGCAGGGCCTGCCGAGCGCGGCCGCGCTGGCGGCGCTGGCCGCCCCGTTCACCAGCCGCTCGGCGTTCATCTGCGGGCCCGGACCTTTCATGGAGGCGGCACGGCTTGCCCTGGAAGCACTGAAAGTCCCTGCGCAGCAAGTGCACATCGAGGTGTTCAAGTCGCTCGAGTCGGATCCCTTCGCGGCCGTGAAGATCGAGGACGACGGCGACGAGGCACCGGCGACCGCAGTAGTGGAACTCGACGGCGAATCCCACACCGTGTCCTGGCCGCGCAGCGCCAAGCTGCTCGACGTGCTGCTGGCCAAGGGGCTGGACGCGCCGTTCTCCTGCCGGGAGGGCCACTGCGGCGCCTGCGCCGTGACCGTGCGCAGCGGCAAAGTGAGCATGGAGGTCAACGATGTGCTCGAACAGCAGGACCTCGACGACGGGCTGATTCTGGCCTGTCAATCTCACCCGGAATCTGATTCGGTAGAAGTGACCTACGACGAGTAGTCGCGGGGATAGGTTCTGCTTGGCGATCGGTGGGAAGGGGAGCAGGATGAAGCGGCTGTTACCAGGTCTGGCGCTGGGTGGGCTGCTGGCAGCGTTGGCGCCCGCTCCCACGGCTGCGGCCGCCAGCAACACCGCGACCACGCTTTTCCCCGTCGATGACGCGACGCAGATTCAGACGCACAGCTTCGTCGACTGCCACGGCAACGGCAGCTGCGACTTCGTCGCGGGCGCAAACCTGATGACGCCCGACGGGCCGGCGGGTTTCCCACCCGGCCTGTGGGCGCGCCAGACAACCGAGATCCGCTCCAACAGCCGGGTGGCGTACTTGGACGCCCACGCCACCAGCCAATTCGAGCGGGTGATGAAAACCGGTGGGGGCGACGTGATCACCACCGTCTACTTCGGCGAAGGGCCGCCGGACAAGTACCAGACCACCGGCGTCATTGACTCGACCAGCTGGGCCACCGGGCAGCCGATGACCAACGTGATGGTCTTCGTGTGCACGCACATGCAGGTGGTCTACTCGGGGGTCAACCTCACCTCCCCCAGCACCTGCGCGCAGACGAACTTCTCCTAGGGGTGGCTGCGCCGTCGCAACTGGTCACTGCACCTGGTTAGGCGGTTCCGGGTGACAAGAACGGCTTAGCTGTGGCGCGGAAATACCGGATGACATTCCAGCCCTCATTACGCCTGCTTTCGCCCGCCACCTCGTGGCGACGAGTCGCAGACAGCGGGTCGCAGGGTATCGGTCAGTCAGCGGACGTTTGGGCAGCACTTTAGGTGGAGCCGCCAGTGCCACCGTTGCCGATGCTGTTGTACCCGATCCCTCCTTGACCACCTTGTCCTGGGCTGGAGCCCCCGGACCCACCGCTGTTTCCTCCGACAGCACCGGCGCCGCCACCGCTACCGTTGTTACCTGCGAAACCGTTGCCGCCGTCGGCGAAGACGCCGAGGATATCGACGGCGGCGCCCCCGCCGCCTCCACCGCCGCCGGCAGAACCGGGCACGAAGAAGGTGCCCGCACCGCCGGACCCGCCTGTTCGAGCGGGTATCTCGGTGCCGACGTCGCCACCGGCGCCGCCGCTGCCGCCCTGCCCGCCGAGGGCGACCGCAGCGCCGCCACCACCACCGCCACCGCCGGCAGCCCCGCCGGTCGCGGTCACATGGCCGCCGGCGCCGCCGCCGCCGCCAGCGCCGCCGGCGCCCGGCGCCGTTGTGCCGAATGCACCGACGCCTCCGCCGCCTCCCACACCACCAAATCCGGTGAGCTTTGCGCTGGTGGCATTCCCGCCGGTACCGCCGGTGCCACCCATGCCGCCGCTGCCACCCGTTCCGAGGGGGCCGGTGCCGGTGCCCGCTTGACCGCCGGCGCCGCCGGCGCCGCCGCCGCCACCACCACCCCCGTTTCCAATCGCGATGGACGGCACATCGTATTCGCCGCCTGAGCCGCCGGTGCCGCCGGTGCCGCCCTGACCGCCCGTGCCGTTCTGTCCGCCGAAGGGCGTGTTTCCACCGAGGCCGCCGGTGCCACCGGTGCCGCCGATGCCGCCCTGTGTGGTGGAGACACCAAACACTGCGCTGCCGAAGCCCTTACCACCGGTCCCACCGCCACCGCCGATACCGCCGGTGCCGCCTTTGCCGCCTGCGGCTGTGCCGCCGAAGCCGCTGCCACCCGCCCCGGCGTCCCCGCCGGTCCCGCCGGTCCCGCCGGTCCCCCCGGCATCGCCGGACTGGGTTACGGACGAGCTATCGGCGCCGTTGCCGCCGGCACCGCCGTTGCCGCCGGCCCCGCCGCTACCGCCCACCCCACCAGCACCCTGATTGCCGCCCCCACCGTTACCCGCGGCACCACCGGCACCGCCGGTGCCACCAGCCCCACCCTGGCCGCCCTGACCACCCTGCTGACCGGCCGCGACCGCCGCGGTGAAGTCCGCACCGCGCCCACCGGTGCCGCCAACGCCGCCGGCACCACCGTCACCGGCCTGGCCCGAGGCCGCCGTGCCACCGAACCCGACACCACCAGTCCCCGCGTCCCCGCCGGTCCCGCCGGTCCCGCCATCACCGCCACCCTGGGCAGCCTGCGCCGGGTCGGTCCCGTCGGCCCCGATGCCACCCTGACCGCCGGTACCGCCTACCCCGCCACTACCGCCCACACCACCGGCACCCTGGCGACCACCAGCACCCGCACCTGCGGCGCCACCGGCACCACCGGTACCGCCGGCCCCGCCGCGCGCACCGGAATCGCCGGTCGCTCCCGGCGCAGGTGCCGCCGCGCCGGAACCACCGGCTCCGCCTTGTCCACCCGCACCACCCTGGCCGCCGTCGCCAGCGATACCCGCCTGCCCAGCGGTACCAAAGAATCCGCCCGCACCACCGGCGCCGGACGCTCCGCCCGCACCACCGGTGCCGCCGTTGCCACCCAGCCCGCCGACCTGGCCGATCGTGGCGCTGTGGTCGGTGCCGATACCTCCCTGGCCGCCGATACCGCCAACCCCGCCGTGACCGCCGGCACCGCCGCCGCCGAACAAGCCGCCCACGCCCAAAGGACCGACCGCCGCCCCGCCGGCACCGCCGGCCCCGCCGGCACCGCCCACGGCCCCCGTACCCCCGACGGCGCCGGCCGCACCCACACCGCCCGCGCCGCCGACGCCACCGGCCCCGCCGGCCCCGCCGGCCCAGCCGATCAAGGTTCGGCTGACCCCACCGGCTCCGCCGGCCCCACCGACCCCGCCGGCCAGCCCGGCCGCCCCGGCCCCGCCGGCGCCGCCGATCCCGCCTGCACCGCCGCTACCACCCAAGAATCCACCGGCCCCACCTGCCCCGCCGGAACCCCCGGCGCCACCAGCGACGGCGGCCGCGCCTCCGGCACCGCCGGCGCCGCCATTACCGAACAACCCCGCCGAGCCGCCCGCGCCACCCGCCTTGCCCGCCGCTCCCGAACCTCCCCTGCCACCATCACCGAATAAGAGACCCCCAGCGCCGCCGGCCTGGCCGGTTCCGGCCGCCCCATCAGCGCCATTGCCGATCAGCGGTCGCCCCAGCAGCGCATTAGTGGGCGCGTTGATGACATCCAGGAGACCTTGCAGCGGCCCGGCACTAGCCGCTTCAGTGGCCGCATACGCCGCGCCGCCGCGACCCAACGCCTGCACGAACTGGTCGTGATACCGCGCCACCTGCAAACTCAGACCCTGGTAGTCCCGGGCGTAGGACCCGAACAGCGCCGCGATCGCCGCCGACACCTCATCCTCAGCCGCCGGCAGAATCTGCGCCGTTGACCCTGCCGCGCCTAAACCGGCCTGCCTGATTGCCGCACCCATACCCGACAACTGGACGGCGGTCGCATTCAATTCCGCTGGGACGGCGGTGAGAAAGGACATCTGCATTGCCTCCTGGGCCGGTTGATCGCGAACTCAAATTAGGCGACATATTAGAACGACGTTCAGTCGGATTAACAGGGCTTTCCATACCTTTAGGCGCAAGAAAATTTCGGGCGGCACGGCTGCCCACGTGCGCCTCGCCTGGTGCGAGCGCCCGAAATCGCCGGTAAGACGGTGCATCTGAACGCAGCGGCGACGATCCCAGTCACTGTGGGGCAGAACGCCAACGGCGGTCGTCGCGTCGGGGCCTACCTCTGCCGAGCGATCGCTCCACGGGAATCCTCCCCGGCAGCACCGGTCGGCCGAGCCCGCGACCTGCGAAGTGGCGATAGCGTCCCACGAAGTGGCGGACGCCGATCACGCGTGACGATCGACGAGTCTGTTGAGAGCCGGGTAACGCCGTCGACGCTGGCGCGTCGCCCTGCCGTCAACCCTCACATGGGCGCTTGCGAAAGCTGGCGGCCACGGCGTCAGCGACTCGAATCGCAGTATCGACCGGCTGGACGGTCTGATGGTTCCCAAGGACCGTGACGGCGAAAACGCCTTTCGGATCGCACAATACGAGTGTTGACGTCCGTAATTACGCTAGGTCAAGGGCATTTCATCGCCTCAGTTTTTGTCTTCGCCGCGGAGTCGGCGGTGGTTGAGTAGCCGACCCTCGTGTTGTGCAAATCAATGTCATGTTGAAACTAGCTGAACAGGAATGACATTCATGATTGATCGGCACGCACGTCGGCCCGCAATCGACCAGCCCACAGTCCGGGGCGGTCACCCGGTCGGCATGCTGATCTCGATCATCGCAGCACTGATCCGCGGCGCGGACAGTATCTATCGCCAGCCGTTAGCTGGTTGCGACTACCGCGGCAAGCCCAGCAACCGCTCGGCCGCCACCGTGAGCAGGATCTGCTCGGTCCCTCCGGCAATCGTCAAACACCGCGTGTTCAAGAAGTCGAACACGGCGCGGTTGCGCACCAGGCCGCCGCCGTCGGACACGTCCATGACGAACTCGGCCAGCCCCTGCCGGTAGCGCACGCCGATCAGCTTCCGCACGCTGGACTGCGCGCCGGGGTCCTTGCCGCCGACGGCCAACTGAGCGATGCGCTGATCCAGCAATGCCCCGGCCTGCGCCAGCAGAATCAGCTTGGCCAGCCGATCCTGTTGTGCCGCATCAAGTTCCATCCCGGCCAGTACCAGCAGCAGCTCTTCCATTGGGTTGCCCAGCGCGGTTCCGGTGGCCATCGCGATCCGCTCATTGGCCAGCGTGGTGCGAGCCAGCCGCCAACCGTCGTTGACCGTACCGACCACCATTTCGTCTGGGACGAACACGTTGTCCAGGAAGACCTCGTTGAACAGCGAGTCACCGGTGATCTCGCGCAGCGGCCGAATCTCGATCCCTGGCGACTTCATGTCGACCAGGAAGTACGTGATGCCTTTGTGTTTGGGGACATCGGGGTCCGTCCTGGCCAGGCACACCCCCCACGCGGCTTTGTGCGCGGCCGACGTCCACACCTTCTGCCCGGTGAGCTGCCAGCCACCATCGCCGCGGACGGCCTTGGTACGCAAAGACGCCAGGTCCGAACCGGCGCCCGGCTCGGAAAACAGCTGACACCATAGGAAGTCGCCGCGCAGAGTGGCGGGCACGAAACGCTCGATCTGCTCGGGCGTGCCGTATTCGAGAATGGTCGGCGCCGCCCACCAGCCAATCACCAGGTCCGGGCGCTCCACGCCGGCGGCGGCCATCTCCTCGTCGATCAGTAGCTGCTCGGCCGGCCCCGCACCGCGCCCGTAAGGCGGCGGCCAGTGCGGTGCTTGCAGCCCCGCCTCGGCCAGGGCCACCTGTCGCTTCTCGGCCGGCAAAGAAGCCACTTCCGCAACCGCTGCGGCGATCTCGGCACGCTGCCCCTCGACCTCGGTCAGGTCGATCGACAGTTTGCGCCGCACCCCGTCCTGGGTCAGCGCGGCGACCGTGCGCAGCCAGTGCTCGAGACCGCCCAAGAAGCGGCTGTTGCTATGGGCCCGGCGCAGATAGAGATGCGCGTCGTGCTCCCAGGTGCAGCCGATTCCGCCGAGCACCTGAATGCAGTCCTTGACGTTGGCCTTCGCCGAAGCGATGCCGATGCTGGCGGCCGCGGCCGCCGCGATGGCGAATTGCTGGGAATCGGATTCGGACGCCGCCCCGGCTGCATCACTCGCGGCCACCTCAGCCTGCTCGGCACGGCACAGCATCTCGGCGCAGATGTGCTTGATGGCCTGGAAGCTGCCGATGGGTTTGCCGAACTGCTCGCGCACCTTGGCGTAGGCGACAGCGGTTTCTAGCGCATAGCGGGTGATGCCGGCGGCCTCAGCGGCCAGCACGGTCGCCGCCAGGTCTCCTACACCGGGAGTTTCGATCACCGTCCCCGCCACCGCGGTCAACTCGACCCGGGCCAGCGGACGGGAGAAGTCGGCGGCCTCCAACGGTTCCAGCGCGACGCCGTCAGCGTCGAGATCGATGAGCAACCAATTGCCGTCGACAGGCACCAGCAGGACGCCACCGGCGCAAGCGCCGAGTGCCCACGGCACAGCCCCCGAGACCGTCGTTCCGTCCATACTCACGTCACCTTCGAGCCCCAGCCCGGCAACGCGGTCACCGGACATCAGCGCGCCCCGCAGGTCGGGATCGGTGACGACCAGGGTCGCCAGCGCCGTCGTGGCGACCGGACCCGGCACCAGCGCCTTGGCCGCCTCTTCGACCATGGCGCACAGATCGCCGATGCTGCCTCCGGCGCCACCGTCGTCCTCGGACACTGCGACGCCGAAGATCCCCAGGTCGGCCAGGCCGGCGTACACCGGCCGCCAGGCGTCGGGATCCCCTTGTTCGACGGCGCGGACCGCCGCGCTCGCGGTCTGCCCCGACGCCGCGGTGCGGGCCCAGTCGCGCACCAGCTCGCGGGCCGCGAACTGTTCGTCGGTGACGGTCGCTACCACCAGCAGTCCTCCGCGTCGTCAAATTCACATTCCAAGATATCTTTCCTCCACACTAGAACGTGTTCTAATAGTGGAACCGATCGACCGTCAAGTCGGTGGTCATCAGGCCAGTACACGGACGTTGGCCCGGCCATAGGGAGGTGGGAGATTAACGCGATGAATGCGTATCGTTCGCGATCGAATCGCCCGCATGAGGAGCTGCCTGCCACATGTCGCCCGACGGCCAACCGCGCGAGGTTGTGAACATGGCCGTATTGGCTGAGTCCGAGCTCGGCTCGGAAGCACAACGCGAGCGCCGCAAGCGAATCCTGGACGCCACCATGGCCATCGCGTCGAAGGGCGGCTACGAAGCGGTGCAGATGCGCGCCGTCGCCGACCGCGCCGACGTGGCCGTCGGAACGCTCTACCGGTACTTCCCGTCGAAGGTGCACCTGCTGGTTTCGGCGCTGGGCCGCGAGTTCAGCCGCATCGACGCCAAAACCGACCGTTCCACGGTGGCCGGCGGCACGCCGTTCCAGCGGCTGAACTTCATGGTGGGCAAGCTCAACCGCGCGATGCAGCGCAACCCCCTGTTGACCGAGGCCATGACGCGCGCCTACGTGTTCGCCGACGCATCGGCGGCCAGCGAAGTCGACCAAGTCGAAAAGCTGATCGACAGCATGTTCGCCCGCGCGATGAGCGATGGCGAGCCGACCGAGGATCAGTACCACATCGCCCGGGTGATCTCCGATGTGTGGCTGTCCAACCTGCTGGCGTGGCTCACCCGCCGCGCCTCAGCCACCGACGTGAGCAAGCGGCTGGATCTGGCCGTGCGGCTGCTGATCGGCGATCACGAGAACTGCTAGTCGCGATCGCAAGAGCGGCCGTAGGCCGGTCGCCGCGGGTCGCGACCAGCTGGCCAGTCGCGATCGCAAGAGCGGCCGTAGGCCGGTCGCCGCGGGTCGCGACCAGCTGGCCAGTCGCGATCGCAAGAGCGGCCGTAGGCCGGTCGCCGCGGGTCGCGACCATCGGCTAGCCGGGGGGTCCCGAGGTACGCCCCCGGATGAGCTCGGTGGCCATCAGTTCAACCGCGGGCAATCCAGACCGCGGCGGCCTGAGCACCAGTTCGCCCGCGCGACGACCCTTCTGCAGGCTGGGCTGGGCCACCGTCGTCAGGCCGCGGCTCAGCGAGTCCTCGACCCCGTCGAAACCGGTGACCGTCAACTGACCGGGAACGTAAATGCCATGCGCACGCAGGTAATCCATCGCTGACAGCGCCAGGATGTCGGCGGTGCACATCAGCGCGGTGATTCGGGGATTGGCGTCCAGGGCCACCTTGGCGGCATCGCCGCCGGAGGTCGGCAGGTGCTCGTAGCTTTCCACCACGGTCAGCGAGTCGGGGTCCAAGCCGGCGGCCGTCATCGCCTCCCAGACACCGATGATCCGTTCCCGCTGTACGTCGAAGGTCGGAGACTTCAGCCGCTCGGCGTCGACTAGGCCCTGCCTGCGGTCCCGGCCCAGCCGCATGGTCAGCAGCCCGATCTCCCGATGCCCCAGACCCAGCACGTACTCGGCGATCTCACGCATCGCCGACCGGTCATCGATGCCCACCCGGGACACCCCCGGCAGGTCCACGGGTTGATCGACCACCACGACCGGCAGCCGCCGCTGCAGGACCACTTGCAGATAGGGGTCGTCGTCACCGACGGAATAGACCACGAAGCCGTCCACCCCGGCACCCAGCACGGCGGAGGTGCCGTCCTCGATGCTGCGGTTCGGGCCCACCGCCACCAGCAGCAGCCCCTGCCCGAGTTCTTCGCATGACTGCGCCACTCCGGCAACGAAATCGCGGGCCGCCGGGTCGCTGAAGGAATAGGTCAGCGGCTCGGTCATCACCAGACCGACCGCGCCGGCCTTGCGGGTGCGCAGCGAGCGCGCCACCGGGTCGGGCCCCGCATAGCCCAGCCGCTTGGCCGTGGCGAAGACCCGGTCACGGAGTTCTGGCGAGAGCTGATCCGGTCGGTTGAAGGCGTTCGAGATCGTGGTGCGCGACACTTTGAGCTCGGCTGCCAACGACGCCAGAGTCGCCCGCCTGCGCGGTGTGGGACTCACGTTCGGTGACGCTACAGCGATTCCCGTCGGCCGGATCGACCGACTTTCTAATGGAAACGATTTTCATTAGTATTATGCGTCGGCCAACCGGCCGGGCGAGAGGATGCGACGTGCGGATGCGGCTTGCGGTCTGCCTGGTCTGCGCCACCACTTTGACGGGTTGCGCGTCGGGTGGTCCGGAGCACCCGGGTGCGGTAGCCGTGGTGGCCTCCACCGAGGTGTGGGGCAGCGTCGCACGTGCCGTCGCCGGCGGCCACATCGTGGTCAAATCCATCCTGAGCGGCGCGGACGTCGATCCACACTCGTATCAGGCGACTCCCGCCGACGCGGCGGCACTGACCGATGCCGACCTGGTGATCTACAACGGCGGCGGCTATGACCCCTGGGTAGACCGGGTGCTGGCCGGCCACCCCGGTATCCACGCGATCGACGCGTACTCGTTTCTCCCGCCGGCGCGCGAGGCGCCCGACGAGCACGTGTTCTACAACCTCGCCGTCGCCAAGGCGGTGGCCATCACCATCGCCGAGCGGCTGGCGATCATCGACCCGCTCAAGTCGGCGGATTACCGCGCCAATGCGGCCCAGTTCGGCCGCGGCGCCGACGCGATCGCCAGCTCCGAGCGCGCGATCGCGACCAGGTACCCGGCCACCGGCGTCATCGCGACCGAGCCTGTCGTGCATTACCTGCTGACGGCGGCGGGCCTGACCGACCGCACTCCGGTCGGGTTCGCGATGGCCGACGAGGACGGCGCCGATCCCGCGCCGACCGACATGGCTTCCGCACTGGATCTGATCAACCGCCGGCAGGTGGCGGCACTATTGGTCAATCCGCAGACCGCGACCGCCGCCACCGCAGACCTGCAAGCCGCCGCCCGGCAATCCGGCGTACCGGTGACCGAAGTGTCCGAGAGCCTGCCCAGCGGCTCGGACTACCTGAGCTGGCAGCGCACCACCGTCGCCCAGCTGACCGCCGCCCTGCAGTCGGCCGCCGGCCGCTAACCGGGTGCGTCCGTGAAACCTCAAGTTGTCGCGCTGACCAGCGCCCGGCTGGCCTTCGGTAACCGCGTGCTCTGGGACCACCTCGACCTGTCGGTGGCGGCCGGCGAATTCATCGCGGTGCTGGGACCCAACGGGACCGGCAAGACGTCACTACTCAAGGTGTTGCTAGGTCAGCTTCCGCTGAGCGCCGGGACGGCGACGGTGAACGGCCCGGTCGGGTATGTGCCGCAACATCATCCGATCGACCGGGAAGTGATGCTGCGCGGACGCGATCTGGTCGCGCTCGGCGTCGACGGGCACCGCTGGGGTGCCTGGGGGCTGCGTCGGGCACCGCGGCAACGCCGCGACGATGCCGTGCGAGCGGCCCTGCAGCAAGTCAACGGCGAACGCTTGGCCGACGTCAGGGTAGGACTGATGTCCGGCGGCGAGCTGCAGCGGGTGCGCATCGCGCAAGCGCTGGTCAGCGACCCGGCGCTGATGCTGTACGACGAACCACTGTTGACCCTGGACCCGGCCAACGCCAAACGGGTCGCCGAACTCATCCACCGGCGCCGCAATGCTGCCGGTACCGCCGTCATCGTGGTGACTCACGAGCTCAATCCGATCCTGCCGTACGTCGATCGGGTGTTGTACCTGGTCGACGGTCGATTCCGCAGCGGCGAGGTCGACCAGGTGATGACGGCGCAGACGCTGTCCGAGCTCTACCGGGCCGACATCGAAGTGGTCAAGGTGAAAGGCCGCTACTTCGTGGTCGGGGCCCCGGACGGGCAGGTGTGATGAACGAGCGGCTCACCGAAATGCTGGACCACCTGTTCGCCTTCGACCTGACCCTTCATCTGCTCAGGCACGACTTCGTACAGCATGCGCTGGCCGCGGCGGCCCTGCTGGGGTTGGTGGCCGGGCTGATCGGACCGTTCATCGTGATGCGGCAGATGTCCTTCGCGGTGCACGGCTCGGCCGAACTGTCTTTGACCGGAGCCGCTTTCGCGCTGCTGGCGGGGTTCGAGGTGGGGATCGGCGCGCTGGTCGGCAGTGCCCTGGCGGCCGCGCTGTTCGGGATCCTGGGTCAGCGCGCCCGCGAGCGGGATTCGGTGATCGGGGTGGTGCTGGCCTTCGGGATGGGCCTGGCGGTGCTGTTCATCCACCTCTATCCGGGCCGTACCGGGACCAGCTTCGCGCTGCTCACCGGCCAGATCGTCGGCGTCGGCTACTCCGGTCTGGTCATGCTGGCCGTGGTGTGTGCGCTGGTCGTGGGCGTGTTGGGTACCTGCTATCGCCCCCTGCTCTTCGCCACGGTCGATCCGGACGTCGCGGCCGCCCGTGGCGTGCCGGTGCGGGTATTGGGCATCGTGTTCGCCGCGATGGTAGGTGTGGTGGCCGCGCAGGCGGTCCAGATCGTCGGCGCGCTCTTGGTGATGTCGTTGCTGATCACTCCCGCCGCGGCGGCCGCTCGGGTGATCAATTCGCCGGGGGCCGCCATCGCCGCCTCGGTGCTGTTCGCCGAGATCGCGGCGGTCGGGGGAATCGTGTTGTCGTTGGCCCCCGGCGTCCCCGTATCGGTCTTCGTAGCCGCCATCTCCTTCGTCATCTACCTGTTCTGCTGGTTACTCGGGCGACAGCGCTGAGCAGCACTTAAGCTGACAGAACACTCGCGACAGGGGGCCGCGGGGAGGGGGGATCGAGTGCGCCTGCAGATTACCGTGCTGGTCGCTGCGTGCACGTTGGTGGCCGGCTGCACCGACGTCGTCGACGGAAACGCTGTCGCCGGCGACAAGGCCGGCCTGGCGAACCAGACACCGATACCGGTCAGTGCGTTGGACGACCTCATGCTGGATCCCGGGCGCATCAACAGTGCCTTGGGCGCCACGTCGATGAAGGTCTGGTTCAAGGCCAAGGGCATGTGGGACTGGAGCAAGAACATCAACGACAAAAACTGCCTGGCCGTGGACGGCGCCGCCCAAGACAAGGTCTACGAGGGCACCGGGTGGACGTCGATGCGCGGCCAGCGCCTCGATGACAGCATCGACGACTCCAAGAAGCGCAAGCACTACGCGATCCAGGCGGTGGTCGCCTTCCCGAACGCCCAGGACGCCAGCAACTTCTACAACTCCTCGGTCCAGAGCTGGAAGTCCTGCTCCAACCGTCGGTTCGACGACGGCAGCCCCAACCAGCCCGTCACCATCTGGTCGGTGGGCGAGGTGACGAGCAGCAACGGCATGCTGACCAGCTCGCAGGTCCAGGAGGCCGGGAACGGCTGGTCCTGCCAGCGCGCCTTGACCGTGCGCAATAACCTCGCCATCGACATCGTCACGTGCGCCTACAAGGAAACCGGCCCGTCGGCGACCGACATCGCCAACCAGATCGCCACCAAGGTCGCCAAGCTGTAGCCGGCGCGGCCTTCTAAGCTGGCGAGGTGGCCCGCATCGACCTCAACGCCGACCTGGGCGAAGGATTCGGGGTCTGGCAACTCGGTGACGACGACGCCATGCTCAGTATCGTCAGCAGCGCCAACGTGGCGTGCGGCTTTCACGCCGGCGATCCGGCGGGTCTGTTGCGCGTGTGCAGATCTGCGGCACGACGCGGCGTGCGGATCGGCGCACAGGTGAGCTATCAGGATCTGGTCGGCTTCGGCCGACGCTTCATCGACGTCGCCCCGGAGGATCTGCTGGCCGATGTCGTCTTCCAGATCGGCGCCCTGCAGGCCATCGCACAGGCCGCAGGATCGGCGGTATCCTACGTGAAACCACATGGAGCACTTTATAATTCGATTGTCTCCCATCGTGATCAGGCTGCCGCTGTCGCCGAGGCGGTGGCGACGGTGGACGCTTCGTTGCCCGTGCTGGGCATGTCGGGTTCGGCGTTCTTCGAGGAAGCCGACCGGCGCGGTCTGCGCACGGTGGCCGAGGCGTTCGCCGACCGCGCCTACCAGCCCGACGGGCGCCTGGTCCCCCGCCGGGAACCCGGTGCGGTGCTTGATGACCCGGCGCTGATTGCACGCCGAGTGGTGAATATGGTGACCACCGGGGAGGTAACCGCGACCGACGGTACGGCGCTGGCGCTCGACGCGGAATCCATTTGTGTACATGGCGATTCACCCGGTGCCGTACAGATCGCGGCGGCCGTGCACGAATACCTCCGCACCGCCGGAGTCGAGATCGGGGCATTCTGCTGATGCGACTCAAAATCGGGCGTCCGGATCTCAGCCAATATGCCGACCGGTTCAATGTACAGATAGCGCAACGTTATTCACCGCTCTGGGTCACGTGGATGGGAGTCGCGACGGTACTTGTCGACGACGGCACCTCGGCATTGATGACGGACGGCTATTTCTCCAGACCCGGACTGGCCTCGGTGGCGGCCGGGAAGGTGGCCCCGTCCGCGGCGCGCGTGGACGGGTGTCTGGCGCGGGCCAAGGTATCGCGACTTGCCGCGGTCATCCCGGTGCATACCCACATCGACCACGCGCTGGACTCCGCCCTGGTGGCCGATCGCACCGGCGCCCAACTGGTCGGTGGCGAATCGGCTGCCAATATCGGCCGCGGGTACGGACTCCCGGCGGATCGGATCCTGGTAGCGACCTCCGGTGTGCCGATGACGTTAGGCGCCTACGACGTCACGCTGACCGAGTCACATCACTGCCCACCCGACCGTTTTCCGGGTGCGATCACGGCTCCGGTGCGACCACCGGTGAAGGCGTCGGCTTACCGCTGCGGCGAGTCCTGGTCGGCACTGATTCACCACCGGCAGTCGGACCGGCGCCTGCTCATTCAGGGCAGCGCCGGCTACCTCGCCGGCGCCCTGCACGGGATGCGCGCCGACGCGGCCTACCTCAGCGTCGGGCAACTCGGACTGCAGTCCAGGTCATACATCACCGAGTACTGGAATGAGACGGTGCGCGCGGTGGGCGCGCGTCGGATCATCCCGATCCACTGGGACGATTTCTTCCGCCCGCTGTCAAAGCCGTTGCGGGCCTTGCCCTTTGCCGGCGACGACCTGAACGTGTCGATGAGCGTGCTGGACGAACTCGCCGCACGGGACGGAGTCTGCCTGCAACTGCCCACGGTCTTTCGTCGCGAAGACCCCTGGGCATAGACGTTGCTTCTGGTCCTCTCGCTGGCGCTGCTGGCGGTCGTGCTCGGATTCGCGGTGGCGCGTCCCCGGGGCTGGCCGGAAGCGGTGGCGGCCGTCCCGGCGGCGGCCGTGCTGATCGCGCTCGGCGCGATATCGCCGCACCAGGCCGTAGCTCAGGTGTCCGGACTGGCCCGGGTCGTAGCGTTCCTGGGCGCGGTGCTGGTGCTGGCCAAATTGTGCGATGACGAAGGCCTGTTCGAGGCCGCCGGCGCGGCGATGGCGCGTGCGAGCTCCGGGTCATACGGTCTACTGCGCCAGGTCTTCGTCATTTCCGCCACCATCACCGCGGTGCTCAGCCTCGACGCCACCGTGGTGTTGTTGACCCCGGTGGTGCTCGCGACGGTGCGCCAGTTGCGGTCCGCGGCGCCGCCGTATGCCTACGCCACCGCTCACTTGGCCAACACCGCCTCGCTGTTGCTACCGGTGTCGAATCTGACCAACCTGCTGGTCTACCGAGGCGCCGACATCTCCTTCACCAGGTTCACCCTGCTGATGGCGTTGCCCTGGCTGTGCTCGATAGCTACCGTCTACCTGGTCTTTCGCCTGTTCTTTGCCAAGGACCTGCGCATCCAGCCCGACCCGGAACATTTCGGCCCCCCGCCGAGACCTCCGGTGTTCGTGCTGGCGGTGGTTGCGCTGACGCTCGTGGGATTCGCCGCGGCCGAGTGGTTGGACATCGCTCCCGCCTGGGCGGCGCTGGCCGGTGCGTCGGTGCTGGCAGCGCGCAGCCTGCGCCACCGGCGCACGACGGTGGGCGAGGTCCTGGCAGCGGTGAACATTTGGTTCCTAGTGTTCGTGCTGGCGCTGGGCGTCGTCGTGCAAGCCGTCATGCTCAACGGGATGACCGCCAAGATGTCGGCGCTGGTGCCGACCGGATCCGGTCTGGCCGCGCTGCTGGGGATCGCGGCACTGGCCGCCGTGCTCGCCAACGTCGTCAACAACCTGCCGGCCACCCTGGTATTGGTGCCGCTGGTGGCGGGCAGCGGGCCCGTGGCCGTACTGGCCGTGCTGATCGGGGTCAACATCGGCCCCAATCTGACTTACGTCGGTTCACTATCGAACCTGCTGTGGCGGCGGGTGCTGCGCCAGCACCGGGTACCGGCTTCAGTCGGCGAGTACACCAAGCTCGGGCTGTGCACCGTTCCTCCCGCCCTGGTGGTGGCGGTGCTCGCGCTCTGGGCGAGCGTGCGGGTGTTCGGGGTCTAGCCGGCCGCCGGCGGTCTCGTCATGAACGTCAGCCGGTGCCCGTAGGCGGGACTCCTGCGGCCATTACCGGCATTGACGATTTGCCCGACCGGCGGCGCCACCGGCATGTTGCCGCTCACGACCCCTTCTGCCGCCGCCGAAATCGAGGTGGCATTGCTGATCGCCGTCACCCCGGACCCGGTCTGGGCGGTGGCCGAAGTCCAACTCACCGGTACCGACAACCCGCTACCCAGCGGGAGCGCCCTGCCCAGACCCGCCGCCACCCCACCGGCGCTGCTGGAGAGTTTGGGCACTGCCGCGTCCGCAGCTTGCGCCGCCTTCTCGGCCGCCGCCGCAGCGGTGCCAAGATCGTTCGCAAAACTGCCGAGTTTGGCGAAGCCGGCGGTTTCGTCCCCAACGAATAGCGTGTCTTGGAGGCCCTGCGCGAACGCGTTCAGGTACGGCGAGATGTATTTGCTGTACAGCGGAACGATGTCGTCGAACGGGGTGTTGGCCATGATCCACTGGTCGATGGCGGCTCCTTGCCCGTTCAGCGGAGAGGAAAGCGTCTGCAAGACGTCGCCGACCCGTGTTCCCAACTGTGCGCCAATGCTATTGACCTGCGCCTGCACGGATTCACCGACACTCTTGACGACCGCGACAGCCTGGTCGGCCACTCCGCCCGGGTCAACCACCTCGGCCGGCTCAGGCAGTTCGGGCAGCTGAGTCGCGGCCGCCGAGCTACCCGCGTAGTTGTACATGGTTGCCGCATCCTGAGCCCAGAATTCGAGATACGCGGCCTCGGTCGCGGCCATCGCCGGGGTGTTCTGCCCGAGAAAGTTGGTGGCGACCAGAACAGCCAGCAGTGCCCGGTTCGCCGCGATCACCGGCGGCGGAACCGTTGCCGCGAAGGCGGTCTCGAAGGCCGCAGCGGCCGCGAACGCCTGAGTCGCCGCCTGCCCTGCCTCCTCAGCACTGCCGTCCAACCAGCCGATGAACGGTGACGCAGCCGCGACCAACGCCGCCGACGCCGGTCCTATCCACGGCCCGCTGGTCAGCTCGGTGATCACCGCCCGATGGCCCGCCGCAGCGGCCTGGAAGTCCGCGGCCAGCCCGCTCCACGCCGCCGCGGCGGCCAGCATCGGCCCTGGGCCGGGACCGGTGTAGATCCGCCCCGAGTTGACCTCGGGCGGCAACGAACCGTAGTCAACCATGTGCTCACCCGGCGGCTGGCGGCTTGGCCATGACCGAGGGCTTGAAGCCGTATTGCGGGACGTTGCGGCCGTATCCACCGTTGACGAACTGCCCGAGCGGCGGAGCCATGGGAAAACTGTTGCCGCCTTCGGCGGCGGCCGGAATCGCCGACACAAAGCCCGGGTTGGTGGTGGCGTGCCACGGGACCCAGCTCGCGGGCGCCGACAAGCCGCCGATCGGCACAGCCTTGCCCAGGCTGCCAGCCACGCCGCCGAGACCGGCTCCGAGGTTGCCCGCGGCACCGGAAGCCGCTTGTCCAGCACCACTTGCCGCCGCCGCAACGCCTTCGGCGGCCTTCGCGGCCGCCGGAGCGGCTGGCTTGAACAACGTGTTCGCGAGGTTGCCGACGCCCGACCAACCGCTGGTGTTCTGCCCGATGGTCTGCGTCGACTGAATCATCGCCGCCAGCGAGTTGACGTAGGGCGAGAGATACTTGCTGTACAGCGGCACGATGTCGTCGAACGGGGTGTTGGCCATGATCCACGCGTCGATCTGTGGGCCGGCGCCGTTGAGCGGCGAAGACAGGGACTTGACCACGTCGCTGACGCGAGGAGTGAGCTGTGCTCCCAGGGCGCTGAGTTGGTTTTGCACACCCTGTCCCCCGGACTTGAAGACCGCGATGGCCTGGTCGGCCACCCCCATCGGGTCCACCACCTCGGCCGGTGCCGCCAGCGGCGTCAAATTCGTTGCGGCTGCCGAGGTTCCGGCATAGGTGTACATCGCCCCGGCGTCCTGAGCCCAGAACTCGCCGTACTGGGCCTCCAGCATCGAGATCGCCGCGCTGTTCTGGCCCAGCAGGTTCGTGGTGACCAACTGCTGCAGCATGGTGCGGTTCGAGGCAATCAACGGCGGCGGGACGCTGGCGGCGAACGCACGCTCATAGGCGGTCGCCGCGGCGGCCGCCTGACCTCCTGCCTCGGCGGCCTGCTCGGCGCTGCTGCTCAGCCAGCTGACGAACGGCGAAACGGCCGAAACCAGCTTCGCCGCAGCAGGACCCAGCCACGGGCCGGCGGTCAGACCCTCGATCACCGATCGGTGGCCCGAGGCCGCTGCCTGGAAATCAGCGGCAAGGTTGTTCCATGCCACCGCTGCCGATACCAGTGAGGCCGGCCCGGGACCGGCGTAGATGCGCGCGGAATTGACCTCGGGCGGCAACATCCCGTAATCCACCATTGCAAGGACTCCCCGATGCCTTCAGCCGCTCAGTGAGCCAGAGCGGCGTTTGCCGCCTCGGTCTCGGCGTAGGAGTTGCCGCTGGTCGCCAGGGTCGCGGCGAGCATCGCCTGGATCCGGGCCCCCTGCACGCTCAATTCCTGGAACCGCTGACCGTGAGTGGCGAATTGCGTCGCGGTCAGGATGGACACCTCGTCGACAGCGGCGGGAATCACGCCGGTGATGGGGCCGGCGGCCGCCGCGCTCCCCACGTTCAGAGCCGCGCCCAGCGACTGCAGGTTGCTGGCGGCGGCCGCCAGGTGCTCCGGATAGGTGCGTACGAACGACATCGTTACTCCTTGAATGCTCGGTGCGTTGGCTACAAAGCCCAGTGGTTGAGACGGCACCACCGCACATCGGCGGTACCCGCGAAAAAGTCGCGTATCTTATATTGCTAACGTGCCGTGATCCTCCCCTTTAGCGAGTTCTCATATGAAACACGTTAGATTGAAGGCGAAGTCACAGAAACCGGTAGCGGCAAGTGTTCACCCGCTGCAAACTTTTGTTCAGCCTGAGTTCAATTTTGGCGCTGGCATTGGATCACGAGCAGCGAAAATAGGACTCGTAACGCGCGAGGATGGACCGACCGACGGGCCGGTCAAGATTCTTTGAGTTCGCTATGTCGACATGATTCCTATGAACATTCATAGGAATCGGGAGCCAGTCAGACCGGCCGTGCAGCAGCTCAGCTTCGGCGTTGCCGCGCGATTTCGGCGAGCACCACTCCGGCGGCCACCGCCGCATTCAGTGATTCGGCCTGACCGGCCATCGGAATGGAAACCACCTGGTCGCAGTTCTGCCGGACCAGCCGGGACAAGCCCTTGCCTTCCGAACCGACCACTACCACCATCGGGTCTCTGCCGTCCAGGTCGTCCAACATGGTGTCGCCACCGGCGTCCAATCCGACTACCTGCAACCCGCGGTCGGCCCAGTCCCTCAGCGTCCTGGTGAGATTGGTCGCACGCGCGACCGGGATTCGCGCCGCGGCCCCGGCGCTGGTGCGCCACGCGACAGCGGTGACCGAGGCGGATCGACGTTGCGGTATCACCACGCCGTGCCCCCCCAGCGCTGCCACCGACCGCACGATCGCGCCGAGATTGCGGGGGTCGGAGATATTGTCCAGGGCGACCAGCAGTGCCGGCGGAGCCTCCAAGGCGCTGGCCACCAAGTCGTCGGGGTGAGCGTAGTCGAAGGGCGGAACCTGCAGCGCGATGCCTTGATGCAGGTGGTTGGACGTCATCCGGTCGAGATCGCTGCGCGGCACCTCCAGGATGGCGATCCCCTTCTCGGCGGCCCGGGCCACGGATTCGGTCACCCGTTCGTCGGCCTCAACACCCAGGGCGACGTAGAGCGCGGTCGCCGGCACTCCGGCGCGCAGGCATTCCACCACCGGGTTGCGGCCCAGCACCGTCTCGACCTCGTCGACCGGCTTGGTCGGCCGCTGCTGTTGGGGCTTGCCGCGTTTGGCGGCAGGATGATTGGGACGCATGTGCGCCGGCGGCGTCGGGCCACGACCTTCCAGGCCGCGACGGCGCTGGCCACCCGAGCCGACAGTCGGCCCCTTCTTGGAGCCGGCCTTCCGTATCGCCCCCCGGCGCTGCGAGTTACCGGCCATCTACTTGCCGTCACCGCCCAACGTCCACTGCGGGCCGTCGGCGGTGTCGGTGACCTCGATGCCGGCCTGTTTGAGCCGATCGCGAATCTCGTCGGCCAACGCCCAGTTGCGTTGTTCCCGGGCCTTCTTCCGATTTTCGAGTTCGGCCTGAACCAGAACGTCGACAGCCGCCAGCGCGGCCGAGGTCTCGTCGCGAGTCTCCCAGCGCTCGTCCAGCGGGTCACAACCCAGAACGCCCATCATCGCGCGAATGGATGCAGCGCTCTTGAGGGCACCTTCGTGATCGCCGGTGTCAAGGGCACGGTTGCCGTCGGCGCGTTTCTGGTGAATCTCCGCCAGCGCCATCGGCACCGCCAGGTCATCGTCGAGCGCCGCGGCGAACCGGGACGTCCATTCGCCGGGGTATACCGCACCCACCCGGCTGCGCACGCGGTGCAGGAATTCCTCCACGCCGACATACGCTTTCACCGCGTCCTGCAGCGCGACCTCGGTGTACTCGAGCATCGACCGGTAGTGAGCGCTGCCGAGGTAATAACGAAGCTCGGCCGGGCGCACCCGCTGCAGCATCGCCGGGATGGCCACCACGTTGCCCAGCGACTTGCTCATCTTCTCGCCGCCCATCGTCACCCAGCCGTTGTGCAGCCAGAAACGGGCGAACCCGTCCCCGGCCGCGCGGCTCTGGGCGATCTCGTTTTCATGGTGCGGGAAGATCAGATCCATTCCGCCGCAATGGATGTCGAATTCCGGTCCCAGATAGGTGCGAGCCATCGCCGAACACTCGATGTGCCAGCCCGGCCGTCCCCTTCCCCACGGCGACGGCCAGGACGGCTCGCCGGGCTTTTCGCCCTTCCACAGGGTGAAGTCACGCTGGTCGCGCTTGCCGGTGGCCACACCCTCGCCCTGGTGCACATCGTCGATGCGGTGACCGGACAGCTGGCCGTAGTCCGGGTAACTGAGCACATCGAAGTAGACGTCGCCGGCCGCGGGGTAGGCGTGGCCGGTTTCGATCAGGCGTTCCATTAATTCGACCATCTGGGTGATGTGCCCGGTGGCCCGCGGCTCGGCCGACGGCGGCAGGACGTCGAGAGCGTCGTACGCGGCGGTGAACGCCCGTTCGTGCGTGGCGGCCCACTCCCACCAGGGGCGCCCGGCCGCCGCGGCCTTGTTCAAGATCTTGTCGTCGATATCGGTGACGTTGCGGATGAACGCGACGTCATAGCCACGGGCCGTCAGCCAGCGGCGCAGGATGTCGAAGGCAACGCCGCTGCGGACATGCCCGATGTGTGGAAGTCCCTGCGGGGTGGCACCGCACTGGTAGATGGAGACGTGTCCGGCGCGCAGCGGCACGAAATCACGGACGGCTCCCGTCGCCGTGTCATGAAGCCGCAATTGGGCACGATCGGTCACGACGTGCCAGCTTACTGCCTACACCCGCAGCACCCGGGCGGCCGGTGTTCATCGGAGCGGAATGACCAGCGCCGTCGCAATCGCTGCCAGGCCTTCGCCACGCCCAGTGAGGCCGAGCCCGTCGGTCGTGGTAGCCGCCACCGACACCGGTGCGTTGAGTAGGCGGGAGAGCACCGCTTGCGCCTCGTAGCGGCGCCAGCCGATCTTCGGCCGGTTACCGATCACCTGCACGGCCGCGTTACCGACCATGAAGCCGCTCTCGGAAAGAAGTTCGACGGCATGGCGCAGCATGTCAGCACCGCTGACGCCCTTCCAGCGGGGGTCGTCGACGCCGAACACGCCGCCGATGTCGCCCAGACCTGCGGCGGAGAGCACGGCGTCACACAGCGCGTGGACGGCGACGTCGCCGTCGGAGTGCCCGGCACATCCGTCGGCGCTGGGGAACAGCAGACCCACCAGCCAGCACGGTCGACCCGGCTCAATCGGGTGCACGTCGACACCCATACCGACGCGCGGCATCTGCATCACTGCCGCACTATAGCCTTGGCCAGCAACAAGTCCAGCGGAGTGGTGATCTTGAAGGCCAGTGGATCCCCGTCGACCACCTGGACCTGGCCGCCGATGTGCTCGACAAGGGCGGCGTCGTCGGTGAAATCGGTGTCGGTGGCCGTCTGGAAGGCACGCAACAGCACATCGGTGGCGAAGCCCTGCGGTGTCTGCACAGCACGCAGACCCGCTCGTTCCGGTGTGCCCAGCACCACCCCGTTGGCGTCGACGGCCTTGACGGTGTCCGATAGCGGCAGGCCCGGAACCACCGCGTCGTGACCGTCCCGCAGCGCCGCCACGACGCGCACGATCAGCGACGGCGGGGTTAGCGCCCGGGCCGCGTCATGCACCAGGACGAACTCAGGCGCCGAATCGGGCCCCGGGTCGGTCAATGCCGACAAAGCCAGCCGCACGGACTCCGTGCGGCTGGCTCCGCCGGCCACGATGGTTGCGAGGTGACCCAGGATCAGTTTGGCCTCGTCGGTTCGGTCCGGAGGGACCGCGACGAAGACGGTATCGACCACGCCGGACGCGCGTAGGCCTGTTACGGCGCGCTCAACCAGGGACTCCCCTTCGAGCTGATAGAACGCCTTGGGCACCCCGGCAGCCAACCGCCGCCCGGAACCGGCGGCCGGTACGACCGCTACTACTTTGCCGTTCAGGACGCGGCAGCCAGGACCTCGTCCAGGATGGTGTCGGCCTTGGCTTCGTCGGTGCTCTCCGCCAACGCCAGCTCGCCAACCAGAATCTGCCGTGCCTTAGCCAGCATTCGCTTCTCGCCCGCCGACAGACCGCGCTCCTGGTCACGACGCCACAGGTCACGCACGACCTCGGCCACCTTGTTCACATCGCCCGAGGCGAGCTTCTCCAAGTTGGCCTTGTAACGACGCGACCAGTTGGTGGGTTCTTCGGTGTGCGGGGCACGCAGCACCTGGAAAACCTTGTCCAGGCCTTCCTGGCCGACCACGTCACGGACGCCGACGTATTCGGCGTTATCGGCGGGCACTCGAACAGTCAGGTCACCCTGCGCAACTTTCAAGACGAGATACTCTTTTTGTTCCCCTTTAATGGTCCGAGTTTCGATCGCCTCGACTAACGCAGCACCGTGGTGTGGGTAGACGACGGTGTCACCGACCTTGAAGATCATATGATTCGAGCCCCTTTCGTTAGTTCATTCTAACACGCCGGGTCACCACGTGTAGATCAACGGTGCAGGTCAGGGGCACGCCACGCGCAACTTAGGGGTTGACAGGCGGGCCCAGACGTGCAGTGGGGTGGCACCGCGACCACGACTTGCCCGGCACCGGATGCGCATCCGACCCCCGGGCCGCGGGCCCGGAAGCGCCTGAAAAGACTAGCCGCCCGGACCACTCGATTGCGCCGGGCGTCCGGCCCGCGTGAGGACAGCCGAAGAACAACACTGGGCATCCCTCCGCTACCGTCAGCGGTGCCTTGCTACTACTCTGCATAGTTGAATTGCGCCTGAATTGCGACGGGGCCGACCAGGAGGCATTGCGTGAACCACTCGAACATTCGCCCGCCACTTCGCCTGGCGAAGCTGACCGCCTGGTTGGCCGCCGTCGCGCTGGCCGTGGTCGCGCTCAGTGGTTGCGGAACCGGGCAGATTTCCCAGACTGCCAACCAGGAGCCCGCCGTCAACGGCAACAGGGTGACAGTCAACAACATCGCACTGCGCGACATCCGTATCCAGGCGCCGCAGACCGGCGACTTCCTGCAACCAGGTAAGACCGTCGATCTGGTGCTGGTGGCGGTCAACAACTCACCGGACGTCAACGACCGGCTCACGGGGATCACCAGTGACATCGGCAACGTGACGGTGTCCGGCGACGCAAAGCTGCCGGCCGGCAAGATGTTGATCGTCGGCACTCCGGAGGGCCAGGCCGTGGCTCCGGGACCTGCCGAGGGCAACGGCGCCGCCAAGGCGACCGTCAACTTGACCAAGCCGATCACAAATGGCCTGACCTACAAGTTCACCTTCAAGTTCGAGAAGGCCGGTGAGGCGAGCGTGCAGGTGCCGATCTCGGCCGGGCTGTCCCAACCGCGCGAGGGCACTAACCACGCCTGACCGGTGGCCCGGCGTTTTTCGACCGCAACTGTCACCGCGTCCCGATACCGTCACGGGGTGGCCAACGCGCGATCGCAATACCGCTGTTCGGAGTGCCGTCACGTAAGCGCGAAGTGGGTTGGGCGCTGCCTGGACTGCGGCAGCTGGGGGACCGTCGAAGAAGTGGCCGTACTGGCCGCTGTCGGCAACGGGAAGCGCTCGGTGCCGTCCGGCTCGCGGGCGGTGCCGATCAGCGCGGTGGAGCCGAATAAGAGCCGGCATCGCTCGACCGGTGTGGATGAACTCGACCGCGTGCTGGGCGGCGGCGTGGTTCCCGGGTCCGTGACGCTGCTGGCGGGCGAACCCGGGGTCGGAAAGTCCACGCTGCTGCTCGAAGTCGCCCACTGCTGGGCACAGCGGGGAGGGCGTGCGCTGTACATATCCGGTGAAGAGTCCGCCGGACAGGTGCGGCTGCGCGCCGATCGGATCGGCTGCGGCGGCGCTGCCTTCGACGAGGTGTATCTCGCTGCCGAGTCCGATCTGCACACGGTGCTCGAGCACATCGACACGGTGCGGCCGGCGTTGGTCATCGTCGACTCAGTGCAGACGATGTCCACCACCGAGGTCGACGGGGCCGCGGGCGGTGTCACCCAGGTACGCGCCGTCACGGCGGCACTGACGGCCGCCGCCAAGGCCAACGACGTCGCGATGGTTCTCGTCGGGCACGTCACTAAGGACGGAGCCATCGCCGGACCACGTTCCCTTGAACACCTGGTCGACGTGGTGCTGCACTTCGAGGGTGATCGCAACGGCGCGCTGCGCATGGTCCGCGGCGTCAAGAACCGATTCGGCGCCGCCGATGAGGTGGGGTGTTTCCTCCTGCACGACAGCGGCATCGAAGGGGTCGCCGATCCGTCGAACCTATTTCTGGACCAACGGCCGAATCCGGTCCCGGGCACCGCTATCACGGTGACCCTGGACGGCAAGCGGCCGCTGATCGGCGAGGTGCAGGCCCTGCTGGCCACCCCTAACGGCGGCTCGCCGCGCCGGGCCGTGAGCGGTATCGATCATTCCCGGGCAGCCATGATCACCGCAGTGCTGGAAAAACACGCCGGCCTGCGCCTCGCCGTCAACGACATCTACCTGGCCACCGTGGGTGGCATGCGGTTGACCGACCCCTCTTCGGACCTCGCGGTGGCCACCGCGCTGGCCTCCGCGTACGCGAACCTGGCGCTGCCCACGACCGCGGTGATGATCGGTGAGGTGGGCTTGGCGGGCGATCTGCGCCGGGTGCACGGCATGGACCGGCGGCTGGCCGAGGCCGCCCGACAGGGCTTCACCATCGCGCTGGTCCCGCCGGGTTGCAAGGCGATTCCCGCGGGTCTGCGCGCCCTGAGCGCGTCCACCCTTGGCGAGGCCCTGCAGCACCTGGCAGGCATCGCCGATTACCGCAGCGCCACCGAAGTGGAATTGCATCGCCTCGACAGCCCCCGGTAGGGGTCCCGTTGCCCGGCCGGCCATAGCAGAATGCTCGCTGTGACACGTCCGACCCTGCGTGAGGCCGTCGCCCGACTGGCTCCCGGCACCGGGCTGCGTGACGGCCTCGAACGCATCCTGCGCGGCCGCACCGGCGCCCTGATAGTGCTCGGGCACGACGAGAACGTGGAAGCAATCTGCGACGGCGGCTTCCCGCTCGACGTCCGGTATGCGCCGACCCGGTTGCGGGAGCTGTCGAAGATGGACGGCGCCGTGGTCCTGTCGACCGACGGCAGCCGCATCGTGCGGGCCAACGTGCAATTGGTGCCGGACCCCTCGATACCCACCGACGAATCGGGAACCCGGCACCGCTCCGCCGAGCGGGCAGCGATCCAAACCGGCTACCCGGTCATCTCGGTCAGTCACTCGATGAACATCGTGACCGTCTACGTGGGCGGTGAGCGCCATGTGCTGACCGACTCCGCGACCATCCTGTCGCGGGCGAATCAGGCCATCGCCACCCTGGAGCGGTACAAGACCCGGCTCGACGAAGTCAGTCGTCAGCTATCGCGTGCCGAGATCGAGGACTTCGTCACGCTGCGCGACGTGATGACGGTGGTGCAACGCCTCGAACTGGTCCGCCGCATCGGACTGGCGATCGACTACGACGCCGTCGAACTGGGCACCGACGGTCGCCAGCTTCGGCTACAGCAGGAGGAACTCCTGGGCGGCAACGACATCGCCCGTGAGTTGATCGTGCGCGACTACCACGCCCATCCCGAGCCGCCGTCCACGGCGCAGATCGGCGAAACGCTGAACGAGCTGGACGGCCTGTCCGACACCGAGCTGCTCGATTTCACTTCCCTTGCCAAGGTGTTCGGCTACCCGACGACGGCTGAGGCCCAGGACTCGGCGTTGAGCCCGCGTGGCTACCGTGCGATGGCCGGAATTCCGCGACTGCAATTCGCCCACGTGGACCTGCTGGTGCGTGCGTTCGGGACGCTGCAGGGGCTACTGGCCGCCAGCGCCAACGACCTGCAATCCGTCGACGGCATCGGCGCCATGTGGGCCCGCCACGTGCGCGAGGGGCTATCCCAGCTGGCCGAATCGACGCTGACGGATCACTGACCGCGACGACGGGATTACTGGCTGGTTCTAATTCCCCTGCGCGGGCGGCGCCTCCGGCGGCGGCGCGAGCGCCGGCCCGGGGGCGGGCGCCGGACCCGGCGGCTGCGGCGGCTGGTTGAGGACGAACGGGAGCGGCTGCGAGCGCAGGTTGCCGAGCTGGACGACCAGGTTGTAGGTGCCCGGCCCAATCGCCGGCCGGGGTAGCGGGCACTTCGGCGCCGAACCCATCCCCGTCCAGGTCACCGCGGTGGTGACCTGCTCGCCCGGGGTGAAAGTCTTGACCAGGGTCTCGTTCGACGGCGCGCAGTCCAGATTGGACCACAGCCGCTTGTTGTCCAGCGAGTACACGTAGGCGGCCAGCACCGCGGCGCCGACGTCCCGCTTGCAGGACACCAGGCCGATGTTGGTGACCACCATGGTGAATTTCGGCTGGTCGCCGATGTAGTACTGAGGTGAGTTGGTCAAGCCCTTGACGGCCAGCGTCGCATCGGGGCAGTCGTCGCCGTCCTTGAGCACCGGCGGCGGTTGGACCGCGGCGGTCGGTGTGGCCGACTCTGGATTCAGCACGCCCGGCGGCGCGCCGGGGGCCGGAGCCTCGGTTTGCCCGGCGGGCTGCTGCGTTGCCGGCGCTTGCGGAGCGTCGGAGCCGGGATGACTCTGAGCGGAGGCGGGCTTTGCGCCAGGTTTGGCCCCGGCGTTGCTACTGACGAGAGCGATGACGGTGGCCACCACGATCCCGATCACCACAACCGCGATACCCAGGGCTAGTCCCCTGCGCCGCCAGTAGATCTCGGTCGGTAGCGGGCCACGCGGTTCCAGATCCAGCACATTTCCACGGTAGGACCAGGTCACGCATCCTCGTCTGACCCGCCTCGGCGTGTCGCCGAGTTTGCTGGACAGTCCACGTGTTAGGACCTGCTAGACCGCTTGTTCCTGCGGAGCCTGTTCGCCGATGTCGCCGATGTGGTCGACCAGTTCCGCCTTGCCCTCGGCGAGCTGATAGGTGACGCCGGCCAGCGCCAGGGTGCCACGGGTCACGCGGTCCGCGATCGCCGACGAACGCGTCATGAGCTGCTTCAACGTCTCACTGACGTGCCGTTCTTCGAACTCGTCGACCCGGCTCAGGCCGTCCCGGCGCCCCGCCAGGATCGACGGCACCACCCGTTCCACTACGTCGCGGATGAAACCGCCCGGTATGGCGCCGTCGTCGAGCGCGTCGATGGTGGCTTTCACGGCACCGCAGCTGTTGTGGCCGAGCACCACGATCAACGGAACGTTCAGCACCGCGACCGCGTACTCGATGGAGCCCAGCACGGCCGTATCGATGGCCTGACCGGCGGTGCGAACCACGAACACGTCGCCGAGGCCCTGATCGAAAATCAGTTCGGCGGCCACTCGACTGTCCGCGCACCCGAAGATGACAGCGGTCGGGGTCTGGCCCCCGGCCAGGCTGGTTCGGTGGTCGACGCTCTGGCTGGGATGGGCGGGCTTGCCCGCGACGAATCGCTCGTTACCCTCTTTGAGTGCTTTCCAGGCGCTTATCGGGTTGCTGTTCGGCATGCCAGCTATTGTGCCGGAACGGCCGGTGATCGGCCCAGTACACATACCAGCCACCAATCTTGTCGCCTGGTATGAACGGTCGCGGCGGGATCTGCCGTGGCGCCAGCCCGGGGTCAGTGCGTGGCAGATTCTGGTCAGCGAATTCATGCTGCAACAGACGCCGGTGTCGCGAGTGCTGCCGGTCTGGACGGAGTGGGTGGACCGCTGGCCGACTCCGTCGGCGACGGCCGCGGCCAGCGCCGCGGACGTGTTGCGGGCCTGGGGCAAGTTGGGCTATCCGCGTCGCGCGAAACGTCTGCACGAGTGCGCTGTCGTCATCGCCCGCGACCACGGTGACGTCGTCCCGGACGATGTGGACACGTTGCTGACGTTGCCAGGTGTCGGTAGCTACACAGCTCGGGCCGTAGCATGCTTCGCCTATCGACAGCGAGTTCCTGTGGTGGACACCAATGTTCGGCGCGTGGTGGCCCGTGCCGTTCACGGCAGGGCCGACGCGGGCAACCCGTCGGCCACCCGCGATCACGCCGACGTCGAGGCTCTGCTGCCGAAAGGCGCTGTAGCACCTACTTTTTCGGTTGCACTGATGGAACTCGGTGCAACCGTTTGCACCGCGCGAACACCCAGGTGCGGCCTGTGTCCGCTGGAGAACTGCGCCTGGCGCGAGGCGGGTTTCCCGGCCGGCGACGGGCCGCCGCGGCGGGCCCAGACCTACGCCGGCACCGACCGGCAAGTTCGTGGTCGATTACTTGATGTGTTGCGCAACAACACCTCTCCGGTCACTCGCGCCCAGCTGGATATCGCCTGGCTGACCGATAACGCCCAGCGCGACCGAGCGCTTTACTCGCTACTGATCGACGGTCTGGTAACACAGACTGCCGACGGGCGGTTTGCGCTGGGCGGAGAAGGATAGCAGAAGGCGTTTATACGAAATTTATTTCGTGAGACTTGACAGATGTATTTTGTCTCGCGTAATTTCTCTCGCATGAACACGGGAGATTTCGTAGCACCCACGGGTGGTGATCACCAGTGAGCACTGTCCTCATCGCCGCTTTGTCCGTCCCCCTGCTCGCCTCGCTCGTCGCACTCTTGGCCGGCTCCCGACCCTGGGTCGGGCGGCTCGGCGTCGCAGCTGCGGCTGCGGGCTTCTTGGCCGCAGGTGCGACGACCGTCGACGTGCTGCTGCACGGGCCCGTCCGCGCCACCCTGCAGACCGGCCAAGGCACCCTGATCGCCGAACTGGGAGCCGATCGGCTCAGCGCCCTGCTGCTGCTGCTGGTCTACGGGGTGAGCACGGTCGTGCAGTTGTTCGCCCTGCGGTACCTCGCCTGCGACCGTCGGTCCGGCTGGTTCACCGCCGCAACCGGCCTGCTCACCTCGGCCTCAGCGGGCCTGATGACCGCTGGAACGCTGATCGGCCTGGCCGTCAGCTGGACCATGGCCGGAGCCGCCCTCTGCCTGCTGCTGGCGACCTACTGGGAACTACCGGCGGCGCGCGACGGGGTGCGGCGCACGGTTACCGCCTTCCTCATCGGAGACCTCGCCCTGTGGTCGGCGGTGGCCTCGATCACGCTGCTGCGAGGCAACCGCAGTCTGTCGACGCTGAACGCCGACTTGATCGGAAACTCATCGACACTGGCGGTCATAGCGGCGCTGATCGTCGTGGCGGCCCTGTCCCGATCGGCTCAGCTTCCATTCCACCGCTGGTTGCCGGCCACTCTCGCCGCACCCACCCCGGTATCGGCCCTGCTGCACGCGGGCGTCGTCAACGCCGGCGGTGTGCTGCTGGTGCGCCTGAGCCCGATAGTCAGCGGATCGCCCGTCGCGATGGGCATGGCCTTCACCGCCGGCCTGGTGAGCATGGTCTACGGGGCGGTCGTCATGCTCACCAAGTCCGACATCAAGGGCTCGCTCGCATATTCGACGATGGCCCAGATGGGCTTCATGATCGTGACCTGCGGCCTGGGCCTGTCCGCCGCAGCGGTGTTCCACCTGGTGGGCCACGGTTTCTACAAGGCCACCCTGTTCCTGTCATCCGGGTCGGCGATAGCCAAACGCCGGCAGAAGGCGGCCCGGCCACCCGCACCGGCGCTGACCCCGGCCCGACGGGCAGCGGTGCAGCTCACCGCCCTACTGCTACCAGCCGCCGCGCTGTACGTGGCCGCGACGGTGGTGCCGCTGCACGCCAGTGAGCACGGCTCGGCACAAGCACTGCTGATCTTCACCTGGGCCACCGCCGCTGCGGCCCTGCTGGGCTGGCTGGGGCGGTCTCCGGATGCGCGAGCCGTCGTCGGCGCAGGGGCGGTCCTGTTCGCCGCGGCCATCGGTTACCTGGCGGTGCTCGGCGCGGTGACCGGGTTCCTGGCTCCCGCCATACCGACCGTCACCGTGCCGTCCTCCTCCGCGCTCGGCATTGCCCTGGTGGCCATCGTGCTCGGTGTGCTGGCGCTGCTGCGCCAGGCTCCCGGCGACGGCTCCCTGGGCCGCATACAGCGCTTCATCTACACCAAAGCCCTTGTGGCCGGCACTGTTCCAGCAATCCGCCTGACTCCACAACTGACAGGAGCCCCCCGATGACAATGCTTCATGAGCGCGTCTCAACCGATACGCTGCGCGCACAATTGCGCAGCGAGGTGAACCTCGCAGCCCGGGTGATCCCGACGCACTACCCGCTCGAGACGTTCATCGCGGTCAACCCACTGGCCGGACTCGAAACGATGCCGTTCGAGCAGGCGATCCTGCGCGCCGGTGACCTCTACGGCCTGGCCGGGTTGTTGAACGAAGCCGACTACCGCGACCTCTACCGCCGTGGGCGGATCACCGATGCCGACCTCGAATCGACACTGCGACTGCGCTACCCCGCGCTGCTGGACGGGGAAGCCATCCGGCTCGGGACGCGGACGGCGACGCCGTCCGAGCTGCTGCTGGGCGACCTGCTCCACGGGCGCGGCCCGGCAAAGCCGCAGCGCCGCAACGTCACCCGGGCGGAACTCACCGCGCCACAGGTCGCCGAAGAGGTCGATGCCCAGTGCGCCAAGTGGTGTGCGGCCTTCTTCGGCTCGCCCGCGGCCGGCTGGCCGATGCCCGGGCGGGAGCGGGGCTTCTTCCACGCCTGGCGCGCCCTGGCTCCCGGTGACCACAAACTGGGCCGCCGAGTGCGCGCCGAGTTGCAGAAGGTGCCGGATCGGGCTGACGACGCCGCATTGCATGCACTGCGGCGGTTGCGCGTCACCGACGACGAACGCATCACCTACCTGCAGGCACACCTGACGCGACTCCCCGGCTGGGCGGCTCATGTGCGGTGGTATGCCGAGCGGGTCCTTGGCGCGGACGTGCTCGACTACCTGGCTATACGGCTCACCTATGAATCGATTCTGTTGTCGCACAAACTTTCTGGCCCCTCACCCCAGCCGGAGCAGATCAATCGGCGGCCGATCCCGTCGGCACGGGAGCGGGCCGCGGATCTCGCCGCCCAGTGGCAACTCGACCAGGTGAGCGACCGTGAATTGGACTCTGCGGCAAAGATCCTGGCGGCGCTGCCGGTCACCGCGCGGTCAGTGGTGTGGCAGCAGGCTTACGAAGCGCACTACCGGGATTCGCTGCTGCATACTCTGGCGCGCAGCACGACCCACCAATCCGGCGAGCGTCCGCACACCCAGCTCGTGTGCTGCATCGACACTCGCTCGGAAGGCTTACGGCGCCACATCGAAATCCAGGACGGGTACGAAACACTGGGTTTCGCTGGCTTTTTCGCCGTCGCTATCCGGTTCACCAGCCTGGTCGGCGGGGCGCCCAACGACCTGTGCCCGGTCCTGATCCGGCCCGAGCATGAGGTGCACGAAAGCCCGACACCGACGGCCGCAGCTGCGGCGGCGCGATTACAGGCCGGCACCGCCGTCATGGCCGGCGCCGACGCGGCCTTCTACACCGCCAAACAGGCGCTGCTCGCTCCATTCACCTTGGCGGAGGCCTCCGGCTGGGCCGCCGGTCCCTGGGCAGCGGCCAAGACGCTGAGCCCGGCGGCCACCGGTACCCTCCGCCGGCGGCTGCGTGACCGGCTGGCCCCGCCGGCCCCCACCGTGCTGTCGGTCAACGACACCGTCGACCTGGCCCACCGGGGTCTCTACGCGCAGGTGGCACTGACCACCATGGGCCTCACCAAGGGGTTCGGCCGGCTGGTGGTGATGTGCGGACACGGCAGCACCACCGAGAACAATCCCTACCAGGCCGCGCTGGACTGCGGTGCGTGTGGCGGGCAGCCGGGCGGCCCGAATGCCCGGACCGCTGCGGCGATACTCAACAACGCCGACGTCCGTGCCGACCTGACCGAACGCGGGATCACCATTCCGGAGGACACCTGGTTCGTCGCAGCGCTGCATGACACCGCGACCGACCGGGTCACCATCCTGGACGAGCATCTCGTGCCGGCCAGCCATCTTCCCGATTTGCAACGGCTGGAAAGAGACCTCGGCGCTGCCGGCGCCGAACTGGCCGCCGAGCGCTGCGCCGTGCTACCGGGTGGTCCCACCCGTCCGGACCCGGCCCGAGCCGCGCGGCACGTCGCCAGCCGATCGACCGACTGGGCACAGGTCTTCCCCGAGTGGGGTCTGGCCGGCAACGCTGCCTTCATCGTCGGGCCCCGAACGATGACCCGTGGGATCGACCTGCAGCGCCGGGTGTTTCTGCACTCCTACGAGGCAGACGTCGACCCGGACGGCAGCGCGCTGGAAACCATCCTGACCGCTCCCATGGTGGTCGCGCAGTGGATCAACTGCCAGTACTTCTTCTCGACGGTGGCCCCCGAGCTCTTCGGAGCGGGAACCAAGACGATCCACAACGTCGTCGCCGGCGTGGGTGTGCTCGCCGGCCACGGCGGTGACCTCCTGCTGGGGCTGCCTCGGCAGTCGCTGACCGACGGTCAGTCCTTCGGACACGAGGCGATGCGTCTGCTGACCGTCGTCGAAGCGCCGCTAGAGCGGATCGACGACATCGTCGAGCGCAACCCGGTGCTCATACACCTGTTCGGTAACGACTGGGTTGCTCTGGCGGCCCGGGAAGGTCCTGGACACGCCTGGCAGCGCTGGACCCGCGCCGGCTGGCGGCGCTGGGACGCCGAATTCGACATCAACACCGCAACTGAGGAGGTAATCCCATGCCGCTGAACGGACTGACCAAGATGACCAAGATCGAAGTGGTCGTAGCCGGCGAACACGCTCCCGCCGTCCGCGAGCAATTCCGCGGCGCCGGGGCCACCGGATTCACCAGCGTCTCCGGCGTCTCGGGCCTCGGCCACCACGGCTATCACCAGGGCCGGCTGCTTTTCAACCAGCAAGCGGCGTTGGAGCTGCTCATCACCGTCGTCCCGGACAACAAGTCCGAGGCGCTGATCGCCGGACTGCGCCGCCTGCTCGACGGCTCACCCGGGGTCATGTTCGTGACCGACACCTACGTCAGCCGACCCGATTACTTCAGCTGAAAACCCACCAAGAAAGGAACCATCATGTCCAACCCCTCATCCGCGTGGCAGCGCCTGCAAGCAGGCAACCAGCACTTCTACGCCGCAGTGCGAGCCAAGCAGAACAACACGGCCAGTGGCCGACCGCCCCTCGCAGTCGTGTTCCGCTCGGCGGATTCCGACATGGCCAGCGAGGTGGTGTTCGGCCAGAACTGGGGCTCGCTGATCGACATCAGCAACTGGGGACACGTCATCGACGACGGCGTCCTGGCCACCCTGGAATACGCCGTCGGCACGCTCAAGGCGCCGTTGATCGTCGTCCTCGGGCATTCGGAGAGCAGCGCAATGCAGACCGCCCTGGACGCCTGGAACACCGCCAAATTCCCCGAAGGGGCATCCCGCGCTGTCGTCGAGCAGGCGATCTCCTCGCTCGCCCGCAAAGACGCGGGGATCAACAGCGCCGACGATCTTTCGGCAGCCCATGTGGCGCACATCGGTGTGTCGCTGCTGCACAAGTCGCCGGTGGTCGCAAAAGCCGTCGACACCGGACAGTGCGGGATCGTCTGCGCCGTGATCGATCGTGAGGACGGCCGGCTGAAGGTGTGCGGGACCATCGGCGACATCGCCGACAACCAGACACCGCTGTTGGAGCTTGTCTGATCAGCACAAGCTACCGGCCCGGCTTGCGTCCGGGCCGGTAGCTTGCTGCGACCACCTTATGAACGCGCAGGTTGCCGGCTATACCGGGACGGTGATCGCGATGGGCACCATGCACGGTAAGGAACGCCAGGTGGCGCCGGCCTTCGCCGCTGAGTTCGGCGCTCGGGTATTCGCGCCACCCGGAATTGACACCGACCAGTTCGGCACCTTCACCGGTGAAGTCACCAGGACGTTGACGCCGGTAGCCGCGGCCACCGCTAAAGCCCGGCTGGCCATGACTGCGGCCAAGGTGCCCTACGGTGTGGCCAGTGAAGCCAGCTACGACACCTGGTACGGCATGCTGGCCATGCACCAGGAAATACTGGTCTTCATCGACGACAACCGTGGGATCCATGTTGTCGAAGGGGTCAATGTGCCCCGTGCTCCGGGACCGCCCAAGCTGGTCGAGAACGGCCATGAAGCCATCGACGCCGCGCGACGGTTCGGGTTCCCGGAACAAGGGGCGGTGGTCACAGCCACGATTGCGGGCAGCACACGTTTGTTCGGCAAGGGACTCACGGACGCGTTCGTTCTGGTCAATACCGTCAACACCGCGGCGGCGGCCTCCGACGACCACCGTGCCCGGCTGGAGCCCGACCTGAGGGCACACCACAACCCTGGTCGCCGGGAAGTCCTGTCGGCCCTGGCGAAGCGGCTCGCCGGACGCCTGGCCACGCCGTGTCCGAATTGCCTGTGTCCTGGATACGGCAGGGTTGCGGTCCGCGAAGGGCTACGGTGCCGTGCGTGTGGATCGCCCACCACGCTCGTTGCGTCCGACATCCTCGGCTGCCCGGCGTGTGTGTACCGCAGCGAGGCCGCCCGTACCGGGACTGCCGAGCCGCGCTACTGTCCGCAGTGCAATCCCTGACGGCGATCGCAAACGCGGGGTTGCCGCGTGCGGCGGGTCGCCGCGATCGGTCCTGACGGCGATCGCAAGCGCGGCGTTGCCGCGTGCGGCGGGTCGCGGCCATCGATCCTTACGCCGGTCAGGACAACGCGGCGACCAGTTCACCGACGGTGTGGGTGGCTTCGAGTGGGTGACGCAGCCTGCCGTCGGGATTGACTTCGTAGACGTTGCGGCGACCGACCTTCGACTTGAGCAGATAGCCCTCGGCGGTGAGGTCCGTCAAAATCGCCTGCACCGAGCGTTCGGTGATACCGACTCGCAGCGCCAACTCCCGTGCGGTCAACTCCTCGCCCGTCGAGATGCACAACAACACATGGGCGTGGTTGGTCAGGAAGGTCCAGCTTCGGTCCTGCGTGTCGAGCGCAGGCGCGGGTTCTGCCCTGCGCTTTCTGGCAACAGCCACCGCTTGATGATACCCATGCCTGTTTCACGTAAACGGCTTCGCTAATTCCCCCGCGCGCCGCGCCGGATCCCGCCTGACCCGATTGCCCGTCGGCACCGGGCACCCCGAAGCCGCCGCCCTCCCCGGGTTCTTGTTGACAAACCCCGTTCCGACCGCGTCACCGGCACCACTGGGACCCTGCCGATCAGCGGGCAGGCCGAGCGACGCCTGGGTCGGCGCATTGATGACAGTGCGCAGCATTTGCTCGACGCTGGCGGCCAACACACCGGAATATGAACCGGCTGCCGCCGTCACCACCCCCGGTGAACCGCTGATGGCTTGCCGCCGCGGCGACGCTGACCGCCCGGAAGTCCTGCCCCACGCACTTTGCTGCCGAGGCGCAGTTCAGACGCCGATCGCAGCCGCTCGCAGAACGCGGCGTGCCCGGTCTTCCAGCTACTGGCTTCTGCCGGCCAAGAATGATTCGACGGCCCGCCGGTACGCCTCGGGGGCTTCGTCGTGCACCAGGTGGCCGGCCTCCGGGACCGCTAAATACGTTGTCGGGAAGTTTCTTTGGGCCATCTGGCGCATCTGACCGAACGGCGTGACGGTGTGGCCCGCCTCGATCAGCAGCGTCGGCGCGCGCACGGCACGCCACTGCGTCCAGTAGTCCCTAGTGCCCCACTCCGCGGCGATCTCAATCCATCTCGCGGTGTGCCCGTGTAACCGCCAGCCCGTGCCGGTGCGGTCGAACGCCTCCAGGAAATACTGCCCGGCCACCGGCCCAAACTCGGCGAACACCCTTGCAGCGGAATGGAATTCGACCGGCAGTGCGTGCAACCACGGCTCCCAGGGGCCGGTGGTCCGCCCCACGAAATCCGGGGCCATGTCTTCCACCACCAGCGCGCTCACCAACTCCGGCCGCTCGGCGGCCAGGCACCAAGAGTGCAATCCGCCCATCGAATGGCCGACGAGGACCACCGAGGTGCCCAGTGAGCTGACCGCGTCGGAGAGGTCGGCGACGAAACGTTCGGTGCTGATCGGGAAGGGGTCCTCGACGTCACGGCCGCGGTGCCAGGGAGCGTCGTAGGTGTAGACCGTGCCGAGGCGGGTGAGCCAGGGCAGCTGCCGCGACCAGGTGGTGCCGCGTCCCATCAGCCCGTGCACCAAGACCAGCGGCCTGCCCGCTCCCCCGCGATGGGTCAGCAGATGGGTGGCCATGTTCGGCACGGTAACCTAGCCCCATGCCAGTGGTGAAGATCAATGCAATCTCGGTGCCCGCCGGCGCTGGCCCCGAACTGGAAAAACGCTTCGCTCATCGCGCGCATGCGGTGGATAACCAGCCCGGCTTTCTCGGCTTTCAGCTGCTGCGTCCGGTCAAAGGTGACGACCGCTACTTTGTGGTGACACATTGGGAGTCTGATGAAGCGTTCCAGGCCTGGGCGAACGGGCCCGCGAAAGAAGCGCACGCAGGTGAGCGTGCCAACCCCGTGGCCAGTGGCGCGTCGCTGCTGGAATTCGAGGTCGTGCTCGACGTTGCCGGCAGCGCCCAGGCCGGCTAGGCGGCGGGCGGCGCAGCGTCGGGCGCTGGCGTGGAGTGCCGCCGCCGCGCTGGTGGTGACGCTCACCCCCGGGTGCTCTTCCTCACCCACTCCGTCGGCCAATGCGGCGAATGTGGGACGTCGGATCGACACCAGCACGCCACCGGGTTTGCGAGCCCAGCAAACCATGGACATGCTGAACTCCGACTGGCCTATCGGGCCGGACGGAGTGCGTACCCTGGCCGCCGCCGACAAGGTCGAGCCTGTGCAAGCCACCATGGAGAGTCTGTGGTGGGACCGGCCTTTCACGCTGGACTCCGTCTTCATCGGGGCCAACGTCGCGACATTGCAGTTGATCTCCTCCTACGGCGCGCGTCAGGACGTCCGGATCCACACCGGCGATACCGGCGAAGTCGACCGGTTCGAAGTCGACACCCAGCCGCCCCCGCCGATCAACACCTGGTCGGACGTGGATGCGGTGTTGAGCAAGACCGGCGCCCGCTACTCCTATCAGGTGGCCAAGGTCGACGACGGTCAGTGCGACCGGGTAGCGGGCACCAACACCTCCCAACCCCTGCCGTTGGCATCGATCTTCAAACTGTACGTCCTGCACGCCGTGGCGACCGCGGTCAAGAACGGCACGGTGTCCTGGGATGACCAGTTGACGGTGACCGCCAAGGGCAAGGCGGTCGGATCGTCAGGTTTGGAACTGGCTCCCGGCGATCATGTTTCGGTGCGTACGGCGGCCGAGAAGATGATCGCCACCAGTGACAACATGGCCACTGACATGCTGATCGAGCGAGTGGGAACACACGCCATCGAGCGGGCTCTGGCCACCGCCGGGCATCATGATCCGGCCAGCATGACGCCCTTCCCCACCATGTACGAGTTGTTCTCGATCGGCTGGGGCCAGCCCGATGTGCGCGAGCGATGGAAGAACGCATCGCAGCAGCAGCGAGCCGCGATGCTGGAGCAGGCGAATTCCACCGACTACCAGCCTGATCCATTTCGTGCACACACGCCGGCGTCCGCGTACGGTGCGGAGTGGTACGGCAACGCCGAGGACATCTGCCGCGTTCACGTGGCGCTGCAGGCCGATGCCGTGGGCGCGGCCGCGCCGGTGCGCCAGATCCTGTCCGCTGTAGCCGGCATCCGATTGGATCCCGCCGTATGGCCGTACATCGGCGCCAAAGCCGGTGGCCTGCCGGGAGATCTGACGTTCAGTTGGTATGCCGTCGACAAGACCGGGCAGCCGTGGGTCGTCAGTTTCCAGCTGAACTGGCTGCACGACCACGGGCCGACGGTGACCAGCTGGATGCTGAAAGTCGCGCAGCAGGTCTTCGCCCTGGTCGCGCCCCGCTGAACTAGAATTTTCGCTGCACGTTGAGCCGGCGCGCGGAGGTAACGCGTCTTGCTGAGGCATCGGCGGGGAAGGCGCACCTGGCAGTCCGGGTGTGACCGGCCACCGTGGCGCCGACGGGCAGGCCGGATGAGGCCGCTGACCCTGCCGGCAGGTTGACTAGATCCGCAGCGTCCAGGCCCCGGCGCGGCAGTGCAGCACCGTGCGGCTGACGGGTGCAATGTCGATGCGCCAGAACGACTTCGGCGGAGCGTCGAGGGCAACCAGGATCGCCGCCCTGATCACCGCCGGGTGAGTGACCGCCACCGTCGAAGTCATGTTGCCGTCCTGCGACTTCAGCCAGCCGGCGACCCGATCGGTGAGGTCGGCGACGGACTCTCCGCCGTGCGGCGCCGCCGCCGGGTCGGTCAGCCAGGTCTGCAGGTCGGTGGGCGGGATGGCCGGTATGCCTCGCCCGCGCCACAGGCCGCAGTCCAGATCGGCTAGCTGTGGCTCGATCATGGCGTGCAGACCAGACAGTTCCGCGGTTTGACGCGTTCGCAGTTCGGGGGCGGCGAGCGCCGAAAAGTCACCTCTCAGGCGCTCGACCTGACGGCGGCCGATGTCACTGAGCGGCTCGTCGGCGGGAAATCGCCGCGCCGCCATGGCGTCGGTCATGGCATGCGATATCAACGTGAGCCGGGTGACAGCCGGCGTCACGCCCCGACGCTCTCCGCCTGCGCCCCATCACCCAATAACCTGCTCGCGAGCAGCGCGAACACCAGCCCGACCGCCGTCCACAGCACCAACTGGGCACCCAGCGAGACCAGTCTGAACTCGTAGAGATCCGCAGCGGGAAAGCCGGGTGGCACCTCCGCCACATTCGGCAGCGCCAGCATGACGGCGATGACTGCCGCCCCGTACGCGCCGGCCGCGAGCAGCCTGGCGTGGAACGTGCCGAAGCGCTCCACCGAGCGCCGGGCGAGCCAGAGGGCGACGATCGCCACCCCGACCGAAGCCAGCACCATCAGCAAATACCACAGCGTGCGCGCCCCGATCGTGTCTGGTTGACCGACCGCGGGCGGATTGGGCGGGTACTTCAGGAATGGCACCAGGTACACCGCGACAAATCCAGCGGCCGCCATTTGCGCCGAAACCGATTGTGGCGCAATGCTTCCCGATCTCGGGTAATAGACGCAGAACACCACCGCAAACAACGCGCCCAACGCGATCCCGAAAAACAGCACGCCGAAACCCAAACCGGCGTTGCCCTGGACGCCGCGCGAGAACAGCTGACTGCCGTGCTCGTGGGCGCCCTCAAACTCGATGGCGCGGCCGATGACAGGCTCGGCGAACACCCGGGCGAATAGGAACGCCAGCACGGCACCGAGCGCACCCGCCAGCACACCGCGCGCAATCAGACGCTTCTCCACAGTGCCGGCTCAGAAGCGCATCAGTGGCACGGGAAGCCGAGCAAATGCCTTGCGTCGTGGAAGAACTCGTGCACGTGGGTGTCGCTACCGAACAGCGACACCGCTCCCTGGTCGATGCCGACGAAGTAGATCGCCAACAGTGCCAGGAAAGCAGTCGCCGCCAACCACAGCGCGGCATTGGCCGCCGACAGGTCAACCGAACCGACCTGCGTCGTCTCAGAACTCGCCACGATCAAACTCCTTCCGGGGATTTCGCGTCCCCGCTGGATGCCTATGCCTGCGACAGGCGCTGGGTCTGACTATGCACAGTGGCGCGACCGTTCTGGAATTTCACCAGATTCCGTTGCCTGTCCACAACAAGGCCAGTGTAGTGCGCGAACCCGCCCGATGAGCAATCGAGCGGCACCTCAGCCGGGGTTGCCGTTCAAGCCGGGCGTCCCACCGGCTCCCTGGTTACCGGGATTACCGGGCGACCCGGTGAACCCGAGGCTGACGGACCCTGACCCTCCCTGACCAGCGCCTCCGCCATTGCCGCCGGGTCCACCGCTACCCGCGGCGCCGCCCAGGCCGCCGAACCCAGCGCTGCCGGAACGACCCCACAGCCCGCTCCCACCGCCGGCACCGCCATTGCCGCCGGCGCCGCCGTCCCCGCCAGTCCCGCCATCACCGCCATTACCGCCATCACCGCCCCTGCCGCCGGAGGCGTTGATATCGTCGCCGCCGCCGCCCCCGGCTCCGCCGGTTCCCCCTTGGGCGCCAGCGCCCCCAGATCCGCCGGCTCCGCCCACGCCGCCGTCGCCGCCGTCGCCCACCAGGAACCCCCCGTGACCACCGACACCACCATTGCCACCGGCGGTTCCGACGCCGCCGGATGCGCCGGAGCCGCCGATACCGCCGTCCCCACCTGGACCTCCGCCGCCGGCAGCGAGGCTGTCTGCACCGTGGCCGCCGGCCCCGCCGTCTTGTCCAACTTGGAAAAGGAAGGCGTCGGTTCCCGCTTTGCCGGCTCCGCCGGGCGCCACCCCGGGATTACCCGTCGACGCAGGGCTGGTCGCAGGGTTGACCCCGTTGACACCGGCGATTCCGGCACCGCCGGCGCCACCGAGCCCGCCGTTGCCCCACAGTAAGGCGCTGCCACCGCTGCCCCCGTTCCCGCCGGGTCCGCCGGCCCCGCCATTTCCGCCACTGCCGAACAGCCCGGCATTTCCGCCGTTGCCACCCGCCTGTCCTGCAGCTAGACCTGGCGCACCGTTACCACCGTTACCCCAGAGGAACCCGCCGTCACCGCCGTTGGCGCCCGGAGCCGCCCCGTTGGCGCCGTTGCCGATGAGCCCGCGCCCGAACAGCGTTCGGAACGGCAAGTTGATCAGATCCTGCAGATTGAGCCCGACGATGTTGGCGGCTTCCGCGCTGCCGTACGCACCCGCACTCGCCTTCAATGCCTGCACAATTTGGGTGGTGGACGCCAATGCCTTGGCGCTGGCCGATTGGTACTCCTGTGCGTGGACGCTGAATAGCGCCGCGATGCCCGTCGAGACTTCGTCGGCCGCCGCGGCCACCACACCGGTTGTCGTCGTGGCCGCCGCCTTGTTGGCCGAGCCGACCGCCGAACCGATGCCGGCAAGGTCCGCGGCCGCGGCCGCTACCAGGTCTTTTGTCACTATCACGAACGACATGAGCCACCTCCGACAGACATCGACACTGATGAGTGTTCGGAGCATACTCTCCGGCTAAGACGCGGACCTGAGATTTCGGAATCCGATTCTGACACCGCCCGCCAAGGCGAGAGCGGTCACCGAATAATTCGGTGACCGCTCTTCGCCGCGTCTTGTCCGTTGGGGCGCTATTGCGCGGCCCGCCCCCTATCCGGTGCTCGGCGCACCGGCCTTGGCCAGGTCCGGCTCGGCCGGCGGCTTGCGCGTTCCGGTGAAGGTGAACACCGCGTCCTCGCCGGTGCCCTCGCCATCCCAGTTGTCCACGTCGACGGTGACGACCTGACCCGGACCGACCTCGTCGAAGAGGATCTTCTCCGACAGCTGGTCCTCGATCTCGCGCTGGATGGTGCGCCGCAGCGGACGCGCACCCAGCACCGGGTCGAAGCCCCGCTTAGCGAGCAGCGACTTGGCCTTGTCGGTCAGATCCAGAGCCATGTCCTTGCTCTTGAGCTGGTTGGCGACGCGGCCGATCATCAGATCGACCATCTGGATGATCTCGTCCTTCGTCAACTGGTGGAAGACGATGATGTCGTCGATACGGTTGAGGAATTCCGGCCGGAAGTGCTTCTTCAGCTCGTCGTTGACCTTCTGCTTCATCCGCTCGTAGTCGTTGGCACCACCGCCCTGAGTGAAGCCCAGACCCACCGGCTTGGAGATGTCGGAAGTCCCCAGGTTCGACGTGAAGATCAGCACGGTGTTCTTGAAGTCCACCGTGCGGCCCTGACCGTCGGTGAGCCGGCCGTCCTCGAGCACCTGCAACAGGCTGTTGTAGATCTCCTGGTGCGCCTTTTCGATCTCGTCGAACAACACCACCGAGAACGGCTTACGCCGCACCTTCTCGGTGAGCTGACCGCCCTCTTCGTAGCCGACGTAACCAGGAGGGGCACCGAACAGCCGCGACGCGGTGAAGCGGTCGTGGAACTCGCCCATGTCGATCTGGATGAGCGCATCATCGTCGCCGAACAAGAAGTTGGCCAGCGCCTTGGACAGCTCGGTCTTACCGACACCGGACGGGCCGGCGAAGATGAACGAGCCCGACGGGCGCTTCGGGTCTTTCAGCCCGGCACGGGTACGACGAATGGCCTTGGAAACCGCCTTGACGGCGTCCACCTGGCCGATGATCCGCTTGTGCAGCTCGTCCTCCATGCGCAGCAGACGCGTGGTCTCGGCCTCGGTGAGCTTGAACACCGGGATGCCGGTCCAGTTGCCCAGCACCTCGGCGATCTGCTCATCGTCGACCTCGGCGACGACGTCGAGATCGCCAGAGCGCCACTGCTTTTCACGCTCGGCACGCTGCGCGACCAGTTGCTTCTCGCGGTCCCGCAGGCTGGCGGCCTTCTCGAAGTCCTGGGCGTCGATCGCCGATTCCTTCTCCCGGCGCGCCTCGGCGATCTTTTCGTCGAACTCGCGCAGGTCTGGCGGTGCGGTCATCCGGCGGATCCGCATCCGGGCGCCGGCCTCGTCGATCAGGTCGATCGCCTTGTCCGGCAGGAACCGGTCGTTGATGTAGCGGTCGGCCAGGGTGGCCGCGGCCACCAGCGCACCGTCGGTGATGGACACCCGGTGGTGAGCCTCGTAGCGGTCGCGCAGACCCTTGAGGATCTCGATGGTGTGCTCCACCGTCGGCTCGCCCACCTGCACCGGCTGGAAACGGCGCTCGAGTGCGGCGTCCTTCTCGATGTACTTGCGGTACTCGTCGAGCGTGGTGGCGCCGATAGTCTGCAGCTCGCCGCGGGCTAGCTTGGGCTTGAGGATGCTGGCCGCGTCGATGGCGCCTTCGGCGGCACCCGCACCGACCAGCGTGTGCAGCTCGTCGATGAACAAGATGATGTCGCCGCGGGTGTTGATCTCCTTGAGCACCTTCTTCAGGCGTTCCTCGAAATCACCGCGATAGCGCGAACCCGCGACCAGCGATCCCAGGTCCAACGTGTAGAGCTGCTTGTCCTTGAGCGTCTCGGGAACCTCGCCGTGCACGATCGCCTGAGCGAGACCCTCGACCACGGCCGTCTTGCCGACGCCGGGCTCGCCGATCAGCACCGGGTTGTTCTTGGTGCGGCGGGACAGCACCTGCATGACCCGCTCGATTTCCTTCTCGCGGCCGATGACCGGGTCGAGCTTGCCCTCCATGGCCGCCGCGGTCAGGTTGCGGCCGAACTGGTCGAGCACCAGCGATGTGGAGGGGCTGCCGGATTCGCCGCCCCGCCCGCCGGTGCCGGCTTCGGCGGCTTCCTTGCCCTGGTAGCCGCTCAGCAGCTGGATCACCTGCTGGCGCACCCGGGTCAGTTCAGCGCCCAGCTTGACCAGCACCTGGGCCGCCACACCCTCGCCCTCACGGATCAGGCCGAGCAGGATGTGCTCGGTACCGATGTAGTTGTGGCCGAGCTGCAACGCTTCACGAAGGCTCAGCTCGAGAACCTTCTTCGCCCGCGGCGTGAACGGGATGTGCCCGGACGGCGCCTGCTGACCTTGGCCGATGATCTCCTCGACCTGGCTGCGCACACCTTCCAGCGAGATTCCCAGCGACTCCAGCGACTTGGCCGCGACGCCCTCGCCCTCGTGGATCAGACCCAGGAGGATGTGTTCGGTGCCGATGTAGTTGTGGTTGAGCATCCGGGCCTCTTCTTGCGCCAGGACGACGACCCTGCGGGCACGGTCGGTAAATCTTTCGAACATCGTCGGTTACCTGCTCTCCCTCACCATTAGGTACTCCGTCTCGGAAAGGCGTCCGGCGGCCTTCGCCGACCTTCTGTCGACTCAGCGCCCGGCACCGCGTACCTGCCGTCCACTGTAATGGTCGGCCTGCCGGGGTTCATACCTCGCAGTGCGCAGCGATGCTCGTAAGTGGCTGGTTCAACCCGGTTCAACCCGGTTTAACGAGGAAAAGCCCCAATGCGTTTCCCGCGCTGGGCTCCGATCAGTTCGCCACAAGCGAAAGCACAAATCCGGCGCCCAGGCTCGGAAGCCTGGGCGCCGGACCGTTCGTGCCTAGGTGGCGGCGTGGAACGCGTCGATCACATCGGCCGGAATACGGCCACGGGTGGACACATTGTGGCCGTTGCGGCGTGCCCACTCGCGGATCGCGGCGCTCTGTTCGCGGTCGATTGCTCCGCGGCCACGACCCGAGCCGGATCGCCCGCGCCGCCTACCGCCCACGCGACGGCCGGCAGCAACCCATTGCTTAAGGTCATTGCGCAGCTTCGTCGCATTCTTACTCGAAAGGTCGATCTCATAGGTCACCCCGTCAAGCCCGAATTCGACCGTTTCGTCGGCGGAGCCGGCACCGTCGAAATCATCGACCAAGGTGACGGTCACTTTTTTCGCCATTGGCTTACCCTCGCGTTTCTTCCCGTGCGGTTACAGATCCAGTTTGTATAGACTCCCCACTGATCTAATCTGCCATAGAAACGGAGAATACTCAATCTAGACACAACGTGCGCAGTTCAGTTGGAGTGCGGACGAACAATCGGGAACAATACCGTCTCCCTAATTGACAGCCCGGTCAAACACATCAGCAACCGATCGATACCCATTCCCGTTCCCGTGCACGGCGGCATCCCGAACTCCAGGGCAGCGAGAAAATCTTCGTCAAGTTGCATCGCCTCGTCATCCCCGGCCGCTGCGGCGCGCGCCTGATCGGCAAATCTATCCCGCTGCACGACCGGGTCGTTTAATTCCGAGTACCCGGTGGCCAGCTCCATTCCCCGCACGTATAGGTCCCACTTCTCGGTTACCCCGCGGGTGCTGCGGTGGTGTCGGGTCAATGGCGTCGTCTCCACCGGGAAATCCCTCACAAATGTGGGCGCGGTCAACGTGTTGCCGACCGCGTGCTCCCAGAGTTCCTCCACGAGTTTGCCGTGACCAAAGCCACGATTGTCGGGAATCTCCACGTCGAGTTGCGTCGCGATCTCACGTAACCGTTCGACCGACGTCTCGGGCGTGATCTCTTCTCCCAGAGCTTTGGACAGAGAAGAATACATCTGCAGAGTTGCCCATTCTCCGTCGATGTTGTACACACTGCCGTCGGGCATCGGAAGTTGTCTGGTACCGATCGCCTCGTCGGCTACCTCTTGAATAAGCTCCCTCGTGACGACTGCCGAATCGTCGTAGGTCCCGTACGTCTGGTAGGTCTCCAACATCGAGAATTCCGGCGAATGCGTCGAATCGGTTCCCTCGTTCCGGAAGACCCGATTTAGTTCGAAGACCTTGTCGAAACCACCGACGATGCAGCGCTTGAGGAACAGTTCCGGCGCGATCCGCAGGTAAAGGTCGATGTCGAGCGCATTCGAATGGGTGATGAACGGCCGCGCGGCAGCTCCGCCGGCCAGCGTCTGCAGGATGGGAGTTTCGACCTCCAGGAACCCGCGGCGTTCCAGTGCATTTCTGATGGCGCGGATAACGGCAATGCGCTGCCGGGCCACCGACCGCGCCTGCGGACGCACGATCAGGTCGACATAGCGCTGGCGTACCCGCGCCTCTTCACTCATCTCTTTATGAGCGACGGGCAGCGGCCGCAGCGACTTGGCGACCATCTGCCAAGAATCGGCGAGGACAGAAAGTTCGCCGCGACGTGAGCTGATCACGGTGCCGTGCAGGAAGACGATGTCGCCCAGATCGACGTCGGCCTTCCAGGCATCCAGGGCCGCCTGACCAACCCGGTCAAGGCTGATCATGGCCTGCAGCTGAGCGCCGTCGCCGTCCTGAAGTGTCGCAAAACACAATTTTCCGGTGTTGCGGGCGAATACCACCCGGCCCGCGACACCGACCACGTCATCGGTCGCGGTGTCGATGGGCAGCTCCGGGTGCGCGGCGCGAACCTCCGCCAGCGTGTGCGTCCGCTCAATCGCCACCGGGTAGGGGTCGCGGCCTTCGGCGAGCAGCCGCGCTCGCTTATCCCGACGGATCCGGAACTGCTCGGGAAGATCCTCGACGGGATCTTTATCGGCGTCTCGATCGGCGGCACTCACGACGTGCCAGCTTAAATGAAATCGCGCCCCCGCTCAGCGAGCGGTCTCGAGCCGGCCGCGTTGGGCATCCCGGTTTCGTTCGAAAACCAGCCGCAGTCCGTGCAGCGTCAGATGCTGGTCGTAGTGCTCGACGGTGTGCAGTTCGGGTAGCAGCAGCGGCGCGGTGTGCCCGGTGGCCACGACGGCGACGTCGTGATCAGCAGAGAATCCGGTGACGTCATCCCTGATCCGGCCCACCAGGCCGTCGACCAATCCGGCAAAGCCGAACACCGCGCCGGACTGCATACATTCAACAGTGTTCTTGCCCACAACGGATCGCGGCCGGGTCAGTTCGACCCGGCGCAGCGCCGCCGAGCGCGCCGCCGCAGCATCGGAGGACACCTGCACACCGGGCGCGATGGCGCCACCGAGAAACTCACCCTTGGCCGACACCACATCCACACAGATCGATGATCCGAAATCGACCACAATGGCGGCCTTACCGAATTTGTTGAAGGCCGCCAGGCAATTCACTATGCGGTCGGCACCCACCTCTTTCGGGTTGTCCACCAACAGCGGAATGCCGGTGCGCACCCCCGGTTCGATCAGCACATGCGGCACCGACGGCCAGTATTGGTCCAGCATGATCCGGACCTCATGCAGCACCGATGGCACGGTGGACAACCCCGCGGCGCCGGTGAGCCGCTCGGCATCCTCACCGATCAGGCCGTCGATGGTCAGCGCCAACTCGTCTGCAGTGACTTCTGACTCGGTGCGTATCCGCCACTGCTGGATTACTTTCGCATTCTCTTTGGCTCCGGATACCAGGCCGACGACCGTATGAGTGTTGCGAACGTCGATCGCCAGCAGCACGATTACCGCACGCCGATCCGGGGGTCGAGCAACTCGTCCACGCCGTCTGGCACGTAAGCGGGATCGCTGCCCAGATCGACCTGCTTGTTGTCGGCGTCCACGAAGACGATCCGCGGCTGGTATTCGCGGGCTTCAGAATCCTGCATGGTGCCGTACGCGATCAGGATCACCAGATCCCCGGGGTGAACGAGATGCGCTGCGGCACCGTTGATTCCGATCACTCCGGTGCCACGCTCACCGGTGATCGCGTAGGTGACCAGCCGGGCGCCGTTGTCGATGTCGACGATGGTGACCTGTTCACCCTCCAGCAGGTCCGCGGCGTCCATCAGATCGGCGTCGATCGTCACCGAACCGACGTAGTGCAGGTCGGCCTGGGTGACGGTCGCTCGGTGGATCTTCGACTTCAGCATCGTTCGTAACATCAATTCCTCCAATGTGATTGGACGTCCGGCCCACTGGTGGTGCCGGCGAAACTGCCGATTTGGATTGCCACGTTGTCCAGAAGCCTGGTGGTGCCCAGGCGCGCCGCGACAAGCAGGCGGCCGGATCCGCCGGCGGGGACCGGCCCCAGCTCGGTGTCGCGCAGTTGCAGGTAGTCGACCACCAGTTCGGGCGTGGCCCGCAACACCGCGATCGCCGCATCCAGCGCAGCCTGAGCGCCATGCGTCGCCGCGTGCGCGCCCGCGCTCAGCGCGGCCGAAAGGGCCACCGCGGCTTCGCGTTGCGCCGGGTCGAGGTAGCGGTTGCGCGACGACATCGCCAGCCCGTCGCGTTCGCGCACCGTCGGCACACCGACCACCTGGACGTCCACGTTCAGGTCGGCGACCATCTGCCGGATCAACACCAGCTGCTGGTAATCCTTCTCGCCGAAGAACGCCCGGTCCGGCCGCACGATCTGCAGGAGCTTGAGCACGACCGTCAGCACGCCGGCGAAATGCGTAGGGCGCGAACCACCTTCGAGCTCGGTAGCCAATGGTCCCGGCTGCACGGTGGTACGCAGTCCATCGGGATACATGTGCGATGCCGAAGGCGCGAACACGATCTCCACGCCTTCACCCCGCAACAGCTCCACATCCTGGTCGAGCGTGCGCGGGTAGGCGTCGAGATCCTCGCCCGCGCCGAACTGCAACGGGTTGACGAAGATCGACACCACCACCACCGCGCCCGGCACCCGTTTGGCGGCACGGACCAGCGTCAGGTGGCCGTCGTGCAGCGCGCCCATGGTCGGCACCAACATGATTCGCCGACCGGTGTGCCGCAGCGCACGGGCAACGTCGGTGACGTCGGCGGGCGCCGAGTACACATTCAGGTCGCCCGGCTTGAAGGCGGGCGGCTTCCGGTTGCCGATCATCGCGCCAGCACCTCGACGACGTCATCGGGGGCGTGCGCGCGCTGCGCGGTGCGCAGCGCGTTCACCCGGTACGCCTGGGCGAGCTGCGGATCGGCATTGCCGAGCGCGTTCAGGTGTCCGGCAACGGCGGCGGCGTCGCCGCGGGCGACCGGGCCGGTGAGCGCGGCCTGGCCGCGCTGCAGCGTGTTCTCCAGCGCCGCGCGGGCCAGCGGACCGACGATACGTTCGGCGATACCGCCCGGTTGGCTGTCGACACGCTGCTGGCCGAGCAACTCGCCCCCCTTCAGGGCGGTTCTCAAGGCTTCGAGCGCGTCGGCCAGCACGGTGACCAGATGATTGGACGCGTGCGCCAGTGCGGCGTGGTAAAGCACCCGGGCGTCCTCGCGCACGCAGAACGGCTCCCCGCCCATCTCCAAAACCAATGACTGGCCGATGGCGTATCCCACTTCGTCGGCCGCGGTGACACCGAAGCAGGTGTCCGGCAGCCGGGCGATGTCTTCGTCTGCGCCGGTGAAGGTCATCGCCGGGTGGATGGCCACCGGGATGCAGCCCTGCTGAGTCAGCGGGTCGAGAATTCCGATCCCGTTGGCCCCGGAGGTGTGCACCACGATGGTGCCCGGGCGTACTGCCGAAGTGGCGGCCAGCCCGGCCACCAAACCCGGCAACTCACTGTCGGTGACCGCCAACAGCAACAGCTCGGCCGCGCCGGCGACGTCCGGCGGCGACAGCACCGGCGTGTCGGGGAGCCGCCGCTGCGCCCGCTGCAGAGACGCCCGGGAAATGGCGCTGCACGCCACCACCACGTGGTCGGCGCGCTCCAGCGCAACTCCCAACGCGGAGCCGACCCGGCCGGCCGAGATGATTCCCACCTTGAGCCTGGCCGGGCGCAATCCGTCGAACTGCTCCATCGCAGACGACCTCACACATTTCGTTCGTACGTTCCAGTCCCACTGTCGGGGTACCGGACGGTCACTACGACTGTAGTCGATCCGTCAGATCGAGCGCAGCGTGTCAGGCGTCACGCCGGCGCCGGCGGCCGCCGCCGCTCGGCTCCACCTGGAATCTCGCCAACAGGTCGGCGGCCGACTGACCACTGCTTGGAGTGTCGGTTGCTTCTCGACTGGCAACCGGCTCCTCGGCACTGCGATGCCGCGGCGCCGGCGGCGCCGGGGCAAGGCGAGGCGGTGCAGGTGCCGGTTGCTCCAGAGCCTCCTCGGGCTGGATGTCTCGTGGCCGGGCGAGATTGCCGACACCGAAATCCCGGTACTCCGCGGAATGCCGGGACCGCGAGCGGCGGCCGCCGTATTGCGGCGCGGGCTCATCGGGTGCGACGTCGAGAGCGCCGGAGTCTGGCTCGGCGGGCTCGTCCCGGTAACGCCTTCTGCGGGCCTCCGGCTGCACGCGGGGCGCGACTGCAGGGGCATCGGTCGGCGCCCAATGGCTCCCTGGCGTGCCCGGTGGCAACCACTGCCCCTCTGCGGGGGCCGGCTGCCAGGCTGCCGGTTGCGGTTGGGGTTGGGGTTGGGGTTGGGGCGGCGGTGGCTGGAACTGCGGCTGGGGCTGGAATTGCGGTTTCGGCTGTGGTGGTGGCCGGTGTCGCGGCTGAAAAGCCGGCTGCGGCGGCGGCGGGTACTCCCGGACATTTGCCGGCTGCCTTGGTGGCAGCAGTGGTTCCTCGGGGACGTCGATGATCGCAACTTCCTCTTCGCGGGCGAGCTCTTCGTCGGGTTCCCGCTGGCGGACGGCGGTCACCCGATCACTGGCAACCCAGTCGGCGGCCGGGCTCTCGCCGTTCTTGGCTGCGGTGGCAGACCGTTCGGTCAACGCTCGCGCCGCTTCCCTGTTCAACGTCTCGAGGGCCGGACGTTGTTCGAGATCGGTGTCGAACAGGATCTCCAGGTTGGTCCGCAAGGCGGCAAGTTCGGCCCGCAACGCCGCGATCTCGTCAGCCGCCTGAGCGCGTATCTCGGCGGCCAGTTCCCGGCGCAATTGCGACTCCACAGTCAACTCGTACTCGCGGCGCGCCGAGATCTCCCGGTCCAACTGCAGGTCGTACACCAACTTCATGTCCCGCGCCCGGGCCTGGTCGGCCTCGGCCTGCCGGCGGTACAACACCGACACGAAAGCGCCGGCCACGGCGGCCCACAACGCCAGGATCACAGCGAGCTTGAGAAGTTCCACCCGATCGGTGAAAACCAGCGCGGAACTAGCCCCGATAGCCAGGACCAGCAACGTCGTCAAGAGCACCCACCCCGGCCTGCGGCCGCCGCGCCGAACCCGGGCGCCGCGGGACAGAACGGTCATGGCCCCTGACTGTACCCGGGCGAGGTCACTTGGCGTGTCGCGCCAGTCCGGCGATTCTCGGCAAGTGTTGCCGGGCGGCCGGACGGCTAGGTCTCGGCGCCCTCGCCAGGCTCAACCGAATCCTGCGGAGGCGATTTGCAGCAATGCTGCAGCCACATCGCCGCGATCACCAGAGCCAGGGCGCTGACCGCCGCCACCACCGCGCCGCCGGTGTCCTCGGCGGCGGCCCGCATCCAGGACCGGCGCGGCAAGAAGTACACCAGCACCCCCAGCCACCAACCCAGCATCACCGCTCCCACCCAGGCCGACGCCTTGGCGACCATCAGGCTGCGGGCCACCGCCAGCGGGTGCAGCCAACCAGGTGCGTCGCCGATCTCGCCGTCGTTGATCTTGGCCCGCACGGTTCGAGCCCAGAGCCCCTCCGCGACGGCGACCACCAGCAGCGAGGCCCCACTCCACACCGTGATCGGCGGAAAGTACCGGTACAACACCGTGATCAACAGGTAGCCCCCGAACGCGGCACCGAGCACCACGGCCGTCAGATCGCGTTTGCGGGTCGGGCCCATCAGGTTTCCAGCGCCAATGCCGTCGGGCGAACGCCTGCCACGTCCACCTCCAACTCGGTGAGCAACTCACGCACCGGCCGGCAGAGTTCAGCGGCCGGATCGACATCCAGCCAGGGCACCAGCACAAAGGCCCGCAGATGGGCTCGCGGATGCGGCAGGGTCAGCTCGCAATCGTCGACGGCGATCGGACCTTGCGTGCCGTAGCAGGCCACCAGATCGACATCGAGCGTGCGTGGGCCCCAACGGAGCTCCCGAACCCGTCCGGCCGCCTGCTCGAACTCCTGCGCCCGGCGTAACCAGGCATGCGCATCGCGGTCAGGGTCCTCGGCGATCACGACCGCGTTGAGGAACGGTTGCTGCTCCACGCCGCCCCACGGGTCGGTCTCGTACACAGCCGACACCGCGACGAGCCCATCCCCGAGTCCGTCGACGACCGACTGCAGATGGGCCAACCGGTCACCCAGGTTGGAGCCGATGGACAGCACCGCTCGTGTCACTGGCGCCGTTCTCCCCCGCAAGCGGCAGGTGCCCTTACTGCATCGTTGCCGACGCGTGTCATACGACCGCGCCCGCCGGGATCACCGATCCGCGCCCGCCGCGCCGAGACCGCCTGGTCACCACGGCCACGTCGTCGAAGGCTTGCGGAATGGGCGCCTGTGGCTTGTGCACTGTCACCTCGACCGCGTGCACCCGCTCGTCGGTGATTACCCGGTCGGCGATCTCGGCCCCCACCGTTTCGATCAGATTCCGCGGCGTTCCGCCGACGATGTCGGCCGCCAGTTGCGCGAGCGCGCCGTAGTCGTAGGTGTCGGCCAGCTCATCACTGGCTGCCGCCCGCACCAGGTCGATCCACACCGTGATGTCGACGACGAAGTCCTGCCCGTCAAGCCGCTCATGGTCGAAAACGCCATGACGTCCGCGAACTTTGACGCCGCGCAACTCAATTCGGTCAGCCACCGGTTGTCGCCCCTTCCGCACCCTGCCACGCCCCGACGACCTTGCGGGCGTCGACCGAAGCGCGCACGTCGTGCACCCGTACCCCCCAGACCCTGTGCAGCATCGCCAATGCGGAGATCACCGCGGTCGCCGTCTCGCGACCGTCGGCCGGTCGGGATACGCCGTCGGGCCCGGCCAGCAACGTACCGAGAAAGCGTTTGCGCGACGCCCCCAGCAACACCGGAAACCCGGTGGCAACCAACTCCGCAAGTCCGTGCAACAAGGCCCAATTATGTTGGCCCGTCTTAGCGAAACCCAGCCCGGGGTCGATCACCAGCTTGCCGGGGTCAACACCCGCCGCCACCGCGTCGTCCACACTGGCGAGCAGGTCCTCGCGCACGTCGGCCACCACGTCGCGGTACTCCGGTACCCGGTGTGGGTGGTCGGCCGATACCGGCCGCCAGTGCATCAGCACCCACGGCACCCCGGCCTCGGCCAGCAGTGGCGCCATGGCCGGGTCGGCCCGCCCTCCGGACACGTCGTTGACGATCTGCGCACCGTTTTCCAGCGCCGCGCGCGCCACCCGCGCGTGCATCGTGTCGATACTGACGGCAATCCCTTGTGCGGCAAGATTTTTCACGACAGGGACCACACGCGCTGTTTCCAGCTCCGGGTCCACCCGAGTGGCGCCCGGACGGGTCGACTCGCCCCCGACGTCGATGATGTCGGCGCCGTCGGCGACCATCGCCAGAGCGTGCTCGACCGCGCCCTCAGCATCGAGGTAACGACCGCCGTCGGAGAACGAGTCGTCAGTGACGTTGAGCACCCCCATCACCTGCACGGGTGCCAAACTCACTTACGCAGAATCAGATCGAGTACTTCCGCCCGGGAAGCGGCGTCGGACTTGAACTGACCTCGCACCGCGGACGTCGTCGTGGTGGCCCCGGGCTTGCGGACACCGCGCATCGCCATGCACAGGTGCTCCGCCTCGATCACCACGATGACCCCGCGCGGATCCAGCCGCTGCACCAGGGCGTCTGCGATCTGACTCGTGAGCCGCTCCTGCACCTGTGGACGCTTCGCGTAGAGGTCCACCAGCCGAGCGATTTTCGACAAGCCGGTCACCCTGCCGTCCGCACCCGGGATGTAGCCGACGTGGGCCTCCCCGTGGAAAGCCACCAAATGGTGCTCGCAGGTGGAGTACATCGGTATCCCTTTGACGATCACCAACTCGTCGTGGTTCTCGTCGAACATCGCGCTGAGCACCGCGCTGGGCTCCGTGTGGAGCCCGGCAAAAATTTCCCGGTATGCACGCGCCACGCGGGCCGGCGTGTCGCGCAGACCGTGGCGATCAGGATCCTCACCGACCGCGATCAGCAACTCGCGAACCGCCGCCTCCGCGCGGGCCTGGTCGAACGGCCGGGCGCCGGTTTGCATGGATTCCAGTTGCGTCATCGAACCCTCCATCTAGTCAGCCATGGGCCGGCGGATTGGACCGGGTCACATCCTTGTCCCGCGGACCGGAGGGCTGCTCTGCGTCAGACTCATCCGGGCCGGAATAGCCGGGTGCGGGTTGCGGCCTGCTGGACGATGGCGGCGGCCATCCGGGTGCGTGCCACCCCGCCGGTGCGCCGTAGTCGGGCTGCGTGCTCGCGTGCGAACCGTTGGCGCCGCGCGCATTCGGGTCGCCGTTGCCCTGCTCCGCCTCGGCCTCTTCGGCGGCCTTGCTGGCGCGCGCGATCGCCACCTTGAACGCCGGCTCGGGCACCGGCTGCGGCCACGGCTCGCCGCGCTCGATCGCCAGCTCGCCGGGCGTCTTGATGGGCGGTTTGTCTGACGGGATCCGGCCACCGAAGTCGTCGAACAGAGTCAGGCGCGGGCGCTTTTCGACGTCGCCGAAAATGGCCTCCAGCTCTGGCCGGTGCAGGGTTTCCTTCTCCAGCAACTCACCGGCCAACGTATCCAGCACGTCCCGGTATTCGGTGAGGATCTCCCATGCCTCGGTGTGCGCGGCCTCGATCAGCTTGCGGACCTCTTCATCGATCTCGCGGGCGACCTCGTGGGAGTAGTCCGCCTGGTTGCCCATGGTGCGGCCCAGGAAAGGGTCACCGTGTTCGGTGCCGTACTTCACCGCGCCGAGGCGCGCGCTCATGCCGTATTCGGTGACCATCGCGCGAGCGACCTTGGTGGCCTGCTCGATGTCGGAGACCGCGCCGGTGGTCGGCTCGCGGAAGACCAGTTCTTCGGCCGCGCGCCCGCCCATCGCGAAGACGAGTTGGGCGATCATCTCCGAGCGGGTTCTCAGGCCCTTGTCCTCCTCCGGCACGGCGACCGCGTGCCCGCCGGTGCGGCCACGGGCCAGGATCGTGACCTTGTAGACCGGGTCGATGTCCGGCATCGCCCAGGCCGCCAACGTGTGCCCGCCCTCGTGGTAGGCGGTGATCTTCTTCTCGTGCTCGCTGATGATGCGGCCCTTGCGGCGCGGTCCGCCGATGACGCGGTCGACCGCCTCTTCCAGCGCCGGGCCGGTGATCACCGTGCCGTTTTCCCGGGCGGTCAACAGCGCCGCCTCGTTGATGACGTTGGCCAGGTCGGCGCCGGTCATGCCGACGGTCCGCTTGGCCAGTCCGTCCAGATCGGCGTCCGGGGAGATCGGCTTGCCCTTGGAATGCACCCGCAGGACCGCCCGGCGGCCGGCCAGGTCAGGATTGGAGACCGGGATCTGTCGGTCGAATCGGCCCGGCCGCAGCAGCGCCGGGTCCAGGATGTCGGGTCGGTTGGTGGCGGCGATCAGGATGACCCCGGCGCGGTCGCCGAAGCCGTCCATCTCGACCAGCAGCTGGTTGAGCGTCTGTTCACGCTCGTCGTGTCCGCCGCCCAGGCCGGCACCGCGCTGACGTCCGACCGCGTCGATCTCGTCGACGAAGATGATGCAGGGGCTGTTTTGTTTTGCCTGCTCGAAAAGGTCACGCACCCGCGATGCGCCGACACCGACGAACATCTCGACGAAGTCGGAACCGGAGATGGTGAAGAACGGCACTCCCGCCTCACCCGCCACAGCGCGCGCAAGCAGCGTCTTGCCGGTGCCGGGAGGGCCGTAAAGCAGCACGCCCTTGGGGATCTTGGCGCCAAGGGCCTGGTAGCGCGACGGGTTTTGCAGGAAGTCTTTGATCTCGTAGAGCTCCTCGACCGCTTCGTCGACGCCGGCGACGTCGGCGAAGGTGGTCTTGGGCATGTCCTTGGACAACTGTTTGGCTCGGGATTTGCCGAAGCCGAAGCCCATCCGGGCGCCGCCCTGCATGCGGGAGAACATCACGAACAGGCCGACCAGCAGCAACAACGGCAGCACGTAGACGAGTAGCTCGCCGATCAGGCTACCTTCGTTGACTACCGTGCTGACCTTGGCATTCTTCGCCGTCAGCGCGTTGAAGAGGTCGACACCGTAGCCCGTGGGGTACTTGGTGATGACCTTGTCGGAGTTCTCGGTGTCGTTGTTGCCCTTCTTGAGGGTCAATCGCAGTTGCTGTTCGCGGTCGTCGATCTGCGCGCTCTTGACGTTGTCGCTGTTGATCTGGGTGATCGCCACCGAGGTGTCGACGGGTTTATAACCGCGGGTGTCGTCGCTGAAGTAGAAGAACGACCAGCCGAGCAGCACCAGGACGGCGACTGCCGTCACGGTGCGTATCACGTTTTTACGGTTCATCAATCATCGGCCGACGGGCCAGGTCCTTCCGATAAACGCAGCTGGAAAGGTCCAGGTTACCGCCCGTGGCGATGGCCAGCTCCGGCAGAGCGGGTCGTCTTTGTGTCCTGGCTGACAATCAGCGGTTCCCGACCATCGCTGAGCGTGCGGCCAATTCCAGGTTGGGCGGAATATCTGGGCGAACAGTCACGCGTAGTAGCGGGCCTCGACCACGTTGCCGTCCGGGTCGGCGAAGTAATAACCCTGCGGCGCCCAGCCCCGGGCACCGAAGCTGTGATTCAACCGCGCGCTCGTATCCACCCCCGCGGCCTGCAGCCGACGGTCCAGCGCGTCGTACTCCGCTTTCGTCATGGCCAGGCAGACGTGGTTGACCGGATGACCCGCGCTGCCCTGCACCTTGGTCATCGCCTCGGTGTCGGGGGCGCCGTCGGACGGCAGCAGATCGATGATGGCGTCGTCGCATACGCGCACGCTGGGGAAAGGCGCGTCGCCGGCCTGAAATTCCTCGTACCGGACGGGTGCCAGACCGACCACCCTGGTGTAGAAATCGATCGCCCGAGCGGGGTCCTTAGTCCAGAGCACCACATGGTCCAGTCGCATGAAGCCATGATGCGCGGCCGAGCCCCCGAGAACTGACCGGCCCTTCTCGAGCTCCCATCTCAAGACCCTTCTCGAGACCCCTTCTCAGCCCGACGGTGTTGTGATTTGGTGAGACGATGGGCGTATCAACCGAACGGTTAGTTGACACCAACGGTGTGCGGTTGCGGGTGGTCGAGGCCGGCGACCGCGGTGCCCCCGTGGTGGTGCTCTGCCACGGCTTTCCGGAACTGGCCTACTCGTGGCGACACCAGATCCCGGTGCTCGCCGATGCCGGCTATCACGTGCTCGCTCCCGACCAGCGCGGCTACGGCGGTTCCTCATGCCCGGAGGCGATCGACGCCTACGACATCCACCATCTGACGGCTGACATCGTGGGCCTGCTCGACGATGTCGGCGCCGAGCGGGCGGCGTGGATCGGCCACGACTGGGGCGCCATGGTGGTGTGGAACGCCGGCCTGCTGCACGCCGACCGTGTCGCCGCGGTAGCGGCGCTGAGCGTTCCCCCGGTACCGCGGGCCAAGCGGCCGGTAACCGTTGCGCTGCGGCGCACGTTCGGCGACAACTTCTTCTACATCCTGTATTTCCAGGAACCGGGCGTCGCCGATGCCGAACTCAACGGCGACCCCGCCCGGGTGATGCGCCGAATGATGGGCAGTCTGCAGTTGACGGGTGACCAGGGCGCGGCATTGCGGATGGTGGCACCCGGTCCAGAAGGCTTCATCGACCGGCTCCCCGAACCCGACTCGCTGCCCGACTGGATCAGTCAGGACGAGATCGACCATTACGTCAGGGAATTCAGCCGAACCGGTTTCACCGGTGGGCTCAACTGGTACCGCAACATGGACCGCAACTGGGAGACGACGCCGGAACTGGACCAAGCGAAGATCACCGTGCCGTGCCTGTTCATCGGCGGCGGGGCCGATCCGGTGCTGGCTTTCACGCGCAGCGACCGGGCCGCCGAAGTGGTCAGCGGCCCCTACCGCGAGCTCATGATCGACGGCGCCGGGCACTGGTTGCAGCAGGAACGGCCCGACGAAGTGAACTCAGCACTGCTGGAATTCCTCGAAGGAGTCAAATGGTGAGTGCACCAATGCGATTCGGCGTTTTCATCACGCCGTTTCACCCGACCGGCCAATCTCCGACGGTGGCTCTGGAGTACGACATGGAGCGTGTCGTCGCGCTGGACCGCCTGGGCTATGACGAGGCATGGTTCGGCGAACACCATTCCGGCGGCTACGAATTGATCGCCTGCCCCGAGGTCTTCATCGCGGCTGCCGCCGAACGCACCAAGCACATCCGACTGGGCACCGGCGTAGTTTCGCTGCCCTACCACCATCCGCTGATGGTGGCCGACCGCTGGGTACTGCTGGATCATCTGACCCGGGGGCGGGTGATGTTCGGCACCGGACCTGGTGCGCTGCCCTCCGACGCGTACATGATGGGTATCGATCCGGTCGACCAGCGACGGATGATGCAGGAATCCCTGGAGGCGATCCTGGCGTTGTTCCGGGCCGCACCGGAAGAACGCATCGACCGTCACACCGAGTGGTTCACCCTGCGCGATGCCCAGCTGCACATCCGACCTTACACCTGGCCATATCCCGAGATATCGACTGCCGCAATGATTTCACCGTCCGGGCCGCGCCTGGCCGGCGCCCTAGGCACCTCACTGCTGTCGCTGTCGATGTCGGTGCCCGGCGGATTCGCGGCACTGGAGAACACCTGGAACGTGGTGTGCGAGCAGGCCGCTAAGGCGGGTCGGCCGGAGCCCGACCGTAACGGCTGGCGGGTCCTGAGCATCATGCACATCGCGGACACGCGCGATCAGGCGATTGAGGATTGCACCTATGGGCTGATGGACTTCGCCAAGTATTTCGGCGCTGCAGGCTTCGTGCCACTGTCCAACACGGTCGAAGGCGCGCAGTCACCCCGCGAGTTCGTCGAAGACTATGCCGCCAAGGGGAACTGCTGCATCGGAACCCCCGAAGTCGCGATCGCTCACATCGAAGATCTGCTGGACCGCTCGGGCGGCTTCGGGACCTTGCTGCTGCTCGGGCATGACTGGGCGTCGCCGCAGGCGACCTTTCACTCCTATGATCTGTTCGCCCGCAAGGTTATTCCCCACTTCAAGGGTCAACTGGAAGCGCCACGCGCATCCCATGAATGGGCCAGGGACAAGCGAGAGGAGCTGATCGGGCGGGCGGGCCAGGCCGTCGTGCAGGCGATCACCCAGCACGTAGCCGAACACGACGGAACCGCCAACTGATGCGCGCGTCGGTGCTGCGCGACGGTCGGATGGTCTACCGTGACGACGTGCCGGATCCGGTTCCAGGACCCGGCCAGGTGCTGGTCGCGGTGCGGTGTTGCGGAATCTGCGGCTCGGATCTGCATTTCGCGGCGCACGGCGCCGACGTCGTGGCGCTGAGCAACCAGCTGGCCCGGGGACGGGGCAGCATGAACTTGGATCTCAACCAAGACGTCTTCATGGGCCACGAGTTCAGTGCCGAGGTGCTCGAAGCCGGACCCAACACCGAAACTGAACCACCCGGTACGTTGGTAACGTCGATCCCGGTGGTGTTGTCCGACAAAGGTATTGAGCCCATCGTCTTCAGCAACACCACGCTTGGCGGCTATGCCGAGCGGATGTTGCTCTCCGCTCCGCTGCTGCTGCCCATTCCCAACGGCCTGGACCCCAGACACGCCGCACTGGCCGAACCGATGGCGGTGGGACTGCATGCGGTGAACAAGTCCGCCATCCAGGCGGGCGAGACCGCCCTGGTGATCGGCTGCGGACCGATCGGAATCGCCATCATCGCGGCGCTGCGGCTGCGCGGCGTGGAAGCCATTGTGGCGTCAGACTTCTCGCCGAAGCGCCGCGAGCTGGCGGCCAAGATGGGCGCACACCGGACGGTGGACCCGGCGCAGGGATCCCCGTTCGACAGCGTCAAGGCGCGAGTGGTGTTCGAGGCGGTCGGGGTGCCCGGCATCATCGACGACATCATGCGGCGGGCGCGCAACGGTACCCGACTGGTCGTCGCCGGCGTGTGCATGCAACCCGACTCTGTGCACCCGTTCTTCGGCATCGCCAAGGAGATCAACCTGCAGTTCGTCAACGCCTATACGCCCGAGGAGTTCGCCGACTCGTTGCGTGCGATCGGCGAGGGCCGCATCGATGTCGCGCCGATGATCACCGGTCAGGTGGACCTGACGGACGTCGGGGCGGCCTTCGACGATCTCGCAGATCCGGAGCGGCACTGCAAGATTCTGGTCACGCCGTAGGCGGCTTAACCCGCAAAGGGTGGCCGTGTCATGACGGTCGGGTGAAATCCGTAACGGGGCGCGTTGGCGGCCGCTCCGCGTCCCAGTCCACCCGCCAACGGCATGCCGCCGAGCATGTGCTGACTGGGTTCGGGAGCCACCGCCGCGTTGGCGCCCGCGCCACTGAACGGCAGCGTCGAAACGCGGCCGAGCCCGGGCGTCGCGGAAGCCCAGGCGTTGGGAACCGACAAACCGCCGATCTGTGCGGCGGTGCCGATCCCACCCAGGCCAGGCAGCAGCGAAGGGGCTGGGATCGCGGCCGGCAACGCCTGCAACACTTTTGCACCCTCCGAGGCGGCATGCGGCAACATTGCGGCGCTGAGACCCTGAATGTCTCTGAAGGCAGTACCGAAGAGCCTGACCGGAGAGACCAACCTGATGAAGGCATCAAAGCCTGTGCTGCCGTCAATTGTTGCCGAACCCGTCAAGCCCTCCACCACGTCACCGAACAGTCCGCCGACGACGATCCCGTCACCGTTGGAGTTCCAGGTATGGCCAGTTAAGCCAAGTGCCGCAGCCGGATTGGTCAGCCAGGGCGGAGTGTTGGTGAACCCGGCGAGGCCGAGCAGGCTGGTGGGCAGGGAATTGATCATCTGTTGCAGCGCAACGGTATCCGCCGCGGCGGCACTGCCGGCAGCCTGACCCACCGCCGCCGCCTGGGCTGCCGGGCCGGACGGTGTGGTGGCCGATTTCGGCGGTACGAATTCGGGCAGTGTGGTCGCCGCGGCCGAAGTACCAGCATAGCTGTACATGGTGCTCGCGTCCTGTGCCCACATCTCGGCGTAGTCGGCCTCCACCACCGCGATGGCCGGGGTGTTCTGCCCAAAGATGTTGGTAGCAACTAAGGTTGCGAGCAAAGCACGGTTCGCCGCCACCTCCGCTGGAGGTACAGTGCCGACGAACGCAGCCTCGTAGGCGCCCGCCGCGGCAGCGGCTTGGGCTCCGGCCTGTTCGGCTTGGGCAGCGGTCGTGCTCAACCAGGTCAAGTGCGGCGCGACCGCGACGGACATGGCCGCCGACGCGGGCCCCAACCACGGTCCCGCCGCGACGCCGGACAGCAACGACCGGTAAGACGCCGCGGTTCCCTGCAGTTCTGTGGCCAGGTTTTCCCAGGCGGCCGCGGCAGTCAGCATTGGTCCGGCACCGGGGCCGGAGTACATCAAGGTCGAGTTGACCTCCGGTGGCATCAGCGCGAAATCCATTGGCATGTCCCGCTAGGCGACCGTTGTCGCGTTGGCGGCCTCGGTATCGGCGTAGGACCCGGCGGAGATGGCCAACGTGGTCGCCAATTCGTGTTGCACAGCGGCAGCCTGAGCGCTGATCACCTGGTACACCCTGGCGTGGGCGGCGAACTGGGCTGCGGTCAGAACAGAAACCATATCCGCCGCGGCAGCCACCACTCCGGTCGTAGGCGCCGCCGCCAGCTCGTCCCCCGCCCTGGCGACGGCATTGATCGACTGCAACTCACCAGCGACTCCGGCCACGATCTCTGGCCGCGCTATCACGAGTGACATGTTTTTCCTCCCTAAAAGCATGTTGTGAAAGCAACTTCCCCCGAAGCACTTCTCAATCGGCGGCCACGCTGACTACGCCCGAGGGTCTGCGAAGCGGCCACTGGCCAGGCTAGGGGAGCGACCTCGGGGCAGCACAAGGGTTTCGATGGCCTGTTCATCATGGAGTTGGCAACAATTCATCTGCCACAAGGGGTCTCAGTGTTAAGATCCCGATTCTATGAGCCATGTATGAATATTCCAACTTTCGACGTATCTGCGCCACCCTCCTTCTCCTGTCGAAAGCATTTGTGCCCCAATTGGTTTGCTGTTGCGCGATCGCCGACGGGCGGAGTCGGGCTCGTAGCCCACTCACAAGAAGGCGAATCATCCTCTTGGCGAAAGACTTTCGGGTTTGACGGGACGTTGGAAGAAGGCACCGGGCTTCGATTGGACCGCAGGCGCGCCACGAATGCGAAACGGCGGCAGTTCACACTGCCGCCGTCCGCTTTGTTGCCGAAACTATCTTGTGCTGCCGTTATCCCCCTGACGGCGGCTGCACGACCATGGTCGGCTTGAACCCGTAGCGTGGTGCGGCAAAGTTGGCCACACTGCGACCCGCGCCCGCTCCCGGCATCATGGGCAACCCGCCAAACGCCGCCGTGGCAGGTTCGGCGGCGGCAGCCCCACTCATTCCGTTCAGCGCCACAGTGATCGGGTTGACCGCCGGAGTGCTGACCCAGCTGGCCGGGACTGACACCGCACCGACCTTGGCCGCGTTACCGGCCGCTCCGACGATTCCGCCCAGCGCGTTGCCCAGTCCGCTGCCGAAGGTGGGAGCAACGGCCGCGGCAGCGCCCTCGGCGGCCTTCGCGGCGCCCTCGGCGGCCTTCGCGGCCGCAGGGAACGCGCTGTGGAAGAGGCCGTCGATGTCCTTCAGCGCCGTAGTGGAGAGACGGAACGGCGAGATCAGCCTGATGTAAGAGTCGAATGCGGTGCTGGCATCCAGCGTTGCCGATCCGGTCAGGCCCTCCACCACGTCGCCCAGCATTCCGTTGACGACGATCCCATCACCGGTGGCGTTCCAGGTGTGCCCGGTAAGACCCAGCGCCGCCTGCGGGTTGGCCAACCACGGCGGCGTGTTCGTCAGGCCGGCCATCTGGCTCAATGCCTTCGGTATCTCATGCAGACCTGCCGCCGCAGCCGCCGAGTTCAGCGCATTGAACTGCGCGTTCACCTGGGCGCCCAACCCGGCCAGACTGGTGGCCACGTGCTGTGGAGTCAACACCGGCAGCGCTGTTGCCGCCGCCGACGCCCCGGAGTACCCGTACATCGCGGCCGCATCCTGTGCCCACATTTCAAGGTACTGAGCCTCGGTGGCCGCGATGGCCGCGGTGTTCTGGCCGAGGAAGTTGGTCGCCAGCAGGGCCGCCAACAGCGCCCGATTGGCCGCGACCACTTGGGGAGGCACCGTGGCCAGGAATGCGGCCTCGAAGGCGCTCGCCGCCGCGGCTGCTTGCGAGCCCGCCTGTGCGGCCTTCTCGGCGGCGCCATTCAGCCACGCAATCTGCGGTGTCGCCGCGGCCGCCATGGCGGCCGAAGACGGCCCCTGCCAGGGCCCGTCGGTCAGGCTGATCACGACCGCACCGTACGAGGCCGCAACGGCCTGCAACTCGCCGGCCAACGCGTCCCACGCCGCGGCGGCGGCCAGCATCGGGCCCGAACCGGCGCCGGTGTACATCAACGTGGAGTTGACCTCCGGCGGAAAAGCTGCGAAGTCCACCATGAATAGCGTCCCTAACCGATCGTGGCGGCGTTAGCGCCCTCAGTGATCCCATAAGACGCCGCGCTGAGTCCCAGGGTCGCCGCCAACTGCTCTTGAACCGCCACAGCCTGAGCGCTGATCTCCTGGTAGAGATTCGCGTGGCTGGCGAACTGGGTGGCAGTCAGCAGTGAGACCAGGTCCGACGCGGCCGGAGCGATGGCGGTGGTGGGGCCTGCGGCGGCCGAATTGCCGGCGCGCATGGCCGCGTTGATGGACTGCAACTCCCCCGCGGCACCAGCCAGCGTGTCGGGCTCTGCGTAGACGAGCGACATGAGATTTCCTCCCTGGTTTGCAATGAGCATCGGCAGCGTGGCGCGCCGAATGACTCCGTCGTCACCGGCGCGTTAGCGGATCTGGACTCACGTTAAGCAGCGGGATGGGACCTCCACATGCTTCGCACAGCCTGTTCATTGTCGAGTTAACGATTATTCATTTGCTAACCGATAAGCGCAGGACAGAGAGCGTCCAGTTATGAATCATATATGTTTCATATATGAAGTGAGGTTTCTATGAGTTACTCACTAAACGCCGTCAGGATCTAGCCGGATATGCTATGCATCTCGGCGCGCTGAGACAAAAGACCTGATCAACCGCGATTGAACACCTTGGAAACGGTGCCCACGGGTCGCCGGCGGGACTTCGAGCAGCCGTACGTCGGTCTCGCCACGCGGAAGCTGGGGCGAAAACCGCGTTTGAGCAGTTACCAAAGACCAATGAACCGCAGAGCGCAGTTGCGATGCGCACACGAAACGAGCCGCTGCGCGGACGAATTATTGCAGCCAGCTCGGGATAACACTTGAGGTGTGCGGGTGTCAGCGGGTCTACATGCCTTTGCTACACCACCACCAGGGCACGCCGCACCCGCGGCCGGAGGTCGAAGATTGAACAGCAGGTAAACAACTCCCGTCGCCCTGTCGGCGGTTAGGGTCACGGACATGCCGACCGCAAACCGCTTCCGAACGTTGATCGTCGCAGCCACCGCCGGCCTCACGCTCCTCACTTTGTCGGCCTGCGACTCCCACCCAGCGACACCCTCTCCGGGAGTCAATCCACGGCAGGTCACGGTCATCGGCTCGGGAGAGGTTCAGGGTGTCCCGGACACCTTGACCGCGAACGTGGCCATCGAGTTCGCCGCGGCCGACGTCACCACCGCCATGAACCAGACCAACGAGCGTCAGCAAGCCGTAATCAACGCACTGGTCGGTGCCGGCCTGGACCGCAAGGACATCCGCACCACCACAGTCAGCCTGCAGCCGCAGTACGCCACCCCCGAGACCAGCGGAACGACGACAATCACGGGCTACCGCGCCACCAACGGTGTCGAACTCAAGATCCACCCCACCGACGCAGCGTCCAAGCTGCTGGCCCTGGTCGTCAGCACCGGGGGCGACGCCACCCGGATCGGCTCGGTCAACTATTCGATCGCCGACGACTCGCAGCTGGTCAAGGACGCGCGGGCCCGCGCCTTCGACGACGCCAAGTACCGCGCCCAGCAGTACGCCCAGCTCTCCGGACTGAGTCTGGGCAAGGTGCTGTCCATCTCGGAAGCCTCGGGTGCGACGCACCCGTCCGGCCCGCAGCCGGCGCCGCGCGCGTCGATGGCGCCGCTGGAACCGGGTCAGCAGACGGTGGGCTTCTCGGTGACCGCGGTGTGGGAGCTGACGTAGTTACTGGTAAACCCGCGGGTCCAGCGTCCCGATGTAGGACAAATCGCGGTAGCGCTCGTCGTAATCCAGGCCGTAACCGACCACGAAATCGTTGGGGATGTCGAAGCCCACGTAGGAGATGTCGACGTTGGCGCCCACCGCCTCCGGCTTACGTAGCAGCGTGCACACCCGCAGCGAGCGTGGATGGCGGCTGGTCAGGTTGCGCAACAGCCACGACAGGGTCAAGCCGGAGTCGACGACGTCCTCCACGATCAGCACGTCCCGGTCATGGATGTCGCGGTCGAGGTCTTTGAGGATGCGCACCACTCCCGAGGAGGACGTCGAGGAGCCGTAGGAGCTCACCGCCATGAACTCGAACTGGGTCGGCAGCGGGATGGCGCGCGCCAGATCCGTGACGAAGAGCACCGCGCCCTTCAGGACGGTGATCAACAGCAGGTCCTGGCCGGTGGTAGCCGCCAGATCCCGATAGTCCTCGCCGATCTGGTGCGCCAGCTCAGCGATGCGGTCCTGAATCTGCTCCTGGGTGAGCAGCACCGACTTGATGTCCCCCGGGTACAGCTCCGCCGTCACGTGCACAGCGTGCCACGCCCACCTGAGAAGAACCAACGCAGGCGTCAGATTGCCTGCTGGCGCAATACAAGTACGCCGTCACGCCGCCCGGCGAACAGGCGCCGACCCCGCAGCCTGGACCCGACCGCCACCCCGCCCTGCCCGCGCCACCCGGTGATCAGCGTGTCCACCCCACGGATCTGCTTGTCGGTCAGTCCGACCGCGCCGCCGGCCAGCAACCAACCGCGGATCACCCGCCGGCGCACCGGAGCGGGCAGCACGGCCAGCGCCGCGGTATCCAGCCCCGCCCCAGTCGAGACCCCCGGCAGCGCGTCGGCGGCGATCGCGTCGATCAGGTCGGTGTCCTCGCGCAGTGCCGTGGCGGTGCGCGCCAGCGCCTCGGCCACCCCGCCGCCCAGCACGTCCTCCAGCAGCGGCAGCACCTCGCCGCGCAACCTGGCACGGGTGAAGCGGCGATCCGCGTTGTGCGGGTCCCGCCAAGGGGCCAAGCCGAGTTCGGTACACGCGCCGTGGGTCACCGTTCGCCGCACCCCGAGCAGCGGCCGGCACCACGGCGGATCGTGGGGACGCATGCCGGCGATGGACCGCGCCCCGGATCCCCGACCCAACCCCAGCAATACCGTCTCGGCTTGGTCGTCGAGCGTGTGCGCCAGCAGCACCGGCCCGTCCCGATTCGCATCGAGGGCGCGATAACGAGCGGCACGCGCGGCGGCCTCCGGGCCGCCGTCCGAGGTTACCGCTACCCGCAGCACCCGCGCCTCCGTGCAACCGAGCGAAATAGCTTGTGCCCGTGCGGTTTCCGTGACAATCGCAGAGTCAGCCTGCAGGCCGTGGTCGACGATCAACGCGGTGGTGGGCCGCAGCCGCGCCGCGACCGCGATCAGGGCCAGCGAATCCGGCCCGCCGGACAGGCCCACACACCAGCGATCCGTATCACCCAGATATGTCTGCGCGAATTCGGTTACCGCCCTGCGCAGGTGGGCTACAGGACCCTGTCGATCCATCGCTGCGGGTGTTCGATCTCGGCCGGCAGGGGTAACGTCTCGGGACCCGTCCAGATCGCGTTGAACCGCGTCATGCCAACCCGGTCCACCACCTGGTCGACGAATGCCTTGCCACGGGTGTACTGACTGAGTTTGGCTTCGAAACCCAGCAGCGCACGCACCAGCCGCTGCAACGGCGGCTGCCTGCGCTGACGACGTTCATCGAACTTGCTCCGGATAGCGGCGACCGACGGCACCACCACCGGACCGACGGCGTCCATCACGTGCTCCGCATGGCCTTCCAGCAGTGTGCCGAGCACCAGCAGTTGATCCAGGGCCTGGCGCTGCGGCTCGGACTGCACGGCGCGCACCAGACCCAGGATCCCTTCGGGATGGGACTCGTCGCGCCCCCGATTGCGGACGAAGTCGGCGAGCCGGCCGGCAACCTCCCGGATGTCTTCGGCGGGCTCCTGGGTCAGCAGGCTCAGCGAGCTCGACATGTGGCCGGCGATCCACGGATTGGCGGTGAACTGCACGCGGTGGGTCACCTCGTGCAGGCACACCCACAACCGGAAGTCCGAGGGATCCACCTTCAGCTGACGTTCGACGGCGATGACGTTGGGATAGACCAGCAGCAGGGTGCCGGTGTCTGGGGTGGTGAACGGGTCGTACTGGCCGAGGATGCCGGAGGACACGAAGGCGAGCACGGCACCAGTCTGGGCGCCGGTAAGCCGGCCGGTGAAAAAGCTGTGCGGCTTCTCCGCGCCGTTGGTCATGGCACGCATGGACTCGGCGGCCGCGCGGATCCACTCCGGCCGGTTCACGATGCGGGCCGGCGGCACCGCGTCACCGGTGATCAGCCCGGTGACTTCGCGCACCGGCGGCTCGGCCTGCTCGGCGGCCCGGCTCAACTCCTCCACCACCTGCCGCCGCGTGTAGTCGGAGGTGACCGGCCCGCCCCGGGCCAGCTTCTCCCCGACCGTGGCGGCGAACCGCCAGTCGACGGCATTGCCCATGGACAGACCCGACGACCCGGACGTCGATGGGCTCACGTCGCGCACCCGCAGAACCACAACTTGGTGGCCAGCGCATCCATCGCGTTGCGGCCGTTCGGGCCGGCGTCATTGGAGATGAACGCGAAGGTGAGCACCCGACCGCTAGCGTCGGTGAGCACCCCGACGAGTGAGTTGACCGCCGTTAGTGAGCCGGTCTTGGCGCGCAGCCAGCCGGCCGGGCCCTGGGTGGTGGCGCGGTCCAGGAAGCGTTCACCGAGCGTGCCGCTGCCGCCGGCGATCGGCAACAGGTCCAGCAACGCCCGCAACGACGCCTGATCCGGTCCGGCCGCAGCCTGCATCACCCCATCCAGGGTCCGCGCGGTCAACCGGTCGTTGACCGACAGGCCGCTCGAATCCACCAGCGCGGCCCCGCCGGTGTCCACGTGGGCGGAGTTGAGCCGACTGGTGACCGCGTCGACCGCGCCGGTGAAACTTTGCGGCCGGTTGATGGCGGCGGCTACTTCACGGCCGATGCATTCGGCCATCACGTTGTCCGAGGCATTCATCATCTGAGACAGCCGTTGGATCAGCGGCGCCGACTGGACCACCGCCAGCTGGCGCGCGCCGGCCGGCGCCGAGGCAATGGTCACCGCAGCCGGATCGAGGCCGAGGGCGATCGCCAGCTGCCGTCCGGCGTCGAGCGCCGGGGTCTTGGAACGCCTCGAGTTGACGGTGGTCGGCTGGATGCGCCCGGCGTCGATCATCGCGGACTCGATGGGCGCCACATCGCCGTTGTCGACGTCGGCCGGATCCCAGCCGGGCGCCAACCCGGGACCGCTGAACGCAGCGGTGTCGACCTGCACGGCCGTCGGAGTCACGCCGCTGCGACGCACCTGTTCGACCAGGTCACTGATGCGCGCCGCACCTCGATACCAGGTCTCCACACCAGGCGGTGCGGCCGACAACGTCGGGTCCCCCGCCCCCACCAGCACCACCGGGCCCTGCGCAGCCTGACCTGCCGACACCACCCGGGTGCTGATTCGCGACTGTCGGTCCAGGGTGAGCAGCGCCGCCGCGGCGGTCAGCACCTTGTTCGTCGACGCCGGCACCATCGGCAGATCGTCGAGCTGGCGCCACAACTCCTTGCCGGTCATCGCGTCGGTGATCCGGCCGCCCAGCCTGCCCAGGTTCGGATCAGCAGCGGCAGGTGCCAACGCTGCCGTCACGGCAGCGGGACTGGGCGCGGCGGAATTGTCGGCGACGGGCGACACCCCCGCCTTGACCGTCGGCGGCCGCGGCGGCGGGACCGGGGAGCGCGCCCCGCCGACGCCGTGCCCGCCGGTGGTGAAGAGCACCGCGGCTGCCACGACGGCGACCACGAACGCCAGCACCACCAGCCCGACCAGCACGTGGGTGGACTTGCGCCAGCGTTTGGGGCCCATAGAGATCGGTGAACTCCTGTCTTTTCGTGTCCCATTCTGCCGAATAGGCCGCAGAGCAGTGCCGCGGCACCCGCTCGACTACTGTGTACCCGTGCAATTCGACGTGACCATCGAAATCCCCAAGGGTCAGCGCAACAAGTACGAGATCGATCACGAGACCGGACGCGTGCGCTTGGACCGCTACCTCCACACCCCGATGGCCTACCCGGCCGACTACGGCTTCATCGAGGACACCCTCGGCGAGGACGGAGACCCGCTGGACGCGCTGGTGCTGCTGCCCCAGCCGGTGTTCCCCGGTGTGCTGATCGAGGTACGGCCAGTGGCGATGTTCCGGATGGTCGACGAGAAGGGCGGCGACGACAAGGTGCTGTGCGTGCCGGCCGGTGACCACCGGTGGGACCACGTGCAGGAACTCGCCGACGTCCCCCAATGCGAGCTGGACGACATCAAGCACTTCTTCGAGCACTACAAGGACAACGAGCCGGGCAAGTTCGTCAAGGCCGCCGACTGGGTCGGGCGGGCTGAGGCTGAGGCAGAGGTGCAGCGTTCGGTGGAGCGGTTCCAGGCCGAAGGGCACTGAACGCTCCGTCGGATAGTGTCGCCACGGTGACAGACGGCGAGGACAGCTCGGGAACTCCCGGAGCGACGGGCGCCTCGGTGGGGCCGGTCGCGCGCGGCAGCGTCGCCCGGGTCGGCAGCGCGACGGCAGTGACCGCGCTGTGCGGCTACGCGGTGATCTACCTGGCGGCACGCAACCTGGCACCGAGCGGGTTCTCCGTATTCGGGGTCTTCTGGGGGGCCTTCGGCCTGGTGACCGGGGCCACGAACGGCCTGCTGCAGGAGACGACCCGGGAAGTCCGGGCGATGCAGTACCTCGACGTGCTCCCGGACGGCGCTCGAACCCATCCGCTGCGGGTGGCCGGCATGGTCGGGCTGACCTCGGCCGCCGTGATCGCGGGCAGCGCGGCGCTGTGGAGCGGACGGGTCTTTGTTCAGGACCGCTGGTTGTCGGTCGCGCTGCTCAGCATCGGGTTGGCCGGGTTCTGCCTGCACGCGACGCTGCTGGGCATGCTGGCCGGAGTCAACCGGTGGGGCCAGTACGGCGCATTGATGGTGACCGACGCCGTTATTCGGGTGGCGGTCGCCCTGGCGACGTTTGTCCTCAGCTGGGGCCTGGTCGGGTTTCTGTGGGCGACCGTCGCCGGTTCGCTGGCCTGGCTGATCATCCTGGCCAGCTCACCTGTTGCACGCCATTCGGCCCGCGTGCTGACACCCGGCAGCACCAGGACGTTTCTGCAAGGGGCGGCCCACTCGATCACCGCAGCTGGCGCCAGCGCCATCCTGGTCATGGGATTTCCGGTCTTGCTCAAGCTGACGTCGACCGAACTGGGCGCCCAGGGTGGCGTCGTGATCTTGGCGGTCACCCTGACCCGTGCGCCGCTGCTGGTCCCGCTGACCGCCATGCAGGGCAACCTGATCGCGCATTTCGTCGACGAGCGCAGTCACCGGCTGCGGGCACTGGTCTCGCCGGCCCTGCTCATCGCCGGCATCGGCGGCATGGGCGTTCTACTCGCCGGCCTGGTGGGGCCGTGGTTGTTGCGCTTCGCGTTCGGCTCGCAGTATCAGGCCAGTAGTGCGCTGCTGGCCTGGCTCACCGCCGCCGCGGTGGCCATCGCGCTGCTGACACTCACCGGTGCCGCGTCGGTGGCCGCCGCATTGCACCGGGCCTATTCGCTGGGGTGGGTCAGCGCCACCGTCGCCTCCGGGCTGCTGCTGGCGCTGCCGCTTGCGCTGGAGACCCGCACGGTCATCGGTCTGTTGTGCGGCCCCATGGTGGGAATCGCCGTCCATCTGGTCGCGCTCGGGCGCGGCCAACGCGTGTAATTTTGGCCTTGAAATGGCCTTACAAACGGATTACTCCAACGTCTGGATCATCGTCCCCGCCTTCAACGAAGCCGTCGTCATCGGTGAGGTCGTCGCCGAACTGCGAACCGTCTTCGGCCACGTCGTGTGCGTGGACGACGGCAGCGCGGACGGTACCGGTGAGATCGCCCGGCAGGCCGGTGCGGCCCTGGTGCGTCATCCCATCAACCTCGGCCAGGGCGCGGCCATCCAGACCGGCGTCGAGTACGCCCGCCGGCAACCCGGCGCCACGGTGTTCGCCACCTTCGACGCCGACGGCCAGCACCGCGTCAAGGACGTGGTGACGATGATCGACCGGCTCAATCGGGGCGACGTCGACATCGTGATCGGAACCCGATTCGGCCAGCAGGTCGCCAACCGGCCACCGCTCGTCAAGCGCCTGGTGTTGCAGACCGCCGCACGGCTGAGCCGCCGGGGCCGGCGGCTCGGCCTGACTGACACCAACAACGGCCTGCGGGTGTTCAACAAGGCCGTCGCCGACGGCCTGAACATCACCATGAGCGGCATGAGCCACGCCACCGAGATCGTCATGATGATCGCCGAAAACCATTGGCGGGTAGCCGAAGTGCCGGTCGAGGTGCTCTACACCGACTACTCGAAGTCGAAGGGCCAGCCGTTGCTCAACGGTGTCAACATCATCTTCGATGGATTTCTGCGAGGGAGAATGCGGCGATGAACTGGATCCAGGTGCTGCTGATCGGATCGATCATCGCGCTGTTGGTTTTCCTACTGCGGTCGCGGCGCAGTGCCCGGGCGCGCGCCTGGGTTAAGGTCGGCTACGTCCTGTTCGTGCTGCTCGGTGTCTATGCGGTGCTGCGACCGGACGACACCACGGTGGTGGCCAAGTGGTTCGGGGTGCGGCGCGGCACCGACCTGATGCTGTACGGGTTGATCATGGCGTTCAGCTTCACCACGCTCAGCACCTACATGCGGTTCAAGGACCTGGAACTGCGCTACGCCCGGCTGGCCCGCGCGATCGCACTCGAGGGAGCGCAACCGCCCGAGAACTAGGTACTAGGCGTGCTTGTGCCGCCGGAAGTATTCGACCGTGCGACGCACCCCCTCATCCAGGTCCACCGTCGGCCGCCAGCCCAAAACCCCTGCCGCCAAACCGATGTCCAGGCAGGAGCGCTTCAGATCGCCTAGCCGCGGCGGATGGAACTCCGGGTCGTCGGGGCCACCGACCGCCGCCGCCACGGCGGTGTGCAGTTGGCGGTCCGACGTCTCGATGCCGGTGCCGACGTTAAAACGTTGCCCACCCCCGGCGTCACCGGACGCCTTGACGAAGGCGTCGACGACGTCGTCGACGAACACGTAGTCGCGGGTGTTGGAGCCGTCACCGAACACCTTGGTGGACTTACCTTCCAGCAACGCCTGCGCGAAGATCGCCACCACGCCGGCCTCACCGTGCGGGTCCTGGCGCGGCCCGTAGACGTTGGCGGGCGCGATGTGCGAACAGTCCAGGCCGTACAGGTGACGGAACGTGTTCAGGTAGATCTCGCCGGACACCTTCCCCGCGGCATAGGGCGACGCAGGATCGGTGGGCACCGTCTCGGGCGTCGGATACTGCGGCGGCACACCGTAAATGGATCCACCCGACGACGTGTGCACCACCTTGCGGACCTGCGCGCGCTGCGCAGCTTCGGCCAGCCGGATTGTGCCGATCACGTTGACCGAGGCGTCGAACTGCGGGTTGGCCACCGAGCGCCGGACGTCGATCTGGGCGGCCAGGTGGAACACCACCTCCGGCTGGTGCTCGCCGAGGACGGCATCCAGGTCCGAGGTCACGATGTCGGCCTCGACGAAGACGTGTGCAGGGTTGTCCGCCAGGTGCTCTAGGTTGGTCGCCCGACCGGTCGCGAAGTTGTCCAGGCCGACCACCGTGTGACCGTCCGCCAGGAGACGGTCGACTAGCGTCGACCCGATGAAACCGGCTGCCCCGGTGACCAGTGCTCGCACCGGCCCACCATACCGAGTCGTGGTGGCGGCGGCCGCGCTGATCACAGCGCAGCTGGGCGTTCGCGCAGTGCTGGCGTTTCGTGGCTACTTCTATTGGGACGATCTGATTCTGATCGGCCGGGCCGGCACGCAGGGTCTGTTATCGCCGTCCTACCTGTTCGACGACCACGACGGACATGTGATGCCGGGCGCATTCCTGGTGGCCGGGATGATCATCCGGCTGGCGCCGCTGGTCTGGACGTGGCCGGCGGTCAGCCTGGTGGTGCTGCAGCTGCTCGCCTCACTGGCGCTGCTGCGCGCGTTGTACGTGATCCTCGGCTGGCGGCCGGTGCTACTGATTCCGTTGACGTTCGCGCTGTTCACCCCGTTGGGGGTACCGGGATTCGCCTGGTGGTCGGCGGCGCTGAACTCACTGCCGATGCTCGCTGCGCTGGCCTGGGTGTGCGGCGACGCCGTGTTGCTGGTGCGGACCGGCAACCAGCGCTACGCGGTGTCCGGTGTGCTGGTCTATTTCGGCGGCCTGCTGTTCTTCGAGAAGGCGGCGGTGATCCCGTTCGTGGCCTTCGCGGTAGTTGCGCTGATGTGTCACGTGTCCGGTGCTTCCGCACTGCGCACGGCGTGGCGCGGCGGTGTCCGGTTGTGGGTGGCCGCGCTGATGCTGACCGCCTGCTGGGTGGCGCTGTATTTGGCAGTGGTCAACCAGCGACGCTGGAGTTCGGATCTGGCGATGACGTGGGCGTTGTTGCGCCGGTCCATCACCCACGGCATCGTGCCGGGTCTGGCCGGTGGGCCGTGGGACTGGGCGCGCTGGGCACCCGCCTCGCCCTGGGCCACGCCTGCGCTGCCGGTGATGGTGCTCGGCTGGTTGACTCTCTTTGCGCTGCTTGCTGTTTCGTTGATCCGCAAGCGACGCATCGGATGGGTGTGGCTCACCGCGGCCGGTTACGCGGTGGCCTGCCAGGTGCCGATCTACCTGATGCGGTCGTCCCGGTTCACCGCATTGGAGCTGGCACAGACGCTGAGATATTTCCCCGATCTGGTTTTCGTGCTGGCGCTGCTGGCCGCGGTCGCGTTCACCGCGCCGAACCGGGACACGTCCGGTTGGCTGGCCCCGTCGCGGCCGCGCACCGCGCTGACGACCCTGGTGGCGCTGGCGTTTCTGGCCAGCAGCCTGTACTCGACCGCAACGTTCCTGACGTCCTGGCGCGACAACCCGGCCGAGCCCTACCTGAAGAACGCGCAGGCCGGTCTGGCGGCTTCGGACCGGGCCGCTCCCCTGCTGGATCAGGACGTCGATCCGCTGGTGTTGCAGCGGGTTGCCTGGCCGGAGAACCTGGCCAGCCACATGTTCGCACTGGTCCGCGACAGGCCCGAATTCAGCACTGCTACAACGCAGTTGCGGATGATCAACAGTAAGGGCCAGCTGGTCGCGGCACGGGTGACCTGGGTGCGGACCATCGCACCGGGTCCCGTACCGCACTGCGGCTACTTCACCCAACCCGACCAGCCGGCACGCCTGGTGCTGGACGGGCCGCTGTTGCCGGCCGACTGGACCGTCGAATTGAACTACCTGGGCAACAGCGACGGATCCATGGTGTTGGCCCTGTCCGAGGGGCCCGAGGTCAAGGTCCCGGTGCATCCGGGCCTCAACCGCGTGTACGCCCGATTGCCGGGCGCCGGCGACGCGATCACGGTTCGGGCCGCCACCGCCGCGCTCTCGCTATGCCTGGCGTCGGGACCGGTCGGATTTCTAGCTCCGCTGTCAGCCACTGGGTGAAACATTCTCACCCGCGATCCCGATACGCTGATTGTCCATCAGTCCGAGCGGGAGGGCAGCGTTGTCGAACCTTTTGGCGGTTCCGGAGCTGATGTCCTCAGCGGCAAACGACCTGGCGGGTATCCGGTCGGCGCTGCACGACGCGAACGCGGCTGCGGCGCTGCCCACCTCGGCGGTGCCGGCCGCCGCCGGCGACGAGGTCTCGGCCGCGGTGGCGGCGCTGTTCTCCGGCTACGCGCAGCAGTACCAGACGCTGAGCGCCCAAACTGAGGCGTTCCACCAGCGGTTTGTGCAGTTGCTGGCATCCGGCGCCGGGGCATATACGTCCGCCGATGCCGCCGCAGCAGGACCGTTGCAGCCGCTACTCGACCTCATCAACGCGCCGACCCAGGCGTTACTGGGGCGCCCGCTGATCGGAAACGGCGCCGACGCGACGACGCCGGGCGGTGCCGGCGGGCGGGCGGCCTGCTGATCGGAAACGGCGGGAATGGCGCGGCCGGCGGGGCCGGCCAGACCGGCGGGGCGGGCGGGGCAGCGGGTCTGATCGGCAACGGAGGAGTGGGCGGCAGCGGTGGTGCCGGGGCCGGGGGCGGTGCCGGCGGCACCGGCGGATGGCTGCTGGGTAACGGCGGCGGCGGCGGATCGGGTGGGTTGGGCGGCGGCAGCGGCGGCGCGGGCGGAGCTGCCCGGGTGATCGGCTTCGGCGGTGCCGGCGGTGCGGGCGGAACCGGCGCGCCGAGCGCGACCGGCGGTGGTGGCGGCGCCGGCGGTGCGGGCGGCTTTCTGTTCGGCGGCGGCGGCAACGGCGGTGCGGGCGGAATGGGCGGCGTGGCGGACGGCAGCGGGGTGGGCGGTAACGGCGGCAGCGGCGGGGCGGGCGGCGCCGCGGGCCCGGTGTACGGGAACGGTGGTGTCGGCGGATTCGGCGGCCGGGGCGGCGAGGCGTTCTCATCCCCGGCAGGCGTTGGAGGCGACGGGGGTGCCGGTGGCCAGGGCGGCGACGCCGGCTGGGTGGGCACCGGAGGCAACGCCGGCGGTGGCGGCGCGGGCGGAACCGGCGGCGTCGGCGGGGCCGGCGGTGACGGCGGCAACGGCGGGGTTGGCGGATCGGCCAAGATCCTCGGCACCGGCGGCAACGGCGGGGCCGGCGGTGTGCCCAGCCCGCCGCCCGGGACATCGACCGGCGGGACCGGCGGGCCCGGCGGCGCCAAGGGCGTCGTTTTCGGGGCGGTCGGCTTGCCCGGACCGAACGGCTGAGGCGTCCCTGGCTAGCATCCATGCATGACCGCCTACGAGACTCTCGACTTCGCGCAAGACGGGCCAGTCACCCGCATCGCACTCGACCGGCCGGACGCGGCGAACAGCATCAACGACGTGCTGGGCCGTGAATTGAGGGATGCGGCGAGCCGGTGCGATGTCGCAGAGACGAAAGTGGTGCTGCTCACCGGCAATGGGCGTTTCTTCTGCGCCGGCGGTGATTTGGGTGCGATGGCACGCTCGCCGCTGGGCGCGGGCCGCTTCGTGAAGGGCCTGGCCGACGATCTGCACCGGGCGATCTCGACGTTCGCCCGCATGGAGGCCGTCTTGATCGTCGCCGTCAACGGCGCGGCGGCAGGAGCCGGGTTCAGCCTCGCCCTGATCGGCGATCTCGTGTTGGCCGCCGAGTCGGCATCCTTCACGATGGCCTACACGAAGGCGGGGCTGAGTCCCGACGGCAGTTCGTCTTACTACCTACCGCGACTGGTCGGGGTGCGGCGCACGCAAGAGCTGATGCTGACCAACCGGCGGCTATCGGCCACGGAAGCGGCGCAGTGGGGATTGCTCACCGAGGTCGTGCCCGATGCCGCCCTGACCGATCGCGCGGAAGCTTTGGTTGCCGAATTGCGTTCTACAGCAAGGCTTTCCAATGCTTCGGTGAAGAGGCTAATGCTGATGAGCTTCGGCAACGGGCTGGAGGAACAGATGGAGATCGAGGGCCGCATGATCGCGGCATGCGCGGGCAGCCCCGACGGGCAGGAGGGCATCGACGCTTTCCTGGCCAAACGCCGAGCCGCGTTCGCCTGACCTACAAAGGCCAGAGCAGCGCGGGGCTCGCCCCCGGTGGCGGCCAGGCATGATCGTTGCGATAAGCCCAGGTCTCCCAAGGATTGTCGTAGTAAGCGGCCGTCATGATCAGCCGGGACAGGTCCTCTCCGGGGTGTAACAACCAGTACCCGACCCCGACGGCGGTCCCACCCACCGTCCAGGCGTGGTAACTGGCAGAGAACAGCGGGCCGAACACCCTGTTCTGCCAGACATGAAGCGCTTCGTGGTTGAGCATGAGGTCCACGGCCTTCGGGGTGTAGCCCAGATTGCTGGTGACATTGCCGAACGTGGTGGCGTAGCCGGAGAGCCCGATACCGCCGCGGTAAACGTGCGAGCCGGCCAGTGCGCTCAGCGCCGGGTCGTAATTGGAATTCGGCGTGAACTCGTTGACGATCTGCACGCCGTAGCCCAGCGCCGTCCCGGGAAGCCCCCAGGTGTAGTCCAAGATGAACGCGGCCCAGCCGCGCGCGTCGCTGAAGTCGTAGATGGCGAACTGGCGGCGGAGGAAGCCGGTCGACTCCAGGAGCAACGAGTTCGCTCCCTCCGCAGCCGCATACGCCTGGGCCGCCCCGCCGATGGACTGACCGAACTGTTGCAGCAGAGCGTTGGTCTGCGCGCCGAGCGCCTGGTACTGCTGACCGAATCCGGCGAAGAGATCGGCTACCGCCACCGATATCTCGTCAGCGGCAGCGGCGGCGAGCGCGGTGGTGGGGGCAGCGGCGGCCAGGCGCGCCGTATCGAGGCCCGAAGCGATACCTGCCACATTCGCCGTCGCCATCGTCAGCGCCTCCGGCCCAACGAGCAGCTGCGGCATGCAATTCCTCCCCTCGACTGATCCCGTCCGTCGACCACTTCTGATTATGGTCACGAGTTGACCGAACAGTCCGGCATTTACCGGCTGCGGCGTGGGAGGCGGGCCGGTCAGTCGAGGTAGCGCGGCTCGTCGCAGGCGACAGCAGGATCTTCGACGTCGATGGGGTCAGTTGCGGCGCTCACAGTCCCGCGCAGACCGGCCCGGACGGGATTCAGGTGGGTGTCGCCGCCAGCTTCGGCTTCTGCACAGCGACTTTTCCGTAGGTGAGGCTCGCGTCTAGCGCGATCCGGTCCCAGGAAAAGCGTGACATCACTCGCGACCGGCCCGCCGATCCCATGCTGTCTCGCTGAAAACGGCTCGCCTGAAGGAGTTTCAGCGCTGCAGTCAATTCGTGCGGGTTGGTCGGTGACACCAAAGTTCCGGTGACACCGTTGATGACCGCATCGGTCAGCGCGTCGACAGCCACTCCAACAACAACCACGCCGCTGGCCATCGCCGCCAGCGCTGTGGCAGCAGATGGCATCTGCCGCGCTGTGCAGGCGATCACGGAGGCGGAATGCAGTAACGCCGGAACATCCTGCGCGACAACGTGACCCATGAATCGCACGCGCTTTCCCACGCCCAACTGATCAGCCAACCGACTGAGCTTTGCCCATTCTTTCCGGTGCCGGATCGTTTCGCTTTGCGTTTGCGCAAGCACCAGTTCGGCGTCCGGCAGCCTGGGCAGGGACCGGATAACCCTGTCGAATCCGGACTGAGGCAATGGATTGCGTTCCAATTGGACGATGCGCAGCGACCCGGCTGTGGTGGGATCGGGCGTAAGGTAACGCCCGCAGTCGATCCCGGCGGGCAGTAGCGAAACCTGCGCCCGACCACGTCGCAGCCTGCTCAGCGTTTCAAGTTCTGGCGAACTCCCGCCGGTGATCCAGCTGGCATTACGCGCGAGAAGAGGTTCCAGACGGGCGCGTTCGGCGACGGCGCCAGGTTCGGCTGCTGGACCGATCGTGGCAGCCAGACCGTGGAAGCTCTGCACGGTAGGTAGCAGCAACCGACGTGCGGCCAATTGCGCCGCCAAGCCGCCCAGCCATCCGAAGGCATGCACGATCTCGGGTGAGTTTGACGACCATAGTCTCTCCAGTTCAGCAGCCCACTCCGTGACGAAGGGCAATACCTTCGCCGGGGCCACCGGCGCGGTCGGTCCCACGCCTGCCGCCACCACCCGGTAGCCGCCGCTGTCCACCGAGGAGGCTTGCACGGCTGATCCACGCTGGTAGACGGTGACAGTCTGTCCCTGGCGTGTGAGCGCGGCGCAGAACTGCGTTGTGTTGTCGCCGAGATCGCCGCCGACGACGTCGTCGGAATCTGCCCAGGCATCGTTTTCACAGACGATCGCGACCTGCATTGATCCGCCATTCCTCGGTACCGCCAGTTCGGATGGGAACACAGACGTACCCGGCCTGGCGCGATACAAACGAACAAGGCCATCCGTTTTTCGTTTATTGGATTTTGACTCGTTGCTTAGCAGCTGAGTCTGGTAACTGGCCCTCCGTGCGCCTTAGTGATCTCCGCATTTCCGGCGAGAAGCGCTATTCAGCCGGGGCTGATTTGAATTCATCTCATGAATTGAATTCATTCCGGAATCGACCGCGTCCTTGGACCTGCTCGACGGCTACCCAATCCCACCTGGTGCTCTGGCCCTGCGGGGTAGCGGATCAGCAGGCAACAATCGTCCCGCGCAAGTCTTATGCGCGCAAAAGGCCTGCCACCTCATATCGGCCTGGACCGCATGCGACCGGCAAGTATTTGCAGCAGAAAGGAAAAACGACACGCCGGGCCGGCACCTGATGGATCCAAACTCGACTAACCCGAAATGTCCGCAAACTCTGGCTTCTGAATGCTTTACCCGCTAGAGCCAGTTGCCGGGCACTCTGCGCCAGGTATCAGGTGCGGCGCAGCGCGATGACGGTGACGTCATCGTCAGTGTTGCCCGCCGCCATCGCGGCCCCTACCCAGGACGCCGACACGTCGACAGCTTGGCCGAGGGTCTGGGCCAGCCGGTCCAAACCGCGATCGAGAGGCTCACCCCGACGCTCCACCAGGCCGTCGGAGAACATCACCAACCCCTGTCCCGGTTCGAGGATAAAGGCGCTCGGGGCGTAGGTCGCACCGCGAATGCGGATCGGTGGGGAAAGCCGGATCGGCGCCGGCGCGGCTGTCGATCCGGAGGAATCCGCCAGGTATGGGATCAGGTGTCCCGCGCAGGCGGCCTCGACCCGTCCCGAGCCCAAGTCGACGCGCGCGACGACAACCGTGGCAAATGCCCCGGGCAACAAGTGCAAGCAGAAGTCATTGAGCTGGTGCAACGCCTCGGCCGGTGACGCCCCGGCGAACAATTGCGCCCGCAGGGCGTTGCGCAGTTGTGCCATGGTGCCGGCCGCGGTGATGCCGTGTCCGGCGACGTCACCGATGAGCACGATCAATCGGCCGTCGCGTAGCTCGAACGCGTCGTACCAGTCGCCGCCGACGTTGTCGCCCGCGGCCGGCTGGTAGTGCGCAGAAAGCTGCCAGTCGTGCAGCGTCGGGATCGACTCCGGCAGCAGGCTGCGCTGCACCGTCTCGGCCACCCGCAGCGCACCGCGGGTGCGGCTGTACAGCGAATCGACCAGGTGGCGCCGCAACGCATCGGCGCACTCGACCTGGCTCGGTGTCCACGGTTGGCTGTGTTGCTCGACGATTTCCCGCCACCGCTCGAACGATTTTCGCGGGCTGATGCGGACTGTGTCACCTTCGCCGACCGCGATCGCCTTGTTGTGCGGATCGCCACCCCAATCCACCGAGCGCAGTACCTCACGCCGGAACCAGGCGGCATACTGCCCGTCGGGCAGGTTGAGTACCAGCGCACCGGCGACCACCTGGGGATCGAGGTCGGGTGCGGAGAGCTCGCCGGACAGACAATCGGTGCTGGCAATGCCTTCCCCGGCGTCACGGGCCCACGCGACGACGGCCGCCACTATCTGCGGTGGCGGTACCGCCCCGCGGACCCGGTAATCGCCTTGGACATTCACGACCACTCCGTCGGCCGGCACGAGGTCGAACAGCCCGGACGTCCCCAGCAACGCCGCCGAGAGCGGTTTGCCGTCTTCCATCACAGCGACCGCCAGCTTGCCCAGCACCGCCTGCGCCGCCAATCGTTTGTGCAGTTGCTCCTCCTCGAACCTGTCGACGAGGTGTACCGACAGGGTCGCGCCGAGCAGTTCGGCCGCCGCGCGGGTCCCCAGCGGCGGCAGCAGGGGACCGGCGTAGTGGTGGCAGGCGATCAGACCCCACAGCCGGCCGTGCCGCAACAGAGAAATCGACATCGACGCGCGCACACCCATGTTCTGCAGATATTCGACGTGGATGGGTGAGACGCTGCGCAGCATGGCATAGGTGAGGTCCAATGGCGTACCGGTCTCCGGGTCGATGGCCGGCACCAATGGTGCGGGTGTGTAGTCGACGTCGGAGATCAGCCGCAGCCGATTCTTTTCATACAGCGCCCGGGCCTGCAGTGGAATATCGGTGGAGGGGTAGTGCAGGCCGAGAAAGGAATTGAGGTCCGCCCGCTTGCACTCGGCGACCACTTCGCCGTTGTAGTCCTCGTCGTAGCGATACACCATGACCCGGTCGAAGCCGGTCAGGTAGCGCACCGCGCGGGCGGCAGTGTCGTACAGCTCGCTCAGCGAGACGGCTCTGTTGAACGCCTCCACCGAACTGCGCACCGCCTGATAGGTGTTGGGGAAGGCAAACGGGCGCTCGCCATAGGCCCGCTCGAGTTCGACCAAGAGCACACCGTGGGATGCTCGACTCAACACTGCCTCGAATGCCCGTGGCTCGCCGGCGACCTCAATCACGCAGTCAAGCGGGTCGCGATGGTCGAGATCGGGCGTCGTCGAGGCGACCTGCTGAATTCGGGCGGCCTGTTCGGTGCCGACGAGGGCAGACAGCGGCCTTTGCAGAATGGCGTTCAGCGAGTGCCCGAGCAGGTCGACGACGTTGACACTCACCTGGCGCACCGTGAAGTCGTGCTCGCGCACCACCGCCAGCACCCCGCGTGGCTGGATACTGCCGGGGATATGGATCGGCTCGCGGGCACAATTGTCCAAGTCGATGGGCATGCCGATCGGAACGAATTCGCCGACCGGCAGGTCCGTCGGCGCCGATATCGGTGCTTGACCCTGGCCGCTATCGGTCACCGGACCAGCTCCCAGGACTAGCGGAAACCGACAATCCGGTTTGACGGAGGAGGGGCTGTCCAGCCTGAGCCAGCGCAGCAGAAGCTTGCATCAATGTCCGTTCTGCCCAGAAACGGATCTTCCCGTGCGAAGCCCCCCGTCGGGGCCGGACCGGCTTCGGTCGCGACGCGGTCGACCGCGACAGACGTAGCTTAGACCTGCTGATCCGGGATCAATAGGATCGATATAACGCTTCGCATTATTGAGCTATCCGGCCACGTTCTCGTCGCGGCCCTGTTCGCTCGCTGGTCGACGCCCATGGCGAAACGGCGGACATTTGCATGCCGGTCTCAGGCGCGCGTCGAACCGCGACGCGACCGATCCATCGGGAGTGGTGGTGCGGAGCCGCCTAGGAGAATCGAACTCCTGACCTATTCATTACGAGTGAATCGCTCTACCGACTGAGCTAAGGCGGCCGTGCCCTGGCGGGCGGCACGAGTCTAACGCAGTTGCTGGCCGATGGTGGCGACCATGGCGTCGACGGCGAACTTGGGCTTGACGTTGATGGCCAACGCTTCCCGGCATTCCAGCACGGCCTCGATGCAGCGCAGCAACCGATCGGGGCTGGCGTGCCCGGCCAACGACGCCACCCGCTCGGCCATGTCCGGGTGGTTCGCTTGCACGTGGCCCGCGTTCGCCGAGACCACCAGCGCATCCCGGAAGTAGGTGGCCAAGTCGATCAGCGCCCGGTCCAGGGCGTCGCGCGAGGCCCTGGTTTGGCGCGACTTCTGCCGGCGCTCGAGGTCCTTGATCGCACCGGCGGCGCCGCGCATCGCACCTGCCGCGCCTTTTCCGGTGCCGCCGGCCCCCAGGGCGGTGCGCAGTTCTTCCGTCTCGACCTCGGCCCGTCCGGCAGTGAGTGCCACCGCCTCGGCCTCGGCCGCCGCCACCAGTTCCTCGGCGGCGGTGTAGGCGCGGGCCGGCCGCGCGGCGTCACGTACCAGCTCCAGCGCCTGCTGGCGTCGTTGCCGGGCCTCCGGGTCGGTGGCCAGCCGGCGCGCCCGGCCGACGTGCCCGCCGCTGACCGACGCCGCCCAGCCTGCGGTGTCGGCGTCCAGTCCGTCGCCGTCGACCAGCACCTGCGCGATCGCCTCGGTGGGTGGTGTCACCAGTGCCACGTGCCGGCACCGGGAGCGCAAGGTGACCGCGATGTCCTCGGGGTCCACCGACGGCGCGCACAGCAGGAAAACGGTCGACGGTGGCGGTTCCTCGACGACCTTCAACAGGGCGTTGCCGGCACCCTCGGTCAGCCGGTCGGCGTCCTCGACGACGACGATCTGGTGGCGACCGGTGGTGGGCCGCCGCGACGCGACCTGCACGATCCCCCGCATCTCGTCCACCCCGATGGACAGACCCTCGGGGATGACCCGCCGGACGTCGGCGTGAGTGCCGGCCATCGTCGTCGTACAGGCGCGGCAGCTCCCGCAGCCGGGTTCGCCCTCTGACGTGCACTGAAGCGCTGCCGCGAAGCAGAGCGCGGCCACTGAACGGCCGGAGCCGGGCGGTCCGGTGATCAGCCACGCGTGTGTCATATTCCCGACGTCGGCGCCTCCGTGATACTGATCACTCCGAGCATCTCGGCGGGCGGACCTGGCCGCGGCGAGCAGTTCGGCTTCCACCGCCTGCTGGCCTACCAGCCGCGTAAACACCCCGGTCATCATCGGCAACAGTAGCCAGGGCGCCCGACAGAGACCGATCAGCATCCGTTTTGCGACAAATCCGTGATCTTTCGGCAACTTTCGCCCACGCCACGCGACGTGCCGGAGACATTTTTGGTTTCCGACGAGTCCCCGCTGACCGATACGGTGGGTGCGTGGCCATGGCAGCAACACTCCCGCGGCGAATCAGCGCATTCGCCAGGTGGGTGGTGCGCACTCCATGGCCGGTGTTTTCGCTCAGCATGCTGCAGGCCGACATCATCGGCGGCTTGTTCGTGCTGGGCTTTCTGCGTTACGGTCTGCCGCCGCGCGACCGGATCGAGCTGGGTGATCTGCCGCCGCTGAACGTCGCAATCTTCATCAGCTCGGTGATCTTTCTGTTCTTCGCGGGGTTCGCCTGGAACCTCAAGCTGTTGGTGCCGGTTTTCCGCTGGCAGCGACGCGACAACCTGCTGGTCGAAGCGGACCCGTCCACCACTGAGCTGGCCCGCACCCGCGCGCTCCGGATGCCGTTCTACCGCACGATGACCAGCGCGGCTTCCTGGGCCGTCGGGAGCGTGATTTTCATCCTGGCCAGCTGGTCGGTGGCTCGGGAAGCCGCGCCGGTGGTGGTGGTCGCCACCGCGTTGGGCGCCACCGCCACCGCGATCATCGGCTACCTGCAGTCCGAGCGGGTGTTGCGTCCGGTCGCGGTGGCCGCGCTGCGCAGTGGCGTCCCCGAGAGCGTGCGGGCACCCGGCGTGATCCTGCGGTTGATGCTGACCTGGGTGCTCTCGACGGCCGTCCCGCTGCTGGCCATCGTGCTGGCGGTGGTTTCCGACAAGATCGCGCTGCTGCGCGCCTCACCGGAGAAGCTGTTCAACCCGATCTTGCTGCTGGCGCTGGCGGCACTGGGCATCGGAGCGGCCAGCACCCTGCTGGTGTCGATGTCCATCGCCGACCCGCTGCGCCAGCTCCGCTGGGCGCTGTCTGAGGTGCAGCGGGGCAACTACAACGCGCACATGCAGATTTACGACGCCAGTGAGCTCGGTCTGCTGCAGGCCGGATTCAACGACATGGTCCGCGACCTGTCCGAACGGCAGCGGCTGCGCGACCTGTTCGGCCGCTATGTCGGCGAGGACGTGGCCCGGCGGGCACTGGAACGGGGCACCGAGTTGGGCGGGCAGGAACGCGACGTCGCGGTGTTGTTCGTGGACCTGGTCGGTTCCACCCAGCTCGCCGCGTCACGGCCGCCCGTCGAGGTCGTCCATCTGCTTAACGAATTCTTCCGCGTGGTGGTCGACACCGTCGGCCGGCACGGCGGGTTCGTCAACAAGTTTCAGGGCGACGCCGCGCTGGCGATCTTCGGCGCCCCGATCGAACACCCCGATGGTGCCGGTGCGGCGCTGGCCGCAGCCCGCGAGTTGCACGACGAGCTCATCCCCGTGCTGGGATCCGCGGAGTTCGGTATCGGCGTGTCGGCGGGCCGCGCCATCGCCGGACACATTGGCGCGCAGGCGCGTTTCGAGTACACCGTCATCGGCGACCCGGTCAACGAAGCCGCCCGCCTCACCGAGCTGGCCAAGCTCGAAGCGGGCCACGTGCTGGCCTCGGCGATCGCGGTCAGCGGCGCGCTGGACGCCGAGGCACTGTGCTGGGACGTCGGCGAGGTGGTGTTCCTGCGGGGCCGCGCCGCGCCCACGCAGTTGGCCCGCCCGCTGAATCTGGCTGAGCCGGAAGACGTCTCCCGCGAGGTTTCCAGCGACGTTCGCCGCTAGCAGCCGGCGAGCCTTCACACTTCGCGAGGACGATCGCGTCCACGGTTGCACGGTGTCGACCAGACATAAAGTCATTTGCCGTCGAAAATATTGACACGCACAGCAATTTCTGGGCGAACGAGAAAATCTGCGATCTCGGCAATGGCGAGTCATCTCACAGGCATAAATAATCTTCTGTGCAGCGTCTAGACATTTTGCTCGATTTGTTGGGATGTCGCCGAATTTTCAGGTTGATTAATTGCGGTCTGACCGGTATTTCAGGGGGTGGGCAATAGTGGTTATGGGCGTTATTCGGGAGTGGGAGTCGATCGTGTCGTATGCGATGGTCACGCCGCAGGTGTTGGCCGCGGTGTCGGTGCAGCTAGCTGGGATCGGCTCGGGGGTCGCGGCCGCTGATGCCGCGGCCGCTGATGCCACGGTGGCGGTGGCAGCCGCGGCCGCCGATGAGGTGTCGGCGGCGATCGCGGTGTGCTTCGGTGCCTATGGCCGTCAGTATCAGGTCCTGGGGGCGCAGGCGGCGGCGTTTCACGCCCAGTTCGTGGCGGCGTTGAGCGCTGGGGCGGGGGCCTACGCCGGTGCTGAAGCGGCCAATGCCGGGCCGTTGCAGTGGCTGGAGGAGGCGGTGTTGGGAGTGATCAACGCTCCCACCAACGCGCTGTTCGGCCGGGCATTGATCGGTGATGGTGCCGCCGGCGCCGCGGGCAGCGGGCAAGCCGGTGGGGCCGGCGGGTTCTTATGGGGCAATGGCGGCGCGGGCGGCTCAGGTGCCCCCGGCGGGGCCGGCGGGGCCGGCGGCAGTGCGGGGTTGTTCGGCTCCGGTGGGGCCGGGGGTGCCGGCGGGGCGGGCGCGCCCGGACAGCTCGGCGGTGCTGGTGGGGCCGGAGGCGCCGGGGGCTGGCTGGGTGGTTTCGGCGGGGCCGGTGGGGCCGGGGGCGCCGGTGGGGACGGCCTGACCGGGATGGCCGGGGGCGCGGGCGGCATAGGCGGGGCCGGTGGGGCTAGTCGGGCGGTGTTGTTGTGGGCCGGGGGTGCGGGCGGGATCGGCGGGTCCGGTGGGGCCGGCGGCGGCGGCCTTAGCGGCGTGAACCCCGGTGATGCCGGCGAGGTGGGTGCTGCGGGCGGGGCCGGGGGTGCCGGCGGGGCCGGGGGCGCGCATCCGGGCCTGTTCGGGGCGGCCGGAGCCGGCGGCACCGGTGGCAGTGGCGGGCTCGGCGGAGCCGGCGGCGACGGCGCGACGGGTGTGCACGATGTCGGCGGGGACGGCGGTGACGGTGGCGCCGGAGGCGCGGCCGGCGCCGGCGGAGCGCCGGGGCAGACCGGGTTGTTCGCGCCCGCCGCAGCCACCGGCAACGCCGGAACCGGCGGCGACGGCGGCACCGGCGGGCGCGGCGGCAACGGCGACAACGGCACCGACGCGGCCGCCGGAACCGGCGACACCGGCAACACCGGCTACGCCGGCGGGGCAGGCGGAACCGGCGGCACCGGCGGCAACTCCGGCGCCGGAGGCACCAACGGCAACGGCGGACTCGGCGGAGACGGCGGCACCGGCGGCACCGGCGGAGCCGGCGGATCCGGCGCCGACGGCGTCGGCACGCCCGGACAGACCGGCGGAAACGGCGGCACCGGTGGAGACGCCGGCTCCGCCGGCGCCGGCGGAGCAGCAGGCACCGGCGGCACCGGCGGCAACACCGGGGGCACCGGCAACGCCGGAACCGGCGGCGACGGCGGCACCGGCGGGCGCGGCGGCAACGGCGACAACGGCACCGACGCGGCCGCCGGAACCGGCGACACCGGCAACACCGGCTACGCCGGCGGGGCAGGCGGAACCGGCGGCACCGGCGGCAACTCCGGCGCCGGAGGCACCAACGGCAACGGCGGACTCGGCGGAGACGGCGGCACCGGCGGCACCGGCGGAGCCGGCGGATCCGGCGCCGACGGCGTCGGCACGCCCGGACAGACCGGCGGAAACGGCGGCACCGGTGGAGACGCTGGCTCCGCCGGCGCCGGCGGAGCAGCAGGCACCGGCGGCACCGGCGGCAACACCGGGGGCACCGGCAACGCCGGAACCGGCGGCGACGGCGGCACCGGCGGGCGCGGCGGCAACGGCGACAACGCAAGCATCCCCGGCGGCGCCGGCTATGCCGGCGGCACCGGCGGCAACGGCGGCCAGGGCGGCGCAACGCCCAACGGCGGAACCAACGGAAACGGCGGCAACGGCGGCGCCGGCGGCAACGGCGGGACCGGCTACAGCTACACCACCGGCACCGGCACCAGCGCCAACGGCGGCGACGGCGGGACCGGCGGAGCGGGCGGCAACGCCGGCGCCGCCGGCACCGGCTCCGGCAGTGGCGGTGCAGCCGCAACCGGCGGAACCGGCGGAACAGGCGGCGACGGCGGACGCGGCGACACCGGCGCCGACAACATCCCGTATAACAGCAGCTTCCTCCTCGGCGGCGCAGGGGGCACCGGCGGCCACGGCGGGGCCGGCGGAACCGGTGGCGCCACCCCCAACGGCGGAACCAACGGCGACGGCGGCAACGGCGGCAACGGCGGCAACGGCGGTGCCGGCGGCGCCGCATCTACCGCGTCGACAGCTACTTTCGCCTACGCCGGCGGCGGCGGCGGAGGCGGCGCCGGCGGGACCAGCGGCGCCACTGGCAGCGGGATCGGCGCTGGTGGAACCGGCGGCAACGGCGGCAACGGCGGCAACGGCGGTGCCGGCGGCACCGCCACAGCTACCTCCGACTTCATGCAGGTGACCGCGGGCGGCGGAGGCGGCGGAGGCGGCGGCAGCAGCCACGCAGCCGGGGGCGTCGGCGGCACCGGTGGAGGTGGTGGCGCCGGCGGACAGGCGGTTGTCGTCAATTCCGGAACGGCAGGCGTCGCCAATGGCGGCGGCGGGGGCGGCGGGGGCGGACCCGTTGCGACCGGCGGCAGCGCGGGCAACGGAGGCACGGGCGGCACCGCCACCGGCATCGGTACTGGCACCACGACCGGCAGCGGCGGTGCGGGTGCGACCGGTGGCACCCTTACCGGCGGCGGCGGAGGGAGTGGGGCCGGGGCGACCTCTCTCGGCCAGTCGCTGCCCGGCATCGCTGGAAACAGCAACGGGGCCGGCGGCGCGAGCAACGCTTACGGCCAGGGTAACAGCGGCGGCTTCGGTGGCGGGATCGGAAGCGGCGGTGTCGGCGGCCGTAGCGCTGCCGGCGGCGTTTTCGCCGCCACGAACGGTGGCAACGGCCAGTCCAACTGACTGTGGATTGAACGACAACCCGCGGGACGCGCGGACTTAACTACCACGGGCGCGAGCACCTGATATTCAACCGCTGCACCTTGTGGATCAACCCGAATGTGAGCCGCAATGTGCACTTCACACATACGCAGCGCGCGCCGGTGCACAACAGTGCGCAGCAGCGGCCGTTGCTTCGATAGGGACGGTTCGGCGGCCACGTTGGGACGGGGCGCGGGTTGGCGTGTCTGAGATGCCCCGGCGACTTTGGATGGGCATTGATTGGTTCTTATCCAGCCTTTCGGCAGCTTGCGAGATTTGTTGTGGCCCGCGAAGGCGGCGCAAAGATCCTGCGCCGAATCGTAGCCAATAGCGCGGACGCCATCCACTCGCGTCGAAAGGCCATCACAGCTCGCGCAAAGAGCCAAGCAGAAGCCGAAAGGCACAATGGGGTCCCCGCCGTAACGCAGGACTAATGGGAGTCGATCAGCGTGGCGTTGTCGGGTTTGAGCTGTTGACCGCAGGACGCTGATCATCGAGCCGCTGGCCGGCGAGCACTGTGTAGGACCGGGATGAATGTTGATCCCTAGAGCTAGATCGTGCCCCGGCCGGTTCGGTGAGGTCGCTTGAAGCGCTGATGGGATGTCGTGCCACTGCGAGCACTGATCCATTAGTCCGCTGCCGGGTGTCCTCTGGCTCAATGTGAGTCAACGACGACTGCAGGAGGTGGGCACTGGTGATCTTTGTCGGCAACGACTGGGCCGAAGACCATCACGACGTGTATCTGATGGACGAGGCTGGCCAACGATTGGCAGCCCGGCGATTACCCGAGGGCTTACTAGGGATTGGCACCTTACACGAATTGGTTGCCGCACACGCCGAGGAACCCGACCAGGTGATGATCGGCATCGAGACCGATCGTGGCCTGTGGGTCTCGGCGTTGGCAGCAGCCGGTTATCAGGTGTGGGCGATCAACCCGATGGCGGCGGCCCGCTACCGCGATCGCCACCATGTTTCGGGTGCGAAGTCCGATGCCGGGGACGCCAAAGTGCTCGCTGACCTGGTCCGAACCGATCGGCACAACCACCGCCGGATCGCCGGCGACAGCGCCGATGCCGAGGCGATCAAGGTGCTGGCCCGTACCCATCAGAGCTTGATCTGGGCACGGACGCGCCATGCCAACATGCTGCGCAGCGGCCTGCGGGAGTACTACCCCGCCGCCCTGGAGGCCTTCGAATCCCTCACCGACGGTGACGCGTTGGCAGTCTTGAGTCGCGCACCCACTCCTAAACAGGGCGCTCGGTTGAGCCTGTCGAAGATCGGCTCAGCGCTCAAAGCGGCTGGCCGGCAACGCAATATCGAGACACGCGCTGGGCAGATTCAGACCATTTTGCGTCGCGAACACCTCACAGCACCCCCAGCGGTGGCTACTGCCTTCGGCGCCACCACGACTGCAGCGGTCCATGTGATCGCCGCACTCAATGTTCAGATCGACGAGCTCGAGACCGCGCTGGCCGACCATTTTGAGAAACACCCGGACGCCGACATCTACCGTTCCCTGCCAGGACTTGGTGTTGTGCTCGGCGCCCGGGTGCTCGGTGAGTTCGGGGATGACCCGAACCGCTACACCACTGCCAAGTGTCGCAAGAACTACGCCGGAACATCACCGTTGACCATCGCATCAGGCCGAAAACGTGCCGTGCTGGCCCGCCACGCCCGCAACAGACGTCTCTACGACGCGCTCGATCAATGGGCATTCTGCGCCCTCACCAGAAGCCCCGGTGCCCGCGCCTTCTACGACCAGCACCGCGCCAAGGGTGACACCCACCATCAGGCCCTACGCGCCCTCGGCAACCGACTCGTCGGCATCCTCCACGGCTGCCTACGCCACCACACGCCATACGACGAATACACAGCTTGGGCCCACCGCCAAACCCCCGCAGCAGCTTGACGACTTAACCACCTGGGATGTCTAGCTCCGTTTGGCGGCCTTCTTGGCCGGCGCCTTCTTGGCCGGCGCCTTGCGGGCGGTCTTCTTTGCGGTGCGCTTCACCGGGCCGCGGGCTCTGCGGTCGGCCAGCAGCTCCGCCGCCCGCTCGTCAGTGATCGACAGGACGTCGTCGCCCTTGCGCAGGCTGGCGTTGGTCTCGCCGTCGGTGACGTAGGGCCCGAAGCGGCCGTCTTTGATCACCATCGGCTTGCCCGAAACCGGGTCGTTACCCAGCTCTCGCAACGGAGGTGCCGAAGCGGCTTGGCGCCCGGAACGTTTCGGCTCCGAGTAGATCTTCAGGGCTTCGTCGAGGGTGATGGTGAACATCTGCTCCTCGGTCGCCAAAGACCGGGAATCGGTGCCGCGCTTCAGATATGGGCCGTAGCGGCCGTTCTGCGCGGTGATCTCGTCTCCGGAAGCGGGGTCCACCCCGACGACCCGCGGTAGCGACAGCAGCTTGAGCGCGTCCTCGAGGGTCACCGTCTGAAGATCCATGGTGCGCAACAACGAACCGGTGCGGGGCTTGGGTCCGGTGGGCTTCCTGCCCTTCTTGGCGCCGGCCCCAGCACCGCCGTCGTCGTCGCCCTCGGGCTTGGGCAGGAGCTCGGTCACGTACGGTCCGTACCGGCCGTCCTTCGCCACGATCTCGTGACCCGTCGCCGGGTCCACTCCCAGCAGTCGCCCCTCCTGCGGAGTGGCGAAAAGCTCTTCTGCCACTTCGAGAGTTAGCTCGTCGGGGGTGAGCGAGTCGTTGAGGTTGGCCCGTTGCGGAGTTGGTTCGCCATCGTCTCCGGTCACCGTGCGTTCCAGATACGGCCCGTTCTTGCCGACACGCACGTAGACGGGACGGCCCTCAGCGTCGTCAAACACCTTGATGGAGTTGACTTCCCGAGCGTCGATGCCTTCGAGATTGACCCCGACCAGTTTCTTCAGGCCGCCGGAGCGGGCCACCGAGTCGGGCACCCCGTGGTCGCCGCCGAAATAGAAGTTGTTGAGCCAGTTGGTGCGTCGCTCATTGCCGGAGGCAATGGCGTCGAGCTCGTCCTCCATCGCGGCGGTGAAGTCGTAGTCGACCAGCCGGCCGAAATGCTGTTCCAGCAAGCCGATCACCGCGAACGCAATCCAGGACGGCACCAGGGCGCTGCCCTTCTTGTACACATAGCCGCGGTCCTGAATGGTCTTGATGATCGACGAATAGGTGGATGGCCGACCGATACCCAGTTCTTCGAGCGCCTTGACCAGCGAGGCCTCGGTGTAGCGGGCGGGCGGGTTGGTGGAGTGGCCGTCCGGCGTCAGCTCGATGGCGGCCAGCCGCTGGCCCGGCGACAGGTTCGGTAGTCGGCGCTCGGCGTCGTCGGCCTCGCCCCCGGCGAGCTCGTCGACCGTTTCCACATAGGCCTTGAGGAAGCCCGGGAAGGTCAGTGTGCGCCCGGACGCCGAGAACACCACCTGCTGCTCGCCGGCGCGGCCTTCGATCCGCAGGCTCAGCGTGGTGCCGCGCGCGTCGGCCATCTGCGAGGCGACCGTACGCTGCCAGATCAGCTCATAGAGCCGGAATTCGTCGCCGTCGAGTTCCCGGCGCACCGCGTCCGGCGTCGCGAACGTCTCGCCCGCGGGCCGGATGGCCTCGTGCGCCTCCTGGGCGTTCTTCACCTTGCGGGTGTACTGCCGCGGCGACGGCGACACGTATTCCTCGCCGTAGAGCTGACGCGCCTGGTTGCGTGCCGCGGTGATGGCGGACTGCGACAGGGTCGTCGAGTCGGTACGCATATAGGTGATGTAGCCGTTCTCATACAGACGCTGCGCGATGCTCATCGTGCGTTCGGAGGAGAACCGGAGCTTGCGGCCGGCCTCCTGCTGCAGCGTCGACGTCATGAACGGTGGGTACGGACGGCGGGTGTACGGCTTCTCTTCGGCCGAGGCGACATTGAGCTGCGCGCCCTGCAGATTGTTGGCCAGCGCGGTAGCACCCGCCTGATCGAGCACGATCACCTCGTCGGCCTTGCGCAGCACGCCTAGAGAATCGAAGTCACGACCTGTGGCCACCCGCAGCCCGTCGACGTTGGTCAGGCGTGCGGCGAACGTGGGCGGCTGTGCCTGCGGGTCGGACACGCTCGCGTCCAGCCTGGCCAGGATGTCCCAGTAGGAGGCGCTGCGGAAGGCCATTCGGTCGCGCTCGCGCTGCACGATGATGCGGGTGGCGACCGATTGGACCCGGCCCGCCGACAGTTTGGGCGCCACTTTCTTCCACAGCACCGGACTGACCTCGTAGCCGTACAGCCGGTCCAGGATGCGACGGGTCTCCTGCGCGTCGACCAGATCGATGTCCAGGTCGCGGGGGTTTTCGGCGGCTTCGAGGATGGCCGGCTCGGTGATCTCGTGGAAAACCATCCGCTTGACCGGAATGCGGGGTTTGAGGGTCTCCATCAGGTGCCAGGCGATCGCCTCACCTTCGCGGTCCCCATCCGTTGCCAGGTAGAGCTCGTCGACGTCCTTGAGCAGGCCTTTGAGCTCGGTGACGGTGCTCTTCTTCTCCGGACTGATGATGTAGAGCGGTTCGAAGTCGGCGTCGACGTTGACGCCCAGCCGCGCCCATGGCTCGGATTTGAACTTCGCGGGAACGTCGGCGGCCGCGCGGGGCAGGTCGCGGATGTGTCCACGTGACGACTCGACGATGTAATTGGATCCCAGGTAACCAGCAAGTTTGCGCGCCTTGGTGGGCGACTCCACGATCACGAGTCGCCGGGTGCTGCCGTTTCTCCCGCTGCTAGCCCTCTTGGGGGCCCGCTCAACCAACTGCGCCTACGCTCCATCTCCTGTATCGGTCCCTGGGCGGAACCGTCTCGCAGAAACAATGACAGGGCGGCTCCCCGATATTCCGGATTTCCGGTCAACCATAGGTACGCCGCCGTATCTTCGCCCCGCGGGCAACTGACAATTTCGCACCCTTGGGCGGGCCCGCGCAAACCGGCGGCCAACCGGACCACCGGTGACGGGGTCGCGGCGGGCCGTCAAACACGTGGCCATCGGGCTGCCGCATCTGGTCCATCGGGAGCCTCCCCTACGTTCTCTACCAGGCGCGATAGCCTCCGCCGGCCGCTGATCCGAAGCGCTGGGCGGGCACCGCGAGTACCGATCAAAGTGGGCGCGATGCCGACCCGCATCAGAGCCGATGCCAGCGGTGAATGGGTGTCCGGCGCGTGCGGATCCAGCCCGAGCAGATACCGGTCGGCCTCGGGGTTGCCCGCCGCCAGGGTCCAGGCCCGCAGTTCCCGCGGCCCGGGCAACCAGCGCGGCGGAACCGTCTTCACGGCACCTCGCGTCCATTCGGTCGCGATGCTGCGCAACGCCGGGTCGGCGGCGGTCCGCACCAACGGGTGGTTTTCGTCGGTCCGGGTGATTTCAGGGACCAGGCCGGCCTGCCGGATCATCTCGGCCAGCGCCGCAGCACGCCAGGCCTCGTCGACAACCACCGACAGCCGCGCGCCGGCGCCGACCAGCACGATCTGACCGGGTGCCGCCAGCAGCCCACACAAGTCCCCGACCGCGGGCGGTACTGACTCCGCGGCGAAGAAGGAAAGCTGGCTCACGCCACAGACAGTAGGCCAGCGCGGCGATCAGGCGCTTGTCCGCATCCGGCGAGGCGGAGAACGGGATCGTCACCGCGCCCGTCAACGGTAACCGGGCCATGGTGGTCGCTGGGGATGCCCACACCCCGATGGGAAACCGCTCTACCGTGCTGCCGCCCGCCGGCCCACCATGCCTGCCCCGGCCGCATCGTCGTGTTCCGTGCCCAACCATCGTGTTCGGTGCCCAACCACCGCGGCCGATCGGCTGGTGCTGCAGTCGCTGCGAGGATGGCGGCCGGGTTCGCAACTGGGCCGCGTTCGATCTACGACCTGCGTCGCCCGCAGTGAAGGGACACCGAGTCGATACTCGACATCGTCGTCGCTATCCGCGCCGACAACGGCTAGCTGCACCTCGCGCTGATCTATACCGAACTCGACGAACTCATCGATGCGCTGGCTGCCGAGGCCAACTAGGAGCCCGAACGGCGCCGCCGGTGCTGGGTCAGGATAGTCCTAAGCCGCGCAATAATTCAGACAATTGCACGTCTACGTTTCCGGCGCCAGATATAAGCGCACGGATGTCCAGCGCTGCCGGGCCAATGTTGAATAGGCCCGAAGGGGCCCTGCCGGCGTTCACTATTCCCGACTTCAGGACACCTAAATCGCTGGCCCCCGCGTTAAGAATGCCCGACAAACGACCTGGTCCTGCGTTGAAGAACCCCGAGTCGCTGCCACTGCCGGAGTTGAAGAAACCTGACGATGGAGCGTCCGTCGTATTGAATATTCCCGGACTCTGCCGCAAATCGAAACCGAAGTCGAAGGGTCCCAGATTACCCGCCCCGGAGTAATTGATAGGCATTTGATACAGGTAATTGATCGGCGTTGCAGGCTGAATCGCACTCTGGTCGATCGTCCATCCTCCGATTGTGCCGTCGTAAACAGACACGGTGACGTTGTAGCAATCGAAGAACGGCGGCAGGGGGATCGGAATGCATACTTCTTGAACGAGGTCGATGACGAGTGGGATCTCCCCGACGACAAAGGCTTGCTGATTAATTTGATTGATGATTCCGCTGATCGGTACCTCGATGTCACTGCGCACGTCGTAGTGGTACGGAATTTCGGGGATAGTGATGCGGTAGGAAATGTCAAAAAGGCCGCCATAATCGCCTCTCTGGAAAGCCCCATTGTTGTAGTTGCCGGAATTGAATGCGCCGGTGTTGACGTCGCCGCTGTTCAGGGCGCCGGTGTTGTAGTTGCCGGGGTTGAAGTAGCCGGTGTTGTGATCGCCGGGGTTGGCGCTGCCGGTGTTGGCTTCGCCGGTGTTGAAGCTGCCGGTGTTGTAGTGGCCGGTGTTGGCCAGGCCGGTGTTGGCGATGCCGGCGTTGAACAGGCCGGTGTTGGTGCTGCCGGTGTTGGCGACGCCGGTGTTGAAGCTGCCGGAGTTGAACAAACCGACGTTGCCGTGACCGGAGTTGCCGATACCGATGTTGTCGGTGCCGGAGTTGAACAAGCCGAGATTGCCGATACCGCTGTTAAACCCGCCGAACCCGATCTGGCGGGTCCCGGACAACCCGATACCGATGTTGTCCGAACCGGTGTTGCCGAACCCGGTATTGGCCGTCCCGAGGTTGCCGAACCCGATGTTGTTGCTGCCGGTATTGCCCAACCCAATATTGTTCAGACCCGCGCTCAGCAGCGGCCCGGTGTTGGCGAACCCGACGTTGCCGCTTCCGATGTTGCCGGCACCGAGGTTGAAGTCACCGAGGTTGCCCCCACCGAGATTGAACCGGCCCACGTTGCCGCCACCGAGGTTCACGCTGCCGATATTGGCGCCGCCGATGTTCAGCGCGCCGACGTTGGCCAGCCCGAGGTTGATGGTGGTGCCGTTGGTGCTGTCGCGCAGCAGGCCGGCTAGGCCGGTGCCCACGTTTTGGAAGCCGGAGATGTTGTGGGGCGTGGCAGGCCCCAGTGGGCCGGCGTTGACCAACCCGGAGATGACGCTGCCGGTATTGGCGATGCCCGATTGCAGGGTGCCGATATTACCGACGCCGGAGTTCCCCAAGATTCCGCGCGAGGTGATGTTCTGCCATCCGGAATTGTTCGGGCCGAGGTTGAAGAAACCCGACGAACTGCCCGTACCACTGTTGAAAAACCCCGACGACGGCAATGCCGACGAATTGAAGTAGCCAGGGGTTGCCGGAATATCGATGAGTCGGATTTGAATCGGCCCGAGACCGCCTGTGCCGGCAACATGGATCACCGTCGAGCCATCGGGATTGCCGATATTCAGGGTCACCGCGGGATTCACGACGTCCAGGACAATGCGCGAGATGGAGATCGGCCCGATCTTGCCCTGAACCGTCCCCCCAAGACCATTGTCGAAACCCGAGAACGGGACGGCCGGAATGGTGATCGCTGGAATGTCTACCCTGGTGATCGATGCGGTAACGGGGATGTTGATCGGAATATTGACGTCGACAAATGCCGGTATCTCGGGAATGGTGATCGTGTAGTTGGCTCCGGCCAGGCCCTGGAGATCACCGCGCCACAGCAGGCCGTTGCTTTGGTTGCCGGCGATGAAGGCGCCGGTGTTGATATCGCCGGCATTGGCGATGCCGGTGTTGAAGTGGCCGGTGTTGAGGTGGCCGGTGTTGTAGTCACCCGGGTTGGCGATGCCGGTGTTGGTGCTGCCGGTGTTGAAGCTGCCGGTGTTGTAGTGGCCGGTGTTGGCCAGGCCGGTGTTGGCGATGCCGGCGTTGAACAGGCCGGTGTTGGTGCTGCCGGTGTTGGCGATGCCGGTGTTGAAGCTGCCGGAGTTGAACAGCCCGACATTGCCGTGACCGGAGTTGCCGATACCGATGTTGTCGGTGCCGGAGTTAAACAAGCCGAGATTGCCGACACCGCTGTTAAACCCGCCGAACCCGATCTGGCGGGTCCCGGACAACCCGATACCGATGTTGTCCGACCCGGTGTTGCCGAACCCGGTATTGGCCGTCCCGACGTTGCCGAACCCGATGTTGTTGCTGCCGGTATTGCCCAACCCAATATTGTTCAGCCCCGCCGTGAGCTGCGGCCCGGTGTTGGCGAAGCCGACGTTGCCGCTTCCGATGTTGCCGGCACCGAGGTTGACATCACCGAAGTTGCCCCCACCGAGATTGAACCGGCCCACGTTGCCACTGCCCAGATTGAAATCGCCGGTATTGCCCAGGCCCACGTTCCACACGCCGTGATCAGCCAGCCCCAGGTTGACGACCAGCCCCCCAGAGCCGCCTTGAGACAGGCCGGCCAGCTCGTTCCCGACGTTCAACAGACCCGAATTCAGCGCCGGAACCGCGAACCCCGAGCTGCCGGTGTTGAAGACCCCCGACATCGTATTGCCCAGGTTGAACAAACCAGACTGCAGCACACCGACGTTGAACAAACCCGAGCTACCCACCGCCCCCCGCGCGATGTTCTGCAGACCGGAATTATTCGGCCCAAAGTTACCCAACCCCGACGAACTACCGGCCCCACTATTGAAAAAGCCCGACGACGGCCCACCCGTCGAATTACCGAAACCGGGAGCTCGCGGAATGTCGATAATCGGGATATCGATTGGACCAACGCTGCTGGTGATTTGAACATTTAACGTCGTTGCCGGTCCGCCGACCAATGCGGTTATATGAGGCAGCGTCCCAGTGACGGCCGGCACGACGATGGGGCCGATACTGACCGAGGAGTAATCCGAATCGAAGAGTGTTACACCAAACCGCGGAATAACAAAGCCCGTAAGACTGAGTGTGCTCAGGTTCAGATCTATTGGAAGATTGACGGGAACTTCCAAGTTCATGTTCAACAGCGGTATCTCTGGTATGTGGATACCAATTCTGAATCCAATCAAGCCCTGGTAATCTTGCCGCCAGAACAGGCCGTTGGAGTAATTGCCGCCGATGAAGGCGCCGGTGTTGATGTCGCCGGTATTGGCGATGCCGGTGTTGTAGTGGCCGGTGTTGAGGTGGCCGGTGTTGTAGTCACCCGGGTTGGCGATGCCGGTGTTGGTGCTGCCGGTGTTGAAGCTGCCGGTGTTGTAGTGGCCGGTGTTGGCCAGGCCGGTGTTGGCGATGCCGGCGTTGAACAGGCCGGTGTTGGTGCTGCCGGTGTTGGCGACGCCGGTGTTGAAGCTGCCGGAGTTGAACAAACCGACGTTGCCGTGACCGGAGTTGCCGATACCGATGTTGTCGGTGCCGGAGTTAAACAAGCCGAGATTGCCGACACCGCTGTTAAACCCGCCGAACCCGATCTGGCGGGTCCCGGACAACCCGATACCGATGTTGTCCGAACCGGTGTTGCCGAACCCGGTATTGGCCGTCCCGAGGTTGCCGAACCCGATGTTGTTGCTGCCGGTATTGCCCAACCCGATATTGTTCAGACCCGCGCTCAGCTGCGGCCCGGTGTTGGCGAAGCCGACGTTGCCGCTTCCGATGTTGCCGGCACCGAGGTTGAAGTCACCGAGGTTGCCCCCACCGAGATTGAACCGGCCCACGTTGCCACTGCCCAGATTGAAATCGCCGGTATTGCCCAGGCCCACGTTGAAGACCAGCGAACCATCGCCCAAGCCCGCGATCTCTTGACCGGTGTTCGCGATGCCCGAGACATTGGCTGAACTAAAGATGTCCAACGTGCTCGTATTGAAAAGACCCGAGATCGTGTTGCCGATGTTTGATGCACCGGACAACAACTCGCCCAGGTTTCCGTAGCCGGAGGCGCCAAGGCCGACGTATGAGCTATTGACGAACCCGGATAGGTTGCCACCGATATTCCCAATGCCAGAGGAATTCCCCGAACCGGAATTAAAGAAACCAGAGGAGGGGGCGGTGGTCGAGTTGCCGAACCCGGTACCGGCGGGTAGCTCGAAGATGGGGATCCTGATGGGGCCGATACCGCCCGCACCACTAAGGTGTATTGAGGTACTTGGCCCACCAATTTGAGTCGTGATATTTGGCAGTGTGATGCTGATCCGCGGTATTGCGAGAGGCCCAAGGGCAACTGTCGAGATATCTCCGGTACCGAGCAAGTTTATCGTGGCCGTGTATCTCGGAAGGACGAACGGCTGAACTGAAACGGTACCGAGCTTCACCTGAACGGGTATATTTATCGGTGCCTGCACATCAACGTTTACCGGTATAGCGGTGTCGGGAATCGAAATGCCGAATCCGTAGCCCAAGAGTCCTTGATAGTCACCGCGCCACAGGATGCCGTTGGAAAAACTGCCGGCGATCAGCGCGCCGGTGTCGAAATTGCCGGAGTTCGCCAGACCGGTGTTGTAGTTTCCGGTGTTGAGGCTGCCGGTGTTGTAGTGGCCGGTGTTGAAATCGAGCGTATTGAAGTCTCCCGCGTTGAAGCTGCCGGTGTTGTAGTGGCCGGTGTTGGCCAGGCCGGTATTGGCGATGCCGGCGTTGAACAGGCCGGTGTTGGTGCTGCCGGTGTTGGCGACGCCGGTGTTGAAGCTGCCGGAGTTGAACAGCCCGACATTGCCGTGACCGGAGTTGCCGATACCGATGTTGTCGGTGCCGGAGTTAAAAAAGCCGAGATTGCCGACACCGCTGTTAAACCCGCCGAACCCGATCTGGCGGGTCCCGGACAACCCGATACCGATGTTGTCCGAACCGGTGTTGCCGAACCCGGTATTGGCCGTCCCGACGTTGCCGAACCCGATGTTGTTGCTGCCGGCATTGCCCAACCCAATATTGTTCAGACCCGCGCTCAGCTGCGGCCCGGTGTTGGCGAAGCCGACGTTGCCGCTTCCGATGTTGCCGGCACCGAGGTTGAAGTCACCGAGGTTGCCCCCACCGAGATTGAACCGGCCCACGTTGCCGCCACCGAGGTTCACGCTGCCGATATTGGCGCCGCCGATGTTCAGCGCGCCGACGTTGGCCAGCCCGAGGTTGATGGTGGTGCCGTTGGTGCTGTCGCGCAGGAGGCCGGCTAGGCCGGTGCCCACGTTTTGGAAGCCGGAGATGTTGTGGGGCGTGGCAGGCCCCAGTGGGCCGGCGTTGACCAACCCGGAGATGACGCTGCCGGTATTGGCGATGCCCGATTGCAGGGTGCCGATATTGCCGACGCCGGAGTTCCCCAAGATTCCGCGCGAGGTGATGTTCTGCCATCCGGAATTGTTCGGGCCGAGGTTGAAGAAACCCGACGAACTGCCCGTACCACTGTTGAAAAACCCCGACGACGGCAATGTCGACGAATTTCCGAATCCGGGCTTTCCGCCGACGTTGAAGAGAGTTAGCTCTGCCGGACCGATGCTGGCGAAGCCAGTAATATTTATCGACACGCCTGGACCGCCGATAGTCGCGCTAGGGTAGGGTAATGGACCCACAACGGTGACCGGCGGGATAAAAAGTGAATTGATATTAGCCGTGAAAGCTGGTATGGGACCGAGGGCCACAGTGAAACCCAGGGGAATATTGGAGATGGTCATGCCACTGTAAACGGTATCGGTGAATGTAGTCGTGATAGGGATATTGACGGGAACCGTTCCAGTGACATGCAACGGAATTTCGGGCACACGGATTGTGTAGTTGGCTCCGGCCAGGCCCTGGAGATCACCCCGCCACAGCAGGCCGTTGCTTTGGTTGCCGGCGATGAAGGCGCCGGTGTTGATATCGCCGGCATTGGCGATGCCGGTGTTGTAGTGGCCGGTGTTGAGGTGGCCGGTGTTGTAGTCACCCGGGTTGGCGATGCCGGTGTTGGTGCTGCCGGTGTTGAAGCTGCCGGTGTTGTAGTGGCCGGTGTTGGCCAGGCCGGTGTTGGCGATGCCGGCGTTGAACAGGCCGGTGTTGGTGCTGCCGGTGTTGGCGATGCCGGTGTTGAAGCTGCCGGAGTTGAACAGCCCGACATTGCCGTGACCGGAGTTGCCGATACCGATGTTGTCGGTGCCGGAGTTAAACAAGCCGAGATTGCCGACACCGCTGTTAAACCCGCCGAACCCGATCTGGCGGGTCCCGGACAACCCGATACCGATGTTGTCCGAACCGGTGTTGGCGAACCCGGTATTGGCCGTCCCGACGTTGCCGAACCCGATGTTGTTGCTGCCGGTATTGCCCAACCCAATATTGTTCAGCCCCGCCGTGAGCTGCGGCCCGGTGTTGGCGAAGCCGACGTTGCCGCTTCCGATGTTGCCGGCACCGAGGTTGACATCACCGAAGTTGCCCCCACCGAGATTGAACCGGCCCACGTTGCCACTGCCCAGATTGAAATCGCCGGTATTGCCCAGGCCCACGTTCCACACGCCGTGATCAGCCAGCCCCAGGTTGACGACCAGCCCCCCAGAGCCGCCTTGAGACAGGCCGGCCAGCTCGTTCCCGACGTTCAACAGACCCGAGTTCAGCGCCGGAACCGCGAACCCCGAGCTGCCGGTGTTGAAGACCCCCGACATCGTATTGCCCAGGTTGAACAAACCAGACTGCAGCACACCGACGTTGAACAAACCCGAGCTACCCACCGCCCCCCGCGCGATGTTCTGCAGACCGGAATTATTCGGCCCAAAGTTACCTAACCCCGACGAACTACCGGCCCCACTATTGAAAAAGCCCGACGACGGCCCCCCCGTCGAATTACCATACCCCGGACCACCAGGGAAACTGAGGAAATGGATGGTCCGTCCCTCCAACGCGCCGACGAAGCTTATGGCAAGCGCTGTGGTTGGTCCACCCACATTGATTGTTACCAAGGGAACGGAGATCGAGGAAACCGGGATATTGAACGGGCCGAGATAAAAATAATCGTCGAGAAAATTCGTGCGCGGGTAATAGTAACCCGGCAGGCTGACCACGTTTCCGCCGACTTGAATCGTCGTGTTGACCGGGATGCTTTCCTGCACGTCGATGGGGACAGTGGGCGTAGTGATGGCAAGATCGAACCCTACGTGTCCCAAATTGTCTCCGTGGACGAAAGCTCCGTTGTTGAAGTGTCCTGAATTGAAAAAACCGGTGTTGAACGAACCGGTGTTCAACGATCCGGTGTTGTAACTGCCCGCGTTGTAGCTACCGGAATTGTAACTTCCGGTATTGAAGTTTCCGGTGTTTGACGTGCCCGTGCTGTATATGCCCGTGTTGAGGCTACCCGGGTTGCCATAGCCGGTGTTGATGTTGCCCGCGTTGAAAAACCCGGTGTTGGATATTCCAGCATTGCCAATCCCGGTGTTGAAATTTCCCGAATTACCAATTCCGAAATTTCCAGTGCCCGAATTGAGGAATCCGATATTGCCGGTGCCCGAGTTCAGCAGGCCAAGATTGCCGGTACCGGCGTTCCAAGCACCGAATCCGACTTGCCGGCTGCCGGTCAGCCCGATACCGATGTTGCTGGTCCCGGAGTTACCGAGGCCGATGTTGTCGGCACCGTTGTTCCCGAAGCCGGTGTTGGCGTCCCCGGTATTGCTGAACCCGAAGTTGTAGCTGCCATGATTGCCGAAACCAACATTCTGGCTGCCTAAGTTCCCGATGCCGAAATTGGTATGTCCGAGATTTCCGCCGCCCACGTTGAAACTTCCGACGTTTGCGTTGCCCACATTGCCCCCACCGACATTCGCTGAGCCCAGGTTGGCGAACGCACCGAGGATGGATGTTTGGCCCGCGGCCAAGACTTGGCCCGGCATCCCCTGCACGCCGGCAATGAGCGGCGTCAACTCCGAAGCCGCGGCTGCGGCGCCAGCATGGTAGTCGAACATCGCGGCCACGTCCTGCGCCCACATCGCTTCGTACTGGGCCTCCGCCGCAGCAATCGCGCCAGCGTTTTGGCCCAGCGCGTTCGCCTGCACCAGCGCCAAAAAAAGGGCGCGGTTGGCCGAGATGATCACCGGATGCACCGTCGCCATTTGCGCCGACTCGAATGCGGCCGCCGTCAGCCGGGCCTGGGTGGCTGCTTGCCCAGCGTGGACTGCTGCCGCGTTGAGCCAACCCAGATAGGGGGCGGCTACGTTGGTCATGGCCGCCGAGGCCGAACCCTGCCAGGCAGCATCCGCCAGACCCGCGGTAACCGAAGCGAACGAGTTTGCGGCCGTACCAAAGTCCGCCGCAAGCCCCTCCCAGGCGGACGCCGCCGCCAGTAGCGAGCCCGAGCCGACACCGAAGTACAAACGCGAGGAATTGATCTCCGGAGGCAGTACCGCGAAGTTCATGACACCGTCCTCACTTGGGCCCGAGACCAATACCGTGGGTTGCACCGGAGCGGGTTTCTCGCGCCAGGACTGCCGCCGTTTGGCCCGCCGGTCTCTTTGCTTCACTGGACCGGGAAAGCACGCCGGGCGTTCGGCTATCGCTGTTGGGCGCCGGTGTTCAGCAAACAGTAAGGAGCCCCCACATGGGCGTCTAGCACAAGGTTGCGAAGACACTGTTGCGTCTTCCTCAACGGTTGGTGGGCACGGTGAAATCGTTTAATTAGCCCTAACTTCGGTAGCGCTGCGCCTCTGGTAATTCGTTCAAGCGGACGCAAGATAATCTTCGAAAACTTGTCCTAGACGCGCCCTTGTACGCGGGTCAATCTACTTGCACTGTTGCCCGGAACACGGGCGACAAGCCCGACAGAAGGATTGACCATGTCGTTTGTAAGTGTGGCACCCGACTATCTGATAAACGCCGCCTCAGATCTGCTGAGCCTGGGTACGACATTGGACGAAGCAAGGACGGTGGCCGCGCTTCCGACAACAGCCATCGCAGCTGCCGGCGCTGACGAGGTATCGGCGGCCATCGCCGCTCTGTTCGGTGCGCACGCCGGACAATTTCAAGCCGTCAGCTCCGAGGCGGCGGCGTTTCACACCAGGTTTGTGCAGGCGCTGACGTCCTCGGCGGGCCTGTACACCACCGCCGAGGCGGCCAGCACCTCGCCGCTGCAAACCCTGGTGGACGGCGTGATGGACGCCATCAACGCGCCCACCCAGCTATTGCTGGGACGCCCGCTCATCGGCGACGGCACCAATGGCGCATTGCCCGGGCAGGCTGGCGGTCCGGGCGGATTGCTCATCGGTAACGGCGGTAACGGGGCTGCTGGAACCTCATCGTTGGCCGGCGGGACCGGCGGGGCCGCCGGGCTGATCGGCAACGGCGGAACCGGTGGGGCCGGCGGCAGGGGCACCGCCGGTGGTGCCGGCGGGGCGGGTGGGTGGTTGCTCGGTCAAGGCGGCACAGGTGGTATCGGCGGCAGCGGCGGCGGCGTGGGTGGCACCGGGGGAAGCGCCTTCCTGTGGGGTGCGGGAGGAGCAGGCGGTGCGGGCGGAACCGGCAGTGGCACCGGAGGATTAGGCGGCAACAGCGGCTGGTTGGGGGGCGTGGGCGGCCAAGGCGGTGCCGGCGGTGCCGCGACCGATCTCGCGACGAGGGGCGGCCTCGGCGGCAACGGCGGCTCGGGCGGAATCTTGTTCGGCAACGGTGGTGCCGGCGGTGCCGGCGGTGCCGGAGCCCCGGGCTTGGCCGCCAGCGGCAGCACATCGGGCGTGGGCGTCACGGGCGGTACTGGCGGGGCCGGTGGAGATGGTGGCGCCGGCGGCGCCGGCGGCTTCCTGGCGGGTTCCGGTGGCGCCGGAGGCACCGGCGGCGCCGGAGGCACCGGCGGGCTGGGCGGTGACGGTGCCTCCGGTGCAGCCTCTAAAGCAGGCTTTGCCGGTGGGACCGGCGGCAACGGCGGAGTCGGCGGTAACGGTGGCGCTGGCGGCGCGTCTGGGACGCTGCGCTTCAGCTTCGTGGGAGGCCAGGAAGGCGCTGGCGGAGCCGGCGGTGATGGCGGTGTCGCGGGCATGGGCGGCAAGGGTGGCGCGGGCGGCGCGGGCCTGTGGTCGGTCAACAACGGCGTGGGCGGAACGGGCGGCCAAGGCGGTGACCCCGGACTCGGCGGCCAGGGCGGACAAGGCGGTTTCGGCAGCACCATCGGTGCCGCCGGCAGCAAAGGTGGCCTGCCCTCCTCCGGCGGCAATGGCGGTGCCGGCGGCACCGGCGCCGCTGGTGACGCCCCTGGTGCTCCCGGGCCCGGGAGCGACGGTGCAGCCGGTGGGGCCGGCGGCAAAGGCGGGCTGGTCGGCGACGGTGGCACCGGCGGTGTGGGCGGGTCCGGCGGAACTGGCGCCAACGGCACCACTGCCGCGGCCGGCCCTGGCCTTGACGGCGCTAACGGTACAACCGGCTCTGCCGGCGGCAAGGGCGGCGTAGGCGGCAAGGGCGGCGAGGCTGGTTCGCTGGCCGGCAATGGTGGCCAAGGCGGCGCCGGCGGCGCCGGCGGCACGGGCGGGATCGGCGGCAATGCCACCAACGGTCAGGACCAAAATGCCACCTTCGGTGCCGCCGGTGGAAACGGTGGACACGGCGGCGACGGGGGCGCCGGTGGGGCCGGCGGTGACGGCGGTCTCGGCGGGATCGCGCACGGCAAGGGCAACGTCGACGGGCTACGAGGCATCGGCGGCGACGGCGGTACCGGAGGGCAGGGAGGTAAGCCCGGTGACGGCGGCGTCGGCGGGGTTGGCGCTTGGAACGACAGCAGTGGTGGGGGCGGCTTGGGAGGCAATGGCGGCAATGGCGGCAATGCCGGAAACAGCGGTGCTGGCGGGGCCGGCGGCGCGGGCCTCAGCAACGGCGCCAAGGGTTCGCTTGCCGCTAATGCCTGGGCCGGCGGTAAAGGCGGCACCGGAGGCAACGGCGGCGCGGGCAACAACGGAACGAATAGCAATCCCATCGCCGGGATGGCCGGAGCCGGCGGCAAGGGCGGGCAAGGGGGTTCGGCCGTCATCGGCGGCAATGGCGGCGCAGGAGGTACAGGGGGAACGGGTGGGGTCGGCTACTACGCCTATTGGAACGGCGGCCTTGGGGGCGCCGGCGGCGCCGGCGGCTTAGGTGGTTTCGGTTCCAACGATGGAGGTACCGGCGGGGTGGGCGGGGCCGGCGGCACCGGCGGCGGGGGAATCTACGGCAACGGTGGTGGCGTCGGTGGGGCCGGCGGCAACGGCGGGGATAGCCAGCACAGGGCCGGAGCCGGCGGGGCCGGCGGGACCGGCGGGACCGGCGGCTTAGCCGGCGCAATCAACCAAGGCGGGTGGGGCGGGAACGGCGGGACCGGCGGGACCGGCGGGACCGGCGGGACCGGCGGGATCCCGGTAGCCGGCAAGGGCGGGACGGCCGGCGCGCCCGGCACACCTCGCACGACAAGCGGCAACGCGAACGGATTTTCCGGCGGTGCCGGCGGCACCGGTGGAGCCGGCGGCGTCAGCACCTAGAGCGTGTCGAACAACTGGCTGCGGTCGAGTCGTCGGAGCTGCGGGGCGGTTTGGCTGAGGTAGACGAAGCCTTCGTGCGCGGCCAGGGTGGTTTCGTAGCGGCGGTCGATGCGGCGGCAGTGGTTGATCCAGCCGTTGGTGCGTTCGACCACCCACTGTCGTGGTTGGACGATGAACCTGTGGCCGGGTTTCGGCCCGGACACCACGTCCACTGTGACACCGGCCCTGGCGGCGGCGCTGGTAACGCGGTCTGACCGGTGTAGCCGTTGTCCGCCCACACGTGGCTGATGGTCGCGGCGATGCGTTTTGCCTGACGAAGCAGCGTGGGGAATACGGCCCGGTCCTGCATGTCGCCTGTGGTGGCGACGTCGGCAACCAGCACGCCGGCGGATCGACGAGCACATGGCGTTTGACGCCATCGATCAATTTTGCCCCGTCGAACCCGTGCGGTCCAGCTCGGTCACGCTGCCCGGCATTGGTGCTGTTGCGGTGCATGACGACACCCGTCGGCTGCGGCGGACGATCGCCAAACACCGAGCGAAATTCTGTTTGCCACCATCAGTCATCACGGCGGCAGGTGGTGGATCTCACTCAATATCGAGGCCGCTGATCTGCACCCAGCCCATCAGCATCGTACCCGCGGGGTCGGGCAGCCCATCGAGGCCGACCGCTGGCATCCCTCAACCCGGCTAGGCCCGCAATGCGGCACGGTCAACACCGGAATGACGCTGGTCGATCGGTTGTTCACCTGCGGCTGCGGGCACACCGCCGACACAGACACCAACGCCGCACGCAATCTGGCCCACCGGGGCCGCGCCCATCACGATCCGAACCGATCCCCGGACCCCCAAGCAGGAGGCCGGGCCACCAATGCCCGCCGACGGGACGGCGCTGGCCACCGCCCTCCCCCGCCGTGGCAAACCCCGCGTTTCGCAACACGAGCGCGGGCGGGCAGACACGAAAACCCCCCGGGGCGGTTCTCGCTGCTGCGAGCCTGCGCCGGGGGGTTACGTCAGAATCTCTCCGCCTAGACGGAGCGGACTCCGGTGGCCTGGGGGCCCTTAGGGCTGTGGCCGATCTCGAACTCGACCTTCTGGTTTTCTTCGAGGGTGCGGAAGCCCGTCCCCTGGATCTCCGTGTAGTGGACAAACACATCCGCGGATCCATCTTCGGGGGCGATGAAGCCGAAGCCCTTCTCCGCGTTGAACCACTTCACAGTTCCCTGTGGCATCTCTCGATCTTTCCTTTTCTTTCTGGGTGCGGGGCGCCGCCTTTCGATGCCCCGGGCCAGCCGCGACCGCCATACCTCGCAGAGTCGCCGGAACTTCACCCGACAGATAACCTCGCAGGAACCGCGACCGCAACGTCGATCCTGCGAAAGTTTTACACGAACACAGAAGCTGCGACCGCACTCAGTCAACCATGTTCAACGCGTCGGCGACAGTCTCTAGGCCCAGACAGACCGCCGAATCGACGGTCAATTTACGTCAGCGTCACAGCCCGGGGGCGCCCCCGGCCAAAACAGGGCCGAGAAAGGTTACCGATGGCGAGTTTCGGCAGTGAACTGCTTGCCGCCGCGCTCGCCGGTACCGCGGCTGACGAGCATCCGCTGCGTCACACCGCCGAACTCCCACCCCGGCCCGGGCGGCCGCAGGGGTGGCCGGCGTGGGCGCGCCCCGACGTGGTGCGCGCATTCACCGATCGGGGCATCCGGGCGCCTTGGTCACACCAGGTGCAGGCCGCCGAACTGGCGCACTCCGGACGTCATGTCGTGGTGAGTACCGGCACCGCGTCGGGGAAGTCGCTCGCCTACCAGCTGCCGGTGCTCGACGCGCTGGCCGGCGACCCGCGCGCCCGCGTGTTGTACCTGTCACCCACCAAGGCGTTGGGGCACGACCAGTTGCGCGCGGCGCAGGCACTGGTCACCTCCGCCGCCCTGAACGACGTCGCGCCCACTGCCTACGACGGCGACAGTCCCACCGAAGTGCGCCGCTTCGCCCGTGAGCGTTCCCGCTGGATCTTCTCCAATCCCGACATGGTTCACCTGTCGATACTGCGCAACCATCCCCGGTGGACGGTGCTGCTGCGCGGCCTGCACTTTGTGGTTGTCGACGAATGCCATTACTACCGCGGGGTTTTCGGCTCCAATGTGGCGATGGTGCTGCGCCGCCTGTTGCGCCTGTGCGCCCGCTATTCGTCATACCCGACGGTGATCTTCGCCAGCGCGACCACAGACTCCCCGGGCATCACGGCGACCGAGCTGATCGGCCAGCCGGTGGCGGAGGTCACCGAGGACGGCTCACCGCAAGGCGCCCGCACCGTCGCGTTGTGGGAGCCGGCCCTGCTGTCCGATCTGCTGGGCGAGAACGGCGCTCCGGTGCGACGGTCGGCCGGCGCTGAGGCATCCCGGGTGATGGCCGACCTGATCATCGAGGGCGCTCAGACGCTGACGTTCGTGCGGTCCCGACGGGCGGCCGAGCTGACCGCACTCGGTGCGCAGGCACGCTTGGGCGACCTTGCGCCGCAACTGGTCCCGACGGTAGCGTCCTACCGCGCCGGATATCTGGCCGAGGATCGCAAGGCCCTGGAGAACGCGCTGGCCGACGGGCGGCTGCGCGGTGTGGCCACCACCAATGCCCTCGAGCTCGGGGTCGACATCGCGGGCCTGGACGCCGTGGTGCTGGCCGGGTTTCCCGGAACGGTGGCTTCGTTCTGGCAGCAGGCCGGCCGATCGGGGCGACGTGGTCAGGGCGCACTGGTCGTACTCATCGCCCGCGACGATCCGTTGGACACCTACCTCGTGCACCACCCGACCGCATTGCTGGACAGGCCGGTGGAGCGCGTCGTCATCGACCCGCGCAATCCTTTTCTCCTGGGTCCCCAATTACTCTGCGCGGCAACCGAACTGCCACTCGACGACACTGAAGTGCGGTCACTGGACGCGGTGGACGTGGCCGAAGGGCTGGTCGACGACGGTCTGCTGAAACGACGAGGCAGCAAGTACTTTCCCGCACCCGGAATGGATCCCCATGGCGCGGTTGACATCCGGGGCTCCATCGGTGGCCAGATCGTCATCGTGGAATCCGACACCGGACGCCTGCTGGGCAACACCGGTGTCGGGCAAGCGCCGGCCTCCATCCATCCGGGCGCGGTGTATCTGCACCAGGGCGAGAGCTACGTGGTCGACTCCCTAGACCTCGAGGAGGGCATCGCGTTCGTCCACGCCGAGGACCCGGGCTACGCCACGTTCGCGCGGGAGATCACCGACATCGCGGTGACCGGACAGGGCGAGCGTTCGGCGTTCGGACCGGTCACGCTGGGCCTGGTGCCGGTGACCGTCACCCACCAGGTGGTCGGATATCTGCGTCGGCGGAGCAACGGCGAGGTGATCGATTTTATCGAGCTCGACATGCCGCAGCATTCGCTGCCGACCACCGCGGTGATGTACACCGTCGATCCGGATACGTTGGAGCGCAACGGTATCGAAATGCTACGCGTTCCGGGGTCGCTGCACGCGGCCGAGCATGCCGCCATCGGTCTGCTCCCATTGGTGGCCAGCTGCGACCGTGGCGACATCGGCGGGCTGTCCACCGCGCTCGGTCCCGAAGGCCTACCGACGGTCTTCGTCTACGACGGCTATCCGGGCGGGGCGGGGTTCGCCGAACGCGGCTTTCGTAGGGCCACCACCTGGCTCGGGGCCACCGCCGCGGCGATCCGGGCGTGCGAATGTCCGAGCGGATGCCCCTCGTGCGTGCAGTCACCCAAGTGCGGCAACGGCAACGATCCGCTGGACAAGGCGGGCGCGGTGCAGGTGCTGAAGCTTGTGCTCGACGCGCTCGGTCGCGTCGAGTAAACCGTCAACGCACGGCCTTGGTGGGGCCGGCGCAGCCGTGGCTCGGCTTCTCCTGTCGTCCCGGGGACGGCGGATAAGGCGGGACCGGTGGGACCCCGTTGGACCTCGGTGAGGCCGGCGGTGCCGGGCGAACGGCCAGCCACCTCACCGGAGAGGGACCGGAGCGGGCGGACCCGGCGGGCCGGGCGGCGAGGCCGGCTGGCCCGGCGGTGGCGGCGGCGGATGCACTGGCGGGATGGCTGCCATCGCCGGGGCGGCCGGAATCGGTGGCGCGGGCGGCAAGGCCATAGGTCCGGCCGAACTGGACGGGTTGTCCTGCCTCACTGTCGCAGGCTCGCCGGAAATCTCGGAAAATTTGTTGGTTTCATTTTCTCGAAAAGGCGCTACGGTGCTCATATCCGTCGCTGCCCAGCGACGGATAACAGACACTGGCCGAGTCTGTCGTCGTAGACCGATTGGGAGGTGTCATGTCGTTTGTGAACGCGGCGCCCGACCGCTTGGTGGCAGCGGCTCGCAATCTTGCCGGCATCGGTTCGACACTCAGTGCTTCCAATGCGACCGCGGCGGCGCCGACGTTGGCCGTCTCAGCCGCCGCCAGCGATCAGGTATCGGCTGCGGTCGCGGCGTTCTTCTCCGGACATGCCCGGGGCTACCAGACGCTGAGCGCCCAGGCAGCCAAGTTTCACACCGAGTTCGTACAGGCACTCAGTGCCGGCGCGAACTCCTACGCCTCGGCTGAAGCCGCCAACTCGTCCCCGCTGCAACAATTGCTCAATGCCACCCCGGACACCGCGCCGGTCAACGACGAGGCTGTCACGGCGAGCACCGAAGCACCCGCCACCACCAGCACCGTCCCGGTCAGCGCCGGCCAGACGCGCGGCAGCATCGCGGGTTCACGAGCCGGCGCCGCCACGGAGCCGGCCGGCGCGGTAGTGGCCGACAGCATGGGCTCGTCAACCGAATCGGCTACGTCCTGCGGGAGCTGCGGCAACGGCGGGTTGTTGCTACGGGCCGGCGGGCTCAGCGCGCCCGGCGGCGGCTTGTCGGCCAGTGCCACCAGGGCCGGTGCGTCCGGCGGGCTGCTGAACCGACTTCTCGGTGCCGAAGGTGCGAACCACCGGACCGGCGCCGGCGCGCGCAACGGCGTCTGGCTTGACGGAATCCGCGGAGCCGCCGTGACCATCGGCCCCAACCGCGGCGGCGCGGCCGGTGGCGCGAGCGGCCGCGGATGGGTCGGTGCCGGCTGGACGCCTGTCTTCCGGCGCGGCTCAGGCGCAGCCGCTGATGTCGGGCCGTCAACGGGCGCCAGCGGTAGTTGCGGCTCGTAGCCGGAGGCGATCCGTCGACGGGCATCGCAACACATCGCCGCCCGCCTCCCACTCATCGAACATGGCGGTGCAATGCGATGCACTCATGGCACACAACGGATTTGACGAACGGCATCGGCACCGACGCTGATGCCTGAAGAAATTCGGCTCGACGGAGCGATCATGTCCTGTTGCCAGGACAAGTCACTGAATTGATCAAGCTGAGTTACGGGTCGCTCGACAGCACCGTCGTCGCCGTCGCCGTCGTCGCCGTCGCAGTCGCCGTGACAGCGCTCGACGATTTGAACGGCACCGGGTCACCGAATTCGGTGAAACATTCTGTATGACAACGTATTCCATGCTGCCCGATCAGCAATGGAAGACGGTCAACGTGTTGTCGAACACGGATTACGTTGCGCAATCCGGTGGACGGCGACCGACCCCTCGAACGGTCGACTTCCACGGATTCGCTTTGTGCGGTCGGACAACAGAATCCGAGATCGCACTGCTTACACGTGAATGCAGCAGCAACGTACCCAGGTTCAAGCCTCAAACGCAACACACAAGTGGGCCATTTCACGAAAAAATTTGAGCCCAAATCCGCCTGACGGTATGACAAACCGCGTCACTGTAGACCCAGATGTGTTGCACAATTCCGAAATACCTACCACGGCACTCAACTGGCGGCCTGCCGCAATCTGGCTGTAGACGCAAAAGCATCTGAGACAAGGGATTTGACGCCGCAGCCAGTGCATCGCCACAAGTTCACCCGCTGCGTCACCCACGAAGCAGCACAAGTCGTATCTGAATGCCGGCTCCGCATGCCTCATAACTACGCCAGCGAGGCTGACCTGCATTGAATCCGCCTTCGACCCCGGGTGGGGCCGCGGCCGGCGTGCCGGCGCCGGTCAGGTGGTGAGATCGGGAGATCACAGGGGCGCCGCTACTGCAGCCCGATGGCACCGGTCGCATCCGCCTAGCCGGGTGGCAGCGGCGAATCCCTCGGCGCAGCCAGGCGTTGACCGACCCGGGGACTTGTCGGCGCCGGTGGGCCGGTCGCATGAACCGTCAGCGGCGGCCGGCACTCACCCGTTCCTCGCAGTCGACGAACTCTGGGAGCGGCCGTATCTGCCTTGAACTCCAATGACATTCCGCGACCAGCTCTCACCTGGGCAGCCGGCATGGAGTGTTGGCGGCCACACCCCGCCCTGTCAACGAGTCGACGCGTGATCGCCTAAGCTGCCCCCTATGAGCCACGACTGGTTGCTCGTGGAGACACTGGGAGACGAACCCGCCGTCGTAGCGCAGGGACGGCAACTCAAGAACCTCGTTCCGATTACCACCTTCCTGCGCCGCAGCCCGTATCTTGCCGCCGTCAAGACGGCGATTGCCGAATCGGTACAGACCGGTCAGGCGCTGACCAGCATCACCCCCAAGAGCGATCGCGTCATCCGCACCGAGCCGGTGATGATGTCGGACGGACGCATGCACGGCGTGCATGTGTGGACCGGGCCGATAGACGAGGAACCTCCTGAGCGACCCGTCGTGGGTCCGCTGAAGTGGGACCTGACCCGCGGAGTGGCCACCGATACCCGCGAGTCGCTGGCCAACAGCGGCAAGAATCCCGAGGCCGAGGTCACCTACGGGAGAGCTTTCGCGGAGGATCTGCCGTCACGCGAACTCAACCCCAACGAAACCAAAGTCCTGGCTATGGCGGTGAAGGCCGAGCCAGGCCAAACACTTTGCAGCACATGGGACCTCACAGATTGGCAGGGGAATCCCGTCCGGATCGGCTTTACCGCGCGTAGCGCGCTGGAACCAGGACCTGACGGCCGCGACCACCTGGTCGCCCGGGCGATGAACTGGCGCGCCGAACGCAAGGGCGGCCCACCAGTGGTTGCCGACGACCTGGCGCTGCGGATCCTCAACGGCCTTGCCCAGGCAGGTGTACACCGAGCACTCGTGGACCTCAAGAATTGGACGCTGCTGAAGTGGCTGGACGAGCCGTGCTCGTTCTACGACTGGCGCGGCAATGACGACAAACAGCGGGTCCATCCCGATGACGAAGCTGTATTGCATTCAATGACAAAGGAATTCGCCGACGGCGCGACCAGTCGAGTGCTGCGGCTGCCGGGCAACGACGCCGACTGGGTGCCGGTGCACGTCACGGCCAACCGGGTGGAGCTGGAACCCGAAACCTTTGCCGGGCTGCTCTCGCTGCGGCTGCCGACTGAGGAAGAAGTGGCCGGCGCACCGTTTTCGAAGATCGAGGCGCCCGAGTAGCCGCGATCAGGCAATTTCGCTACCAAGTTGCGCAGAGAGTACTACGCCGCTATGTTCCCCACTTTTCGGGAGTTCGGACGGGGCCCCGGGTCGGTGTGACGCAATAGTCGCACTGGGAGGTGCCAAGATGTCATTCGTAAGCGTGCTGCCAGCGCTGATCGGGACTGCAGCGACGGACTCGGCTGGAATCGGCTCTGCGGTGACTGCGGCCAATCAGGCCGCGGCTGCGCGCACCTCGGCGGTGCCGGCTGCCGCCGAGGACGAAGTCTCGGTCGCCATCGCCGGCCTTTTCGGGTCGCACGGGCAGGCCTACCAAGCCCTCGGCGCACAGGCTGCGGCATTCCAGAGCGAATTTGTGCACCTGCTGACGACGGGGGCCGGGACCTAGGCGACTGCAGAGTTGGGCGCCGCCCAGCCCTTCCAGAGCCTCATCGACATCGTCAACGCGCAGTTTGTGGCCCAGACTGGCCGGCCGCTTGTCGGCAATGGCGTCAACGGCGCCCCCGGTACGGGGCAGAACGGCACCCCGGGGTGGATGGTTGCTTGGTAATGGTGGTGCCGGCGGTTCCGGAACGTCCTCGACCGCCAACTATGGCGGACCGGGCGGAGCCGGCGCGGCGGGCGGATTGTTCGGCACTGGTGGCGCGGGCGGTACCGGCGGGAGCACATCTGCGGCCGGCAAGGCCGGCGGTGCTGGGGGGGCCAGCGGCAACGCCGTGCTGGTCGGCGACGTTGGGGCCGGTGGCAATGCCGGCTCGCTGGCTTTCGGAGCGGCCGGCGGCGCCGGCGGCGCCGGGGGTAACGCCGGCACGTTGTTCGGTTCTGGCGGTGCGGGTGGCGCCGGCGGGTTCAGCACCACCAAGGGAGGGGTCGGAGGAGCCGGCGGCGACGCCGGCATCTTCAATGGATCAGGTGGCGCAGGCGGGTCCGGCGGCACCGGCGGCACCGCCGCTGGCGGAGTCGGCGGGTCCGGTGGCAAGGGTGCAGTCTTCGATAACGGCGGTAACGGCGGTAACGGCGGTGACGGCGGTGCCAGCCAGGCCGCCGCCGGCGGTAACGGGCAGGCCGGCGGCAATGGCGTGTTGATCGGAACGGCGGAAACGGCGGTGGCGGTGGGACCGGCGCTACCCGGGGCAACGCCGGTCTTGGTGGCGTCAGTGGCGCGCTTCTGGGGCTCGACGGCTTCAACGCCCCGCCCAGCACCAACCCGGTGCACACTTTGCAGCAAGATGTGCTCAAGATCGTGAATCAGCCTGTCCAGGCGCTGACCGGGCGCCCGCTGATCGGCAACGGCGTCAATGGAACTCCGGGCAGCGGGGCGCCCGGAGGGGACGGCGGCTGGTTGTTCGGCAACGGCGGAAACGGAACACACGGTGCTACCGGGATTGCCGGCGGAGCAGGCGGCGCCGGTGGCGCAGGCGGCGTCTTCTTCGGCAGCGGCGGTACCGGGGGCACCGGCGGCAACGGCCTGCTCTTTGGCGCCGGTGGCACCGGAGGGGGCGGCTCGGCAGGCGGGAAAGGAGGGATCGGTGGGGACGGCGGGTTATTCGGCGGCGCGGGCGGCGCCGGCGGCAACGCGGGGACCGGCGGGACCGGCGGAGTGCTGCTCGGCAATAACGGTAACAACGGCAAGCCGTAGTAACCCTCACCCGTAGCGGCCGGCCGGTCCAGCCCGCGCAGATGCCCAGGCCACACCGCGAGGGGAGACGTCCACTTCCGCGGTGACAATCACGTCGAGACCGTCCACCCGGCATTGAGCGTCACGAACCCCCGTCCCGTGGGCCACCGCCGTCGCGCGTGCGCACGCCACCGCAACCCCCTGCGGCAGCGCGGCGGCCCCGGCCAGGGCACCGAGATCGGCAGCCGCCTGTGCCCGATGGCGCGCCACCACCACCGACCCGAGGTAGACCCCCGTTGCGGTGACGAACAGCAATACGGCGACCATTGCGACGGCGACCACCGTGGCCGAGCCGCGATCATCCCGGCTCCTCGGCCGAGACCGCTCTAGCGGCAATATCCAGTGCAGGCAACAGCTTTGAATGCGCCACCACGGTGGCGACCAGGTAGCCGCCGTCATGTTGTACCTGAACACGCGCCCCGGCCGGCGCGATCCGCCGGGCCGCTTCCAGGGCGTTGCTTTGGTCGCCCCGAGCTGCCAGTCGGGCCGCTTCACGTGCCGCGTCGAGGCAGCGTAGCTGCATCGATACGGCGGTGAGGCCGGCCAGACACAGCACCAGTACCGCCACCAAGGCGGCGATTGCCAAGGCCGCCTCGACAGTGCTAGCGCCCGCACTGCCGGCTAGACCTTGGTGCTCAGCGCACGACCGATGATGTGGTTGAGCGCGGACACCACTGAGTCGCCGGTCACGACGGTGTACAGGATCGCCCCGAACGCCGCGGCCGCGATGGTGCCGATCGCGTACTCGACCGTCGACATACCCGTCTCGTCGCTCATGAGCATCGTCAGACGTGCCGTGATCACGCGAAACCTGTTGCCCATCAACATCTTCCTCTCTCATATCAACCCCGACTGCAGGACATTGCCGGCCAACCCGGCGACCACCGGAACGAGGCCGAGGCACACGAAGGCCGGCAGAAAACACAACCCGAGCGGACCTGCGATCAGGACTCCGGCACGCTCGGCGGCAGCCGCGGCCCCCGACGCGGCGTCGTGCCGCGCCTGCACCGCGAGTTCGGCAACGCCGGCGGCCAGCGCCGCGCCCGACGACGACGATCGACGTGCCAGCCGCAGCAGGGCATCGACTTGTCCGTCGGCCGCGCCCAGTTCCGTCGGCGTCGACCACGCAATCGCCGAGTCGGCACCCAGCGCCAACAAATCGGCCGCCCGACGCAGCGCCAGCGCCAGTCGCGGCGGGGCGGACCCGGCGATCGCCGATGCAGCCGTCGGGACAGCCATCCCCGCCGTCAGGCACACCGCGAGCACATCCAGACTCGACGCGATGCCCAACGGGTCCGAAGCGCGCACGCGCTGTCGACGGCGACGCCGTGACGGGGCCCGCAGCCCCGCTCGAGCGCGCACCACCGCGGGCCCCGCACCAACCAGCACCGCCAGCGCCAACAACACCGCCGCGACACTCACGCCGTGACCGCGCGATCGGTGATCCGGTCCGACCACCACAATCCGGCGCAGGTCAGCACCACGCCCGCCAGCAGAAACCACCCGCCAGCGTGGCCCCCGAACAGAAACCGCAGCGGCCGGGCGCCGATCGCCTGCCCCAGCAACAATCCCAGCAGCGGCAAACCCGCCAGGATGGCCGCAGTGGCGCGGGCGCCGGCCAGCCCGGATGCGACCTTCGCCGAAAATCGTTGTCGCTCCGCAATGTCACGTTGGGCGGCCCGCATCAGCGTGGCGATCGCCAGGCCGTGGTCATTGGCGAGCTGCCAGCACACGGCCAGCCGTTCCCAGTGGTCCGGCAGCGCCGACGACCCCGCTGCGGTGCGTAACCCTGCCGCCACGTCGGCACCCAACCGGGCCCGCGCAGCGACCGCCCGCATCCCCGCAGAAACCGCACCAGTGGTCTCAGCGGCGGCAACGTCGAACGCCTGAACCGGATGAACCCCCACCCGCAGTTCCCCGACCAAGACGTCGAGACCCGCTTCCAGCGCTCGCCCTTCTTCGCGACCGCGCCGGCTGCTGCGGCGGCGACGGTAACGGGCCCCCATCACGGCGCCTGCCAAGGCGCCGGACATCACCGTCGTCCACGGCAGCAACAGGACCGCAGCGGCGCAGACACACCCGCAAAGCCAGCCGACCGAGCGGCCGGCGACCAGCTTTCGCCGACCCGCGGGCACTGCGGTGACGAGCCGTCCCTGCGGTGATGCAGGCAGTACCAGCAGCGCCGATGACAACAACAGTGCCGCAAGTTGCAGGCCCGTCATGCCGGTATCCGAGTTTGCAGCGCGGCATCCAACTCAGCGGCCGCTTCCATCCTGCCGTGGTCGGCGTGCCAGGCCGGGATCGCCCGAACCAGCCCACTCCCACAGCGCCGCAACACCGCGATCTCGGCGAGCCGTCGCCGTCCGACCCCGTCACGGGTGACGTGTAGGAGCACCTGGACCGCGGCCGCGAGCTGGCTGTGCAGGGCACTCCGGTCGAGCCCACCGAGCGCGCCCAGCGCCTCCAGTCGGGCGGGAACCTCACCCGGGCTGTTGGCATGAACGGTGCCGGCTCCCCCGTCGTGCCCGGTGTTTAGAGCGGCCAACAGATCGACCACCTCGGCGCCTCGGACCTCGCCGACAACGATCCGGTCCGGACGCATTCGCAGTGCCTGACGGACGAGCTGGCGCACCGTGACCTCTCCGACGCCCTCGATATTGGCGCACCGCGCGACGAGCTTGACCAGATGCGGATGTCGGGGAGCGAGCTCGGCGGCGTCCTCAACGCACACGATCCGCTCGGTCGGCGAGACGGCACCCAACATCGCCGCCAGGAGCGTGGTCTTGCCCGCCCCCGTCCCCCCGGACACCAGAAAGGCCAACCGCGCGGTGATGATGTCGGAAACCAGCGCCGCGACCTCCGCCGCGATGGCGCCCGCAGCCGTCAACGCAGCCAGGTCCTGGGTGGCCGGCCTCAGCACCCGCAGTGACAAGCAGGTGCCCCGGACGGCCAGCGGCGGCAGTACCGCGTGCAGCCGCACCGCGAATCCGTCGAATCCGATTCCGCTCAGTTGTCCGTCCACCCACGGCTGGGCATCATCGAGTCGGCGGCCGGCAGCCAACGCCAACCGTTGCGCGAGTCTTCGCACGGAGGCCTCATCGGCAAACCGAATATGGCTGCGCCGCAAACCCTTTCCATTGTCTATCCAAATTTCATCCGGCGCCGTCACCAACACGTCGGTGGTGTCTGTCGCACGAAGCAGCGGTTCGAGGACGCCGGCGCCGGTCAGTTCCGTCTGCAACAGTCGAAGATTGGCCAACACCTCCGTGTCGCCGAGTATCCCGCCGGACTCGGCACGGATCGCCGCGGCAACCACGGCGGGCCGAAGCGGGCCGGACTCGGAAGCCAGCCGCTCCCGCACGCGTTCGATCAGTGGTCCGTTCATGCCGCGCCCCCGATGGGCGCCTTACGCCGGCTCGGCATCACGGTGAGTACCGTCCGTGCTGCCGCGGCCAGCGCGGACCTGCGGCCCAACCGCAGGCCGCCACGCTCCAGCCGCTCGGACAGCCCCGGCTCGGCACGCATCGACGCCAGCAGCGGGGCCCCCGCTATCTTGGCGACCTCGGTCGCCCGCAGACCACCGGGCGCCGGCCCGCGGACGACCAACCCGAGGTTGGGATTCACCGCGGTCAGCACGGGTACGAGTGCCGCGGTAGCCGCACATGCCCGCACGTCGCAGCGGCTGACCAGCACCACCAGGTCGACGCTGTCCAGGGCGGCATGCGTCGCCTCGGTCAGCCTCCGCGGCAGGTCACACACCACGGTGACGCCCCCGCGGCGACCGGCATCGACGATCGCGGCCACCGGGGCGGGCTCCAACTCGTATACGTGGCGGGTGCCCGACAGGACACTCACTCCGCGCTGTCGCGGCAGCGCCTCGCGGATCGCCAACCAGTTCAGCCGTCCACCGGCAAGCGCCAGGTCAGGCCACCGCAGCCCCGGGATGGACTCCCCGCCCACCAGCAGATCTATGCCTCCGCCCCACGGGTCGAGGTCTAGCAGCAGCGCGTCACCCGCGGCCTGGGCCAAAGCGGCGGCCAACAGCGAGGCACCGGCACCGCCGCAGCCTCCGACGACCGCCACGCCCTGGCCTCTGCGGTTGTCCTCACGGACCGCTTCCGCGGCTTCGGCGAGTTCGCCGACCAGGTCGTGCTCCTGTTGAGGCAACTGCAGCACCCGCTCGGCGCCGACGGCGACCGCCGCCGCCCAGGCAGCCGGGGCGACTTCGGTACAGGTCAGGACGCTGACGTGGCCGCGTCGCGGCAACGTGGCCCGGCCACACCGCTCTGCCGCCGCTTGGTCGAGCACCACCGCCGCAGCGGCCGACCATGACTTTCTGCTCACCGAGTTCCGCTCGCCAGCGTGCACGACGCGTACCCCAACGGCCGCGGCGACACGGTCGACCTCTTCGCGCAGGAGTGACTCCGTCAGGATTGCCAGCACTCCGGATCCGGCCCGCCCAGAGTGGGCTCCGCCCGGCGCAAGTTCGTTCACCACTCCACCGTGCGGCCGGCCGGTATTGGACGCCAGTGCCAAAGCGGAATCTGGGGACAAAACCCGGTCTGTGTACCAGGTCGTTCGCTGGACACCCGTCCGTCCTGAAGCGAACGGCGTCTCCGCAACGCACCAATTGCCGGATTTCGCCTCGGGTGAGAAGATTTTTACCCCAGAAAAGGGACGACCCCCGCCAGGGGGGGAGGAGGCGGAGGTCGTCGTGTATCAGCCCCGGGGGGTCGGGCTGATACACCCTCGGCTCAAGGCCGAGTAATGCTTACTATACACATGCCAGCCGGGATTCACGCAAGTACTCGGTGTAAGGAAATACGGGCTTGAGCCGTGTAAATGCGGTGGGCAGAAAGACAACAGGCGTATTCAGCCGTTCGCATTGGGCCCAACATCGCGGCCGCACGCGTTCGCCGACCTATGCTGGACTGGTGACCGCCCCCGACGAGGCCGCGCCGCAGCAAATCTCGCCGCAAACATCCGAGCAGGCGCTACCGAGTGCCCGCACGGCCGCCTTCTTCGACCTCGACAAGACCATAATCGCCAAGTCGAGCACGTTGGCGTTCAGCAAACCCTTCTTCGCGCAAGGTCTGCTTAACCGGCGGGCCGTGCTGAAGTCGAGCTACGCGCAGTTCATCTTCCTGCTTTCCGGCGCCGATCATGACCAGATGGATCGGATGCGCACCCACTTGGCCAACATGTGCACAGGGTGGGATGTCGCACAGGTGAAATCGATAGTCGGCGAGACGCTGCACGACATCGTCACACCGTTGGTGTTCGCCGAGGCCGCGGATCTGATCGCCGCGCACAAGCTGTGTGGGCGCGACGTGGTGGTGGTGTCCGCTTCCGGCGAGGAGATCGTTGGGCCCATCGCCCGCGCGTTGGGCGCCACGCACGCCATGGCGACCCGCATGGTGGTCGAGGACGGGAAGTACACCGGCGAGGTCGCGTTCTACTGCTACGGCGAAGGCAAGGTGCAGGCGATCCGCGAGTTGGCGGCCCGCGAGGGCTACCCCCTGGAGCATTGCTACGCGTATTCCGACTCGATCACCGATCTCCCGATGCTCGAGTCCGTGGGACACCCCTCGGTGGTCAACCCCGACCGCGGGCTGCGCCGGGAAGCCGTCGAACGCGGGTGGCCGGTGTTGTCGTTCTCCCGGCCGGTATCGCTGCGAGATCGGATCCCCGCTCCGTCGGGCGCCGCGATCGCCACGACAGCCGCGGTCGGTGTCACCGCGGCGGCCGCCGGCGCCGTGACGTATGCCCTGTTGCGGCGCTTCGCGTTCTAACCGCCCCTTGCCGGCCGTTGCCAGCCGTTGCCAGTTCAGCAAATACTTAGTGCGCGCAATTAAATTGCGTTGCACAACTTTGACGCGTTTAGGCCTTGCTGTGCCTGTGGTCTAGTAGTACAAAGGAGTCACGGCCGCCTGGTGAGGCCAAGGTCGATCCGGAAGAGAAGGTTCGATCTCCCGATCCAGGCACCCAGCACGGTTCTTGGCACCCACGCGGAGTCATAGCCACTGATATGGCAGAAGTGTTGCGGGCCTGCGTAATTGCGAAGAACGGAATGCCTCGACGGCCCTTTGGGTGGGGTTGCAGCAGGAAGTGTCGCAAACGCGCCGAGGCCACCCACGCAGCCCAGAAATGCACGCTTGGTAACCGAGAACCGTGTTGGCGGGCGGCGATTCGACATTTTCGGATCGCCGCCCGCTTTGCATTTCTGCGCCATTCTTCTGGCGGTGTGCCAGCTACCGTGGGGGCACCGCCTCCGCGATGGCCAGCGCCTCCTGCGCGCCGGCCCGCAACGCCCGGCAACACAGCACCACCCAAGTCGCCACACCGCTCGGGGTACCCGACGCGAACTTCGCCGCGGCGTCCCGATACGCCGCCGACTGGCGCATCCAATTCACCTCCGGCACACCGAGTCCGTGCGGATCCAGCCCGGTGGAGATCGTGACCAAACGCGACACACCGCGTGCCACCATCCCGTCGGCGCTGCCGAACGGCCGCAGCGTCAACAACTCTCCGTGCGCCACCGCAGCAAGCACCGGCGCCGAGGCCTGAGTGGGACGGCTGACCACCTCGGCGAGCAATTCCAGCCGCCGCCCGATGTCGGAATCGGCGCGTGGGCGGCCCAGGTGCTCATCGTCAACCAGATCGGCGGCGGCGAGCATGTGCAAGCGGGCCAGTGCTTGCAGCGGCGCCTTCTGCCAGACCGTGACGAGCGCTCCTCCGCCGCCCTCCAATGCCTGAGCCACCCGGAGTGCACCGCCGAAGACCGGTTCACTGACCCCCGCGGCGTCCGTGACGTCATCCAGCCGCACCGGGCCACCGTCGAGCACCGAGGAGGCCCGCGCCGCGCGCAGGGACGCCTCGGCGGCCGTCACCGGCCAGCCGCGCAAGTTCACCCGGTGCCGGTGTGCGCGCCCGAGCGCTTCGCGGGCACGGTCGCTCGCTTCGGCGACGCCGGGCAGGTCCATCAGCGGAGCCAGCGGGTCAGTCACAGGTTGCCAACCTATCGGGGTCGCGCCGCGGCACCGGGAATGGCCTCCAACAGCTGCCGGGTGTAGTCGTGAGCGGGCGTGGTGAACACCGCTTCAGTGGCCGCGTGTTCGACTACCCGGCCGGCCCGCATCACCATCACCTCGTCGGAAATCTGCCGGACGACCGCCAGATCGTGGCTGATGAACAGGTAGGTGAGCCCCAGATTGGCCTGCAACTCCCCCAACAAGTCAAGGATCTGCGCCTGCACCAGGACGTCAAGCGCCGACACCGCCTCGTCGCAGACCAGGACGTCGGGCCGCAGTGCCAACGCCCGCGCGATGGCGACGCGTTGCCGCTGGCCCCCGGAAAGCTCACGGGGCAACCGCTCGAGGACCGCCGCCGGCAGCGCCACCTGCTCCAGAAGGTCACGAACGGTTTTCGCGCGCTGGCGACGGTCCCCTACCCGATGGATCCGCAGCGGTTCCTCGATGGCGCGAGACACCGTGTACATCGGATCCAGACTGCTGTAGGGGTTCTGGAAGACCGGCTGGATCCGACGGCGGAATGCCAGGGTCTTGTGCACCGCGCCGACGTCGGTTCCGTCGAACACGACGCTGCCTGACGTCGGTTGCAGCAGACCGAGCACCATCCTCGCCACGGTCGACTTTCCCGAGCCGGACTCTCCCACCACGGCCAGGGTGCTGGCCCGCCGAACCCGGAACGACACGCCGTCGACGGCGCGGAGTTCCGAGCGCCGCCAGGGCAGACCCCGATTCTCCGAATAGGTCTTGGTCAGACCCGACACCACCAGGATGTCGTCTTGCGCGCCCGCGCGTTCGGCGGCTTCGGCGGCCACCCGCCCACGGATATCGGCGGAGCGTCGGTCACGCGCAGTCACAGACGGCGCGGCGGCCACCAGCCGGCGGGTGTACTCATGACCGGGCTCGCGCAGAATCATCTGTGCCGCACCGGATTCCACGACTGTCCCATGGTGCATGACCACCACCTGTTCAGCCCGCTCGGCGGCCAACGCCAGGTCATGGGTGATCAGCAGCAACGCCGTTCCCAGCTCATCGGTGAGCCGTTGCAGATGATCGAGAACCTGCCGCTGCACCGTGACGTCCAGCGCCGAGGTCGGCTCGTCGGCGATCAGCAGCCGTGGCCTGCCCGCCAGTCCGATGGCGATCAGCGCGCGTTGACACATGCCGCCGGAGAGTTGGTGTGGGTACCGCCGGGCTTGCCTGCCCGGATCCGGCATACCGGCATCGGCGAGCAACTGCGCCGCCCGTCGTCGCGCATCCCGAGCGTCGGTGTTGACCCGTAGGGCCTCCCGGACCTGAAAGCCGACACTCCACACCGGATTCAGGTTGGTCATCGGATCCTGTGGCACATAACCGATCTCGCGCCCCCTGATCGCACGCATCACCCGCCGGTCAGCCCCGGTGATGTCGCGGCCGTCGAATATGATGCGTCCGTTGGTGATTCGCCCGCCGGGTGCCAGCAGTCCCAGAACCGCAGCCGCGGTGGTGGATTTCCCCGACCCGGATTCGCCGACGACCGCTACGGTCTCACCACGACAGACGTTGAGATCCACGCCACGCACCACCGGCTCGTCGGGACCGAAGCACACCTGCAGCCCCTCGACGGACAGCAGTACCTGCCCGCTCATGCCCGCCACGCCCGGGAGGCCGGATCGAGCCCGTCGCGCAGCGCATCGCCCATCATCATGAACGCCAGCACCGTGATCGCCAGCGCCCCAGCCGGATAGAACAGGATGGTGGAGCCGGCCCGCAGCCGCATCTGCGCGACATTGATGTCGCCGCCCCAGGACACCACCGACGTCGGCAGCCCGACCCCGAGGTAGGACAACGTGGCCTCAGTGACGATGAAGACGCCGAGCGCGATCGTGGACACGGCGATCACCGGACCGATCGCGTTGGGCACCACATGACGCAGCAGCGTCCGCGTACCACTGAGCCCCAGCGCTTTCGCGGCCAGCACATAGTCGCTGCCCCGTACTTCAAGCACCGAACTGCGGGCAATGCGCGCCACCTGGGGCCATCCGAACAAGGCCAGGATAGCGACCACCGTCCACACCGTGCGGTGATGCATCACCTGCATCAGCACGATGGCGGCCAGCAGCAACGGCAACGCGAAGAACACGTCGGTGATACGCGATACCAGCGCGTCGACCCAGCCCCCGTAGAAGCCGGCCAGCGCGCCCAGCATGCCGCCGATGACGAACGCGGCCAGGGTCGCACCCACTCCGACGGTGACTGACGCTCGGGCGCCGTAAACGGTGCGCGCATAGATGTCGTGGCCCTGCAGGTCGGTACCGAACCAGTGGGCCGCCGACGGCGGCAGCAAACTCTGGCCCGGATCGGCGTAGCTGGGGTCGATGCCGGTGAACAGCGACGGAAATGCGGCAACCATCAGAATCAGCGCGATCAGCGCGGCAGCGACAACGAATTTCGGGCGTCTATACATAGCGGATCCGCGGGTCCAGCGCCGCATAGAGTAGGTCCACCAACAGATTGCTGATGAGATAGATCAACACCAACACCGTCACGATCGACACCACCGTGGGCGCTTCCTGTCGGGTGACCGCCTGATACAGCACGCCTCCGACGCCGTGAATGTTGAAGATCCCCTCGGTCACGATCGCTCCGCCCATCAGCGCCCCGAGATCGGCGCCAAGAAAAGTGACCACCGGTATCAGCGAATTGCGCAGAATGTGAACCGTCACCACCCGTGGCCGCGACAGTCCCTTGGCGGTCGCGGTTCGCACATGCTCGGCATGCGCGTTCGCGGCGACCGCGGATCGCGTCAACCGCACCACGTAGGCGAATGACACCAGTCCCAGTACGATTCCAGGCAGCAGCAACCGGCCGAAGGTGGCTCGGCCGCCGACCGTCACCGGCGCCCAGCCCAGCCGAACGCCGAACACGAACTGCGCCAGGAATCCCAGCACGAAAATCGGAATGGCGATGATGACCAGCCCGGTGACGAGCACCGTGGCGTCGAAGCCGCCGCCCTGGCGCAGTCCGGCGACCACTCCGAACCCGATGCCGAGCACGCCCTCCACCACCAGTGCGATCAGCGCCAGCCGAAGCGTCACCGGAAACGCATGTGCCAGAACAGCACTGACCGGAAGGCCGGAGTAGGCGCGGCCCAGGTCGCCGTGCAACAGGCCACCCAGGTAGCGCAGATACTGCACCAGGAAGGGATCGTCGAGATGGTAACGGGCGCGTAGCTGGGCGGCGACTTCCGGACTCAGCGGCCGGTCACCCGCGATTGCGGCCACCGGGTCGCCGGGCAGTAGAAACACCATGCCGTAGATCAGCAGCGTGGCACCCAGGAAGACCGGGATCATCAACGCGATCCGGCGCACCAGATACCAGCCCATCTCAGCCCTTCACGATGTTCTCGTAGTCGGGCAGCCCGTTCCAGGTGGGCTTGACGTTGCTGACCTGGCTCGACCATCCGATGACACTGATGTAGTACCACAACGGGACGGCGGGCATGTCGTGCAACAGGATTCGTTGCGCGACGTTGGCCAGCACATCGGCCGCCCGCAAATCGGGCGCAGCCTCGGCAGCCGCCAGCGCGGCGTCGAATTCCCGGCTGGAGTAGCCGACATCGTTGGATCCGGCCCCGGTGGCGTACAGCGGCGCCAGGAACTCGATCATCGACGGATAGTCGCCGATCCAGCCGGCGCGGAACGCGGAGTCGATGGTGCGGTTGGTGATCTGGGTGCGAAACCCGGCGAAGGTGGGTTGCGGTGCGCCGACCGCGTCGATGCCCAGTGCGTTCTTGATGCTGTTGGCTACGGCGTCCACCCACTCCTGATGGCCGCTGTCGGCGTTGTAGGCGATGGCGTACCGCCCGGTCCACGGCGATATCGCGTTGGCCTGCGCCCACAGTTGCTGTGCCCGTTGCGGGTTGAAGTCCAACGCGTCATTGCCGGGGATGTTCGGATCGAAGCCCGGCAGCGAACTTGCGGTGAAATCACTTGCCGGACTCCGTGTTCCATTGAAGATCTGTTGGCAGATCTGCGGCCGGTTGATCGCCGCCGATATCGCCAGCCGGCGCAGCCTGCCTTCTTCGCCACCGAAATGCGGCAACCGCAGCGGCGTATCGAGCGACTGGCTCACGGCCACCGGGCCTTTCACGGCGTTGTCACCCAGATCGCGCTGATAAATCGTCAGCGCACTGGACGGAATCGTATCCAGCACATCGAGATTGCCTGACAGGATATCGGCATAAGCGGTGTCCAGATTGGCGTAGAACTCGAACCGCAGGCCCTTGTTCCGCGGCTTGCGATTGCCGTGATAGTCGGGGTTGGCGACCAGGTCGATCTTGACGTTGTGTTCCCACGCCGGTTCGTCGGGGCTGTCGGCCAACTTGTAGGGACCGTTGCCCACCGGGTGCCGCCCGAACGCCGCCATATCGCGAAAGGCTGAGGGGGGCAACGGATAAAAAGCGCTGTGGCCCAGGCTCAACATGAAGTCGATGGTCGGCGCACGCAGCCGCACGGTGAATTCGAGATCGCTCACCACGCGCAGCCCGGACATGGTGGCGGGCCTGCCGTCGCCCGGTGCCGCCGACAACCCGTCGAATCCCTCGATCGGGCTGAAGAACTGCTGCTGCAACTGCGCGTTGGCGCCCGACGCGCCGAAATTCCAGGCGTCCACAAACGAGTGGGCCGTCACCGGTGAGCCGTCGGTGAATTTCCAGCCCGGCCGGAGAAGGATCCGGTAGTTCGTGTTGTCGACACTCTCGATCGATTGTGCGACCTCCGGCGATGGCCGGCCACCCGCGTCGTAGGAAACCAGGCCAGAGAAAAGCCGGTCGATGATGCGGCCGCCGTTGCTGTCGTTGGTGCCGGTCGGGATCAGTGGATTGGGCGGTTCGCCGCCGTTGACCACCACCACGTCAGGAGTGAGCACGCCACCGCCGCCGCATCCGGCCAGGCAGCCGGCCGTCAGCAAGACAGCCAGCACCACCCGCATCATCCGACACACATGAGCGACCCTAGAGGCGACCCTGGAGCCTAAGACGGCGGCACCGGCTCGATGACGACCTGGGTGACGGGGTGCACCTGCAGCTGGCAACCCTCGATCGTCGTCGCGACGGTGACCGCCTCGGTCCCGCCCGGCGGGGTGACGCTCAATCCGGTGTAGGCGGGACATGGGTTGCCGCCGGCGTTGACGGACATGCCTTCGACCACCGACTCCGCACGCTGGGACGGCGACACCGTCACGGTCGGGGGCACACCGACGTCACCGGGCAGTCCGCCCATGTAACCACGAAGGGTGGCCTGCGCGGTGATGCGCGAGCCGCCGGCGACCGCTTCGACCGTGGGATAGCCGGTGAGCGTGCACGGCATAGCGCCGGGAGCCGGTGCAAAGATCAGCGTCACCGCGCGGTGCCCGACAGCCGCCTCGGGCCCGGCGGAGGTCACCACCACCTGCCCTGCCGTGCACGGCGCCATATCGGCCGGTGCCGCCTGGGCGGGCGCCGGTACGGCGCTTACTGTTGCCGCGGCGAGGGCCGCAATGAGCCGTGCGCGTGTCATGCCCGCGAATTATCCAGCACCTGACCGAGAAGTGGCCACCAAATGAGGGGCGCGGAGCCGTAATCGCCGCGGGGTTACGCTCACAACCGTGACCGCCAACGATGCCGAACAGCCGTCGTCTTACCCACCCCCGGCCCAGTTCGCCGAGCAGGCCAACGCTCGGCCGGAGCTGTACGAGCAGGCCGAAGAAGACCGACTGGCGTTCTGGGCCGCACAGGCCGACCGGCTGTCCTGGGCGACGCCGTATACCGAAGTTCTGGACTGGTCGGACGCGCCGTTCGCCAAGTGGTTTGTCGGCGGCAAGCTCAACGTCGCCTACAACTGCGTGGATCGCCACGTGGAGGCGGGCAACGGTGACCGGGTCGCCATCCACTGGGAAGGCGAACCGCAGGACCACCGCCGCACCCTGACCTATGCGGACCTGCAGCAGGAGGTCTGCAAGACCGCCAACGCACTGACCGACCTGGGTCTGGTCGCCGGTGACCGGGTGGCCATCTACCTGCCGCTCATCCCCGAAGCGGTCATCGCGATGCTGGCCTGCGCGCGGTTGGGCATCATGCACAGCGTGGTGTTCGGCGGCTTCACCGCGCACGCGCTGCGGACCCGGATCGCCGACGCCCAGGCCAAGCTGCTGATCACCGCGGACGGGCAGTTCCGCCGCGGCAAGCCGGCGCCGTTGAAGGACGCCGCCGACGAAGCGTTATCGGTCGACGACAGCCCCGTCGAACATGTTCTGGTGGTGCGGCGCACCGGAGTCGACGTCTCCTGGGACGACGATCGCGACCTGTGGTGGCATGACGTCGTCGACAAAGCCTCACCCGAGCACACCGCCGAGGCGTTCGACGCCGAGCAGCCGTTGTTCCTGCTGTACACGTCGGGCACCACCGGCAAGCCGAAGGGGATCGTGCACACCAGCGGCGGGTACCTGACGCAGTGCGCGTACACGATGGACGCCATCTTCGACGTCAAGCCGGAGACCGACGTGTTCTGGTGCACCGCCGACATCGGCTGGGTCACCGGGCACACCTACGGCGTCTACGGCCCGTTGTCCAACGGCGTCACCGAAGTCCTGTACGAGGGCACACCCAACGCGCCCACCCAGCACCGACACTTCGAGATCATCGAAAAGTACGGCGTCACAATCTATTACACCGCACCGACACTGATCAGGACCTTCATGAAGTGGGGCCGCGAGATCCCGGACGCGCATGATCTGTCGAGTATCCGACTACTCGGTTCGGTCGGCGAGATCATCAACCCGGAGGCATGGCGGTGGTACCGCGACGTCATCGGCGGGGGCGGGGTGCCGGTCGTCGACACCTGGTGGCAGACCGAAACCGGCTCGGCGATGATCTCCCCACTGCCCGGCGTCAGCGAGGTCAAACCCGGCTCGGCGATGACGCCGCTGCCCGGCATCTCGGCCAAGATCGTCGACGACCACGGCGAGCAGCTACCACCGGACGAAGACGGCGAAACCCACGTCACCGGCTACCTCGTGCTGGACCAGCCGTGGCCGTCGATGCTGCGCGGCATCTGGGGTGATCCCGAGCGGTACCGCAAGACCTACTGGTCCAAGTTCGCCGACAAGGGCTACTACTTCGCCGGGGACGGTGCCCGCTTCGACCCGGACGGCGCCATCTGGGTACTGGGCCGCATCGACGACGTGATGAACATCTCCGGGCACCGCATCTCCACCGCGGAAGTCGAGTCGGCACTCGTCGGGCACCGCGGGGTGGCCGAGGCCGCGGTGGTGGGCGTCACCGACGACACCACCGGCCAGGCCATCTGCGCGTTCGTCGTGCTGCGCTCCAACTACGAAGTCAGCGAAGGCACCGTCGAAGAGTTGCGGGCCGAGGTGGCCCACGAGATCTCGCCGATCGCCAAGCCGCGCGAGGTGCACATCGTGCCGGAGCTACCCAAGACCCGCAGCGGCAAGATCATGCGCCGGTTGTTGCGCGACGTGGCCGAGAACCGTGACCTGGGGGACACGTCAACGTTGTTGGACCCCAACGTGTTCGACGCGATCCGCGAGGCGAAGTAGCTCAGCCGACCGGAACGAACCCGGAGCCGGGGCGGTTCTTGGCGACGATGTCGGCCAGGTCGGTGTTGATCGACATGACCACCGCCGGTGTGTGCAGCGGGATGTATTTGGTGACGCAGCTGGGCAGGCTGTCACTGAAGGCGCCGTGGATCATTCCGACCAGCAGGTTGTCCACCGTCACCGGAGCCCCGGAGTCACCCGGTCCACCGCAGACCTGCATGAGAATGCTGCCGGGGTCCTGGCCCGGCCCCCAGGTGACACCGCAGGAGTTGCCGGTGGTGCGGCCCTGCTTGCACGCCACCTGACCGAACACCGGTTCCGGGCCGATGCCGTTGATGGCAAAGCCGTTGACGTTGTTCACCGGGTTCACCTTGGCCGGATCGAACTTGATCACCGCGTAGTCCAGCCCGTCGTTGCCGGCCACCATCGTGCCGATCTGGCCGTGACTCTCGGCGTCCTCGGCCGCAACCGGCGCGCCCGGACCACCGCAGTGCGCCGAGGTGAATCCGATGAGGTCGCCGAACTTGTCGTGGCCGATCGCGGTCAGCGTGCACAGCGTGCCGGTATTGACGACGATGCCGGACCCACCGCCCAACGCCACCTTGTCGTCGGCGGACGCGGCGTTGGCCGGCAAGAACAGGAGGCCCAACACAACGGCCAGAATGGCCACGGCAGAAGCCGATTTCGCGGTCGGTTTCGAGCCGCCGGGCGCCTGCTGCAAAGTGATACCCCGTTCGATCGTCAAAGACTGGCGTGAGATCTCAGGCCAGTGGGCCAGTGTAGAGGATCAATGCATCCTGTCCGCCGCGCTTGCGACGGCCATCGGCTGGCCTCGTCCGGCCTCGTCTTGTCCCGGGGCCCATGGCAACATGAACCGCGACGACGCGCACTGCGCGGTTCAGCGGGACACCGACGAGCCGCGAAACGGAGAGGACCGTCTGTGAGCAAACCCGATCGCAAGACCGGTGTGCCGAGCACGCTGACCACGATCCCGTTGACCGACCCGCACGCCAGGGCGGGCGAGCCGTCGGTCGGCGATCTGATCAAAGACGTCACCACCCAGATGTCGACCCTCGTGCGCGCCGAGGTCGAGCTGGCCCGCGCCGAGATCACCCGGGACGTCAAAAAGGGTCTGACCGGCAGCGTCTTCTTCATCTCCGCGCTGGTAGTGCTGTTCTACTCGACGTTCTTCTTCTTCTTTTTCCTCGCCGAACTGCTGGACAGCTGGCTGTGGCGCTGGGCCGCTTTCCTCATCGTCTTCGCGATCATGGTCGTCGTCACGGTCGCGCTGGCCCTGTTCGGGTTCTTGAAGGTCCGTCGGATCCGCGGCCCCCAGAAGACGATCGAATCCGTGAAAGAGGCGCGCACCGCCTTCGCGCCGGGGCACGACAAGACACCGGCCGGCCCCAAGCAGCTCCCCGAACACCACGGCAAACACGAGAAGCCGGAGAGCAACCCTCCCACCGACCCCTCGGGCTGGTAAGTGCCGGCTCCTGATCCGTCGATCGTCCGCATCGACGGGCCTTGGCGCCATGTGGATGTGCACGCCAACGGCATCCGGTTCCACGTCGTCGAAGCCGACGCCGACAACTCCAACGGCGCAGCTACCGGCCGACCGCTCGTGATGTTGCTGCACGGTTTCGGGTCCTTCTGGTGGTCGTGGCGTCACCAGTTGCGTGCGCTGACCGGCGCCCGGGTGGTCGCGGTCGACCTGCGGGGTTACGGCGGCAGCGACAAGCCGCCCCGCGGCTATGACGGTTGGACGCTGGCCGGTGACACCGCCGGACTCATTCGCGCCCTTGGGCATTCGTCGGCGATGTTGATCGGCCACGCCGACGGCGGGCTGGCCTGCTGGGCCACCGCACTGCTGCATTCGCGGCTGGTGCGCGGTATCGCCCTGGTTAGCTCACCGCATCCGGCGGCATTGCGGCGGTCCACGCTGACCCGTAGGGACCAGAGCCGCGCGCTGCTACCGACACTGTTGCGTTACCAGTCGCCGCTGCTGCCGGAGCGGCTGCTGACCAGACACAACGGCGCCGAGATCGAACGCCTCGTCCGCAGCCGCAGTGGCACCAAATGGATTGGCTCCGAGGATTATTCGCAGACGATCCGGTACCTGCGCCAGGCCATCCAGATTCCGGGTGCCGCGCACTGCGCACTGGAGTATCAGCGATGGGCGGTGCGCAGCCAGCTGCGCGGCGAGGGCCACCGCTTCATCAAGTCCACCACGGCGCAACTGGCCGTACCGCTGCTGCACATCCGCGGCGACGCCGATCCTTACGTCCTGGCCGCACCGGTCGAACGCACCCAGCGCTACGCACCCCACGGCCGCTATGTATCCGTCGCCGCCGCTGGACATTTCAGCCACGAGGAGGCGCCCGAAGAGATCAACCGGCACCTGATGCGATTCCTGCGGAAGGTGCACCCGGTCAGCTGACGCAGGCCCCGGTGCTCACCTGCGCGGTGGCGCCGATCTTGGACAGCTGGCCGGCCACTTCCTCGGCCGTCAGCACGAACCCGGTGTCCGCGTCGTCCACGGCTGCGCCGAATACCACGCCGAGCACGCGGCCGTCGAGGTCGATGAGCGGCCCGCCGGAATCGCCCTGTTCCACATTCGCCCGGATCGTGTAGACGTCGCGAGTGACCTGCTGCGGGCTGCGGTAGATATCCGGCCCACTGAGCTTGATGACTTCCCGGATCCGGGCCGGGGTGGCGGTGAAGTTGCCACCCCCCGGATAGCCCAGCACCACCACGTCGGTACCGGTTTTTGCGGGAGTGTCGTCGAATACCAGCGGCGTCGACGGCAATCCCGGGACGGCCAGGATCGCGATGTCCACCTGGGGGTCGTATGACACCACCGTGGCGTCGTAGTTCTTGCCGTTGGCCTGCAACGAGACACTGCTGGAGCCGGCCACCACGTGCGCGTTGGTCATCACCCGCTCGGGTGAGATCACGAAACCGGTGCCTTCCAGCACCTTCTGACAGCTCGGCGCCAGGCTGCGGATCTTGACCACGCTCGGCGCGGTGGCCGCCACCACCGGATTGTTGACCAGCGCCGGATCCGGTGACGCCACCGGGATCACCGGCGTACGGCTGAACGGCTCCAGCACCGCGGGCAGACCCGAGGTGTTCAGCAGCGCGGACAGCCGCTTGGGCACCGTCTTCAGCCAGGTCGGCGCAACCTCGTTGACCTCGGCCAACACCCGCGAACCCCGCACCGCGGCGGCCAGTTCTGGCTGATCTTTCGATTGGGTCAACGGGGTCGCCAGCAGCCAGGCCGCGGTCAGCACCACCATCAACTGCACGCCGACGCCAATGACCGAGTCGACGGTGCGGATCGGCCGGTTGCGGATCGCGCCGCGAACCGCTCGCCCCAACACCACGCCGGCGACCTCACCGACCACCACCAGCGCCAGGATCAGAAACAGCGCCGCGAACAACTTGGCCCGCGGGGCCGCGATGTGGCTGACGATGTGCGGTGCCAGCAACACCCCGGCCACCGCGCCCAGCACCACGCCGGCGAACGAGAGCACCGACCCCAGGGCGCCGGAACGCCAGCCGGAGATCGCGGCGATGAACGCGACCGCCAGCACGGCGATGTCCAGCCATTGCGAGGGCGTCATGGTATTCATCGCAATCCACCTCGCGACGCATCGGAGTCCCCGACCAGTGCCATCGCGTCGTCCAACTCGCGCATTTCGCCGATGTCCCAGGGCTGGGCCCAGCCCGCCACGTCGAGAACCGCCGAGATCACCTGGCCAGTGAAACCCCACACCAGCATCTGGTTCAGCAGAAACGCCGGTCCGGCCCAGCGCCGTCCCAAGGTGCCGCGGTAGACCATCAGCCGATTCTCCGGGTTGATGAAGGCGCGCACCGGGACCCGCGCCACGATCGCGGTTTCGGCGTCGTTGACGACCGTCACCGGTCCGGGATCCGGTGAGTAGGCCAGCACCGGGACGACGTGGAAGCGCGACGGGGCGATGAAGGTGCGTTCCATGGTCGCCAGCGGCCGCAATCGGTCGACGTCGATGCCCGTCTCCTCGCGCGCCTCGCGCAACGCCGTGGCAACCGGGCCGTCGTCGTCGGGGTCGGACGCGCCGCCGGGGAAGGCTGCCTGGCCGGCATGGTGGCGCAGGGTCGACGCCCGCACGGTCAGCAGCAGGTCGGCGTCGTCGGGAAGCCCGCCCCCGGCCGCGCCGGATTCCGGCCCCGAGAACAGCACCAGGACGGCGGCATCCCGCCCACCTCGACCCAGCGACTTGGCCGCCGTCACCATCGCCAGCACGTCGGCCGGCAGGCGGCGACGGAACGCATCGGGGATCTGGTCGACGTTGTCGATCAGCGGCCGCAACCAGGCCGGGCCGGCGTCGGGGGTCAGGGCGACCGTCCGGCGCTCGCGCGCAGTACCCGCAGCAGTCACCGGCACCTCATTCGGTTCGCTCACCCCGCCTCACTCCCCGACCGCGGCCGCGATCTCGTCGGCGCTGTCGAATGCCCGCGGCAGGGTCTGCGCAACGCTACCGTCCGGCCGCAACACCACCGTCGCGGGCATCACATTTGCCACCCGCAGCGCAGCCGCCACCCGGCGGCGGCCGTCCTGCAGCGTCGGCAGATGAACCCCCAGCTCGGCCAACCGCAGCAGGGCAGCGGTCTCATTCTCGTCCTGATGCACCGTCACCACCATCACGTCGGACCCCGCCCGACGTTGATACTCGGCCATCGCCGGCAGCTCGGCAGCGCAAGGCCCACACCAGTACGCCCAGAGATTGATCACCACCCGCCGTCCGGCCAGTGCCTGCGCCACGTCGACCGCGGCGCCGTCGGCCGCACACTCCACCACCACCCCGCGCAGGGCCGGGACGCCCGGCCCGTCACCTGCGGCCGGGCAGGGGGCCAGATCCGCCCGCCGGCGCGGTTCGACCAGCGCCTGCGGGGTGTCGGCGTCCCGATGCTCGCGCCCGGCCGGCCCCGCGGTGGTGGTCTTCGGGGCGGCGTCGTCACGCAGCTGCGCGACCAGCGCCACGACCAGAGCGGCCACCACCGCCACGACCGCAACGGTCCAGCGGGCAGCACCGGAAAGCCCCTTCATGCCCGGCTCGGTTACAGCCCGGCCAGGGCCAACAAGTGGTCGGTCTCGGGACCCTGTACGAGTGGGGCGGCCAGCAACGGTTCGGTGGGTCCCAGCCCGTAGGACGGGCAGTCCTTGGCCAGGACGCACACACCGCACGCCGGTTTGCGGGCATGGCAGACCCGGCGGCCGTGGAAGATCACCCGGTGACTGAGCAGGGTCCATTCCTTGCGCTCGATCAACTCGCCGACGGCGTGCTCCACTTTCACCGGGTCTTCCTCAGCGGTCCACCGCCAACGGCGCACCAACCGCCCGAAATGGGTGTCGACGGTGATGCCGGGGATATCAAAAGCGTTGCCCAGGATGACGTTGGCGGTCTTGCGACCGACACCGGGCAGCGTCACCAACTCCTCCATGGTGCGGGGCACCTCACCGTCGAACCGCTCGACGAGAGCCTGGCCCAGTCCGATCAGCGAGTTGGCCTTATTGCGGTAGAAGCCGGTGGGGCGGATCAGAGCTTCGAGTTCTTCGCGATCGGCCCGCGCATAATCCAGTGCCGTCCGGTATTTCACGAACAACGCCGGCGTAGTCAGGTTCACGCGCTTGTCGGTGCTCTGGGCCGAAAGTATCGTCGCGACCGCGAGCTCGAGTGGCGAGGTGAAGTCCAGCTCGCAGTACACGTGCGGAAATGCTTGCGCAAGCGCCCGATTCATTCTCCGCGCCCGCCGCACCAACCCGGTGCGCGTCTCGTTGGCGAAGCGCTTGGCGACCGCTTTCTCCAACCCCTTTTCCTTGCGGGGGGACGACTTTGCCGCTGACACCTACGACAGAGTACTGATTTCGTGATCTGGCTGAGACCTTGGCCATGTTTACTCTTTGTGTGTTGTGGTTGCTGGTGGCCTGCATCCCGGCGTTGCTGATGTTGGCGACGCTCGGGCTCGGGCGGCTGGAAAGGTCGCTCACCCATGACACCGTGTCAGCCTCGGATGTGGCTGATTTTCTCGACCACGCCGACGCCGTCGACGTCCGTACGCTGGCCCGCGAGGGCATGCCGGAAGCGCTGGAGTTGCTGCACCGCCGCCAGTCGCTCGGAGTGGAAGCCGCCCCGGCGCCACGAGCGCTCACCGGACGACATCACGTCGAGACTTTCTTCGCCGCCGACATGGTCGGCCGCATCGAATCCGGCCTGCCCACCCGCATCCAAGGGCGGTATGTGACCAACACGCAGTTTACGGTGACCCGACACATTAATCGTGTGTAGCGTTGGCAGGCCGCACCGTTTGGCCTACGTTTAGACTCGTGTCGGCCGTCACAGTTTGGCCTGCCCGTATCAACTTCGTTCGAAACTGAAGAGGCAAGAAGAGGCAACGTGGACGAGATCCTGGCAAGGGCCGGAATCTTTCAAGGGGTTGAGCCCAGCGCAGTCGCCGCACTGACCAAGCAGTTGCAGCCCGTCGACTTCCCCCGTGGACACACCGTATTCGCCGAGGGCGAACCGGGTGACCGGCTGTACATCATCGTCGCGGGCAAGGTGAAGATCGGCCGTCGCTCACCTGATGGACGAGAGAACCTGCTCACCATCATGGGCCCGTCGGACATGTTCGGCGAGCTGTCGATCTTCGACCCGGGACCCCGGACGTCCAGCGCGACGACGATCACCGAGGTGCGCGCGGTCTCGATGGACCGCGACGCGCTGCGGGCCTGGATCGCCGACCGCCCGGAGATCGCCGAGCAGCTGTTGCGCGTGCTGGCCCGTCGGCTGCGGCGCACCAACAACAATCTGGCCGACCTGATCTTCACCGACGTGCCCGGCCGGGTGGCCAAGCAGCTGCTGCAGCTCGCGCAGCGTTTCGGCACCCAGGAGGGTGGCGCGATGCGGGTCACCCACGACCTGACTCAGGAGGAGATCGCCCAGCTGGTCGGCGCCTCCCGGGAGACGGTCAACAAGGCGCTGGCCGACTTCGCCCACCGCGGCTGGATCCGCCTGGAGGGTAAAAGCGTGCTGATCTCGGACTCCGAGAGACTGGCCCGCAGAGCTCGCTAGTCACGCCGAGCGGGCGCCACTAGGTCCGCAGGTACTCCAGCTGGACCTGCACCGACCACTCGGCCGCGTGCCAGAGCTTCTCGTCGACGTCGGTGTAGACGTGTTCGACCACCTGACGAGCGCTGGCGTCCTCGCCGAGTTCACGCAGCGCCGAACGCACCTGTTCCAACCGCTCGTGCCGGTGCGCCAGATAGCCTTGCGTGACGGCGTCCAGGTCCGCCAGCTCGGGGCCGTGCCCGGGCAGCACCGCACGCCGTCCCAGCCCGCGCAGCCGCTGCAGGGATTCCAGGTAGGCGGTCAGGTTGCCGTCCTCCTTGTCCATCACGGTGGTGCCGCGCCCCAGCACGGTGTCGGCCGTCAGCACCGCATCGTCTAGCACGAACGACAGCGAATCGGCGGTGTGGCCGGGTGTGGACATCACGGTGATCCTCAGACCGGCTGCGTCGATCACTTCACCGTCGAGCAGCTCGCCGCCGAACCCGCGCAGAAACCCGCTGCCCGCCGAGCGCACTGTCGCCCCGGTGCGCGCGACCAGCTTGTCGATGCCATCGGTGTGGTCGCCATGTCGGTGACTGATCAGCACGAGGACGATCCGCCCCAAAGCGGCCAGCCGCGCGATGTGCTCGTCGTCGTCAGGTCCGGGATCGACGATCACCAACTCGTCGCTGCGCGGACCACGGAGCACCCAGGTGTTGGTGCCCTCCAGCGTCATCAGGCCGGGGTTGTTGCACAGCAGCACCGAAGCGGTGTCGGTGACCGTCCGCAGCTGGGCGTAGGCGGGATGGGCGAGCGCTGGGTCGGCCACGGCCGCTACCCGACCTCCACGATCATCTCCACCTCCACCGGCGCGTCCAGCGGCAGCTCGGCGACCCCGACCGCCGAGCGCGCGTGCACGCCACTGTCGCCGAAGACCTCTGCAAGCAGTTCCGAGGCCCCGTTGATGACGCCCGGCTGACCGTGGAAGCCGGGCGCGGAGGCGACGAAGCCCACCACCTTGACCACCCGGGTCACCGAGTCGAGCTCCACCAGTGCATCCACGGCAGCCAGGGCGTTGAGGGCGCACACCCGTGCCAGCGCCTTACCCGCGTCCGGGGCGACGTCAGCACCGACTTTGCCAATGGCGGCCAACTTCCCGTCCACAAATGGCAACTGGCCGGCGGTGTAGACGAGATTGCCGGTGCGCACCGCGGGCACATAGGCCGCCAGCGGCGCCACCACGTGGGGAAGCGTGAGTCCGAGTTCCTCCAGACGGGCTTTCGCGCTCATGGCACCCGGCCCTTACTTGGGGCGTTTGAGGTAGGCGACGTGCTGCTCTCCGGTGGGGCCGGGCAACACCGCCACCAGCTCCCAGCCGTCGGCGCCCCACTGGTCGAGGATCTGCTTGGTGGCGTGGGTGAGCAGCGGAATCGTCGCGTACTCCCATGTGGTGGGTTGGGTCATGATCGCGAGCTTATCCGGCAAAACAGCAACGGCTAGCATGCGATAGTGGCTAACACATCGAGCGGCGGTAGTCCCGTCGGCTGGCCTTCGCGGTTGTCGAAGGCTCGCCTACATTTCGTGACCGGCAAGGGCGGTACCGGTAAGTCGACGATCGCGGCGGCGCTGGCGCTGACCCTGGCTGCTGGTGGACGCAAAGTGCTGCTGGTGGAAGTTGAAGGGCGTCAAGGGATTGCGCAACTCTTCGACGTTCCGCCGCTGCCCTACCAGGAACTCAAGATCGCTACCGCCGAACGCGGCGGGCAGGTCAATGCACTGGCCATCGACATCGAGGCCGCTTTTCTGGAATACCTCGACATGTTCTACAACCTGGGTATCGCGGGTCGCGCGATGCGCCGCATCGGCGCCATCGAGTTCGCCACGACCATCGCGCCCGGTCTGCGTGACGTGCTGCTGACCGGCAAGATCAAGGAGTCCGTGATCCGGCTGAACAAGGGGGCCAAGAATCCCGTCTATGACGCGATCGTTGTCGACGCACCCCCGACCGGACGCATCGCCCGCTTCCTTGATGTCACCAAGGCGGTGTCGGATCTGGCTAAGGGCGGGCCCGTGCATTCGCAGGCCGAAGGGGTGGTCAAGCTGCTGCATTCCGACCAGACCGCCATCCACCTGGTGACACTGCTGGAAGCGCTGCCGGTGCAGGAAACTCTGGAAGCCATCGAGGAACTCGCCGAGATGGAGCTACCGATCGGCAGCGTGATCGTGAACCGCAACATCCCCGCCTATCTCGACAACGACGACCTGGCGAAAGCCGCCGAGGGTGTGGTGGACGCCGATGCCGTACGTTCCGGGCTGGCCATGGCCGGGATCGAACTCGAAGACGACGACTTCGCGGGCCTGCTCACCGAGACCATCGAGCACGCCACCCGGATCAGCGCCCGCTCGGAGACCGCCCAGCAACTCGAATCGCTGCAAGTGCCGAGGCTGGAACTGCCGACGATCTCCGACGGGGTCGACCTGGGCAGCCTGTATGAACTTTCGGAAGTACTTGCGCAACAGGGGGTTCGGTGACCATGACCCAGGCACATAAGCCGAAGACCCTTGATATGGCGGCGATTCTGGCTGACACGACCAACCGCGTGGTGGTGTGCTGCGGCGCCGGCGGTGTCGGCAAGACCACCACCGCCGCGGCGATCGCGCTGCGCGCCGCCGAATATGGGCGCACCGTAGTGGTTTTGACGATCGACCCGGCCAAGCGACTCGCACAAGCGTTGGGAGTCAACGACCTCGGCAACACTCCGCAACGCGTTCCATTGGCGCCCGAGGTGCCCGGCGAGCTGCACGCGATGATGCTCGACATGCGCCGCACGTTCGACGAGATGGTGGTCCAGTACTCGGGATCCGATCGGGCCCAATCGATTTTGGACAACCAGTTCTATCAGACGGTCGCCACGTCACTGGCCGGCACGCAGGAATACATGGCCATGGAGAAGCTGGGCCAACTGCTGGCACAGGACCGGTGGGACCTCGTCGTGGTCGACACGCCGCCATCCCGCAACGCCCTGGACTTCCTGGACGCCCCCAAGCGCCTGGGCAGCTTCATGGACAGCCGGCTGTGGCGGCTGTTACTGGCCCCCGGCCGCGGCATCGGGCGGCTGGTCACCGGCGCGATGGGTCTGGCGATGAAGGCGATGTCGACGATCCTGGGCTCCCAGATGCTGGGCGACGCGGCGGCGTTCGTGCAATCGCTGGACGCGACGTTCGGCGGTTTCCGGGAGAAGGCCGACCGCACCTACGCGCTACTGAAGCGGCGTGGCACCCAGTTCGTGGTCGTCTCGGCCGCCGAGCCCGACGCGTTGCGGGAAGCGGCTTTCTTCGTCGACCGGCTGTCCCAGGAAGGGATGCCGCTGGCCGGACTGGTCTTGAACCGCACGCACCCGCCGCTGTGTGCACTACCCGTCGAGCGGGCCATCGATGCCACCGAGAAGCTGGAGTCCGAAGCAGGCGGCTCGGACGCCGCGGCGTTGGCGGCGGCCGTGCTGCACATCCATGCCGATCGCGGCCAAACGGCCAAACGAGAGATCCGGCTGTTGTCCCGCTTCACCGGCGCCCACCCGCACGTGCCGGTGATCGGAGTGCCCTCACTCCCGTTCGACGTCTCGGATCTGGAGGCGCTGCGCGCCCTGGCTGACCAGATCACGTCTGCCTGATTGTCCTTTGACCTGCGGTGATGTCCGCGCATCCGACGGGTTATTTGACGTCCATTCAACGGCGACCACGGTCACCGCGCATGTCTACAGCCCCCGAAACCCATCTGACCTGCATTAATACAGCGCCTCGGATACTTAGCTAAGCTAGGCTGTAACAATAAAGTAATGATGAATGACGGCCTGGGCCGCGGCCGAAACGACGTCGGGCGATCCCCACCCACGGCGCCCCGAGATCCGGCTCGAACGCTCGGTGAGTTACGCCTGTCGCTGACTCTGTAAAGGCGACGCGACCAGCGACGATACCGTGCTCAGCAGGCGTTATTTGACGCCGAATCCGCGGCGCTCGCTAACGGACACCTGTCCGGTACCCGCAAAACAGCCGCTGAACAGCGAAAACGTCCTAAGCGAAAACAGCGCGCAGCTAAGCTGTAATAAGAAAGTAATGAGCAACACACCCGCCGCGGGGGCGGAACGGCTCAGCGCCCGTGACTGTCAGACGATGTTGCGGCGCTTGCGCTTGTCGAAGTACTCCGACCAGGAAACGACCTCGGGGTGTTGCTTGAGCAGCGCACGGCGCTGACGCTCGGTCATACCGCCCCAGACGCCGAATTCGACCTTGTTGTCGAGCGCGTCCGCGCCGCATTCCTGCATTACAGGGCAGTGCCGGCAGATGACTGCCGCCTTACGCTGGGCGGCTCCACGTACGAACAGCTCGTCGGGGTCCGTTGCCCGGCACAACGCCTGCGACACCCAGGTGATGCGCTCTTCAGCTTCGACGCTGCGGAGCAGGTTCCCTGTGGACGTGAGGTTGGTCCTTCGTGCGCCCGGGCGTGTTCCTGACACGAGCTGATCCCTTCCTTCCGACCCCCGCTCGCGGGGGCCCTCTTCGGGTACCAGCCGACGATGCGTTTACAGCCACAAAGTGCACATCGGTGTTACCTGAATCTCACTGCGTGTCTAAGTTAGGGGGTCGACCGCCAATTGCGCAACAGTCCGATAACGCTTTTTCTGGGACGTCCGTGCCGTCTTGCGTCGCTCAGCCGGGGAAAACAGGATCGACTTGTCCGGCTTTGGGCCTCTGACCAGTAATGTCGCAGGAATTGCACAGCTTCGAGGGCTAGCCAACCTGTTCAACAACTGCTAAAGAATTTTTTTCCCAAGCCGCACGGCGCGGAGGCGTGACGAGAGGTCGCTACTGTAGTACGCATGTCCGAGCGCCCCCCGGTCGCACTCACGCTGCTGAAGCTCGCAGGCTTCTGTCTGCTCGCCAGCGTGGTGGCCACCGCGCTGATGTTCCCACTCGCTGGTGGCGTCGGGCTGATGTCCAACCGGGCTTCGGAGGTCGTTGCCAACGGCTCGGCCCAGCTTCTCGAGGGACAGGTGCCGGCGGTGTCGACAATGGTCGACGCGAAGGGCAACACCATCGCGTGGCTGTACTCCCAGCGCCGTTTCGAGGTGCCGTCCGACAAGATCGCCAACACCATGAAACTGGCAATCGTTTCGATCGAGGACAAGCGGTTCGCCGACCACAACGGTGTGGACTGGAAGGGCACCCTGACCGGCCTGGCCGGCTACGCCTCCGGCGACGTCGAAACCCGCGGCGGTTCGACCATCGAGCAGCAGTACATCAAGAACTACCAACTGCTGGTCACGGCACAGACCGATGCGGAGAAGCGTGCGGCCGTCGAAACCACCCCGGCCCGCAAGCTGCGGGAGATCCGGATGGCGCTCACGCTGGACAAGACCTTCACCAAACCCGAGATCCTCACCCGCTACCTGAACCTGGTCTCCTTCGGGAACAACTCGTTCGGAATCCAGGACGCCGCCCAGACCTACTTCGGGGTCAATGCGATCGACCTGAACTGGCAGCAGGCGGCGCTGCTGGCCGGCATGGTGCAGTCGACCAGCGCGCTCAACCCCTACACCAACCCCGAGGGCGCGTTGGCCCGACGCAACCTGGTGCTCGACACCATGATCGAGAACATTCCCGGCGAGGCCGACGCGCTGCGCGCGGCCAAAACCCAGCCGCTGGGGATCCTGCCGCAGCCCAACGAACTGCCCCGCGGCTGCATCGCCGCCGGCGATCGCGCCTTCTTCTGCGACTACGTGCAGGAGTACCTGTCGCGCGCGGGTATCAGTAAAGACCAGGTGGCCCGTGGCGGCTACCTGATCCGCACCACGCTGGACCCTGACGTCCAGATCCCGGTGAAGTCGGCCATCGACAGGTTCGCTCCCCCGACGCTGAGTGGCATCTCGAGCGTGATGAGCGTGATCCTGCCCGGCAAGACATCGCACAAAGTGGTGGCGATGGCCAGCAACCGCAAGTACGGCCTGGACACCGAGGCCGGTGAGACGATGCGGCCGCAGCCGTTCTCGCTGGTCGGCGACGGCGCCGGATCCATCTTCAAGATCTTCACCACGGCCGCCGCCCTGGATATGGGCATGGGCATCAACGCCCAGCTCGATGTCCCGCCCCGCTTCCAGGGCAAGGGTCTGGGTAGCGGTGGCGCCAAGGGCTGCCCGAAGGACACCTGGTGCGTCATCAACGCCGGCAACTACCGGGGCAGCATGAGCGTGACCGACGCGCTGGCAACCTCGCCCAACACCGCCTTCGCCAAGCTCATCTCGCAGGTCGGGGTGTCGCGGACGGTGGACATGGCCATCAAGCTCGGTCTGCGCTCCTACGCCAATCCCGGCACCGCGCGCGACTACAACCCGGACAGCAACGAGAGCCTGGCCGACTTCGTCAAACGGCAGAACATCGGGTCCTTCACCCTCGGCCCCATCGAGGTCAACGCACTGGAGCTGTCCAATGTCGCGGCCACCCTCTCGTCCGGCGGCATGTGGTGTCCGCCGAACCCCATCGACAAGCTGATCGACCGCAACGGCAACGAAGTCTCGGTCACTACCGAGACCTGTGAGCAGGTGGTCCCCGAAGGTCTGGCCAACACCCTCGCCAACGCCATGAGCAAGGACGCGGTGGGCAGCGGCACCGCCGCCGGGTCCGCTGGAGCGGCGGGCTGGACCCTGCCGATGTCCGGCAAGACCGGCACCACGGAGGCGCACCGGTCCTCCGGATTCGTCGGCTTCACCAACCGTTACGCCGCGGCCAACTACATCTACGACGACTCGCCCTCGCCTACCGACCTGTGCTCGGCGCCGCTGCGGCACTGCGGCAGCGGTGACCTATACGGCGGTAACGAGCCCGCGCGCACCTGGTTCACGGCGCTGCAGCCGATCGCCAACAACTTCGGTGAGGTGCATCTGCCGCCCACCGATCCCCGGTACATGGACGGTTCACCAGCCGGGCGGGTGCCCAGTGTGGCCGGTCTGGATATCGACCAGGCGCGTCAGCGGCTCAGGGATGCCGGTTTCCAGGTCGCCGACCAGCCCAACTCGGTCAACAGCAGCGCTAAGTACGGCGAGGTGGTCGGAACTTCGCCCACCGGTCAGACCATCCCGGGCTCAATCGTGACGATTCAGATCAGCAACGGCATCCCACCACCACCACCGCCGCCGCCGGACGGCGGGTTGCCGCCGGAGGTCGTCGGATCGCAGGTTGTCGAAATTCCGGGGCTGCCACCGATCACCATTCCGCTGTTGGCGCCTCCGCCGCCGGCTCCTCCCCCATAGGCGCCTGGTAGGCGCTGATCGCGGGAAGAGCCGCGCGTCGAGTCGGTCACCGGGCAGTAAACTGCCTGGCATGGCTGAGGTACTCCCCGTCGTGTTAAGGACCGGCGCCGCGGCGCTCGGCTCAGCGGTGGCCGGGATCGGCTACGCCGCGTTCGTCGAGCGCAACGCCTTCGTGCTGCGCGAGATCACCATGCCGGTTTTGAGCCCCGGTTCCACCCCGCTGCGGGTGCTGCACATCAGCGACCTGCACATGACACCCAACCAGCGGCGCAAACAGGCCTGGCTGCGCGAATTGGCCAGCTGGGAGCCCGATCTAGTGGTAAATACCGGCGACAACCTGGCGCACCCCAAAGCGGTTCCCGCGGTGGTGCAGTCCCTGGGCGATCTACTGTCCCGGCCCGGTGTCTTCGTCTTCGGCAGCAACGACTATTTCGGCCCCCGCCTAAAGAACCCGATGAACTATCTGACCAACCCGGATCACCGGATCAAGGGCGAGCCGCTGCCCTGGCAGGACCTGCGGGCGGCGTTCACCGAACGGGGGTGGCAGGACCTCACGCACAATCGCCGCGAGTTCGAGGTGGCGGGCCTGCACGTCGCGGCAGCGGGTGTGGATGACCCGCATATCGACCGCGACCGCTACGACACCATCGCCGGGCCGGCCAGTCCGGCCGCCAATCTGCAGCTGGGCCTGGTGCACTCGCCGGAACCGCGGGTGCTGGACCGCTTCGCCGCCGACGGATACCAACTGATCATGGCCGGTCACACGCACGGTGGCCAGCTGTGCCTGCCGTTCTACGGCGCGTTGGTCACGAACTGCGGTCTGGACCGCTCCCGGGCCAAGGGCGCCTCCCAGTGGGGCTCCAACACCCGGCTGCATGTCTCCGCGGGGATCGGAACGTCGCCATTCGCGCCGGTGCGGTTCTGCTGCCGGCCGGAGGCGACCCTGCTGACGTTAATCGCCACCCCGATGGGCGGCCGGGATTCGACCAGCAACCTGGGGCGCTCGCAGCCAACAGTGTCCGTGCGTTGACACAAACCCGCATCGCGGCCCGCAGCCTCTCCCGCAGCTGGACCGACAATGCGATCCGGTTGATCGAGGCGGACGCGAGACGCAGCGCCGACACCCATCTGCTGCGTTACCCGTTGCCCGCCGGGTGGGGCGATAGCGCCGGAGTGGAGCTCTACCTCAAGGACGAGACGACCCACATCACCGGAAGCCTCAAGCACCGGCTTGCCCGTTCCCTGTTCCTCTACGCGTTGTGCAACGGCTGGATCGGTGAGGGCACCACGGTGGTGGAGGCGTCCTCGGGCTCCACCGCGGTGTCGGAGGCCTACTTCGCGGCGATGCTGGGGCTGCCGTTCGTCGCGGTGATGCCGGCGGCGACCAGCGCCGCCAAGATCGCTTTGATCGAATCACAGGGCGGCCGTTGCCATTTCGTGCAGAAGTCCAGTGAGGTCTATGCGGAGGCGGCGCGCGTCGCCGCGCAGACCGGGGGCCACTATCTCGATCAGTTCACCAACGCCGAACGCGCCACTGACTGGCGCGGCAACAACAACATCGCCGAGTCGATCTACTTGCAGATGGAGTTCGAGGCACACCCATCCCGGCCTGGATCGTGGTGGGCGCCGGCACCGGCGGCACCAGCGCCACGATCGGCCGTTACATCCGCTACCGCCGCCACGCGACCAGGTTGTGCGTCGTCGACCCGGAAAACTCCGCCTTCTTTCCCGCCTTCGTCGAGAACCGGCTCGACGTGGTGACCGGCGCGTCGTCACGGATCGAAGGCATCGGCCGGCCGCGGGTCGAGCCGTCGTTTCTGCCTTCGCTGGTCGACCGGATGGTCTCGGTGCCCGACGCGGCCTCAATCGCGGCCGCTCGCCATGTCAGCGCTGTCCTGGGCCGCCGGGTCGGCCCGTCGACGGGCACCAATCTGTGGGGCGCGTTCGGCCTGCTGGCCGAGATGGTGGCCGCGGGCCGCCGAGGTTCGGTGGTGACGCTGCTGGCTGACAGCGGTGACCGCTACGCCGACACCTATTTCGACGACGAGTGGGTCGCCGCCCAGGGACTCGATCCCGGCCATGCCGCCCGGGCGCTCGTCGAATTCGAGCGTTACTGCCGCTGGGACTGAGCCGCCGACCTGCCGTTTGGGAGGTGGCCGCTCCGGTGCGATAGGCTGTCGAGGCTTCAAGCGGGGTGTGGCGCAGCTTGGTAGCGCGCTTCGTTCGGGACGAAGAGGCCGTGGGTTCGAATCCCGCCACCCCGACTTTTGTGATGTCTCAAGACATCGGAATTGTCCGAACCCTCGTTTAGGGTTCGGGTTTTTTCTTTGGGCGGCCGGTGGGGGTGCCGCGGGGTTGGTAGTCCCTGGTGGGGTCCAGTGTTAGCTGGCGGAGGAGTTCGCCGGTGGTGGCGTGGATGATTCTGATGTTGAGGTCTTGGGCGAGGATCAGTACGCGGGTGCGGGTGTGGGTTCGGCCGATGCCGACGTGGTGGAGTCGGCCGGCGTGGCGCAGGGTGCGTTTTCCTTATTGGTCGATGCGGTCGGTGCGGAGGCGGTTGTGGGTGTCTAGGCGTTGCCCGGGGGTGGCTTTGGGGCGTGCGGTGTAGGCGGTGGCCGGGCTGGCGTGGTGGGGTAGTTCGCGGTGTGGGCGGCGGTGGTTGTAAAGGTCGGTGAATTGGTCGAGTTGGGTTTGTAGTTCGGCGATGTTGGTGGCGCGGGGTTGGGCGGTGAGTCATTTTTTGAGGGTTTGGTGGAAGCATTCGACTTTGCCGCAGGTGGTGGGTGATTGGGGTGGAGTTGATCTGGACCACGCCCAGGCGGTGGAGTTCGGATTCCAGGTGGTTGCGGCCGCCTTTGCCGCCGGAGAAGCGGGTGGTGAAGACCATGCCGTTGTCAGTGAGCGTGGAGTACGGGATGCCCTGGGTGGCACAGGCTTTGCGGAATTCGGCCTGGACGATGGGGCCGGTGATGCGGGGAGGACTTGGGCCGGCGCTGGGGTGTGGGAATGATGAGGCCGAAGGCGACCAGGTGGCGGTGGATGCTGGGTACTGACACCACCAGGCCGTGGTGGTGCTTGAGGTGCCAGGCGATGGTGTGGGGACCGTGGTCGAGTCCTTTGCTGGCAGTTCAGCGCGCAAGCCGGTGATCAGATCGACGGTGGCCTGCGGCAATCGGGGTTGGGCTGGTGTGCGGCCGGCGCGAGCGCAGCTCGAACGCGGCCTCGCCTTCAAGCCGGTACCGGGCGACCAGCTTTGAGATCCAGCCCTGAGACACCCCGTAATCACGGGCTACCTCAGATTGGCTACGACCCTCAATGACGACGGCAGTGATGACCAGGCGGGCTTTCGACACCCGCTGACGCTGAACCCATCAACTATTCCGATGTCTTAAGACACGCTATTCCTATGTCCTGAAACCACACACCGCCACCCCGACTTTGATGTCTCTAGGACACTCACACACGGCCTGGACCTCGTTCCGAGGGCCAGGCGTTTATCTGGGCGCCGGCTGGGATGCTGCGGGGTGGGTGGTCCCTGGTGGACACAAGGCGCGGATCGGGCGTGGGTTCGGGCGACGCAGCTGTGCTCATCCTGAATGCCGGTCTCTATCCGCTGTGGGCGCGACGTTCCTGGCCACAAGACCACGCTTCGACACCCCCACACCGCCACCGTTGTCCAGGTGATGCGAACACACGCCACTTCGGGCAATTTCCCGCCTGCCGCACAAAATGTTAATAAGCGGTAATCGTTGTGAGTTCTGCAACGTTTTATTGCGATATGTGCGCTAGACGCAGAGGGTTTGGCGGCGTTATCTGACTATCGAGTACCGAATTTAGCGAAGGGTCTCGTCATGACGTCACTAACTGTGACACCGGAATTGGTGACAATTGCCGCGTCGGATCTCGCCCGGGTGGGACGGACGATCGCCGAGGCTTGCGAGGCGGCGGCGTGGCCGACCACCGCACTTGAGGCTGCTGCCGCTGATGAGGTGTCTACAGCGATCGCGAGCCTGTTTGGAACTCACGGCCAGGATTATCAGACGCTGAGCCGGCAGATTGCGTTTTTCCACGAGCGATTTGTGCGGGCCGTGTCCGCCAGCGCGGACTCGTATATGCGTGCCGAGGCAATAGCTGCGTCACCACTGCAGAGTCTCGAACGCGATGTGCTGGCGGTGCTGAACGCACCTACCGAATTACTGTTGGGCCGGCCATTGGTCGGTAATGGTCTCGATGGGACCGCGCCCGGGCAATCGGGGGGGGCTGCTGGGCTGTTGTTCGGCAACGGCGGCAACGGAGCGGCCGGTGCCAATCCCGGCATAGCGGGTGGCGCGGGCGGCGCCGCAGGACTCTTCGGCACCGGCGGCACCGGTGGCATCGGCGGCGCGGGCGCACCAGGTGGGACAGGTGGTACCGGTGGCTGGCTGTGGGGCAACGGGGGGCCCGGCGGTACCGGCGGGGTGGCGCTCGGCCCGGGATCGGCTGGCGGTACGGGAGGGCTTGGTGGCCATGCGAGTTTGTTCGGCGCCGGCGGCGTTGGAGGCACTGGTGGGGCAGGGTTCGTAGGCGCTGCCGGAGGGGGCGGAGAGGCCGGGGGTGCCGGCGGAACCGGCGGTACCGGCGGTACCGGCGGTAGGGGCGGCTGGCTGTGGGGGAACGGAGGGACCGGAGGGGCCGGCGGGGTCGGCGGGTTGGGCGGTCATGGCGGTGCGGGGACGGCCGGCGCGGGTGCAGCGGGGGCCGGAATGGCCGGCGGCGATGGCGGCGATGGCGCTGCCGGCGGCAACGGCGGCACTGGTGGGGTCGGCGGCCAAGGCGGTGCTTCTGGTCTTCTTGGCCGGGCCGGCGGGCAAGGGGCCGGCGGTCCTGGCGGGACCGGGGGCGCAGGCGGAGTGGGTGGTGACGGCGCGGACGGCGCTGCGGGCTCCTGGACGGTGAACAACGGTGTCGGAGGCAGCGGCGGCCACGGCGGAGATCCCGGTGCCGGCGGTGCCGGCGGCGCCGGCGGGACCGGGGCCACCAGCGGTACTCCCGGGGCAACCGGAACCACCCCGACCAGCGGCGGCAACGGCGGAGACGGCGGCGCCGGAGCAGCAGGCGCCACCGCAGGCCAGTCCGGTGCCACCGGTGGCACGGGCGGCAACGGCGGCACCGTCGGCAACGGCGGCAACGGCGGCACCGGCGGCAAAGGCGCCAACGGAGCCGACGGAGCCGACGCCACCACCCCCGGCGCCCACGGCACCGACGGCAAAGCTGCCGGAGCCGGCGGCAACGGCGGAAACGGCGGCGCAGCAGGCACCCACGCCGGCAACGGCGGCAACGGCGGTGACGCCGGCGCCGGCGGCGACGGAGGAAAAGGCGGCGCAGGCAGCAACGGCGCGTCCGCCAAAGCCAATACCGGCGACAACGGGCAAGACGGCGGCAACGGCGGGGCCGGCGGCTCCGGCGGAGCAGGCGGCACCGGCGGAGCAGGCGGCGCCGCCACCGCAGGCCATGCCGGCACCAACGGAATCGGCGGCAACGGCGGCAACGGCGGGCGCGGAGGCACACCCGCCGACGGCGGCCATGGGGCCGAAGGCTCCTGGACGGTGAACAACGGTGTCGGCGGCAGCGGCGGCCACGGCGGAGATCCCGGTGCCGGCGGTGCCGGCGGCGCCGGCGGGACCGGGGCCACCAGCGGTACTCCCGGGGCAACCGGAACCACCCCGACCAGCGGCGGCAACGGCGGAGACGGCGGCGCCGGAGCAGCAGGCGCCACCGCAGGCCAGTCCGGTGCCACCGGTGGCACGGGCGGCAACGGCGGCACCGTCGGCAACGGCGGCAACGGCGGCACCGGCGGCAAAGGCGCCAACGGAGCCGACGGAGCCGACGCCACCACCCCCGGCGCCCACGGCACCGACGGCAAAGCTGCCGGAGCCGGCGGCAACGGCGGAAACGGCGGCGCAGCAGGCACCCACGCCGGCAACGGCGGCAACGGCGGTGACGCCGGCGCCGGCGGCGACGGAGGAAAAGGCGGCGCAGGCAGCAACGGCGCGTCCGCCAAGGCCAATACCGGCGACAACGGGCAAGACGGCGGCAACGGCGGGGCCGGCGGCTCCGGCGGAGCAGGCGGCACCGGCGGAGCAGGCGGCGCCGCCACCGCAGGCCATGCCGGCACCAACGGAATCGGCGGCAACGGCGGCGACGGCGGCGACGGCGGGGCCGCGGGCCTTGGCGGCGACGGCGGCGACGGAAACAAAACAGACGGGCCTGTCAGCGGCGGCAACGGCGGCAAGGGTGGCAGCGGTGGCGACGGCGGCGTCCCAGGCGGCGGCGCCTCTGGTTCGAGCGACGGCGCATCGGGCACGCCCAGCCCAGGCGGCGACGGTGGCAACGGCGGCGCCGGCGGCAACTTAGTCGGGACCCAAAGCGCCAAGACCGGCGGTAAGGGTGGCGACGGCGGCGCCGGCGGTGGCGCCAGCGGCGACGGCTCGACCGGTGCCGCCGGCGGAAAAGGCGGCGTGGGCGGCCCGGGCGGGCGAGGGGATCTTCATAACGTCGGGGCGATATCTGGCGGCGGGACCGGCGGGGCCGGCGGGACAGGCGGCGCCGGCGGCACCAGCGGCACTTTTGGGGGAAGCGGCACCGGCGGAGTGGGCGGCACCGGCGGGGCAGGCGGCGCCGGGGGCGACGCTGCGAAAGCAGGGACCGGAGGCGTCGGCGGCACGGGCGGATTGGGTGGAACTGGTGTCGTCACCACGGGCAGCAAGGGCGGCGCCGGCGGGACGGGCGGCGTCGGCGGCCCCGGCGGCAACGGAGAGGATTCGGGCGACGGTGGTGGCGGGGGCATCGGCGGAATGGGAGGCTCTGGCATCACCGGTGGCCGAGGGGGGGACGGCGGCACTGGCGGGCAAAGCGGAGAAAGCGGCTTTGGCGGCAGTGGGGGGAACGGGGGGATGGGCGGCTCCGGAAACTCAGGGCCCGGCGGCCTTCCCACCCCAGGCCTACCCGGCCAGAGTTCTGACGACGGTGGATCCGGTGGCTCGGGTGGTGCGGGAGGTGCGGGCGGTCCCATGTAACCATCGCGGTTAGACTCCGTGCGGCTGGAATCCGTGCTGACCAAGATGCGCTCTAGGCCATAGTGCCTCGGTTCTCGACCTCGTGAGCGGCTAGCACCAGACTCATTGACCTCCAACCGGGCGGCCGCCCGCACCCCTCCCCGCTCCCAGGAACGCTAGAACCAGACTCTTCGTCCTCCCACCGGGCGCCCAACCGCACCCAGAATCCACAAAATCACACCGACGAGCACGAGAATGCCGCCGATCGTGTAAAGAATTGGGATACCGGCGAAATAGCCGATCAGCAGCAAAATAATTCCCAGGATGATCACGTCGCGCCCCTTCTGTTGAACGCTGTCTAATTGGCAGATCCAACATCGGTGTACCCCGCGATATGTGCGTCCAATCACAACGCACTGTCACAGATCTACATCGGATGCCCGTGCACAGCGGCCAGCACCAGGGCGACCCAGCCGGCCGAGATCGCCAGTGCCGCTATCGCTTCGCGGCGGCCTTGGAGGCTGGTGTCGGGCTCGGTCAACGCGGCGATCGCGCAGAAGACGCCCAGCAGGACCGCTCCGACGATGCTGAATGCCAAGGCGGCCGAGGCGTATCCACTGGTGGCCGGCTCGGGCGCGGCGTCTGCAACGGATCCGGCGGAAATGTCGGTGGTCATGGCAGGCAGGCTGGCAGTCGCACCTTGACGGGTTCTAAATGAATTCTTGGAGCGGCCGAAATCGCACCCGTGTGCCGTGGCGCGGAGCAAGCATGATGGACCGGCGCACCACTTGCTCCGACCGGGAATCCACGGCGCTGAATTCCCCGCCGCGCAGCAACACGTGTAGCACGGTGACCAATTCCCGCATCGAAAAGGCGGCGCCCAGACACCGTTTCACACCGCCGCCGAAGGGAAGCCACGCATAGGTCTGGGGCCGCACGCCCAGGAAGCGCTCGGGCATGAACTCCCGGGGATTCTCGTAGACGGCCGGATTGCGGTTGATCGCGATGATGTGCACGACGATCCGTGTCCCCGCGGCGATCGAATAGCCGCCCAGCCGGAAGGGTTGCGCCGCCACCCGGGAGGTCAACGGAGCGGGCGGGCGGATCCGCAACGCCTCCTCGATGACCGCCGTCGTGAACTCCTCGCCGCCGCGCACGGCCTCCTCTCGCACCCGGGCCAGCGCAGCAGGATGGTGCAGCAGCAGGTCGAACACCCACGCCAGCGTGGTCGCGGTGGTTTCGTGGCCGGCCAGCATCAAGGTGATCAGGTCGTCGCGAATCTCGCCGTCGGACAACCTTTCTCCGTCGTCTCCCCGGGCGCGCATGAGCAGTGCCAGGATGTCGCGCTGATCGGCCGATGCCGGGTCGTCTCGGCGCGCGGCGATGAGCGGCATTACGAGCTCGTCGATCTCGCGCCTGGCCCGCGCCCGGGCCGGCCACACCCGCAGCGTGCCGAGACCGCGCAGCGCGTAGCGCACGGTCAACTGCTCCGATACGCCCAGATTCAGCAGGTGTTCGAATGGCCGTCCCAGTCGGCGCACCTCGCCGGGGTCCTCGACGCCGAAGATGACCCGCACGATCACGTCCAGCATCAGCGCCCGCGCGGCGTGCAGCATCGAAAAAGGGCGGTCGACGGGCCAACCGCGCATTGCCGCCCGCGTCGATGCCTCGATGATCGGCACGTAGGCATTGAGCGCGACACCGTGCAGCGGGGGCGTCAGCAGACGGCGCCGCCGCAGGTGCTCCGGCTCTTCCTGCACGAACATCGATCCGGACCCGTAGATGGCCGCCGCCGGGCCCACTCCCTCGCCACCGAGCAGTACGTCGGTCGCAGTGGTGAACACCTCCTTGGCCAGCGCCGCGTCCGAGACGATAGCCACGTCACCCAGGCCGAGAATCGGCATCGTCATGATCGGTCCGTACCGGCCGATCAGTCGCATCATGCGGCGCTCGCCCCCCACCAGGTAGGCCAGCGCATACGCGGCGGCGCAAACGCCACGGAACCCGCGCGGAGCGGGCAGTCCGGGCGGCGGGCTCACGCCCAGCGATTGTCCTCTTCGCCGCGGCGAGAGCGAAGCGTCACACGCAGTCCGCGCAGATCTGCCGGCCGCCGCTGGTGTCGCGAAGCCGGTTGCGGTGCTGCACCAGGAAGCAGCTCGAGCAGGTGAACTCGTCCGAGCGCTGGGGAATCACCACCACCGACAGTTCCTCGCTGGACAGGTCGGCACCCGGCAACTCGAAGAAGAGCGACTCGTTGGGGTCGTCGTCGACAACTGCCGTCGTCAGTTTTGGCACGCTGCCCAGTTCACGAAGCGTGGACTGGTCCGCGGCGTCGGCATCGGTCACACGGCGTGCGTCGTAATCACTGACGGTCGTCATGGCAGTTCCTTCCTGCAAAGGTCGGGCTGCTCACCAGATGGTCGCCCGTTGGCACAGGCAGTACCCCTTTCCGGCGCGGCCCACACCCCTTCGGAAGGAAGAATTCTGAGTTGTGCTATGGGTCAGCGCGCGGTCAGTTGCAGCGCCGGCCAGCTCTCCGGGTAGAGCACCGTCTGGGACGCCAGCGCACGCTGGCGACGCATGTCGACCCGCTGATTGCGCGCGACCCAGGCAAGCCCGAGCCAGGGCGACATGATGGCCAACACCAAGGACACTCCGGCCAGCAGCTCATGCCCGGCCGCCATCGCCGTGAGACCGATGGCCAGGCCCACGGCCCAGGTTGCCGCGGCCACCAGGCCGGGCACGCTCACGGCGCGCTCGTCGGAGTCGCTGGCGGCCGGCCCGTGAACGAACGAGTCTGTCCCGATGTACACCATGCTCACTCCAAGAGACGAAGGAAACCTCATTACGGGTTACTATATCCTAGGGATACAGTTGCTGCACTACCCAATTTTGGCGGCGGACCTCAATGATCGCTCGGCATCCTGTTGAGTTCCCTCAGACCGGGTACAAGCTGTCTGTGAGTGATACTGCCGTGTTGATCATCGACATGTTCAACGCCTACGACCATCCCGACGCCGAGCAACTGGCCGACAACGTCGCCGGCATCGTCGATCCGCTGGTCGGCCTGGCCAACGACGCCCGCGAGCACGACGGCGTCGACCTGATCTACGTCAACGACAACCACGGCAACTTCACCGCCGACCGCGAAGCCGTCATCTCCGGCGCACTGCAGGGCAAGCGACCTGAGCTGGTCAAGCCGCTGGTGCCCTCGGCCGACACCTACCTGCTCACGAAGGTTCGCCACAGCGTCTTCTACTCCACGGCACTGGATTATCTGCTGGATCGACTGAAGACCCAGCGGCTCGTGCTGTCCGGTCAGGTCACCGAACAGTGCATCCTCTACAGCGCCCTCGACGGCTACCTTCGCCATTACGAGGTGGTGGTACCGCCCGACGCGGTCGCGAACATCGACGAGGAACTCGGTTCAGCCGCGCTGAAGATGATGGAGCGCAACATGAGCGCCGAACTCGTGTCGGCCGCACACTGCCTGCCGTAGCGCAGGACAAAGCCAGGCACACCCGCAACCGAAGGAGGTCGTGATGACCGGTGGCAAGGAAAAGAGCGAGCAGGACGTGGAGGGCGACGAGCACGTCGCCAACTCACGGGAAGGACGCGAGAGCGACGGCGACTACGTAGGACGCACGGCTGCCGACGACGATTTCGATGCTGGGCTGACAGGCGCTGAGGCGCGCAGCCAGCAGGACTGAATCAGCGGTGCAGGTCGGCCACCAACGGCCGGTGATCCGAAATCGACATCATCTCGGCGATGGTCGCGCCGGCGCAAAGTTCCTTGTCGTCGGTCACGATGTGATCGAGCTGACGAGTCGGCATATCGGCGGGAAAGGTCGCCGCGGTCGCCAGCGGTCTCATACCGGTCCAGCGGTGCACGGGCGCCGGTGTGAGGTTTAAGTCGCCGACCAGCAGCCGTGGCCCCGGCAGACCGCGCAGGTCGCGAATCAGGCGACGCAGTTGGCGCACGTTCCACGCCGGCACGTAGGACAAGTGCGTGTTAGCGACCGTCATCAGCCCCAGCGGCGTCTGCAAGCGCGCGATCACCGCCGCGCGCGGCTCCTCGTCGACGATCATCACCTTGTTGGGTACCGGTAGATACATAGGAAAGCGCATCGGGATGCGGGGCAGCCGCACCACCTGCCAGCTGGTCGCCTGGAATCGCGACAGCAGCGCGATTCCGTACGCCGCAGTCCCGGGTTGTTCCCGGCCGGTGGCCGCCATCCACGTCGCCCCGGGTGTTCCCGAGATAGCGGCCACGAACCGGTGCTCCACCGCACCCATCGCCTCGGCGGCGGCCGTGAGGTCGGCCCGACCGGACCGGAGCTGGTCGAAGTCGACCTCTTGCAAAGCGAGTACATCCGGGTCCAGGCGCCGCACGCAGTCCTGCAGCCGCTGCGGGTCCACGCCGTCTCCGACGGTGCGGCCGTGCAGGATGTTGAAGGTCGCTATTCGCACGACCGTTCCTGCACTCCCGGCACGTTTTCCCGGGCCGCCACCGAGAGCGCATGACCGGTCTCAAATACGTCGATGACGACGTCGTCATCTCGGTAGCGCCCCAGCGGCACGAGTCCAGGCGTCGCGGCGATCACGGTGTGGGCCGCGTCGCCCGTGAGCGGGTAATCGTCGACCGGGTGCCGCCAGTGGGCGGCGATGACGGTGGCCCCAGGCAGCAGTCGAGGACACTCCCGGCGCATCACCTGCGCCAAGGTGTCCGCGCTCAGGTAGTAGGCGATCTCGCTGAGCACCAGCAGATCGAACGGGCCGCCCGGCCAGGGCTCGTCCAGCGACCCGCGCATCAATGTCACCCCGTCGAGACGCCCGCTGCGCCGCAACCGCTCATCGGCGGCCCGGATGGCCGCGTCAGCCACATCGCCGGCGGTGACGTGGTCACAGCGCAGCGCCAATTCGGCGGTCAACATCCCGATCGAGCAGCCCGGCTCGAATGCATGCCGATATCGCTGCCCGGGCAGCAACGCCATTGTGATCGCATACTTGCGCTGTTCGTACCAGCGAGTCGAGAGCTCCCACGGGTCCTCGGCGCGGGCGTACATGCGGTCGAAGTAGTCGTCGGGGAGTCGGGTGGTCATCGGAAAACCACCTCGCCCACCGCCAGGAGCCTGCGCAGCACGAACGCCGGCAAAACCGGATCCCGGCCCTCGAACTGACTCGAAAAGCACTGTGCAGCTTCGCTTTTACGCTCTACCGCCCACCGCTCCAGCGGCATCGACAAGGCGCGGTTCCAGGGCACGACGGGATCGCCGGGACTAGCCCAGTGCCACATCCACACCGGATACTCCAGCAGGGTCACACCGGTGCGGGCGCACGCGGTCGCCGCCGCCCGCCCGACCGCCTCATGATCCGGGTGACCGTCACCGCGCCAGTTCGCCGCGCACCAGGACCCAGGCGGGCAGTCGCGCAGAATCTCGCCGATCAGCCCGGCGAGACGACCCTCGTGCTCGCCCAACCGCCCGTCCGGCAACCGCAGCGTCCGCGGCGTGCCAACACCCAGAACCGCTGCGGCATTGAACAACTCGTCACGACGCGCGCCTTCGAGCCGGGCCCGCTCGGCCACCGACGCGTCCGGACGTGCGGCGCCTCCGTCACTCACCGACACCACCTCGACGTTGACGCCCGCTGCGGCCAGTTGAGCGATCGTCGCTCCCATTCCCAAAGTTTCGTCGTCGGGGTGCGCCGCAATGACGATCAAGCCGGTGCATGCGGTCAGGTCCAACTCGGGGGGCCGAGGCACATCCAGCCAGGCCTGCACCGGGGTGCCGCCGCCGGTCAACGGTCTGGCCGCAAATCGCGGCCCATTGGTCGCCGGCGTGCCCCTCAATGGCTGCGTCGCCCGGCCAGGCGGCCCAGTTCGGCGAGGTCCCGCTCCGCATGACTTTGTCGGATATAGATGGTCAGGTCAGCTACCCGCTGAGCGTGCCGACCGTCCTGGCACAGCGGACCGGGTCCGAGGGCGCGTCCGGTGCGGGTGATTGCTTCGTCGACGGCGTGTTCCACCACCGCACGGACGCGGCGAGCCAGCAATTGAGCGGTTCCCGCCCGGTCGAACGGGTCGGCGTCGATCTGAGCGGCGGCCGCGGCCAGTATCGCGTCGCCGGCTGCCAGCGCGGCATCGACCGCACCCAGGTGCGCCAAGGCGTAGGCGTCAGCCGACTCACTGCGGGCGCTGCGATACAGCGGCTCGGCCACCCGGCGCGCCCCCCCGAGCCAGCAGGCGGCGACGCCGATCGCCCCATGCCAGAAGCCGGCCCGGGTCAGATACTGCCCCGGCTCCCCGACCAGAATCGCGTGGACGTTGTTGAACTGCACCGACCGGGTGTCACTGCCCGCCATGCCATGGTTCCACCAAGTGCTGGGCAGTGGCTTCACCCCGGCGTCGGTGAGGGTTACGGCGAACAGGCCCCGCTGCCCCTCCGGCAGCTGCGCGGAAACCAGCGCGTTGGTGCAGAACCCGGCGCCCGAACACCACACCTTGGTGCCGTTGAGCAGGAACTCGTCGCCGGACACACTGGTCGCGGTCAACTTCGCGTCGGAAGCCTCGGCCGCCCACACACCCCAGAGTTGACTCGGTTCGGGCGGTTTGCCGCCCAGTTCGTGCAATATCGCGACGGCGTCGACGTGAGCTTCGGCGATGCGAGCCGCCGCGATATCGTCCTGCGCCAGACGCGTCAGCTGCTGCAGGCGCTCCGCGGTATACCCCGCCGCCGGCAGCGGCAGTTCCAATCGTCCCGATTCCAACCAATGTTTGACTAATCCGGCGGTCATGCGACATCCCCCGTCGCGCTTTCGGCAAGCGTGTTCAAGTGATCAGCAAATCCGCGCGGCGCCCGAGCCTGGATTCGCGCCGAGGTGACAACCGATCGTGCGGTGTCTCGGCAAATTCGGTAGCCAGCATGCTCGAACCGGGCTACCAAGTCAACGTCCTCCCCGGATGCCAGGGCGCGAAAGCCACCAACGCGCCAGTAAGCCCGGGAGCTGAAGGCCATGTTGGCGCCGTGCACGTGGTCGTGGTCCTCGTCAACGCGCGAGTCGTAGACCCGCTGATACCGGTCGGCCACCTCCGAGCGATGGTCTTGCCAGTCGGTCACCCTGACCAAGCCCAGGAACATGTCCGCGTCACAGACCAACTGTCGCGCCAACCACTGCGGGTCCACGGTGCTGTCCGCATCCGTGGTGGCGTACCAGGAGTCGGCATCCGGCCCGCGCAGCGCGCGGGCAAACTCGAAGCCCGCAGCACGAGCCGCGCCCACGTTGTGGGACTCGACCCGCACGAAGTGGACGTCGGATCCGTACTCCCCGGCCAACCGTTCGCTCTCGTCTTCGGTGGCGTCAAGCACGACGATGACGGTGACTGGAACCGAAACACACAAACCGGCGGTGACCAGCGCGGAAAGACACTGGGGAAGTTGTTTCCGCTCATTGTGGGCTGGTATTACGACGGCAACCTGGTCGTAGGTACGCGACACTGCGGCTGACATAATGAATCTAATTTCCCGTTTCGATACCGGCTAAACGGTGCGGCGACAGCACAAGCCCGGTCACGGTTGCCATCGGCCAAGGCCGGGTATGCACCAGCGACGATGGATTTGCCTGCCGAGCCACGCTGCACCGAACTTCGCGAAGCGCTGCGTTGTGCGGTGTCGGCGCTCAAAGAGCACGGCCCCCCGTTCGCGCTGACGGGCAGTTACGCGCTGTGGGCCTACGGCGCTCCCGAGCCGAACCACGATGTCGACATAGTGCTGGCTGAAGCTGATATTCCGGCGGCCGCCACCACCCTCGGTAAGGCTGAATTCCGCATCGAACGTCCACCGGAGGACTGGCTGTTCAAGGCGCACTTCGGCGAGACCGGCGAGACCGTGGTCGACGTTCTGCACCGCGTCAACGGCGCGACAGTCACTCCGGACGCCTTGGACTGCGCCGAGCAGCGCGTGGTGTTGGCCATCTCGATCCCGGTACTGCCGCCTACCGAGGTATTCATTCAGAAGCTTCGTGCCCTCACCGACCACTACTGCGATTTTGCGAAGCTGCTGCCGGCCGCGCGGGCGGTCCGCGAACAGCTGGACTGGCACCACATCGCCGCAGAGACAGCGGACAACGATTTCGCGGCCGCCTTCCTGATACTGGTGGACCGGTTGGGCATCACTGCGTAGATCCGCCGAATACGGGTATCTCCCACCACTATGGACTCGCAACCGAGTCGTGGACTCCGCCGTGACCAAGACCTCGAAGATGTGGTCGACGAACTGCAGCAGAACGTGACCGACGAACGACGGGATCAGGCCGTCCCCGGCAACGCGACCGAACGCGAACAAGCGCCGACGCGGGGAGCGCAGGACGAGCCCCCGGACTGATCAATGGTTGCGCAGCTTGTCGACCAGTTCGTCTTTCGTCAGGCTCGAATATCCGCTCGTACCCAGCTCTTTGGCACGCTTCTTCAGCTCCGGCACGGTCCAGTCCGGGTACGACTCGGACCTGCTTCCCTTGCGCGCGACCTTGGATTTCCCTTGTCCGGCGGCCGCATTGGAAATCCGTGCGGCTTTCTGCTTCGAATCGCCCTTCTTGCGTAGTTCTTCATAGAGCTTTTCGTTCTTGACCGACGAATTCGGCACAGCGGCCACCTCTCGACATTGAGTAAGGGTGCCCGTATCGGCGCCGATCAAACCGTTGCGCCGGTCGACGAAATCGTCCGCCGGCCGAGGTTCTTGACGTAGTCGGACCGCGCCGCAGGACATCTCTCCTGCCACCCGGGCCGTGGTACCGGACTTGTCGCCCCAGGGGGTGCGGGTCCCGGTCGCCGCTGTTTCAGACAGCGGATACCGGGAACCCGAGGATGCGTTGCCGCCCACTTGGAACGGCAACCAAAAATAGATGGGAAAGCAAATGAGCGACAAGGACAGTGGACCTCAAGAAGGCATCAAGGGTGTCGCCGAGGGCATCAAGGGCAAGGCCAAAGAGGCCGTCGGCACGGTGACCGGCAGCGACGATCTGAAGAACGAGGGCCAGGCCCAGCAGGACAAGGCCGACGCCCAGCGCGACGTCGCCAAGAAGGAGGCGGAGGCCGAGGCCGCACGCAGCGGCGCCGAAGCCGCCGAAGAACGTCAGAAATCCAACCAGTAGCAGTTCTGCGGCAGCGGCCCTGGCCTTTCAGCCAGGGCCGCACCTGCCTCATATACGTTATGCCCCAACGCTTCCCGCCTGGCTCGCCCGTCCCGCGACGAATTGTTGTGTCCACGCGCCAGGCACGTGCCGCAACGGCATTCAGCAGATCGTAGGCGTTTGCCCCTGGCCGCGGGCCCGGTGCGCGAAATACTGTAGACATGATTCGCCGAAACAATCCCCCCGGTCCAGTTTTCCCTGGTTCTGAGCGGGAACGAAAAATGTGATGCACATGAGCAATGGAGACTGCGACCTCGCCGGTGTGGTTGCCATCGGCGCTTCGGCGGGGGGAGTGGAGGCGCTGACGCAGTTGGCGGAAGGGCTGTCTGCCGATCTCCCGTACGCATTTCTCGTCACTTTGCATCTGTCGCCAGCGGCGCCGAGCGTGCTGGCCAGCATCGTCGGTCGCCGCGGTCCATTGCCCGCGGTCGCCGCCGAACACGGCACCGAAGTCAAGCCGGCCCACATCTACCTAGCCATCCCGGACCACCACCTGCTGGTCGGCGACCACCGGGTGGTGCTGTCGCGAGGACCGACCGAGAACGGACACCGGCCGGCGATCAACGCGTTATTTCGTTCTGCGGCCTTGGTCTTCGGACCCCGTGCGATCGGAGTGCTGCTCTCCGGGGTGCTCGACGACGGCGTGCAGGGGCTGGAGACGATCCGCGCCCGCGGCGGGGTAACGATCGGTCAGACGCCGGACGACGCTCTTTTTCCCGCTATGCCGACTAACGCGGCCGCCGCCGGGATACTGGACTACCAGGTCAGCGCCGCCGGCGTCGGCCCCCTACTCAAAGAACTCGCGCGGCGTGAGATCACCAGTCGCGGCGCCGCACCGGATGAGACGCTGGAGTTGGAGAACCGGATCGCCATGGCACCGCAATTCGCCACCGAGTTCGACACCGAACGCTTGGGCCCCGCCTCGGGGTACACCTGCCCCGACTGCAACGGATCCCTCACCGCGTTGGGCCACAACAACTTCCGATGCCGGGTCGGCCACGCCTGGTCGCCCGAGTCGCTGCTCACCGCTCGCGATGACGAATTCGAAGCCGCGCTGTGGGTGGCGCTGCGCAGTCTGCGGGAAAAGGCCGGACTAGCCAGGAAATTGGCTGACCGCACCGGGCATGGGCTGATGGCCGAGCGCTACCGCCACAATGCTGAAGAAGCGGAACGCTCCCTGGCCGTGCTCAGCGAGCGACTCGGGCTGTCTGGGCGCCCACATGACGCGGATGGCTGACCCCAGCCCCGCCGTCGTGATCGCCACGGACCGCTGTGGTGACGCCGCCATCTTGCGTGTCGACGGCGTGCTGGACAGTTCGACCTATCGGGGTCTGCGCGACTGCGTCATCAAGGCGGCGCTGGACGAGCCGAACGCGGTCATCGTCGACGTCAATCGGTTGGAAGTGCCCGGTCCGTCGGCGTGGTCGGTGTTCACCAGCGCGCGCTGGCATGTCAACATCTGGCCAGACGTCCCGATTCTGTTGGTATCCGGGGATATTCGTGATCGACGAGCCATCGCCCGCTGCGGTGTAGCCCGGTACGTGCCGGTGCACCCGACCCGCGAGGCCGCGCTGCGTGCCGTCAGTGGCTCCGCCGTGCGCAGTCGCCGCCGGGGGCGCGCGGTGCTCCCCCGTGGCCGGGTCGGTATTCGCCCCGCTCGGACCCTGATCGACGAATGGCTTACCGCGTGGTCGCGGGATGGCCTGATACCGGTCGCCAGCACCGTCGCGACCGTTTTCGTCGAAAACGTGTTGGAACACACCGAGAGCGCACCGGTCTTGATTGCGGAAAGTTACGGAGGCTGCGTGACGGTCGCCGTAGAAGACGGCAGCCAACAACCGGCGATCCGCCACGAGGACACCGGCTACGGCGCCGACCTCGTATCCGGCCTGTCCGTCGTCTCGGTCCTGTGCCGTGCCTGGGGCAGCACGCCAACTCCGTCCGGCAAGACGGTATGGGCTGTCGTCGGACACGAAAATCAGTTGTAACGCTCGCGGGTAGTGTTCACATTCTTCGGCAACGCAAGGCGGACGGCACTGCGATGAACGACACCACCGACGAGCACTTCGAGGCTCTGGTCCGTTACCTGCGCGATACACGTGGCTTCGACTTCACCGGCTACAAGCGGGCGTCGCTGATGCGTCGGGTCCGCCATCGCATGGAACAGGCCGGCTGTGTCAGCTTCGAGAGCTATCTGGACATCCTGCAGGCCAGTTCCGACGAGTTCGCTGCGCTGTTCAACACCGTCCTGATCAATGTGACCGCATTCTTCCGCGACCCTGGGGCATGGGATTTCGTAGCCAGCGACGTCATTCCTCGGTTGCTGGCCGATCGGGTACTGACGACCCGATTCGAATATGGAGTGCGGGATGCGCGTCAGGACAGGATGCCTACTCGCTGGCCATGCTGCTGGTCGAGGCGATGGGGACCGACGCCTTCCGGCAGCGCGTGAAGATCTACGCCACCGACATCGACGAGGACGCACTTCGCCAGGCGCGCACCGCTTCATACGACGCCAACGCCGTGGAGTCGGTGCCAGCGGAGTTTCGGCACCGCTATTTCGAGCGGGTCGGCGAACGGCACGTGTTCAACCAGGACCTGCGCCGGTCGGTGATCTTCGGTCGCAACGACCTCGTCAAGGACGCACCCATCTCCCGGGTCGATCTGCTGATCTGCCGCAACACGCTGATATACCTCAACGCCGAAACTCAGCGAGATGTGTTGAGCCGCTTGAATTTCGCTCTCGCGCCGGCTGGCATCCTGTTCCTCGGGCGCGCCGAGATGCTGCTGAGCCATAGGCAAAAATTCGCCCCCCTGAACCTCGCGCACCGGTTCTTCGTCAAGGCTACCGGATCCCGCGCCGCGCCGGACCGCTACGACCGGAAGGTAGCGCGCCCCGAACGGCCGGGCCAAGCGTCGGACTTGACCACATTGCGCGAGTTGGCGTTTCGTGCCAGCCCGGTGGCTCAGATCGTTGTCACCAGCGAAGACACCGTCGCGATGATCAACCAACGAGCCGAAGCCGTCTTCGACCTGTCGCCGCGCGACATCGGCCGACCGCTGCGCGATCTCGAGGTGTCCTATCGGCCCGTCGAGTTACGCGGCTATCTGGAACAGGCGAAGGTAGAGCGCCGGCCGGCGCGCATCCCGGAAGCGAAATGGCAACGCCCGGGCCTCGATACAGAGTGGTTTGAGATCGACGTCAATCCGCTCGTGGGCGCCGATAACGGCCTTCTCGGCGTCTCGATCGCCTACTTCGACGTCACCGCCACGCGAACCCTGCTCGACAAGGTCGTGCATACCAATCGGCAGCTCGAAACCGCCTATGAAGAACTGCAGTCCACCAACGAGGAACTCGAAACCACCAACGAAGAGCTGCAATCGATGGTCGAGGAACTCGAGACCACCAACGAGGAACTGCAGTCGACCAACGAAGAACTCGAGACGATGAATGAGGAGTTAGAGTCCGCTAACGACGAATTGCACGCCAGCAGCACCGCACTGCGGGAACGCGGCGCTCAACTGGATGAAGCGAGGAACTTCCTCGGCGCGTTGATCGCCGGGCTACCACAGGGTTTGGTGATCGTCGACCGCGAAATGCGGGTACTGACGTGGAACCGCGCCTGCGAGGACCTCTGGGGCCTACGAACCGAGGAAACGATCGGTAAGAAGCTGACCGCGCTGGATTTCGGCCTTCCGATGCAAAGCGTGCTGCCATTGGTCGGCGATGCGTTCGTGGACCCGGCCGCTTCGGGTGAGTCTGTGGTGGATGCGGTGGACCGGAGGGGTCGTCCGGCGCGGGTAAGGGTGATCTGTACCTCACTGCCCGAACCGGACGGCGACATCGCCGGTTCGTTGCTGTCGATCGAGGTCCTGGGCTGATTCGCGCCTGAATCGCGCTACGTCCGGGTCCCGCACCTCCTATCCAGTAAGCGAACCGGTTGCTCGGCATCGTTTGCCAGGTACCGGGCCCGGTAACCCGATACTGCGTGAAGATCGCCATCGTTTGGGGCGACGACGTCTGCGCCGATTACCGGGACCTCGTCGGGACCGAAGTAGAAGACGAGTGCCGAAGCCTTTGTGCGGCGTTGGCAGCCCAGGGTCACACCGTGACCGTCCACACACGCGAAAGCGTCGGCCCACCTGCACCGGCGGCCCCAGCCAAGGTGTTGCCGTTCGTCGGCGATTGGGGCGCCGAGCTCTCCGTTCAGTGGTCCAGTGAACCGCCCGACATCGTGCACAGCTTCGGCTGGCTGGGCGGACTGGCCGCACAATTGGCGGCCCGCCGCAATCAACTGGTCACCGTCCAGAGCTTTTCCGGCCTGGCCGCGACGACGTCGGGTCCGGGTCACGCACAGTCTGCCGATTCCGAGCGTGCCCGCCTCGAACCGTTGTTGATCCGTAGCGCAGCCTGGGTGACGGGCGGTAGCAGCGAAGAACTCGACGTGCTGACGAGATTGCGCCGCCATCGGGCCCGCACTTCTGTCCTGTCGACCGGGGTCGACGTCAAGCACTACACCTGCACCGATCCCAAATGGGCGGACAACTCCAGCTGCCGGATATTGCAATGTGCGCCGAACTTACAGCCCTGCAACGGCTTCGATAGAACCATTCGGGCACTGCCGCACGTTCCGGACAGCGAACTCGTCATCGCGCAGACGTCCGCCGACGACAGCCGCAACAGACGGGAGCGGGTCAAGCTCAAGCGGATGGCCGCCGAATTGGGCGTGGGCAGTCGAGTGCATTTCACCGGTTATGTTGCACCCGAGGACATTCCGTTGCTGTTCTGGTCGGCCGACATCGTCGCCTGCACCCCGAGGCTGGCACCGCGCGCCACCCCGGCACTGCGGGCCATGGCCAGTGGACGTGTCGTAGTGGGAACTACCGTGGGCGCCCTCATGGATGCCGTGATCGGGAACGTCACCGGCCTACTGGTTTCCCCCACCAAACCGTACGAACTGGTCGGGGCGTTCAAAGCGATGCAGCACCACAGTTTTCGGCGCCAGAGCATGGGTTCGGCGGGACGCTCCCGGGCGACGTCCCGCTTCACCTGGGACCGGATCGCCCAAGACGCGTTGAGCATTTATCACCAGGCGAGTCACGTGAAAACCAGCGCCATAGCTTAGGACAACGAAGATATGACAACCGCGCCATATGCCGGGGACACTGCCGACCAATCGACGGAGACTCGCCCCCCGGAGACCATCCGGTATGCGAAGTTCCATACCGGCGAATCCGAGGCGGCGAAGCGATTCTTCGCCCAGGCCTACCAACCTGGCTGGCGTACCAGCAGCCTGGCAGGTGGCTCCTCGGTCACCCATCAACGCTTCGAGTCCGCAGCCGTCACCATCGACGAGGTGCTGATCGAGGGCCGGGTGGGCTGCGAAATCCGCACTACCGACACTGCGGTGGTGATCCACCCACGTGCGGGTTCGTTGACGCTGGCCGGTGACCCGGGAAGCAGAATGGATACCCCGGTCATCGCGGCCGACGGACTACCCTGCGCCATCCAGGCGAATACGGCGCGATTTCACGTCGTGCGGATGGATCTGCGCCATCTCGCCCAGGTCGCGGCGGAGAAGACCGGGCCGCTACCCCAGCAGATCCGGTTCGCGAGCTGCCGGCCACGCTCGACGGCCGCGGCGCGGGCCTGGAACCAGGCGCTGGACTACGTCATCGCCAGCTTCTCCTACGCCGAAACCGCACAGCACCCCCTTCTCGTCAACGCGGCGGGTCAGCTACTCGGTGCCGCGTTGCTTGAGTGTTTCCCGTCGAACATGAGCGACGGCCAGGACCTGCTGCGCAATCCGTCGGTGCCGCCGACTCTGAAAGGCGCAATCTCCTTCATTCACCGCCACGCAGGAGACGGCATCGGAGTCAATGACGTCGCGGACGCACTGCGCATGACCTCCCGCGCGGTGCAGTACCTGTTCCGGCAGCACCTGGAGACCACTCCCACCGAATATCTACGGCGCGTCCGGCTGCACCATGCGCATCAGGAACTGATCAACAGCGACCGGTCCGATACCACCGTCAGCGAAGTGGCCCATCGGTGGAGCTTCGCCCACACCGGCCGGTTTGCAGCCCTGTATCGCAAGACCTACGGCCAGAGCCCGCATGCCACGCTCCAGCAGTAACTTCTAGAGCCCGTTTCGGGTGCGCAGCAACCTGTCCACCCGATCGGCCGCGTTGTCGCTCAGCACGTCCTGTGCGGTGATCTCGTCGACCACCCGCTCGGCGATGTCGCGCAACTTGACGTTGGACTCCTGTGACAGCTTCACCAGCAGATCGAATGCCGACTCGGCGTTGACGCCGTAGCGCAGCATCAGGATGCCCATCGCCTGATTGATCACCGCCCGCCGCGAATCGACGGCCAGCAGCGCCTCACTCAGGTGTTTTTGCAGGTCGGCGTCGAACTGGTCGGTGACGTCGATGTAGAAGCCGCCGATGCCGAGCAGCCGGCCGTCCGGTCCGCCGAACCGGTCCCCCACCACGACGACAACGTGCGTTTCACCGCGTGTGTCGACGATGCGGTGCCTGCTGCTGAAGGGGGCGCCGTGCCTACGCACCTGCTCGATGAGCTCTGGAACTGTCGGCCTGTCGTCGGGATGCTTGTGTTTGAGCAGTAGTTGGGTCGTCGGCTGCACGCTGCCCGGCTCATAGCCGTGCATTCGGGCAACCTCTTCCGACCACTCCCACCGGTCCTCACGGGCCAGGTAGCGAAATCTCCCCACCAGTGGCCACCGGCGACCCCTCTTTCGCCGCGAATCTGCACACACCAGGACCATAATATTCCGACCGGAGCGCCCCGGCTGAACTTCGGTGGTGGCTTGGTTCGCTTTCCGGACAAAGTCCACGAAGCGAAACGGTCTATCCAGGCCGGATCTAGGCCGACTTGGCCAGCACAGATGACCGGGACTTGTTGTCGCCCTTCGCGACTCGATGGATCATCACCCGGGTGGCCTTCTCCAGCACCCCTTGCGCCGCATCCGGGCGGTCACAGCGCACGGCACGCCGCACCGCCGCGGCAATGGTGACACCCTGCCGGTAGCCGCTGATCACCCGCGGATCGACATAGGAACTTCGAGCTACCGCAGGCGTGTTGCCCAACTCCTCGGAGACTTCCCGCATCACCGCGGCCTCGACCCGCTTGGCCACCCGCCCGCACACCGGCGGGTCAGCGTCGGCGAAGGCTGCTGCAGCCAGGACGGTGCCGTGCCAGGTCCGTAGATCCTTCACGCTGTAGTCGGAGCCGACCAACTCCTTGAACCGGGCATTGAGGTCGGCGCTGTGCACGTCGACCCATTCGGAGGCGTTGCGCCACACCAGAAATCGTCCCGCGCAGTCGGTTCTGCGTAACAACGCGCGCACCGCCCGCACCACCTGGGCGTTTTCGATCTCATACTGACGACGCACCCCGCTCTTGGCGGGGTAGTCGAAAGCGACCGCGTCGCGGCGCACCGTCACGTGCTCACAAAGCAGCGTGGCCAGGCCGTAGGACTCGTTCTCTTCGGCGTACTGCTCGCCGCCGGCGCGGAAGTAGCCGAGGTCGACCAGATGAAGGCCCAGGGCGAGAACGCGGTCGCGGGTCAGGCCCCGCCCGTCCAGATCGCGGGCAATCCGCTCGCGCCACGCCGGCAACTCCTTGGACAGCTCGAGCACCCGGTCGAATTTCTCCTCCGCCCGTTCCTGCTGCCAGCTCTGGTGGTAGAGGTACTGCCGACGCCCCGCCGCGTCGGTGCCGACGGCCTGGATGTGCCCGTTGGCGTAGGGCGAAATCCACACCTTCTTCCACGCCGGGGGTATCACCAGGTCCTTGATCCGCTGCAGCACATCGGCATCGGTCAGCCGCTCGTCATCGCGTCCGTAGTAGGCGAAACCCTTGCCGCGGCGCTTGCGGGTAAAGCCGGCCTTGGTTAAGTCACTGCGGCGCAGCCGCATCGAAATCCTCCGCTGTCCCCGACGTCGTGTCGGCTGAACGCTGGATAACCCGCTCAGCCGCCGCTCACACCTGCCGGCCGCTGGTAACCCGGCTCCCGCAGCAGACCTGCCCTTGAATAAGGAACGACCCGCCACTGCACTGTGGCGGGCCGTTGCCTCATGACCGGAATCAGCCGGCCATGAATTCCTGGTAGGCCGATTCCAGGTTCGGCGGCAATGCGGAGACGTTGCACTGACGTTCCGTGTCGCCGATTGGCGCCAGAATTCCGCGCAGGTCGTAGTACTCGTTGGGGTGCGCGGTGAAGTAGCCCCGAAGGTTGGCTGCGGCTTCTCCGCGCGGCTGCCCGAATGCCGCCGTGACCGCCTGGTTGGCGCCCGGGTGGCCGGCAAGGTACTGCTCGGCCGCGCCCCGCGCCGAAGTGACGGTGGAGTTGACGCCCTGCGGGCTGCAGTCGGGCGCCGCCGCGGCCGACGGCGCGCCGACGATACCCATGGCGATTCCCCCGAGCAGACAACCGGCGCTGATACCCGCGACGCGGTGGCGAGCGACGATACTGCTGAATTTCATGATGTTTGTTCCTCCGAATGAGTGAACCGATCGTTGGGGTCCCGATCCCCTGAAATCCAAGGTAGCGGAAGGCAAAAGCAACCAATGGCGAAGTCAATGGTCAGAAAACGAAGGACGTGCGGCGGCGCTGATGAATATGTGACACATGAAACTCACGTGGCATACTTAGCCGATCAAATAAGCCAGAAAATCGCCAAAAAATGAGTATTCTTAGAAAAAGTCTTGAACTCTAAGGAGGCCATGATCCCATTTCGTGACAGAAATGTTATCCGTGTCCGCCCGTCTACCGGTTGAGTTTGCCTTCACGCGCACCGGTCAGGGCGTCGTCCAGCGTCGGATACAGCGGAAAAGTCTTGTCCAGGCCGGTCAGATGAATCGGCCGTCGCGTCGCCGGTCCCCGCGCCACCACACCGAACTCCGCCGCGTCGCCGAGTTTCTCGCAGGTTGCGGCCAGGATCTTCAACCCCACCGACCCGAGGAACTCCACTCCGGACAGATCGATGATCAGCGCGGACGGGTTGTTGACCGCCACGCCGCCGATGGCCTCCTCCAGAGCCGGAGCGGTCACCAGGTCGATTTCGCCGCCAATGCTGAGTACAACGATTCCGTCATGGTCGGCGACCGTGGCGGTGATCGAATCAGGAGCTGACAACTGGCGATCCTTCAGTCCGGGCCTCATGAGTCGGCGAGTGTGCTGCAAGCCTAACCTGCCGTGCTTACCGCAAGAAGTAGAAGACCTCAACACGTCCCTCGTCACAGCTCAAGCTACTCTCCCCATAGAGGCCTGCGGTGGGCTAGGAGGGGCGCATGTCAGATTTGCCGTCAGAATCCAGCAGCACCGGTAACAGCGTCTCCTCCGAAGGTTTGCTGCCGCAACTCGTCCAACACCTGCGGCGAAATCGGACAGCGCTGCGCGAAGAGTGGGCCCGCCGGATCACCGAGGCCGAGCTGTTGACCGCGATGACGCCGGAGGAGATCTTCTCCGAGGCGACCGCCGTCTACGACAACTACGTCGAGGTCCTCGAGACCGGTAGCGTCGAGGCGCTACAGGACTACGCCCGCGACCTCTCCGAACGCATCATCCCGCGCGGCGTGGAGACCGATGAGGTGCTGGGCATCGTGCTGCTGCTGCGCGACGTGCTGGCGCGGTCGCTGTTCGAGAAGTACCAGGCGGAATTCGACATGCTCAACCGGGTGCTCGACGCCTACGAGCCGGCGGCCAACCGCATCGCCAACACGGTGGGCGTCAGCTTCGTGCAGGAACGCGAGCGCATCATCCGCCAACAGCAGGAGGCCATCCGCGAGCTGTCCACGCCGGTGTTGCAGGTTCGCGAACAGCTGCTGATTCTGCCGATCATCGGGGTGCTCGACAGCCAGCGAGCCCGGCAGGTCACCGAGCAACTGCTGCGCGCCATTCGCGCCAATCGCGCGAAGGTGGTCGTCATCGACATCACCGGCGTCCCCACCATCGACTCCACGGTGGCCAACCACCTGGTGCAGACCGTCGACGCGTCGGGTCTGATGGGCGCCAGCGTCATCATCACCGGCCTGTCCTCCGAGATCGCCCTGACCCTGGTGACCATCGGACTGGACCTGTCGAAGATGAACGCCGTCGGCGACCTGCAGGGCGGCATCGAGGAAGCCGAGCGCTTGCTCGGGTACGAAGTCACCCGCACCGGCGAATAGTCCGGCGAGAAGTCCATGCCCGTACCCATTTTGAAGCAGGGCGCGATCCTGATCGCCACTGTGCAGGCCGCCCTTACCGACTCCGACACCGAACGGTTGCGTGAAGACCTGATGGAGCGGGTCAGCCGGTTCCGCGCTCAGGGGATCGTCGTCGACGTCACGGCCATCGACGTGATGGACTCCTTCGCGGCCCGGTCGCTGCGCACGATCGCGCACATGACCCGGTTACGCGGGGCGACCACGGTGATCGTGGGTCTGCAACCCGAGGTGGCGTTTGCCATGGTGCAGTTGGGGCTGGCCTTCGACGACATGAGCACCGCCCTCGACCTCGAAGAGGGCATAGCCCTGCTGAACAAGGAATTGGGGCTGGGGCTGGGCAAATCGATGATCGGGCGCGACGGTGGCGGCTGAGACGGTGGTCGCTATCAACACCTCCGACGACATCGTCGCTGCCCGCAAAGCCGGCCACCAGCTCGCGCTGGAACTGGGGTTCTCGTTGACCGACGTCACCATGATCGCCACCGCGATCTCGGAGATCGCCCGCAATATCACCAGCTATGCCGGACACGGTGAGGTACGGGTCGCCGTCGACGAGCGAGAGGGACGCAAGGCGCTGGTGGTGCGCGCCGCGGACGAAGGCCCCGGGATCGCCGACATCGACCGTGCGATGGAGGACGGATACACCACCGGTCGCGGACTCGGCATGGGTTTGCCGGGAGCGCGGCGGCTGATGGATCGCCTGGTCGTGGAGTCATCACTCGGCCGCGGCACGGTCATCGAGATGTGGAAGTGGGTGCCGGCGCGTGCCTGACCGCGCCCGGTCGGCGGGTCGTTTCGGACCCATCGAGTGGGCGGCGGCGAGTCGCCCCCGCCCAGGCGAGCAACTGTGCGGCGACCAGGTCATCGCGGTCGACGTCGACGGTGCGGCAGCGCTGTTCGGTGTGCTGGACGGCCTGGGCCACGGACCAGCCGCCGCCGGCGCCGCGCTCGCGGGCGTCGAGGCGCTGACCAGGGCCCGTGGGGAGCGGCTGGAGGTACTGGTCGCGCTCTGCCACCGGGTGCTGACCGGTACCCGGGGCGCCGCGATGTCGTTGGCTCGCATCGATTTTCAGAGCAGCAAGCTGAGCTGGACCGGGATCGGCAATGTCCGCGCGAACTTGCTGGCCAAGAGCGTCAGTGGCGTCCAAGTCCGATCCAGCGCCCGGTTGGTCGGCGGCATCGTGGGCTACCGGATCCCGGAAACCCGCCCCGCCCAGGTGGTTTCGATGCGCACCGGCGATCTGCTGGTCATCACCAGCGACGGCATCTCCGACGACTACGTCGACCATATCGACTTCGCGGCTTCCGCTGTTGACATCGCAGAGCAGGTGCTGGAAAAGCATGCCAAGGAATCCGACGACGCCATGGTGCTGACGGCACGCCACCGGGGTATCTCGACATGACCTACACCGACGACTTTCACGACCAGTACCGGGCGGCGCTGCGGGCGTACCTAAAGACCCGCAACGAGGACAGCCTGGCAGTGGGGCACGAACTCGGCCGCAGGGCTCTGCAGGAACAGATCAGCATGCTCGACATCATCGAGAACACCTTCTGGCTGCTCGACGAACTCTCCAAGACCGAACCGGTCGACCGCGGCACCGCACTGGAGTTCGTGCTGCAGACACTGGCGCCCTTGGACGTCGCAACCCGCGGGTTCATCGACGGCACAAGGCGATACGCGCAGGAACGGGCGCGCGCCGAAGACCTTGCCGACCGGGACAGGTTCCGGACGGCGCTGGTGAACTCGCTACAGGAGGGATTCTTCGTCGCCGACGAGCACGGCGCCGTCGTGGAGGTCAACAACGCCTTCGCCGATATTCTCGGATACGGCGCGGCGGGTTTGCCGTATCCGTGGCCTCAGCCGTGGCTGGTGGACAGGGAAGGCACGTACCAGGAGCAGCAGCGGGTCCGTGAGTTGGGCAGTGCCGACTACGAGATCCCGGTCCGCCATCAGGACGGGCACCTGGCCTGGGTGGCCGTGAGCATCAACGCGGTTCGCGATCCAGACGGTGGACCCGCCGTATACGTCGGAACGGTCCGCGACGTCACCGCACAGCGGGCCTTCGCCGCCCGGGAAAGCGCGGTGATGCGCTTGGCCACATCCGTCAGCGTGGCCAAGAGCGTGGCCGAGGTGCTCGAGATCACCCTCGACGAGAGCCGCACCGCGGTCGACGTAAGCCGCGTCGTCGCGGTGATGTGGCCGTCCGGCGAAGGCGAACCCACCGTCGTGACGGCCGGGGACCCCCCTGAATCTAGCTGGCGCGCAATGGATCCACTGCTGTGCGAGATCTTCCAGGACTCCCGGCACCAGCTGCCGCTGACCGCGAAGACGGTCGAGTGCCCGGATAGTCCCGGCCGGGCACAGGGTTTGGTCGCCATGCTGTCCGGCGCCGGGGACGTGGCCCTGTGGCTGGAACTGGCTTCACCCCGCTGGGTGAGCGCCGAGGACAAGCTGCTGGTGACGATGCTCATCGGTCACTTGAGCCTGGCCATCCAGCACGTCCGGCAGTTCGAGGCCGCACGGGTGACTTCGATGACGCTGCAACGGGCGATGCTCCCGCCGATGACGCCGCCGCCCGGCTTTGCGGTGCGCTATGAGCCGGCGGTGCCGCCGCTGGAGATCGGCGGCGACTGGTACGACGTACTGGAGATCGACGAACGCCGCATCGGCATCGTCGTCGGAGACTGTGTGGGCCGCGGTTTGCCGGCAGCCGCGATCATGGGCCAGCTGCGCAGTTCCGCGCGGGCTTTGCTGCTCACCGGCGCCAAACCCGCCGTGCTGCTCGAACAACTCGACGCTGCGGCGTCGCTGATTCCCGACGCGTACTGCACGACGGTGTTTCTGGCGATACTCGACACCGAATCCGGCGTGCTCGAATACAGCAACGCCGGTCACATGCCCGCCGTGCTCGTCAAGAGCGAAGCCGGCGCACCCACCGAGACGATGCTGCTCACCGGCGCCAGTTCGGTACCGCTTGCGGTGCGGCGCAACGAAACTCGACCGCAGGCTGCCGAGCTGCTGCCGCCGGGCTCGATGCTGATGTGGTTCACTGACGGTTTGGTGGAGCGCCGGCACGAGTCCATCGACGACGGGCTCGCCCGCGTCGCGGCTGTTCTGACGGATGCGATCGGACTGCCCATCAGCGCCGTCGCCGACGCGGTGCTGGACCAGTTGGCGCCGGCCGGGGGATACGACGACGACGTCGCCATGGTCGTCTACCGGCATCGGCTGGCACCACTGCGCATCGAGACCAAGGCCATCGCAGAAAACCTGGCGCCTATCCGTTGGGCGTTGAGTTCCTGGCTGGGCGCCGCGGAGATCTCGGAGCTGCAAGCCGCCGACATCGTGCTGGTCATCAGTGAGGCCTGCACCAACTGCGTCGAGCACGCCTACGAAGGACACGAGGTCGGGACCATGCTGCTGGAGATGACGGGGACCGCCAACGAGATCCGTGCGCGGATCGCCGACTCGGGGTCGTGGAAGCCACCTGCCGCCGACCCGGGTAACGGCGGCCGCGGCCTGCCGCTGATGAAGGTCATGAGCGAGTCGATGCAGATCGACAACCGCCCGGACGGCACCGCCGTCGACGTCGTCTTTCGTTTGCCTGCCCGCTAGCGGGGTAAAACATCGTGGTGACCCACACGTCGATCACCGTTGAACCCGCCCTGCCGGCGGCACACGGTCCGCTGTCGACGGCCGTGCGCCGGATTCTGACCACGCCGGCCTTGCGCGAGCCGTCGAGCCGCGTCGGGGCGTCGGTGCGCGACTCCGATCCCTACGGCCTGGACCTGCAGCTGGCGTTGTACATGTGCTACGAGTTGCATTACCGCGGTTTCGCGTCGGTGGATCCGGGTTGGGAATGGAATCCCGGCCTGCTGGCGCTGCGGGCAGAACTGGAACGCGTGTTCTTGTCTGGCGTTCGCCGCGACGTGGGACCCATCGACGCCGGTCACACCGCCGCGGCGGAGATGGAAGCGCTGACGATCGAGCCCAAGAGCGGCACCGGCCCGTCCTACTATCTTCGGGACAGCGGGACCTGGGAGCAGATGCGCGAGTACTTCGTCCATCGCTCGCTGTATCACCTCAAAGAGGGCGATCCGCACGCGTTTGCGATACCGCGCCTGACCGGCACCGCCAAGGCGGCGTTCGTCGCGATCGAGTTCGATGAGTACGGCGCCGGCCGGGGTCCGCGGATGCATCAGCAGCTGTTCGCGGACCTGTTGATCGCGGCGCAACTGGATTCGACCTATCTCGGCTATCTGGACGCGGTCCCGGCCGAGTCGCTGGCAGCGGTCAATCTTATGTCGATGTTCGGCCTGCACCGGCGGTTGCGCGGGGCCGCGGTGGGGCACTTCGCTTCCATCGAGATCACCTCGCCGCCGGGTTCCCGCCGCATGGTCGACGCGCTGCAGCGGATGCAGGCGCCGGAGGCCTGCGCGCACTTCTACCGCGAGCACGTGGAAGCCGACGCGGTCCATGAGCATGTGGTGCGCATCGACGTGGTCGGCGATCTGCTGGCCCGTGAACCTCAACTGGACAGCGACGTCGTCTTCGGCATTCGCGCGCACGCCGCTGTCGAAGACCGGCTGGCCGACGCGCTGATGACCGCCTGGCAGCAGGAACGATCGTCGCTGCGGCGGCCGCTGAGCTGAGTCAATGCTCCGCGTTCAGTAGGCCCTCGACTTTGGGGCCGCGGCATCTGCGGTGGCTGGTGTCGCACAGCGGGTAGTCCTGGCTGCGCCGGCATGTGCACACGGCAACCATGAAGCGATCGGACTCGATCACGTCACCGTTGGGCGTCTCGATCCGCGCCGGTCCAGAAACCAGCACCGGCCCGTTGGGTATCACCTGTACGCGGGTAGTGCTCACGGCTTGTCTGCCCGGATCACCACGATCTTCTCCTTCTGGCAGCCGCGCGCTACGAAACCGGCCTGCTCCAGCCATTGTGCTCGGGCGGTCAACACCGGCCCGTACGGAATCAGCTGAGATGCAACGACATCGGCCTGGAGCCCGGTCGCCCGCAACGATTCCAAGGTCTGCTCGACACCTGCGAGAGCCGAGTGCACCAGCAACAGCGACCCGCCGTCCGCCAACAGCTTCGACGCTGACCCGCACAACGGGTCCAGTACCAGACGCCCGTCGGGGCCGGCGTTGTAGGCGCGGGACGGGCCGGCAATCGAGGCGATCGCGCCCGTGTCGTCACGGGGCGGGGTCGGCACATAAGGCGGGTTGGACACCACGACGTCGAACGGGCCCTGGTCCAGAGCCTTCACCCAAGATCCTTGCCGCACGTCGACATCGACGCCGGCGCCGGCGGCATTGCCTCGCGAATAGTTGACGGCGGAGGGACAGATGTCGTAGGCCGTCACACTGGCACATCCCATCTCGGCAGCCGCTATCGCGACGAATCCCGACCCGGTGCACAGATCGAGCACGCGCCGCCCGGGAATAAGACCCGTTCGTCGCATCGTGTCGACCAGCAGGTAGGAGTCATATTGGGGTTGGTAAACCCGCTCGGCGACCAGAGTTTCGGCTGGCACTGAATATGTGGTCGTCACGGCAAGCCTTTCTCGACCCGTCGAGGGAGTAGGCCGTGGCGATCACGGCTCGGCATTTTAGTTTCCCCGGAATGGTTCTTTGAAACCGATTTCAGGAATTTGTGGCTATGTGGACGAATCGGCGGGCGCATCGGCGAAATGCCGCAAGATCGTTGAACAAAAGGCCGACAAGTCTTTCGGGGACCGACTGGTGATCAGATTCTTGTCGACCACCACCTCTTCGTCGACGACCCTCGCTCCCGCGTTACGGAGATCGGTGCGGATGCTCGGGTAGGACGTGAGTTTGCGTCCGGCCACGACGCCCGCCTCCACCAGGGTCCACGGGCCGTGACATATTGCGGCAACGGGCTTTCCGCTTTCTACAAAGTCCCGCACGAACGAGACCGCGGACTTGTCCAGGCGCAACTTGTCCGGGTTCACGGTGCCGCCGGGCAGCACCAGCCCGTCGTAATCGCCGGGCGAGGCATCTGACACCATGCGGTCGACTTTGATCGTTCCGGCGGGCTCGAGATCGTGGTTGCGAGCTTCGATTTCACCATCTTTCAACGACACGATGTCTACCTGCGCACCAGCCTTTCGCAGGGTGTCGCGGGGTTGCTCGAGTTCGACCTTTTCTACGCCGTCGGCTGCCAGGATCGCAATTTTTTTGCCGCCCAGAATCATTGGAACTATCTCCTCATGGATTTAGGACAACCTTTGTGCAGTTGTCCTGCTTGTGTTTGAAGATCTCGTAGCCCTGGGGAGACTGATTCAACGGCAGATGATGGCTGATGATCGCTGTCGGGTCGATTTCACCGTTGCGGATCCGGTCGAGCAGCGGACGCATGTAGCGCTGCACGTGGCACTGCCCGGTCTTGATGGTCAACGAGCGATTCATCACCGCTCCGATCGGGAACTTGTCCATCATTCCGCCGTAGACGCCGACGACCGAAATGGTGCCGCCGTTGCGGCAGCTCATCGCCGCTTCCCGAAGTGCATGTGGCCGTTCGGTTTCCAGTCGCGCCGCCTGCTTCACCCGGTCGTAGGCGTCTACCACGGTCGATCCGTTTCGGGCCTCCATGCCCACCGCGTCGATACAGTGGTCCGGGCCGCGGCCGGCGGTCATCTCCCGCAACTCTTCGAGCACCGACGTTTCCGCGAAGTTCAGCGGCGTCGCACCCAGTCGTTCGGCCAACTCCAGCCGGTAGGGCACCTGGTCGATGATGATGACCTGCGACGCTCCGAGCAGCTTCGCACTGACCGCCGCGAACAACCCTACCGGGCCGGCGCCCCACACCGCGACGACGTCGTCGGGAGTGATGTCGCACATTTCGGCGGCCATGTAGCCCGTCGGCAAGATGTCGGAGAGGAAGAGGGCCTGGTCGTCGGTCAGGTCGTCCTCGATCTTCAGCGGCCCGACGTCGGCGAACGGAACGCGGGCGTATTCCGCCTGCCCGCCGGCGAATCCGCCCAGCATGTGCGAGTAGCCGAACAGTCCCGCCGGCGAATGACCCATCAGCTTCTCGGCCATTCCCGCGTTGGGATTGGAGTTCTCACAGAGCGAATACAGGTCGCGGTCACAGGCCGAGCACGAGCCACACGCGATGGGGAACGGCACCACCACCCGGTCACCGACGGTGAGGTTGTCGACCCGCTTGCCGACTTCGACTACCTCACCCATGAATTCGTGGCCGAGGATGTCGCCGCGTTTGACGGTCGGGATGTAGCCATCGTAGATATGCAGGTCCGAGCCACAGATGGCGGTAGAGGTGACCCGCACGATGGCATCCCGGTCGTTCAGAATTTTCGGGTCCGGAACCGACTGCACCTCAACACTATTGCGCCCCGCCCAGACAGTAGCCTTCATGGTTGCACCACCTTGCCTGTGGGTTGAGCCGGCTGCTGATGGAGTTGCCGCCGCGCGACGGTGCCCTCGGGGGATCCGTCGGAGCGCAGCACCTGACCCGTCTCCATAATCTGTTTGAAGCGGCGGAGGTCGTCGCTGACCTGCTGCTCGGGAGACTCGCCCAGGAGGCTGGCCGCTGCTTTGCCGAGTACTCCACCGGGCATCTGATAGGCGATGGTGACACGCACTTCAGTGCCCCTGCCGGCGTGATCGGGTGTGAAGTCGACGCACCCGCTGTTCTCAATTCCCGAGCCAGGCACTGATTGCCAGGCGATCCGCTTGCCGGGCAGGTCTTCGACGATCCGGGCATCCCACTGCACAGGCTGTCCGACCGGCGAATTGGCAACCCAATGTGACTGCCCGTCATCGGTGTTGGTGACCGAACGTAGGTGATACATGAACTCGGGCAGGTTCTCCAGATCGCGCCAGAAGCCGTAAACCTCTTCCGGACTGCGCATTACGGTGATCGAGGCGCGGAGCGTGCGGTGCTGCTGCGCGCCCCCATGGCGGGCGGTATCTGCGCGGGTGGCACGCAGGGTGGCATACAGGTCCGCCCCGCCGATCGCGGTGAGCGCGCCGAGGGTGATCATGCCGCGCCGACGCCGGCCGGGGCCACGTCGGAGCACTCCGGCCGCCAGAAACGCGACATCCAGTACGTCGCCGGCGACGCGGGTCCAGACGAGTCGGTCCGGGCCAGCCAACAGCGCTGCGCCGTGACCACATTCACGCATACCGAGGGCTCGGATGATGGTGCGTGAGCGTGTGGTCTCGTCAACACCGGCGAGGGCTGCAATCTTTCCCGGTAGCAGAATCTCGGAGATGCCCAGGCCCAGACTGGCGACCCCCAGCCCCTTCACCAACGCCGCCGTCTTGCTCGCCAACGGATCATTCATGTACCAAACTCCTTGCTTTGCCGACAATTTGGCAGCCGCGTCATCGAGCGCTGCCGCCGGATGCTGCCTACGGATGCTGGCGTCGGAGGCTGCCGTCGGATGCTGTCGAGATACCCCGGCGATGGTTGCCCAAACGTGGCGGCGCCCGTAATGACTCAACCCGCGGCGCTGCGCAGGGCGTCCAGCAGTGGTTCAGCGGCTTCCTTGAGGAATTGCTCCTGAGACTGCCCGCCGATCTGGATGAGTGCGATATCGGTGAATCCGGCTTCCCAGTAGGACCTCGCAGCGTCCACGATCGCGTCCAGATCCGGCCCGCAAGGAATTCGGTCGGCGACGTCATCGGGCCGCACGAACTGGGTTGCGCCGGCGAATCCTGCGGGCGTCGGCAGGTCCGCGTTCACCGCCCAGCCGCCGGCAAACCAGCGGAACTGATCATGGGCACGGGCGATCGCCGCGTCGCGGTCGGGATCCCAGCACACCGGCAACTGTCCGACAACGCGGCCAGCCCCGGGCCAGCCGCCGCTCTGACGCGCGGTCCGCCAGGCGTCGACCAGTTCCTGGTCTGGTTCCACCGCGATGAGGTGATCAGCCAGTTTGCCGAACTTCTCCACTCCCCGGGCGCCAGCCATCGCCACACCGATTGCGGGCGGCACGTCAGGCACGTCCCACAGGCGCGCGGAATCCACCTGGAAGTAGTCACCGCGCCAGTCGACCAGTTCGCCACCGAATAGTTCGCGGATGATTTTGATCGCCTCGCGCAACATGTCCTGCCGGCGCTCGACGGTGGGCCACCCCTTACCGACCACGTGTTCGTTGAGGTTTTCACCACTGCCCACGCCGAGCGTGAATCGTCCGTCGGCGAGAATCTGCACCGTGGCCGCCTGTTGCGCGACGATCGCGGGGTGGTAGCGCATCGTGGGACAGGTTACGTAGGAATACAGATCCACCCGTTCGGTGGCGTGCGCCACGGCGCCCAGTACCGCCCAGGCGTTGGGGGCATGCCCCTGCGAAGCCAGCCAGGGTGAGAAGTGGTCGCTGCAGACTTCGAAGTCGAATCCCCGCTGCTCTGCCGAAACAGCATCGCGCACAAGCTCTTTCGGGCCCGTTTGCTCCGTCATCAAGGTATACCCGAACCGTGCCATACCTGACGGGTACCCTGCTGCCCGCGCGGCAAACGGTGCGTGGTGCCGACATCGGCGGGATCGCCGAGGTGCTGGGCTTAAAAGGGTGGGGGTTCGTTGTCGGGTGGGGCGGGGCCGTCGGTGGTGTGGTGGGCGGCGATGCGGGTTTGGTGGTTGGCGCGGCGTTCGGCGGCCACGCGTTGGGCGCGGTCTTGGGTGCGGGTGCGCCGGCGTTGGGGCATCATCGCAGTGCGTTGGGCGCAGTAGTCCTGCGGTGGGGTTTGGGCTTCGGGGGCGGGCATCCCACCCACGGCGTGGCACAGGCTGGGAAACAGCAAGGCACTGCCCGGGGTGGTGACGTGGGTGTCCCCGGCCGGGGAGGTCAGGATCAAGGTGCCGTCAGCGAGTTGTTGTTCGCTCCAGCCCCAGAACGTTTTCAGCAGGTGGTGAGTGCGGCAGTAGCACTTGAGGTTGCCGGCATGGGTGGGCCCGCCCCGGGCATAGGCGATGGTGTGGTCGAGATCGCAGCCAGTGGCCGGCACCTCACAACCCGGCCACCGGCACGTCAGATCCCGGGCCCGCACGAAAGCGGCCAACGCGGCCGACGGGGTGTAGTGGGGTTCGGGTGCGTGGTAGCCGGGGTGGATCAGCGGTACCCGCTTAGCGGTCAACGCCAACTCCGCTAAGAGTTCGGCGGTGATGAGGTCCTCACCGCCCAGCACACACCCCGGGACGTCACTGTGGCCGTTGAGGGTGGCCTGTTCGGCGATCACATGGATCACAACCGGCGAGGACGCCTTACCCCCGCCCGCGGTGCAATCGTCGCGCCCGCACTCACAGCCCAGCCGGGTCGCTCCGGCGGCCAGCGCCCCCAACGCATCGGCGCGGCGCTGGGCCAGCGTGCGCGGATCATTCGGGCACACCGTGGCCGCCAACCCCGACAGCCGCGCATCGACAGCCTGAGCGTCGGTGGCACGCAGCCGCCCATCAATCTGAGACAGCCCCTCATACACGCCGCCGATCCACACCTCCCGCTCGGCCTGCACCTTCTGGCGGCGCCGCACCGCATCCACATCGGCGCGAGTCACGATCGCGTCCACCTTCTGCGACAGCCGACCCCGACTCAGCGACGGCCAGCGCGCCACCCGCGCCGCGATGGCGGCATCCACCGCCGCCAGCACCTGCGGGTCCTCGATCAGATCGGTGCGGAACACGATCGTGGAAAACGCCTCCAGATCGATGTCCCCGGCACAAAACACCGCCGCCACCGCCGGCAACCGCTCCCGCATCGCCCGGGCATACCGCAGCTTGGTCTCCGCGCGCCCCTGGCTGATCTTCTGCCCCGCGGCCACCTCCCCCGCCACCGCCTTGAACGTGTCGATCGCCCACTGCCCCGCCTCTGCACCCGGCACCAGGCGGTGGGCGAACAACTGCCCGATCGCCACCAACTCCGCAGCCATGTCCTGGTTGACCGAGCGCGCCGCCCCCACGATCCGCGCCATCCAACCCACCGATTGCTCAGTCTCCTCCAACAGAGCCCGCCGGTGGGCCAACACCTCCCGATAGCCGTCATACTCCGCCATCCCCGGCGCAACGAACGGCAATCTATCGAACATACGTTCTATAGTACCTGCTCACCCCGACACCGCGGGCGCGTCAGATTGGCACAGCGCACAGCAATCACCGAGATGACCGCGACCCGTTACCAGGCGGCGAGTAAGCGCGGTAAGGGAGTGATCCCGGATGAGTTGTGTGCCAATACCGGCTGGCATCGCAGTCATGCCCGTAAGGCGCTCAAAGCCGCGCTGGCGCCCACGGTCGTCACCATGCGCAGTGCTCGGCCGGTGAAGTACGGACCCGAGGTCATCGCGGCGCTGACGATCTGCGGGACGGTGCTGGGCATGCCCGCCGGCAAACGGCTCGCGTCGATGCTCGTCGGGCTGGTGGCTGTGTGCGCGTGGGCACAAGCCGAGTTCGCTGATCCGAAGTCAGATCCCGACACGTACCTGGGCCCGATGGGATGACGCTGTGCCCGGCTTCGTCGAGATCGACACGGTCTTCCACGACGGCGGCAACCGGGATGGAGGCCATGCGTTCACGTTGACGGTCACCGACATCGCCACCGGTTGGACCGGAAGCCGCCCGCTACCGGATAGGACGGCCAAACACGTACTGGCCGCCCTCAATCACATCGCCGCCTCGATGCCGTTCCCGATCCCAGCAGAAACTGGTATCCAAAATCCGCACAGGCGCCAAGGTATCCAGGAAACACGACAAGGCCACCACCCCGTTTCACCCGGCGACCGACCACCCGAGCATGACCGTGGACCGTATCGTGGGGCTCACGCGGACCTACTCGCTGATCAATCCAGCCGCCACCCAACGCCAGATTCAGGCGTTGACCAACCGTCTCTTCACCCTGACCACCAGCAAAGCACCAGTGAGCATCCCCGCCCCAGTCACCAAGCGCGCACGCTCACGTGCGGCAACCAACCGTCCGTCGCGCGCATCTTGACATGAGGCAACTCGGCGACACGTTGACTGCGATGTCTCTTGACATCGGTGATCGAGCACACTCGGCTCGCGATCGCGGTGACATATGTGGGCAACGGATGAACCCGCGGTCACACGCCAAGACCGGCAAACGTCACCGGTGTCTTGACCGATGACAACACCGACGCCCAACCCGCCGTCGCACGCCGTGGGTCAGAGCCGGTCTTTGACCGCCGCAGACAGCCGCGCCCCGTCCGCCTTGCCCTCCGCGATTCCGGTCGCGACCTTCATCACCAGGCCCATCTCCTTCTTGGAAGGCGCGTGGCCGAGGGTCTCGGCGACCTGGGCGATCGCGGTCTCGACGACATCGACCACTTCGGCCTCAGTCAGTGGCGTCGGCAGGTACTCGTCGATGATTCGCGCCTCGGCATGCTCGTTGGCGGCGAGCTCACCGCGGCCGTTCTGCGTATATATCTCGGCGGCCTCGCCACGCTTGCGGGACTCTCTGGCCAGCACCTTGAGCACCTCGTCATCGGAGAGCTCCTTGGCCGCCTTCCCCGAGACCTCCTCCGTCTGAATCGCGGCCAACAGCATGCGTAACGTCGCAGTCCGTAACTTGTCCTGCGCCTTCATCGAGTCGGTCAGGTCCGCCCGCAGCCGGGATTTGAGTTCCGCCATTCCAGAGACGCTACGCGCTGACCCGGGGACCTACATTGAGAAATGCACCAACCGCCGACAGGATGTACCCCATGACAATCGACGACAGCCGCTGCCTACGGTGAGCACGCTGCCGCCTGAACACCCGGATGAGGGTTCATCGGCGTACGAGCCGCCTCCCGCCTACGAGCCGCCTCCCGCCTACGGGCCGCCGCCGGCATACGCCGCACCGGCCGGCTACGGCCCGCCCCAGGGCTACGGCCCGCCCCAGGGCTACGGCCCGCCCCAGGGCTACGGCCCGCCCCAGGGCTACGGCCCGCCCCAGGGCTACGGCCCGCCCCAGGGCTACGGCCCGCCCCAGGGCTACGGCCCGCCACCCGGCTACGGCCCGCCTGGCTACGGCCCGCCACCCGGCTACGGCCCGCCTGGCTACGGCCCACCACCGGGCTACGGCCAACCCGGCTACGGCCCGCCGCTGATCCCGGGGGCCGCCAAACCCGGCATCATCCCGCTACGCCCGCTCACGCTGAGTGACATCTTCAACGGGGCGGTCGGCTACATCCGCGCCAATCCGAAGCCGACCTTGGGCCTCACCGCGATGGTCGTAGTGGTCATGCAGGTCATCTCCCTACTCGCCGCCATCGGCCCACTGGCCGCGGCGAACTCGCTGGAAACCGACAGGTCCGAGCCCAGCCTCGGAACCCTCGGCGCCTGGATGGCATCGCTGGGCGGCAGCGCGCTGGTCAGCTGGCTGGGCAGCATCCTGCTCAGTGGGATGCTCACCGTCATCGTCGGGCGGGCGGTGTTCGGCTCGCCGATCACCATCGGTGAAGCGTGGGCCAAGGTCCGCGGTCGGCTCCTGGCCCTGCTCGGCCTCGCGCTGTTGGAGTCCGTCGGATTGGCCGTGATCATCGGGTTGGTGGTGGTGATCCTGATCGGCGTCGGCGTCGCCGCCAATGCCGGCGTGGCAGTACTGCTCGGATTCCCGCTGCTCCTGCTGGTGGCTGCGCTTGTGACCTACGCGTACACGGTGCTGATCTTCGCACCGGTGCTGATCGTGCTGGAAAGGTTGCCCGTTTTCGACGCCATCACAAGATCTTTCCGCTTGGTGCGCAACGGCTTCTGGCGCGTACTCGGCATCCGCGTGCTGGCCGCCATGGTGGTGGGCATCGTCGGCGGTGCCATCTCGGCGCCGTTCAGCATCGTCGGCCAGATCCTGATGATGGGAGCGTCGAGCACCACAACGCTGTTGGTCGGCACCGCACTTTCGTCCATCGGAGGTGGCATCAGCCAGATAGTCACCACGCCGTTCGTCGCCGGCGTCGTCGTCTTGTTGTACACCGACCGGAGGATCCGTGCCGAGGCGTTCGATCTGGTGTTGCAGACCGGCGCTGCCGGCGGGCCGGCCGCCGTGGATTCCACCGACAACCTCTGGCTAACCCGGCCTTACTAGGGAAGTACCGACTGACAGTGCCCGCCATCGACATCGACCGCGATGCCGCGCATGACGCTGCGCAGCGCGAGCTGAACAAGCCGATCTATCCCAAACAGACGCTGACCGACGTGATCTTCGACAAGATCAACGAGTTCCTGCTCAAGCTGTTGCTCAAGACGTCCCACATATCGGGCGGATGGTTCACCGTCACCGTGCTGCTGATCGTAGTGGCCGTCGCCGTCTTCGTCGCGGTGCGCATCGCGCGGCGAACCATACGCACCAACCGCGGTGGGGATTACGAATTGTTCGACGCGGGTCAACTGACCGCTGCACAACACCGCGCTACCGCAGAAGCCTTTGCGGCCGAAGGCAACTGGGCGGCCGCCATCAGACACCGGCTACGCGCAGTCGCCCGCGAGCTGGAGGAGACCAACGTGTTGACGCAGGTTCCCGGCCGCACCGCCAACGAGCTGGCTCACGACGCCGGTGCAGCGCTGCCTCATCTCGCCGCCGAGTTAACGCAAGCGGCAACGGCTTTCAACGATGTCACCTACGGCGAGCGGCCCGGCACTCAAGCTGCCTACCAGATGATCGCCGATCTCGACGATCATCTGCGCTCGCGCTCTGCCGCATCAAGTGCCGTGACGCAACCCACGCCACCGGACTCCTGGGCGAAGGTCCGATGACGTCCACGCGTCCCGATGCGCCGACCGGCACCGTGCAGCAGAGACGCCCCTGGCGTGGGGTGCTACTCACACTGGCAGCGCTGGTGATCGTCGCGACGATCACCACCTACCTGACGGCGCCACGACCCGGGGGCACCATGGACCCCGAAGCCACCAGCCCGGCCGGCGCGCACGCTCTGGTAACGCTGGTGCGCGAGGCCGGTGTCGAGGTCGTCGTCGCCAACACGGTCGCCGAAGTGCGCGGCGCGGCCCGGGCGGACACGCTGCTGCTGGTGGCGCAGTCGCAGTACGTCACCGACAACGAGCTGCTGCGCAAGCTGGCCGATGCCCCCGGCGATCTACTGCTGGTCGATCCGACCTCACGCGCCCGCGCGGCACTGACGCCACACCTGCGGATCGGGGCTGCCAGCAACTTCATCAGCGAGCCGAATTGCCCTCTGCGAGAAGCTAATCGGGCTGGTGTGGTGAATCTCGGGCCCAGCGACGCGTACCGGGCGAAGGGCGATCTGGACCTCGTCAGCTGCTACGGCGGGGCACTGGTCAGCTATCGAGACGGCGGCCGCACCGTCACGGTGGTCGGCACCAGCCACTTCATGCAGAACGACGGGCTGCTGGAAGAAGGCAACGCCGCATTGGCGATGAATCTCGCGGGCACCCGGTCCCGCCTCATCTGGTACGCCCCACAACGCGTGGAGGGGCACACGTCGGCACCCGGGTCCATCATGGACCTGATCCCGGGGAACGTGACGTGGCTCGTCTGGCAGCTATGGCTGGTGGTGATTCTGGTCGCGCTGTGGAAGGGCCGCAGGATCGGTCCGCTGGTTGCCGAAGAACTCCCGGTGGTGGTGCGCGCCTCGGAGACGGTGGAAGGCCGGGGCCGTCTCTACCGTTCGCGACGGGCCCGGGACCGCGCTGCCGAGGCGCTGCGCACCGCGACGCTGCAACGCCTGGTTCCCCGACTCGGTCTGGGGCCCAACGCGGCACCGCCCGCGGTGGTGATCACGGTGGCCCAGCGCGGTGGCGCCGACCCGGACTTCGTGCAGTACCAACTGTTCGGACCCCCGCCGGCCAATGACTCCGACCTACTCCACTTAGCCCGCGCGCTCGACGACATCGAAAGGCAGGTCACCCACTCGTGACAGAACCGGATTCCGCCCGCCAGGCATTGCTGGGATTGCGCGCCGAGATCGGCAAGGCCGTCGTCGGACAGGAAGGCGTCGTCAGCGGCCTGGTGATCGCACTGCTGTGCCGCGGCCACGTGCTGCTGGAAGGTGTTCCCGGCGTTGCCAAGACGCTCATGGTCCGGGCCCTGGCCGCGGCGCTGCAGCTGGAGTTCAAGCGGGTTCAGTTCACGCCGGACCTGATGCCCGGTGACGTCACCGGCTCGCTGGTCTACGACACCCACACCGCCGAGTTCGCCTTCCGGCCAGGGCCGGTCTTCACCAATCTGCTGCTGGCCGACGAGATTAACCGGACGCCGCCCAAGACGCAGGCGGCACTGCTCGAGGCGATGGAAGAGCGTCAGGTCAGCGTGGACGGTGAGCCGAAACCGCTGCCCGACCCGTTCATCGTGGCCGCCACCCAGAACCCGATCGAGTACGAGGGCACCTATCAGCTGCCCGAGGCCCAGCTCGACCGTTTCCTGCTCAAGCTGAACGTCGCGCTGCCCCCGCGCGAGGCCGAGATCGCAATCCTCGGCCGACACGCTCACGGCTTCGATCCGCGCGACCTGTCCGCGATCAAACCCGTCGCGGGGCCGGACGAGCTGGCCGCGGGACGTGAAGCGGTGCGCCAGGTGCTGATCGCCGACGAGGTGCTCGGCTACATCGTCGACATCGTCGGAGCAACCCGCAATTCCCCCGCCCTACAGCTGGGGGTGTCGCCACGCGGGGCCACCGCACTGCTCGGTACCGCCCGGTCGTGGGCCTGGCTGTCCGGCCGCAACTACGTGACACCGGACGACGTGAAGGCCATGGCCCGTCCGACGCTGCGGCACCGGATCATGTTGCGTCCGGAAGCCGAGCTGGAGGGCGCGACGCCCGACGGCGTGCTGGACGGCATCCTGGCCTCGGTTCCGGTGCCACGCTAGTGATTCTCACCGGCCGGACGGGGCTCTTCGCGCTCCTCAGCGTACTGCCGATCGCGGTATCACCATGGCCGGCAAGAGCTTTCGTGATTCTGTTGACATTGCTGGCCGTCGTGGTGAGCATCGACGTGGCCCTGGCTGCCAGCACCCGGCGGCTGCGATTCACCCGATCCCCGAATGGATCGGCGCGATTGGGTCAGCCGGTGGATGCGGGCCTGCTGATCCACAACGACGGCCGGCGCCGGTTCCGCGGTCAGGTGCGAGATGCCTGGCCGCCCAGTGCGCGCGGCGAGCCGAGGACCCACCGACTGCTCATCGCGTCCGGTCAGAGCCAGCAGGTGCACACGCAATTGCGGCCGGTGCGGCGAGGCGACCAACGTGCCGCGGTGGTGACGGGGCGTTCGATCGGCCCGCTGGGTTTCGCCGGCCGGCAGAGTTCCCAATCGGTGCCCGGACAGGTGCGGGTGCTGCCGCCCTTCCTGTCCCGCAAACACCTGCCGTCGCGGCTGGCGAAGTTGCGGGAAATCGACGGCTTGCTGCCCACGCTGATTCGGGGGCAGGGCACCGAATTCGATTCGCTGCGCGAGTATGTCGTCGGTGACGACGTCCGCTCGATCGACTGGCGGGCCAGCGCCCGACGGACCGACGTCATGGTCCGCACCTGGCGGCCCGAGCGGGATCGCCGCGTGGTGATCGTGCTGGACACCGGCCGTATGGCAGCCGGACGGGTCGGTGTCGATCCGACGGCCGCCGACCCCGCCGGCTGGCCACGGCTGGACTGGGCGATGGATGCGGCGCTGTTGTTGGCGGCGTTGGCATCTCGGGCCGGCGACCATGTCGACTTCCTCGCCCACGACCGATTGACCCGCGCCGCTGTCTTTGGCGCCTCGCGCACCGAACTGCTTGCCCAACTGGTGGACGCGATGGCCCCACTGCAGCCGGCACTCGTCGAATCTGATTGGCGGGCAATGGTTGCCGCTATCCTGCGGCGTACCCGACGGCGATCGCTGGTGGTGTTGCTCACCGACTTCAACTCGACCGCCCTAGAAGAGGGTTTGCTGCCGATATTGCCGCAGTTGTCGGCCAAACATCATGTGCTAGTAGCCGCGGTGTCCGACCCACGGGTCGACGAGCTGGCAGCCGGGCGCAGCGACGCGGCCGCGGTCTACGACGCGGCGGCCGCCGAACGTTCCCGCAACGAGCGGCGGGGCATTGCCTCCCGCCTGCGCCGCAGCGGGGTGGAGGTCGTCGACGCGCCACCGACGGACATCGCGCCCGGCCTTGCCGACCGCTATCTGGCGATGAAGGCGACCGGGCAGCTCTAAGCCCGGGCGCCCACCGCAAGGTTCACGGCACCGTATCGGCGCGTGGCGGCGCGCGATTCACGCTCGGCGCGGGGAGAGGCTCAACCGGTGGGGACATAGTCGGGGGCGTCCTCGATGTCACCGGTTTCGCCCGCAGCAACGCCGCGCCGACCGAAATAGACGATGTAAGAAAGGAACGCCACCTCGGCGAGCACACCGATACCGATCCGCGCGAAAGTGGGCAGCGGCGACGGCGTCACCATCGCCTCGATCAACCCCGAGACCAGCAGCACGGCGACCAACCCCACTGCCACCGACACCACGCCGCGGCCTTCTTCGGCCAGGACCTGACCCCGGGGTCGGTCGCCCGGGGAAATCACCGACCACCCCAGCCGCATACCGACCGCTCCGGCCAGGAACACCGCCGTCAGCTCCAGCAACCCGTGCGGCAGCAGCAAACCAAGCAGCAGAGTGCCCTTGCCGGCCGGGAACATCAGACCGGCGATCACCGCCACATTGGCCGCGTTCTGGAAGAGCACGAACGGTATGGGCGCGCCGAGCACCACCGACATCGCGATGCACTTCGCGGCCACCCACGAGTTGTTCACCCAGACCTGCAGGGCGAACGCCGCGGCTGGGTGCTCGCTGTAGTAGGACTCGACGTCGTGGTTGATCAGTTGATCGATATCGGCCGGCGTTCCGACGGCGGACTGTACCTCCGGACTGCCTGCCACCCAGAACGCCATGACCACGACCACAGCGAAGAACGCGCCCGCAGTCGCCAACCACCATCGCCAAGAGCGATAGGCAACCACCGGGAACGACACCGTCCAGAACCGGACGAAAGTGCTGCTCAGTGGGGCGTGCGCGCCGGTGACCGCGGAGCGGGCGCGGGCGACAAGGCTGGATAGCCGGCCGGTGATCAGCGAGTCCGACGACACCGACCGCAAGATCGACAGATGGGTGGACACGCGCTGATACAGCTCGACGAGTTCGTCGATCTCGGCGCCGGTGAGCGAACGGCGCTTCTTGATCAACTGGTCGAGCCGGTCCCATGTGCCTCTATGGGTGAGAAGGAACGCGTCGACGTCCACTTGGGCAGCCTACCCAGCCTGTAGCGTTTCGAGGTATGTCGGAGGTGGTGACCGGCGACGCCGTGGTGCTCGACGTCCAGATAGCCCAGTTACCCGTGCGCGCGGTCAGCGCGATCATCGATATCGCCGTCATCTTCATCGCGTACATCCTGGGCCTGATGCTGTGGGCTGCCTCCCTGGCGCAGTTCGACGAGGCACTGACCGTCGCATTCCTGATCATCTTCACCGTGCTGGCGATGGTCGGCTACCCGGTCGGGATCGAGACGGCGACCCGGGGGCGCTCGGTGGGCAAGATGGTGATGGGTCTGCGAGTGGTGTCCGACGACGGCGGGCCAGAAAGATTCCGCCAAGCGCTATTTCGGGCCCTGGCCGCGGTGGTGGAGATCTGGATGCTGCTCGGGAGTCCCGCGGTGATCTGCAGCGTGCTGTCACCGAAGGCCAAGCGGGTCGGCGACATGTTCGCCGGCACCGTCGTGGTCAGCGAACGCGGGCCCCGAATCGGGCCACCACCGGTGATGCCACCGGCCCTGGCCGGCTGGGCGGCGTCGTTGCAGCTCTCCGGGTTGACCTCCGGCCAGGCTGAGGTGGCCCGTCAGTTTCTCTCGCGGGCACATCAACTCGACCCGGCGCTACGTAATCAGATGGCCTACCGGATAGCCAGCGACGTGGTGTCCCGCATCGCTCCCCCACCCCCGCCCGGCGTGCCGCCGCAGCTGATTCTCGCCGCGGTACTCGCCGAACGGCACCGTCGGGAGTTGGCTCGGCTGCGCCCAGCAACGGCGGCGGGCTGGCCGCCGCAGCAGGGCTGGCCGCCGCAGCAGGGCTGGCCGCCGCAGCAGGGCTGGCCCCAGCAGCAGGGCTGGCCCCAGCAGCCCCAGCAGCCCCAGCAGCAGAGTTGGCCGCCTCAACACCCGCCCCAGGGCTGGGCGCCCGCGCCCGCGCCGCCGCCCGCTCCTGCGGCACCACCGCCGGACCCTGAGTCAGGCGGCTTCTCATTGCCGACTTAGTACTGGGCGACGCTGGCCGCCAGGATGGCGACATCCGTCACCAATAACGCCAATCCGAGAAGCGGAACCGCGATGCCTCCGCGCCGCTTGGCGGTGAAGACCGAGGCGACGATCACCAGTACGGCGACCAGCGGCGGACCGTAGAAGAAGAGGTCGAAACTCAGCCCGTCGCCGAGGTTCGGGCAGCTGTTCCCGGTGCATGAGGCGGTGCTCATCACGGCACCGAGCGCGAAAAGCATGGCTATCGCTGATCCGGGCACCGTCAGCAGCGCGAGCACCCAGTTGACCCGTGAACGAGCCCGTCCATCCTCGGCGATCGTCTGGTTGCCGTTGTTGCCGTTCACCCGTGGGGTGCTACCCGGCGTTCGGGGTGCGCAAACGATCGCCCGTTGCAACCCTAGGTTGCCATCCGATAGTTAGCGATATATCGTGATGCATAACGATACACCGGAGAGTGTCGTCGACACCTCCCCTGAACCGAAGGACTCAACACATGAACAGCCACTTCACTCCCCCCGCTGGCCCCTTCGGCCCGCGACCCGGCTTCGGGTTCGGCCCTGGCCCGTTGCAGCGACGAGCCCTCCACGGCGCCCGGCGTCAGGCCCGGCGGGAATTCTTCGAGAACCTCCGCGACCAGGCCGGTGATCACGGCGGACCAGCAGGGTTCGGTCCCGGATTCGGCCCAGGCTTCGGTCCTGGTTTCGGCCCAGGCTTCGGATTCGGCCCGGGTGGCCGCGGCGGACGCCGAGGCGGGCGCAGCCGCCGCGGTGACGTGCGGGCCGCCATCCTGGTGCTGCTGAACGAGCGGCCCATGCACGGCTACGAGATGATCCAGCAGATCGCCGAACGCAGCAACGGAATCTGGAAGCCGAGTCCCGGTTCGGTGTATCCGACTCTGCAACTGCTCGACGACGAGGGTCTGATCACCGCCAGCGACACCGACGGCAGCAAGAAGCTGTTCGAGCTGACCGACGACGGCCGCGCCGCAGCGGCGAAGGTGGACACCCCGCCGTGGGACGAGATCGCCGAAGGCGTAGATCCGGGGCATATCACCCTGCGGACAGCGGCCCGCCAATTGTTCGGGGCGGTCGGACAGTCGGTCCACGCCGCCAACGCGGAGCAACAGCAACGCATCGTCGACGTGCTCAACAACGCACGCCGGGAGATCTACGGGATTCTCGGCGAGGACTGAGGAAGGCCGTGTGAGCGGACCGGTAGATGTGCCCGCCTGAAGAGACGCTCCTCGGTTCTCCAGCGCCGGAACGGGTCAAAAACGGCCTACTGATCAAGCGTCTGCAGGACTGGCTTCACCTCAGCCTCTCCTCGTCCATGCAACAGAGCGGCCCGCCACGGCCGACACACGAGGTGCAGCGATTGCCACCGAGGATGATCGGGGAGTTGGTCAGCCCACCCGGTCGCCGCACCCGGTGAACTCAGGACACGTCGACCCAGTCCAGGGTCCGCTGCACCGCCTTGCGCCAACCCGCGTATCCCGCGGCGCGCTGGTCGTCGTCCCAGTTCGGGGTCCAGCGCTTGTCCTCTCGCCAATTGGCGCGCAGTTCGGACGGGTCGGCCCAGAAGCCGACCGCCAGGCCCGCCGCGTAGGCAGCCCCCAACGCGGTGGTTTCGGCGACCACCGGCCGCACCACATCCACCCCCAGCACGTCGGCCTGGATCTGCATGCACAGATCGTTGCCGGTGATACCACCGTCGACCTTCAGGATCTCCAGGCGCACGCCGGAGTCGGCCTCCATGGCGTCCACCACGTCGCGACTCTGATAACAGATCGCTTCCAGCGTGGCGCGGGCCAGGTGAGCGTTGGTGTTGAAGCGCGACAGCCCGACGATCGCGCCGCGCGCATCGGATCGCCAGTAGGGCGCGAACAACCCGGAGAACGCCGGCACAAAGTACACCCCGCCGTTGTCGGCGACCTGCCTAGCCAGCGACTCGCTCTGCGAGGCGCCGCTGATGATGCCCAGCTGGTCACGCAGCCACTGCACCGCCGAACCCGTCACCGCGATCGACCCCTCCAGCGCGTAGACCGGTTTGGCGTCCCCGAACTGGTAGCACACCGTGGTGAGCAGGCCGTTGTCGGATCGCACGATCGTCTCGCCGGTATTGAGCAGCAGGAAGTTGCCGGTGCCGTAGGTGTTTTTCGCCTCTCCGGCGTCCAGACACACCTGGCCGACCATCGCCGCATGCTGGTCGCCGAGCACGCCGCTGATGGGTACCTCTCCCCCGATGGGGCCGGTATCGGACGTGACGCCGTAGGGCTGCAGCGGCGACGACGGCTCGATCTTGGGCAACATCTCCCGGGGAATGGAGAAGAACGACAGCAACTCGTCGTCCCAGTCCAGCGTTTCCAGATTCATCAGCATGGTCCGGCTGGCATTGGTCACGTCCGTGACGTGCACGCCACCGCGCGGACCGCCGGTCAGGTTCCACAACACCCAGGTGTCGGCGGTGCCGAACAGCGCGTCGCCCTTTTCCGCCGCCGCGCGCACCCCGTCGACGTTCTCCAGGATCCACTGCAGCTTGCCGCCGGAGAAGTAGGTCGCCGGCGGCAGACCCGCCTTGCGCCGGATCACGTCGCCACGGCCGTCCCGGTCGAGCGCCGATGCGATGCGATCGGTTCGGGTGTCCTGCCAGACGATCGCGTTGTAGTAAGGCCGTCCGGTTCGGCGGTTCCACACCAGCGTCGTCTCCCGCTGGTTGGTGATACCAAGTGCCGCAATCTCTTTCGACGAAATATTGCTGGAGTTCAGAACGGACATCAACACCGACGCGGTGCGCTCCCAGATCTCGACCGGGTTGTGCTCAACCCAACCGGCCCGCGGCAGGATCTGGTCGTGTTCGAGCTGATGACGCGCCACCTCGGCGCCATCGTGATCAAAGATCATGCAGCGAGTACTCGTGGTGCCCTGGTCGATGGCTGCTATGAATTCCGGCGACTCAGCCAACTCGGCCTCTCCTAGGGTGACGTTGGACACTGCAGGTACATGATGGCGCAACGGCGGGCCGGGTTGCGCGCGGCCCGGGAAACCTGTTGCATCGGTCTGGTGGGCGAAGAGGTCAAGCGCACCACGTATGACCGCGCACAACGGCGGGAGTACCGGCGCAAAGTGCGGCTGTGTTTGGACGTCTTCGAGACGATGCTCGCCCGCGGTCGCTTCGATTCAGAGCGGCCGCTCACCGGCATGGAGATCGAATGCAACCTCGTCGACGCTGAATACCAGCCCGCGATGTCGAACCGATTCGTGCTGGACGCCATCGCCGATCCCGCCTACCAGACCGAATTGGGCGCCTACAACATCGAATTCAATGTGCCACCCCGCCCGCTGCCGGGACAGACCACCGTGGACCTGGAGAAAGAGGTCCGGGAAAGCCTCAACGACGCCGAGCTCAAAGCCAATGCCAGCGGCTCGCACATCGTCATGATCGGCATCCTGCCCACCCTGATGCCCAAACATCTGTCGCACGGCTGGATGAGCGAATCCAACCGGTACACCGCACTGAACGAATCGATCGTGGAAGCGCGCGGCGAGGACATCCCCATCAACATCGCCGGCCCCGAACCACTGAGCTGGCAGGCTGCTTCTATCGCACCCGAATCCGCTTGCACGAGCATGCAATTGCATCTACAGGTGGCTCCGGAGGACTTCGCCGCGAACTGGAACGCAGCGCAGGCCCTGGCCGGTCCTCAGCTGGCGCTGGCCGCCAACTCGCCGTATTTCTTCGGACACCACCTCTGGGCGGAAACCCGCATCGAACTTTTCGCCCAGTCCACCGACACCCGCCCCGAAGAGTTGAAGACTCAGGGGGTGCGGCCGCGGGTGTGGTTCGGCGAGCGCTGGATCACCTCCGCCGTCGACCTGTTCAAGGAAAACATCCGGTATTTCCCGTCGCTGCTGCCGGAACTGTCCGATGAGGATCCCGTGGCGGAGCTGACGGCCGGGCGCACGCCGCGCCTGGCCGAACTGCGATTGCATAACGGCACGGTCTACCGGTGGAACCGACCGGTGTACGACGTCTCGCACGACCTGCCGCAACTACGCCTGGAGAACCGGGTCTTGCCGGCCGGACCCACAGTTGTTGACATGCTCGCGAATTCGGCCTTCTACTACGGCATGCTGCGCACCATGTCCGAGGCCGAGCAGCCGGTGTGGTCCCAGCTCAGTTTCCCGCAGGCACATCGGAATTTCCTGGAGGCCGCCCGGCAAGGCATCCGGGCGCAGCTGCACTGGCCGGGTATCAGCGGGGAGGTGGACACTCAGAAGCTGGCGCTGGACACCCTGTTGCCGATGGCTCATGAGGGCCTGCGCCGGTGGGGGGTCGACGTCGAAGTCCGCGACCGCTTTCTCGGCGTCATCGAGGGTCGAGCCCGCGCCGGGCGCAATGGCGCCAGCTGGCAGGTGTCCACCGTCGGTGCGCTCGAGGACGCCGGCATGACCCGGCCGCGGGCCCTGGCGGAGATGCTGCGCCGCTACTGCGAGCACATGCACGCCAACGAACCGGTGCACACCTGGCCCGTCTGAGCCCGCGTAGGTTGGGAGCCATGGGCGAAGAAGTGATGGACTGGGAGCAGGCCTACCAGCAAGGGGGCGTCTTCGGAGGTCCGCCGCCGTGGAACATCGGCGAGCCGCAGCCCGAATTGGCGGGCGTGATCGCCGACGCTAAGGTCCGCAGCGACGTCCTTGACGCCGGATGCGGGTACGCGGAGTTGTCGCTCGCCCTCGCCGCCGCGGGCTACACCGTGCTCGGCGTCGATATCACGCTGACGGCTGTCGCGGCGGCCACCCAGGCCGCCCGGGAGCGCGGCCTGACCACCGCCAGCTTCGAGCAGGCCGACATCACGACCTTCACTGGCCACGACGGGCGCTTTTCCACCGTGCTGGACAGCACCCTGTTCCACTCACTGCCCATTGAGGGGCGCGACGGATACCTGCGGTCAGTGCATCAAGCGGCCGCGCCGGGCGCCCGATTGTTCGTGTTGGTATTCGCCAAGGGCGCCTTCCCTGCCGAGTTGGAAACGAAGCCCAACGAAGTAAGCGAGGCCGAGTTGCGCGCCGCAGTGAGCAAGTACTGGGAGGTCGACGAGATACGGCCGGCCTTCATTCACGTCAACGCGCCCGTGATCCCGCCGCAGCTGCCCGGCCCACCGGTCGAGTTTCCGCAGTACGACCGCGACGAGAAGGGCCGCGCGAAGATGCCCGCCTACCTGCTGACGGCGCACAAAACGGATCAGTAGTTCTGCAGGAAGATCCCGGCCAGGTTGGAACCGATGCTCTGCAGGCCGGACACGAAGCTGTTCACGTTAGCCGGCAGCGTGCCGATGTTGCCCAGTCCGGACACGCCGCTGCCCAGCACCGAGAGTCCCGAGGAGCCCTCACCGAACACGTTGTAGCCCGACACTCCGATCAGACCCAACGGGTTGCCGCTGAAGAAGCCCGACACACCGGTGCCGTTGTTGAAGAAGCCCGAGTTGTTGGCGCCGCCGGTGTTGAAGAAGCCGGACGTGGTGAGGCTGGCGTCGGTTGTATTGCCGTAGCCCGGCGTCGGCGGGATCTGGAACTCGAACAGCTTCTGGCTGGGCAGGAAGATGCTGGGAATGTTGATCTCCGGCAGGTCGAAGGCGCCGATGCCGATCGGCGGGATGACCAACGGCGGTGTCTGGAACTCCGGCCAACTGATCTGCGGCAGGACGAACTCGCCGATCTCGATGGGCGGAATCACGATCTCCGGCAGTTCGAACGCTGACGAGTTGATCAACGGTAGGTTGAACGCGCCGAGTGAGATCGGTGGAATACCCAACTGCGGCAGGGCGAACGGCAGCGTACTGAGCTGCGGAAGGATCAAGGAGCCCAGCCCGATCGGCGGAATCGTCAACTCCGCGGTCTCGAACGCCGGCCAACTCAACTGCGGCAGCAGGAAGTCGGCGATCGAAATCGGCGGAATCGTCAACTCTGCGGTGTTGAACGCGGGCCAGGTCAACTGCGGCAGCAGGAAATCGGCGATACCCACCGGCGGAATCGTCAACTCCGCGGTGTTGAACGCCGGCCAACTCAACTGCGGCAACAAGAAATCGGCGATGGAGAACGGTGGAATGGTCAGCTCCGCCGTGTTGAACGCCGGCCAACTCAGCTGCGGCAGCAGGAAATCGGCGATACCCACCGGCGGAATCGTCAACTCCGCCGTATTGAACGCCGGCCAACTCAACTGCGGCAGCAAGAAATCAGCGACCGAAATCGGCGGAATCGTCAACTCCGCCGTGTTGAACGCCGGCCAACTCAACTGTGGCAGCAAGAAATCAGCGATCGAAATCGGCGGAATGGACACCTGCGGGGTGCCAAACTGCGGCCAGCTCAACTGCGGCAGGTCAAAGGGCGCGATATTGATGGGATTGATCGTGAGCGACGGGATGGTGAAGCTGGACAGGGAGATGGACGGAATGGTGTAGGGGCCGCCGTTGTTGCTGATACGGATCGTGGGCAGGTCCATCGAGCCGATCTGAATGCTCGGGAAGGTGAATTGATCGATGAAGCCTTGCGTGGAGAAGCCGAATGAAATCGCATTGATATTGAAAGAGTGCAATATAATATCATAGTTCGGAGCTACGATATTGCCGGTCTCCAAAGAGATAAGGGTTTGGTTTCCACCTGGGACATTAATGTTCGGGAGCTGTATCCGCGGAATGTTGATCCGGGGAATGGTGACGGACGGCAGATTCCAGCCGGTGATTTCCACGTCGGGCGTTTCAATGGGCGGAATAGTGATTTGCGGCAGCCCGATGGATGGCACGACTATCGGCGGAGTAACGATCTGAGGCAGGCTGAATCCCCCGACACTCACGCCGGCAGGCGTCTGGCCCGCTGCGATGGTGATCGGCGGGATGGTGATCGCGGGTGTCTCGAACGAGCCGACCAGCAGATTCGCCAGCGTCGCCCCCGACGGCACACTCACCGACGGCAACGTGATTGCCGGCGTCTCGAACGAGCCCACCAGCAGATTCGCCAGCGTCGCCCCCGACGGCACACTCACCGACGGCAACGTGATCGCCGGCGTCTCGAACGAGCCCACCAGCAGATTCGCCAGCGTCGCCCCCGACGGCACACTCACCGACGGCAACGTGATCGCCGGCGTCTCAAACGCACCCAAGATGAGCGGCGCCAACGTCGCCCCCGCCGGAATGCTCAGCGACGGCAACGTGATCGCCGGCGTCTCGAACGCCGTCAGGACGAGCGGGGCCAACGTCGCCCCCGCCGGAATGCTCAGCGACGGCAACGTGATCGCCGGCGTCTCGAACGCTCCGAGTAGCAGATTCGCTAATGTCGCCCCAGCCGGAACACTCACCGACGGCAACGTGATGGCCGGGGTCTGGAACGAACTCAAGAAGCCAGCGGGCGAAACGAACGCGCCGATATTGATCGGCGGGACGGTGATCTGCGGCAGGTCGAACGCACCCACCAGCACATCGGGCGACGCGAACGCCCCGATGTTGATCGGAGGGATGGTGATCGGGGGCAGGTCGAACGGAAGGATCCTGATATTCGCAGGACTCGTGTACGCCGGAATGGTGATCGGCGGGATGGTGATCTGCGGGGTGTTGAAAGCGCCGACGAGGATAGCCGAGATGTCGATCGGGGGCAGGTTGATATCGGGAGTGGTGACGGCGAAGACGATGCCGCCCTGTCGGTCCCCGGTCCAGAAGAACCCATTGTTCTGGTCACCCGCATTGAAGGCACCCGTGTTGACGTTGCCCCAGTTGGACAGACCGGTGTTCGTGTTGCCGGTGTTGAGGCCGCCGGTGTTGTACGAGCCAGGGTTGACGTCTCCGGTGTTGAAGTTGCCCGCGTTGAACGAGCCGGTGTTGGCGAAACCGGTGTTGAAGGCTCCCGTGTTGAAAGTGCCGGGGTTGAAGAGTCCGGTGTTGGCTATGCCCGAGTTGGCGACGCCCGTGTTGAAGCTTCCGGTGTTGAACAGGCCGAAGTTTCCGTTGCCTGAGTTGAAGAACCCGATGTTCCCGTTGCCGGAGTTGAACAACCCCAGGTTGTTAGTGCCGGAGTTCAGGTTGATGCCAAATTGGTTATTGCCGGTGAGCCCGATTCCGATGTTGTTGTCTCCGGTATTGCCGAAGCCGATGTTCAAGTTGCCGTTGTTGGCCAGCCCTTTGTTACCGAAACCGATGTTCCCGAAGCCGATATTGGAGGTTCCCAGGTTCCCGGAGCCGACGTTGAAGTTGCCGATGTTGCCATCAAAAAGGTTGGAAGCTCCGAAGTTCCCACTGCCGAGGTTGCCGGCGCCGATGTTCCCGAAGCCGACGTTGTCCGCCCCGACGTTCGCCCAACCAAGCGACGTCTGCCAGGACCGCGCGGTCGCCGCGGGCGCCGCAGCGGCCGCCGCCGATCCCGCGGCCAGACCCGCCAACCCCCGCAGCGGTTGGGTGAACGGGGCCAAGGCCGAGACCGCGGCCGACGCTCCGCTGTGGTAGCCGACCATCGCGGCCACGTCCTGGGCCCACATCTCCTCGTAGACGGCCTCGACAGCCGCGATGGCCGGCGCGTTCTGGCCGAACAGATTCGACAGCACCAACCGCACGAAACCCGAACGGTTGGCCGACACAGCCAACGGGTGCACGGCCGCCGCCACCGCCGACTCGAACACGCTGACCACGGACTTGGCCGAGGCGGCCGCACCGGAAGCCTCCGATGCCGCCGCGCTCAGCCATCCCGCGTACGGAACGGCAGCCGTGGCCATCGCCGCGGCGGCCGGCCCCTGCCATGCCTGACCGGCCAATCCCGCGGTCACTGAAGTGAAAGACTCTGCGGCCGAACTCAATTCGGCGGCCAGGCCTTCCCAGGCGGAGGCGGCTTGCAACAGCGGGCCCGGTCCGGCACCGGCGAACAGGCGAAGCGAGTTGATCTCGGGCGGTAGCACAGCGAAGTTCATCGGAGGACCTTTCTCACCAAGATTTCCCGCCAGGAGGTCAATCGCGTTAGCGTCAGGTAGCCGCCCAATAGGCTGCGCGATCGAAGGACGAAGTTACTCCACACGCGCACAATATGCACCGGAACGGTCAGGGTTCATACTTTGCGATTACGGAGCATTTGTTCCGCTGGGCTCAGGTCGCGGCGGTAGCGGCCGTCGCCTCTATCAGCGCTTCGGCGAAAGCTTCCAGATCGTCCGCCGTGGTGTCAACATGCGGGGAAATTCGCAACACCGGCGATGTCAGCTCCATCGGCGCGCGTTGCACGCCGCCGTAGGTGGTCAGGATCCGGCGCTCGGCAAGCAACCACTCCCGCACCTCTTGCGGATCGGCACCGTCGAGCGGTGCCAAAGTAGTAATGGCGCTTGGCTCTTGGACCGCTTCGACCACCGCCCAGCCGTCGATATCGGTCAGCAGGGAGCGGGCGATTCCACCCAGCTCAGCCAGCCGGGACCGTATCCGCTCCGGGCCGCACGCCAGATGCTCACCCACGGCCACCGAGAAACCGACGCGTGCGGCCACATTGGCCTCACCGAACCCGAGTGGCGCCGGCAGCCGCGTGGTCAGCCGCTCCATCAACTCGGGCCGCAATGCCAGCACCCCGACCCCGCGCGGACCCGCCATCCATTTGCGCGACGACGAATACGTGGCGTCGGCTCCCACCGCGCAGTCGATCTGCCCGAAGGCCTGCGCGGCGTCCACCACCAACGGCAGATCGAGCTCGCGGCACAGCTTGGCCATCATCGCGAGCGGCTGCACGATGCCGCGGTGGCTTGCCACCGGCGTCAGGTGAACCAGATCGGGCGGGTCTTCCTGCAGCTGAAACGCCGCGTCGTCAATCGCCAACCGCCCGTCGTCGAGCACTGGCAACTGCCGCACCCGGAATCCGTGGGCCTCCATCACCGCGAGGTTGGGGCCGTACTCGCCGGGCAGACAGGCTAACTGGCGGCGGTCCTGCGGCCAGCTGCTCAACAGCAGATCCAATGCGTTCAACGAGCCCGTGGTATAGACCACCTCAGCATCGACCAAGCCGCAGAGCTTCGCGACGGCGGCGCGCCCCGCGTCGAGCACCGTGGCCGCCGCCTCCGCCGCCACGTACCCGCCGACCTCCGATTCGTGCAACGCATGCTGGGCTGCCGCGTCGAGGGCCGCCAAACTCTGTCGTGAGCAGGCCGCACTATCCAGGTGCAGTCCGGCGACCGGCGGTCGGGCCGCGCGCCACTGCTGCGCAAGCTCGTCGGGGTGGCTCACTTGGCGGCCAGCGACAGGCCGAAGTCACCCGCCTCGTCGGTCCACCAACGGATCCGCCGCAGCCCCGCCGCGGCCAACTCCTCTCCCACCCCATCCGGGCGGAACTTGCACGAGACCTCGGTGATCATCTCCTCACCGGCCTCGAAGTCGACCGTCAGATCCAGCGCCTCGACATTCACCCGCTGGCGGCGGGTGGAGCGTAACCACATCTCGATGCGCTCCTCGTCGCTGTTCCAACGCGCCACGTGTTCATAACAGTCGACGTCGAAATCAGCATCGAGTTGTCGGTTGATGACGGCAAGCACGTTGAGGTTGAACCGCGCCGTCACTCCGGCCGCATCGTCGTAGGCCCGCACCAGCCGGCCGGCGTCCTTCACCAGATCGGTGCCCAGCAGCAGGCTGTCACCGGGATGCATCACGGCCGACAGCGCCGCGAGAAAGTCGGCGCGCGGCTCAGGCGTCAAGTTGCCGATCGTCGAGCCCAGAAATACGAAGAGCCGCCGCCCACTACTGGGGATTTCGGCCAGATGCTCCTCGAAATCGCCGCAGACCGCATTGATCTCGATTCCCGGATACTCGTCCTGGATAGCGCCGGCGGCCGCCGACAGCACGCAGGCGTCCACGTCGAAGGGCACGAAGCTGCGCAGCGACGCGCGGTCGCGCAGCGCATTGAGCAGCAGCCGGGTCTTCTCCGAGGTCCCGCTGCCGAGTTCGACCAGGGTGTCGGCCTGGCTGGCCGAGGCGATCTCGGCGGAGCGGACGCGCAGGATGGCGGCTTCGGCCCGCGTCGGGTAGTACTCGGGCAGCCGGGTGATCTGATCGAACAGATCGCTGCCCGCCGCGTCGTAGAACCACTTGGGCGGCAACGATTTCGGCTGCTGCTGCAGGCCGAAGAAGACGTCGCGGCGCAGCGCGTGCAACGCGGAGTCCTCGGCCAGATGGTTGGACAGCGTGAGCGTCATCAGGATCCTTTCGAGCGGTTCAACGCAGTCAACACGACGCCGTCGGCGGTGACTTCCACCAGATGCCGGTCCGGTATGTCTTCCCAATCCGGGTCGTCATCATAGGGCTCGCTGGCCAGCACCACGCCGTCAGCACGGCGCAGGATCGACAGTGTGTCGCCCCAGGCTGTGGCGATCAGCCGGAAACCGTTGGCGGCCATGATGTTCAGCCGGGCCAGCGGGTCAGCGGTGCCCACCTCGACAATCGTGTCACCCAACGCGTCCACCCCTTGATCGAAGATGGTGGCAGCCAGAACCGCACTGTCGCAGACTGATTCGGCGGTCGGCAACATCGGCAACACCGTGCGGTCGACAACACCGTTGTGCGACAACAGCCACCGGCCATCGGTGAACGGTGCGGTGGCACTGGCCTCGAGCGGCATGCCGACGGTCGCGGAGCGCACCGCCGCTACCACGCAATGACTCCGCAGCACGGGGGCAACCGAGTCGAAGGAGGTGTCCCCCCACAGCGGCACCGGACTGCGCCAGCGCCGCGGCGTAACGTCTCCGGCCAGGTCCGAGAAGAAGCCCACGCCCCACCCGTCGGCGTTCATCAGACCGTGTTTCTGCCGGCGCGGCGCGTACGACTGCACCCGCAGACCCTGGGGTGGGTCCAGGACCAACGAGGAGACGCTGACCGGGGTTCCGAGCCAGCCAAGATGGCGACACATCAAGCGTCCCAGGCCAATCGGACGCCGGAGAAAATCTGCCGCCGGTAAGGATGGTCCCAGTTGCGGAAGCTGGGTCGCAGGATGGATTGTTCGACCGCCCATGAGCCGCCGCGCAGCACCCGGTAGTCGCCGTCGAAGAAGGGCTGGGAGTAGCGCTCGTAGATCATCGGCACGAATCCGGGCCACGGGCGCAGCGGCGAACTGGTCCACTCCCAGACGTCGCCGAGCATCTGCTCGACGCCGTAGGCCGATGCGCCGGTGGGGTACGCGCCAACCGGTGCGGGCCGCAGCGCGGTGCCGTCCAGATTCGCGCGTTCAGCGGAGGGCGGCTGGTCACCCCACGGGTAACGACGGCGGGAATTCGTCGAAGGATCCCAGGCGCACGCCTTTTCCCACTCGACTTCCGTGGGCAGGCGGGCACCGGCCCAGGCAGCATAAGCCTCGGCCTCGAAATAGGAGATATGTTGCACCGGCTCGTCGAGGGGGATGTTCTCGATATAGCCGAATCGGGTGCGGGTGTCGGCGTTCCAGAACTGAGGCGCGGTGAGGCCCGCCTGCACTCGATGCTGCCACCCGCGCTCGGACCACCAGCGGGGCTGCGCATAGCCCCCGTCGTCGACGAATTCGCGCCACTCGCCGTTGGTGACCGGAACCCGTCCGATCCGAAAGGGCGGGACCTCCACCAGATGAGCGGGCCGTTCGTTGTCCAGCGAGTAGGGCTCGGTTGCGGCGTCCACACCCAGGATGAATGGCCCGCCCGGTACCAGCACCGACGTTCCCGCCAACCCGGGCCGCCCGGCGGGGACCGGGGACGTCTCCCGCAACAGCGGCGCACCGGTGCGCAGATTCAATGCCTGCAACATGGTCTCGCCATGCTGATTCTCGTGGCTGATGACAAGTCCGAACTGGAAGTCGGCAGCGTCTTCGGGAAGGCCGTCGAGCGCGTCGAGCGCGGCGTCGCGGACGTTGCGGCAGAACGACCGTGCCTGGGCCGGGGAGAGCAGGGGCAGGTCCACCCGACTGGCCCGAGAGTGTACGAATGCGTCGTAGAGTCCTTCGATCTCGCGAGGCAGCATGCCCGGCCGATCCGGGTTGCCGTCGCGCAGCAGCCACAGCTCTTCCTGCTGACCGATATGCGCCAGGTCCCACACCAGCGGACTCATCAGTGGGCTGTACTGCCGACGAAGTTCGTCGTCGTCGAAATCGACCAGCCGCAATGTCCGGGTGCGTGCCCGCTCCAGGTCGCCGGCCAACTGTTCCCGTGCTGTCACTGCTCCCCTTGTGCCGAACGCGCTGCCAGCGCGACCGTGGTCGCGATTCCATGCTCGATGACCCGGTCGGAGAAGTCGTCGGCGGGACATCGCCCGGTTTCGACGTTGAGCATCAGCTGCTGCATCGCCGCGGCCAGTCCGGCCGGCGCCCGCTCGGCGGCGATGGACAGACACCGGTTGGCTGCGGTGTACAGACGCCGATCCCGCAGCCCGAGGCGGGCCGCGGTGTCCCACGCGGTGGCAACCGGTTCGACGGCCGCGGCGGCCACCTCGGCGGCGGCCGGGTCGTCGAGCAGAGTGGTCAGCGTGAACACCAGCGCGGGCCAGACCGCGTCGGGAACGCTGTCGAGGTAGCGGATCTCCAGCCACTGGCGTGGCCGGACCGGGGGGAACAGCGTGGTCAGGTGGTATTCCAGGTCGGCGATCGTGGGCCGGCGGCCGCCGAGCAGCGTCCGGCCCTCCACCCAGTCGGTGAATGGCACGTAGTGTGTGACGGCCACCGCGTCGGGCGCATGCACCATCATGACCGGCGCCTTGAGGGCATATCGGGCCCAGTCGGTGCCGGGATCGTCACCGCTGACCCCCAGCACCGGACCGCATCGCGCGGAGTCCATCTGCCCCCATACCCACTGCCGGGTGGACTGCCACCCGGAGAATTCACCGGCCAGCATCGGCGAGTTGGCCGCGATCGCGATCATCGTCGGCCCGAGCGCGTGGGCCAATCGGACTCGCGCCGCCCACCCCGACTGCGGGCCGGCATCCAGGTTGAGCTGGATCGACGCCGTCGACGTCATCATGGCCGCGCCGGCCGCGCCGCTGTCGCTGGCGGCGAAGAACTGCTCCATGGCGCGGTAGCGGGCACCCGGGTTGATCCGCTCGGGTGAGCGCAGCGGGTCTGCCCCCATGTAGAGCAACCCCAGACCAGCCTCGGCGAGGGCGTTTCGCAACACCGCCTGGTCCATGGTCATCGCCTCGACGGCAGGCAATACGCCGTTGGCAGGCGGACCCGAGAGCTCGATGGCGCCGCCGGGCTCCATGGTGATAGCGCTGCCACCCGGGAGCGGATTCAGCCACTTCAGCACGTCGGTGATCTCGTCCCAGGTCGGCCGTCGCATCGGATCGGCCGGGTCGAAGCAGTGCGCCTCGATTTCCAGACCGACACGGCCCACCGGACCGTCGAGCAGGCACCCGTCCGCGATGTGTTGCGCGACGGCGGCCGTGCTGGTCAGCTCGGCATTGGCCACGTCGATGTTGTCCAGCTGCGGACCCGTGGAAGCGGCGGTGCGACTCATATCACGATCCCTCCGCGGCAGCCGGACGCGTAGCCATCGGGACGATAACCACCATCACTTCATCTTCCAGAGAACACCGACATATTCCCGACCATTTCAGTTGCACGAGGGAGACGGGTACCCAATTCTCATCCCGGCTACTGGCCCAGCGCGTTCTGCATGGCCCCGGCCAGCACGCTCACCGCGGGCCCGGCGTTGCCAGATTGGCAGACCTTGGCCTGGAGCAACACGTTTTCGCGCAGCCGGGTTTGAACGAAGCACCGGCGGTCGGTTCCCGCCTCCTGCTTGGTCCAGTTCGCGTCGGTCGCCGTCGCGGGGCCCCCGGCGAACGACCAGACCTGCGTGGTGCCGTTGTCCAGATGCATCGCGGTCGTCTGTCCAGAGCAGCCCGCGGTGCGGTCCACCACCCGGTGATAGGCACGGTCGGCCGCGTCATTGGTGGCGAAGACGCCGACCGCCTGCTTGACGAGATGATTCTCATCGCTGGCCGACGTCTGGGCGGTGGCCCCGTTGAAGGCGGCCAGGTCGGGGTCGTTGTAGACCTCCGGCAGGCCGATCTCCGCCCAGTTGTTGCACGCCGGCAGGTCCACCGAGTACGCCTGGAACGGTTCGTTGAACACCGCTTCCCACCCCATCGGGGCGCCGACGATATTGCCGACCGATCCCTTGCCGAGCACGGCGTAGGACACCACTCCCGGCTCCGACGGATGGGCCGCCGCACTGGCCGCTCCCCCGACCGCCAGGCCGATACCTGCCGCTATGAGGGCAAGCCGCATGCCGTCCTACACCTTGGCCGATACGTCGACGTCAACGTTGCCCTTGGTGGCCTTGGAATACGGGCACACCTGATGGGCCTGGTGCACCAGGTCGTCGGCCGTGCTCTGGTCCACGCCCGGCAGATAGCCGACGATCTTGCCGGTCAGGCCAAACCCGCCCTCGGAGTCCTTGCCGAACCCGACCTCGACGGTGACGTTGGTGGCGTCATCGAGCTTCACCTTGGCCTTACCGGCCACCAGCCGCAGCGCGCCCAGGAAGCATGCCGCGTAACCGGCGGAGAACAACTGCTCGGGGTTGGTGCCCTCGCCGCTGCCGCCCATCGCCTTGGGCGGGCGAGTGTCCATGTCGATCCGGCCGTCGTCGGACTTCACGTGGCCGTCCCGCCCGCCGCCTGTCGCCGTGGATGCGGTGGTGTAAACGACTTCGATACTCATGGGCTCGATCATGCCAGCCCGGTTGTCCTCAGCCGAGGTTCGCCCGCACGCCCTCTTCGACCTTCTTGCCGAGGTCGGGGTCGACGTTGCGCCAGTAGTCGAACACGCGGGACAGCACCGGCTCCTTCACGCCCTTGGAAATGTGTCCGATGATGTTGTTAGCCAACCGATCCCGCGCATCGTCATCGAGCACCTCGCGGACCAGGGTGCCGGCCTGACCCCAATCGTCATCCTCGGGACGCAGCGTGTAAGCAGCCCTGATCATTTCGCCATCAGCCTGCCAGCGCACCTCGGCTGCGCGCGCCGGATCGGCGTGCGGGCCGCCGAAAGAGTTGGGCGCGTATACCGGATCCGTCGCGTTCTTGATCCGCATGGCGCCGTCTTTCGAGTAGCTGTTGACCTCCACTTTCGGCGTGTTGACGGGGATCTGTTTGTAGTTCGTCCCGAGTCGGGCCCGGTGCGCATCCGCGTAGGAGAACCCGCGCGCGAGCAGCATCTTGTCCGGGCTCAGGCCGGTGCCGGGGACGATGTTGTTCGGCTCGAATGCGGCCTGCTCCATCTCGGTGTGGTAGTCGGCGACGTTGCGGGTCAGCGTCAACTTGCCGACGTCGATCAGCGGGTAATCGCCGTGCGGCCACACCTTGGTCAGGTCGAAGGGGTTGTACCGGTAGGTCTTCGCCTCCTCGAACGGCATGATCTGCATCTTGAGCGTCCAACTCGGGAAGTCGCCGCGCTCGATGGTCTCGTACAGATCGCGCTGGTGGTAGTCGCCGTCCTCGCCGGCCAGCCGATCGGCGTCTTGCTGCGTCAGGTAATCGATGCCCTGGTCGCTGATGAAGTGATACTTCACCCAGAAGATCTCGTCGTTGGCATTGATCCAGCTGTAGGTGTGGCTGCTGTAGCCGTTCATGTGGCGCCAGGTCTTGGGGATCCCGCGATCGCCCATCAACCAGGTCACCTGATGCGCCGACTCCGGCACCAGGGTCCAGAAATCCCACTGCATGGTGTGATCGCGCAGATTGGTTGCCAGCATCCGCTTTTGGGACCGGATGAAGTGCTGGAACTTCATCGGGTCCCGGATGAAGAAGACCGGGGTGTTGTTGCCGACCATGTCGAAGTTGCCCTCCGACGTGTAGAACTTCAGGGCGAAGCCCCGCGGGTCTCGCCAGGTGTCTGGGCTGCCCCGCTCGCCGGCGACGGTGGAGAACCTGATCAAGGTGTCGGTCTTGGTACCAGGCTGAAACACCGCCGCCCTGGTGTATTGACTGACGTCGTGGGTCACCTCGAAGTGACCGAAAGCGCCGCCGCCCTTGGCATGCGGTTGGCGCTCCGGGATGCGCTCCCGGTTGAATTGCGCCATCTGCTCGATCAGGTAATGATCCTGCAGCAGGATCGGACCGTCGGGGCCGAGCGTCAACGACCGCTCGTCGCTTGGGGCGGGGCTGCCGCCGTCAGTCGTGGTGTAGCGTTCGGTCATTTCGCGATCTCCTCTACCTGAAATATCGAAAAATTAAGCGCATAACGAGAATTCGGTTTATCTACCCTGAGTTACCCCGCATCGGCGCCCCGAAACTAGGGGCGGTTAGCAGGACTGCTGGGAGCCGTCGGAGCGGAAGTCGGCGTTTGACCGGGTCCGGCACCGGGGATGCCCGGAGCCATGCCCGGAGGAGGGGGTCCACCCGGGTAGCGGAATTGCCACCCGGGACCGCCGTAACCGCCGTAACCGTCGGGACCGTCGGGACCGTCGGGCCGGAACATGCCGTGGTGGTGGTGGCGATGGTAGTAACCGTGTCCGGCGCCGAAGACCATGGCAGCGGTGAACAGGACGGTGGACGCGATGAACACGATTCCGGCGACGATCACGACCCAGGCCGCGACTACGTAGAGGCGCGGCGGCTTGTCCCGGAACTCCGGCCGGGGTGGCGGAGCGGTCGCGACCGAAGCCGGCGGTGCGGTGGGTTCGGGTGTTTCACTCATACCTTCGAATATCGTCCTCGCCCGGAGCAGCGTAAAGGGGCACGATCACAAAGTTGCCGTGAATTGATGAAGCCCGGCGCTCGCAGGTGAGCGCCGGGCTGCGGGTTGAGTGCGTTCAGCGACCGGGTGTGGGTGAAGGCGTGACGGACGGGGCTACCGAGCTCGGAACCTGGCCGGGTCCGGTCGGTCCGTTTCCCGGCCCAAACTGCTGAGTTCCCCCGTTGGCGGGAAATCCCGAGCGGTGCATCATCGCCGGGTGGTGCTTGTGGTGGCGGTGATGACCGCCGCCGTGCCCGGCGGCCAGGCCCAGCCGGAAGCCGGTGAAGAAGATGACCGAGACGATGAAGACGATCCCGGCGACGATTGCCACCCAGGCCGCGGCCTTGAAGACCTTGGGGGTGTGGCGTTCCATCCGCTCAGCGGGTGGTGGTGCTACGGCGGTCGAAGTCCGCGTGGTCGGAGTGTCGGAAATTTCGCTCATGACACGAATGATCGGGGCCGAACAGTAGTGACCGCTATGCGCTGGTTAGGTAGCAGCTGTGAGGGCACAAACCCTCTCACCTGGACGGACCCGGGACGCTGGCCAGCGCCGTGGCGACACCGACGCCCTTGGGCCAAGACGACGGATGCCGGCGCTTCGCCTCATCGATCTCCACGGCCCGGCGCCGCGCGGCACGCCACCTACGGTGAGACTGCAAGGCGATGACGTTCGTCTCGGAAGCTGGCGCCATGTTCCGATCCCTTCGCAGGCGTTGCACTTCCCATTCGAACAGGCAGTGCGGTGAACCGGTAGGGACCGAAGTCCTTAATGCCACCGAATCGAGACCTTCCTTCGATTGACGGGCTCTACCTGCGGGTATAGCCAACTATGTACGCCACGAAATTGCACACGCGCCAGCGCCGCGGCAACCACATGATCCGGGCGCTCACCGTCATAGCGGGCATCGGCTCCGCCGCCTGGAACGGCGGCCTGGGCATCGCCCATGCCAACCCCAGCCAAGAGCAGCAAGCATGCGCGCTGATGGACGACAGCGCCGCCGCAATCCATTTTGGGTACGGAAACTCCACCCCGCAATACGCATACGCGGTGCTGTCTAGGCAGATGCCGGCAGACGTCGCGGCGCAAGTGATATCCGCCGCCACTCGTACCCACTGCCCCCACCACGCGGCCGAGCTACCGCCGGGCTGGCGTTAGTTCAGGGCTGGAACGGATTGACCGCGTACTGAATCACCCGGTACGGCGCATCCTGACGTGCTTCGGTATTCCACTGGCTGACGAATATCCGCAACTCGTCGAGCGTGGAGCCGGGTGAGATGTAGCCGCCGTAGGGCTGCGCGAGCCGGTTGTCCTGCGGCGGCGGCAGGCTCTCCGGCGGATCGGGCCATTCGTCGTCGTGCTGCACGACGGTCGTGACCGGCGCGGCACCCAGCGAGGTCGGATCGGCGGCCACCCGGACCTCCATGTCGCCGGTGGTGGCATTGAAATACGACAGCACCGTCATGCCGTCGATCTGCTTGATGCTCACTTCGCCGACCAGGTCAGGCCACAGCGGCGTCGGCGTTCTGTTCCAGCCTCCGCCCGGGCCGGCTGCCCAGCCCTGCCAGGAGGACCGGTCGGTGAACGCCTCGGGTGTGGCCCGATACAGCACCACCGGCTGCCGCCGGGTGAAACTGTCGGCCACGATGTACACCCAGCCGGTGGGCGAGTCCGGCTTCGGAATCGGGTCGTAGTAGCCACTGATCTGCGTCTGGCGGCCGCCCTGGAAGGACGCGGGCCGCACCGACCCGGAAACCGTCTCCCAGCCGCCGCGGGCGGGGTCGACCCGAACCAGCCGCGAATTCTGCGGGTCCAGATTCTTCGTCGTGGCCACCATCAGATAGTTGCGCCGGTTGATCTGCACCACCCCGGCCGGCAGCTGTGACGCTCCGGGCGGTGTGGGATCGGCCAGCAGCGGCCGGCTGATGCCCATCACCCTCGTATAGCGAACCCCGTTGGGGTCGTCGACCGATGCGGTGTCCACCCGCAAGGCGACCGGGGCATACCAGCCGCCGTATCCGACGCCCTGGCCGGCGAAGCTGTCGCCGCAGACCTGCAGCAACTGGCTGGGGAACTCGACGAACTCACACAGGTCGGTGGCGCCGATGCCGTAATCCGCGGTCGGTGTCCCAGTACCGGCCGTCGCACCCATGCGCACTACATGACCCGGCGCCAGCGGCTGCAGCACAGGTTGCGGAACCGGCGCCGGCGGGTCGGCGTGCGCAGGGCAAAACCATTGCGGGACAAGGAAAAACACAACAAGCAAGCACCGCGCGGCGAAAGCGGTACGCAACTCGCTCGACTAGAGTTCGGCGGCCAGCAACTCGGCGATCTGGATCGTGTTCAGCGCCGCCCCCTTGCGCAGGTTGTCCCCCGAGACGAACAGCGCCAAGCCGCGCCCGTCCGGCACCCCCGGATCCTGCCGGATGCGGCCGACCAACGATTCGTCGATGCCCGCAGCGGCCAACGGCGTGGGCACGTCGACCAGCTTCACACCGGGTGCATCAGCCAACAGCTCCCGGGCCCGCTCCGGCGAGAGCGGCCGGGCGAATTCGGCGTTGATCGACAACGAGTGCCCGGTGAACACCGGAACCCGCACGCAGGTACCGCTGACCAGCAGGTCCGGAATCCCGAGAATCTTGCGGCTCTCCGAGCGCAGTTTCTGGTCCTCGTCGGTCTCGCCGGAACCGTCGTCGACCAACGACCCGGCCAACGGCACGACGTTGAACGCGATCGGCGCGACGTACTTGCTGGGCGGCGGAAAATCGATGGCGCCGCCGTCATGCACCAGTTGCTCCACGTCGTCGATGACCGCGCGCGCCTGTACCGCCAGCTCTTCGACCCCAGCCAGGCCGCTGCCCGAGACGGCCTGGTAGGACGACGCGATGAAGCGGACCAGCTGCGCTTCCTCGTGCAGCACCTTGAGCACCGGCATCGCGGCCATGGTGGTGCAGTTCGGGTTGGCGATGATGCCCTTCGGCCTCCGGTGTGCGTCCCGGGCGAAGTTCACCTCGGAGACCACCAGCGGCACGTCAGGGTCCTTGCGCCACGCCGACGAGTTGTCGATCACCGTCACCCCGGCTGCGGCGAACCGCGGCGCCTGCACCTTCGACATCGCTCCTCCGGCGGAGAACAACGCGATGTCCAGTCCGGTGGGATCGGCCGTCTCGGCGTCCTCGACCTCGATCTCTTGGCCGCGGAACGGCAGCTTGCGGCCCTGCGAGCGGGCCGAGGCGAAAAACCGCACACTGGTCGCTGGGAAGTTGCGCTCGTCCAGCAGGGTGCGCATCACCTGGCCCACCTGACCGGTGGCGCCGACGACCCCGACCGCTACCATTACCGGCCCGTCCCCGCGTACACCGTCGCCTCCTCTTCGCCACCGAGACCGAACGCCTCGTGCAACGCCACCACGGCCTTGTCCAGTTCGGTGTCACGGCACAGCACGGAAATGCGGATCTCGGAGGTGGAGATCAGCTCGATGTTGACGCCGACCGCGGCCAGCGCCTCACAGAACGTGGCCGTCACGCCGGGGTGGCTGCGCATCCCGGCGCCGATCAGCGAGACCTTGCCGATGTGGTCGTCGTAGAGCAGCTGGGTGAAGCCGATCTCCTCTTTGAGCGAGTCGAGCTTGGCCACCGCCACCGGCCCGCTATCGCGCGAGCAGGTGAACGTGATGTCGGTCTTGCCGTCCTCGATCTTGGACACGTTCTGCAGCACCATGTCGATGTTCACGTCCGCGTCGGCGACCGCCCGGAACACCTTGGCGGCGTAGCCGGGGATGTCAGGGATCCCGACGATGGTCACCTTGGCCTCGCTGCGATCATGCGCAACGCCGGTCAGGATGGGGTCTTCCATGGCTATGTCCTTGATCGATCCGACGACGACGGTGCCCAGCTTGTCCGAATACGACGAGCGGACGTGCACCGGAAGGTTGTAGCGGCGGGCGTACTCGACGCAACGCAGCATCAGCACCTTGGCTCCGCAGGCCGCCATCTCGAGCATCTCCTCGAAGGTGACGGTGTCCAGCTTGCGGGCGTTGGGCACGATCCGCGGGTCGGCGCTGAAGATGCCGTCGACGTCGGTGTAGATCTCGCACACGTCGGCGCCCAGCGCAGAGGCCAGCGCGACCGCGGTGGTGTCCGAGCCGCCGCGGCCCAGCGTGGTGACGTCGCGAGTGTCCTGGCTGACGCCCTGGAATCCGGCGACCAGCACGATCTGCCCTTCGTCGAGCGCGGCCTGCAACCGGCCCGGAGTCACCTCGATGATCTTCGCGTTGCCGTGGGTTCCGGTGGTGATCACACCGGCCTGCGAGCCGGTGAACGACCGGGCGTGCGCTCCCAGCGATTCGATCGCCATCGCCACCAGCGCGTTGGAGATACGCTCGCCCGCGGTCAGCAGCATGTCGAGCTCCCGTGGCGGCGGGACCGGGCAGACCTGTTGGGCAAGATCCAGCAGGTCGTCGGTGGTGTCGCCCATCGCAGAAACAACGACCACCACGTCATTTCCCTGCTTCTTGGTCTCCACGATCCGCTCGGCAACGCGGCGAATCCGGTCGGCATCGGACACCGAGGATCCGCCGTACTTCTGCACGACGAGCGCCACTGAACTCTTCCTGTCTTGGACGGGCCTGGTTTAAGTCCACAACAGAATACGTGGCGGCGCATCTTGATTTGTCCCCGATGCTGCCGGCTCGGGACGGTCCAGCGGCTCCCGGAGCGGTTTTGGCCGAAGCCCCGGGCGCGGTAGAGTGCAGTCCGTGCAGCGGGTGCTCCTTCTCGGACGCCGCGACGGGGTCTGATCCAGACCGGCTTCCCGTCGCGGGTGTTCGCGATGCGCCGGTCTGAGGTTCCTTCTCAAACATCCCTGGAGCAACGACCGTGACTAATCCCGATTCACCCGACGCGTACACCTCAGCGCGCACCATCAACAAACCCGCCGGCCCGCCCAGGCCCGGCCAGCCGGCGTGGAATCCGCAGCGCGGGACGGCGATGCCGGTTCACCGGTACCGGCCGTTCGCCGACGAAGTCGAGCCCATCCGGGTGGCCGACCGCACCTGGCCTGACCGCGTCACCGAGAACGCACCGCTGTGGTGCGCGGTGGACCTGCGCGACGGCAACCAGGCACTGATCGACCCGATGAGCCCGGCGCGCAAGCGCCGCATGTTCGACCTGCTGGTCCGCATGGGCTACAAGGAGATCGAGGTCGGGTTCCCCTCGGCCAGCCAGACCGACTTCGACTTCGTCCGCGACATCATCACCGACGGCGCCATCCCGGACGACGTCACCATCCAGGTGCTGACCCAGTGCCGGCCCGAGCTGATCGAGCGCACCTTCCTGGCATGCGAGGGCGCGGCGAACGTCATCGTGCACTTCTACAACTCCACCTCGATCCTGCAGCGCCGCGTCGTCTTTCGCGCCGACCGGGCCGCCGTGCAGGAGATCGCCACCGCCGGCGCACGCAAGTGCATCGAGGAGGCGGCGAAGTACCCCGGCACCCGCTGGCGGTTCGAATACTCCCCGGAGTCCTACACCGGGACCGAACTGGAGTACGCCAAGCAGGTGTGCGACGCCGTCGGCGAGGTCATCCAGCCGACTCCGGACAACCCGATCATCTTCAACCTGCCAGCCACCGTGGAGATGGCGACACCCAACGTCTACGCCGACTCGATCGAGTGGATGAGCCGCAACCTGGCGCGCCGCGAATCCGTCATTCTGAGCCTGCACCCGCACAACGACCGCGGAACCGCCGTCGCCGCGGCCGAATTGGGGTATCAGGCCGGCGCCGACCGGATCGAGGGCTGCCTGTTCGGCAACGGTGAACGCACCGGCAACGTCTGCCTGGTCACGCTGGGGCTCAACCTGTTCTCCCGCGGCGTCGACCCGCAGATCGACTTCTCCAACATCGACGAGATCCGTCGCACCGTGGAGTACTGCAACCAACTGCCGGTCCACGAACGCCATCCCTACGGCGGCGACCTGGTCTACACCGCGTTCTCCGGGAGCCACCAGGACGCCATCAACAAGGGTCTGGACCAGATGAAGGTCGACGCCGACGCGGCCGACACCGACGTCGAGGACATGCTGTGGCAGGTGCCGTATCTGCCGATCGACCCCAAAGACGTCGGCCGCACCTACGAGGCGGTGATCCGGGTCAACTCGCAGTCCGGCAAGGGCGGGGTGGCCTACATCATGAAGGCCGACCACGGCCTGGCCCTGCCGCGGCGGCTGCAGATCGAGTTCTCCCAGGTCATTCAGAAGATGGCCGACGGCGAGGGCGGCGAGGTCTCGCCCAAGGAGATGTGGGAGGCGTTCTCCGAGGAATACCTGGCGCCGATCCTGCCGCTGGAACGCATCAAGCAACGCGTGGACGCGTCCGAGGAGGACACCGGCACCACCAGCATCGCCGCCACCGTCAAGATCGACGGCGCGGAGACCGAGATTAGTGGAGCCGGCAACGGCCCACTGGCCGCGTTCGTCGATGCGCTGGGGACCGTCGGGTTCGACGTGGCAGTGCTGGACTACTCCGAGCATGCGATGAGCGCCGGCGACGACGCGCAGGCGGCCGCCTATGTGGAGGCTTCGGTGTCGGGGCGCACAGTGTGGGGCGTGGGCATCGCGCCGTCGATCACCACCGCGTCATTGCGGGCGGTGGTGTCGGCGGTCAACCGCGCTTCACGCTAGAACAGCGCGAACTGTTCGTCCACCATCGCGGTGTCGGCGAATTCCTCCATGCTGCGGCCCCCCACCACCGCACCGACGCCGTCCATGAACTGCACGTCGGAAACCACCGGCACGCCCAGCTGCAGGGCGTGATAGCCCTTGCCCTGCTCGGGAGCGGTCTCGTTGCACACCACCAGGGAGGTCTCCCGGTCGACGTCGTCGCTATAGGCCAACCCCGCGAACAGCATGCGTTCGACGAGTTCCTCGTGCGTGCGTCGCACCTCGGCGGCCAGCGCCACCCGCATGCCCTGCACCAGGGGCCGGCCAATGACGTAGCGGCCGGGGTTGAGGTAGGGACAGGGCATCCGGGCCGCCAGCGCCTTCAGCGGTCGCAGCTCGTCGTGCGTCACCCGGCCGTTGGGCCAGCGGCGCCGGGTCACCGGGTGCACCGGTAACCAGATGTCGCGGTCACGCGCCCTTACGAGTGCGGGGGCCAGAATCCCGGTCAGCACCATCGCGTCGTCGAACGCGTCGTGCGGGCGTTCCTGGGTGACGCCCCAGTGCGTGGCAAGGGTCTCCAATCGCAGGTTGTCGAGGCCGAGTTCCAGCCGCCGGGCCAGCTCGACCGTGCACATGACGGAATCGACCGGCAGCTCGACGCCGGCGATCTCGGCCTCGGCGGTTAGGAACGAATAGTCGAAGGCGACGTTGTGTGCCACCAGCGTGCGTCCGCGCAGCAGATCGACCAGCTCATCGACGATGTCGGCGAACTGTGGCTGATCTTCCAGCATCGCGGCGGTGAGCCCGTGCACATGCGTGGGACCGGGATCCACCCCCGGATTGAGCAAGCTCACAACGGACTGTTCGACCCGACCGTCGGCGTCGAGACCCAGCGCCGCGACGCTGAGGATCCGCGCCTGACCCGGGCGAAAGCCCGAGGTCTCGACGTCGATGACGGCCCATCCGGCGTCCGGCTCCCGCGCCGGCCGACCCCAGCACATCCGGTTCATGGCTTGAGAATGGCACGTCGGACCGACATCACGGAGTCGCTGACGCGTCGTGTCGGCGGTTAACCTGCACGGGTGATCACCACTCGCGCACGTCTGGCCCTGGCCGCCGGGGCAAGCGCGCGCTGGGCGTCGCGCGTCACCGGTCGCGGTGCCGGCGCCATGATCGGCGGTCTGGTCGCGATGACCCTAGACCGGTCGATATTGCGACAACTGGGGGCCGGCCGGCGCACGGTGATCGTCACCGGCACCAACGGCAAGTCCACGACCACCCGGATGACCGCGGCCGCCCTGGGCACCCTGGGAGCTGTGGCCACCAACGCCGAAGGCGCCAATATGGACGCCGGGCTGGTGGCGGCGCTGGCTGCAGATCGGCGGGCGGGCCTGGCAGCACTGGAAGTCGACGAAATGCACGTGCCGCACGTGTCGGATGCGATCGAGCCGACCGCCGTCGTGCTGCTCAACCTGTCCCGTGACCAGCTGGACCGGGTCGGCGAGATCAACGTCATCGAGCGCACCCTGCGGGCCGGCCTGGCTCGCCATCCGAATGCGGTCGTGGTCGCCAACTGTGACGACGTGCTGATGACCTCTGCCGCCTACGACAGCTCCAACGTCGTGTGGGTGGCCGCGGGCGGTTCCTGGGCGAACGACTCGGTGAGTTGCCCGCGCAGCGGCGAGGTGATCGTGCGCGAGCGGGCCCAGTGGTACTCCACAGGTGCCGACTTCAAGCGGCCCAGCCCGCAGTGGTGGTTCGACGACGAAACGCTGTTTGGACCCGGCGGAGTGGCCGTCCCGATGCGCCTGGCGCTACCGGGGGCGGTGAACCGCGGCAACGCGGCCCAGGCGGTGGCGGCCGCCGTCGCGCTGGGCGCCGACCCGGCCAAGGCGGTGGCCGCCGTCTGCCTGGTCGACGAAGTCGCCGGGCGCTACCGGACGGTCCGGATCGGCCCGCACCAGGCCCGAATCCTGCTGGCCAAGAACCCAGCCGGTTGGCAGGAAGCGCTGTCGATGGTGGACAAGCACGCCGACGGGGTGGTGATCGCGGTCAACGGCCAGGTGCCCGACGGCGAAGACTTGTCGTGGCTGTGGGACGTGCGGTTCGAAAACTTCGAGGACACCCGGGTGGTAGCTGCGGGCGAGCGAGGTACCGACCTCGCGGTACGGCTCGGGTACGCCGGCGTCGAGCACACCCTGGTACACGACACCGTGGCGGCCATCGAATCCTGCCCGCCCGGGCGGGTCGAGGTGCTGGCCAATTACACCGCTTTCCTGCAGCTGAACCGGAGGTTGGCGCGGCATGGCTGACTTGCGAGCGGACCCGGTGCGGATCGGCCTCGTGCTGCCCGACGTGATGGGCACCTACGGCGACGGCGGCAACGCGGTGGTGCTGCGGCAGCGGTTGCGGTTGCGCGGTATCGCGGCCGAGATCGTCGAGATCACGCTGGCCGATCCGGTTCCCGACTCGCTGGACCTCTACACGTTGGGTGGCGCGGAGGACTATGCGCAGCGATTGGCCACCCGGCATCTGTTGCAGTACCCGGGGCTGCAGCGGGCGGCCGACCGCGGTGCACCGGTGCTGGCCATCTGCGCCGCGGTCCAGGTGCTCGGGCACTGGTACGAAACCTCTTCGGGGGAGCGGGTGGAGGGCGTCGGGATGCTGGATGCGACGACCTCGCCGCAAGACAGTCGAACCATCGGCGAGCTGGTGTCCAAGCCGCTGCTACCCGGGTTGACGGAGCGGTTGACCGGTTTCGAGAACCACCGCGGCGGCACGGTGCTGGGATCGGCCGCGTCGCCGCTGGCCGCGGTCACCAAGGGCGCCGGCAACCGGGCCGGCGACGGTTTCGACGGCGTGGTGCAGGGCAGCGTGGTGGCGACGTATATGCACGGGCCGTGTCTGGCGCGCAACCCGGAGCTGGCCGACTATCTGCTGAGCAAGGTGGTGGGCGAGTTGGCGCCGCTGGAGCTGTCCGAGGTGGAGTTGTTGCGGCGCGAACGCCTCGGCGCGCGCTAGAGCCAGTCGCTCAAGCCCTCGAACGCCGGGCTGTTCGCCAACGCGGCATAGAGCGGGGTGTCCGCCGCCGCATGGCCGACCACCGGGGTGATCTGGGCTTCCAGCGCGATCGCGGATCCAGCCGCGGGCCCGACGCCAGCAGCACCTGCACTGCCGGCTGTCTCGGCCTGCAACGCGGCCCGATTGGCGGCGTCCACCGTCGAATACGACTGCGCGCCCGCCCTCAGCAGCTGCACGAACTGGTCGTGAAAGGCGCTGGCCTGCGCGCTCAGCTGCTGATATGCCTGGCCGTGCCAGCCGAACATCGCCGATATCGCCGCGGACACGCCGTCGGCGCCGGGCGCCGGCACCGCCATCGTCGGCGCTGCCACGAAGGCATTGGTCGACGAGAGGGTGGACCCGATCTCCGCGAGGTCCACCGATGCCGCTTCCAGCAACTCCGGTCGTGCGCTTACAAACGACATCTGTGCCCCTTCTGCTGCGTACCGCGCGGACGCCCGAGATGTACTTCGCTCGTCAGGCCCGAAGCGTTAGCAGTGAAGCGGCTCAGACCATGGCGCGGCGGCCGGTGAGCGCGCGACCCAGGGTCAGCTCATCGGCGAACTCCAGATCACCGCCCATCGGCAACCCGGACGCAATGCGCGTCACGGTCAGACCAGGAATGTCGCGCAGCATCCGGACCAGATAGGTCGCAGTCGCCTCGCCCTCGGTGTTGGGGTCGGTGGCGATGATCACCTCGGCGATGTCGACGTCGTCGACGCGCTCACCGATCCGGGTCAGCAGTTCGCGGATACGCAATTGTTCGGGCCCGATTCCCGACAGGGGATCGAGCGCACCCCCGAGGACGTGATACCGGCCGCGGAATTCGCGGGTGCGCTCGACGGCCTGGATGTCCTTCGGCTCCTCGACCACGCACACCAGCGAACCGTCCCTGCGCGGATCGGCGCAGATCCGGCATCGCTCGTCGTCGGACACGTTGCCGCACACAGCGCAGAACCGGACTCCGTCGCGGACCTTGGCGAGCACCGCCGTGAGCCGATCGATGTCCGGTGGTTCCACCGACAACAAGTGGAAAGCGATGCGTTGCGCGCTTTTGGGCCCGATGCCCGGCAACTTGCCGAGCTCGTCGATGAGATCCTGAACCGGTCCCTCAAACATTCCGAAGTTCAGACCCCCGGCACACCGGGCGGCGGTCCCGGAGGAGCCGGCGGGCGCATGCCACCGGCCAGCGCACCGAGGCGCTCCTGCGCCATCGCGGTGACCTGCCTGGATGCGTCGCCCATCGCGCCGACAATCAGGTCCTGCAGGGTCTCGATGTCATCGGTGTTGACGACCTTGGGGTCGATCGTGACGCCGACGACCTCACCACTGCCTTTGACTACGACCTTGACCAATCCTCCGCCGGCCTGACCATGCACCTCAGAGTTGGCCAATTGCTGCTGAGCTTCCAATAACTTCTGCTGCATCTGCTGCGCCTGCGCCAGCAGCTGCGACATATCGCCTCCGGGTTGCATGACAGTCCCCTCGCATCTTGGTCTCGAGTTGGTTTCGCCTGCGGTTGTCGGGCGATTCGAAACATTCAGCGTAGTCCGCGGCGCGTTACCTTGGCGCAGTGGACGTACGTCTAAGCCTGCGTGTCGGGATCGCCATGGTCATCGGGGTGCTCGTTGCAGCCGGGATGCCGCTGTTGCCGACCGCGGTCGCAGCGCCTGGGAGCCTCGCCGGAATGGTGGTGTTCATCGATCCCGGCCACAACGGCGCCAATGACGCGTCCATCGGTCGGCAGGTGCCCACCGGTCGCGGCGGCACCAAAGACTGCCAGGCCAGCGGCACGGCGACCAACAGCGGCTATCCGGAGCACACCTTCACCTGGGACACCGCGCTGCGCCTGCGCGCCGCGCTCAACGCACTGGGTGTGCGCACCGCCATGTCACGCGGCAACGACAACGCCCTGGGCCCGTGCGTCGACGAGCGCGCCAACATGGCCAACGCGATGCACCCCAACGCCGTCGTCAGCCTGCACGGCGACGGTGGGCCGGCGTCCGGACGGGGATTCCACGTCAACTACTCCGCCCCACCGCTGAACGCCGCCCAGGCCGGCCCGTCGGTGCAGTTCGCCCGCGTCATGCGTGACCAGCTGCAGGCCTCGGGCATCCCGCCCGCCAACTACATCGGCCAGGGCGGCCTCTACGGGCGCGCTGACCTGGCCGGGCTCAACCTGGCTCAGTACCCGTCGATACTCGTCGAACTGGGCAACATGAAGAACCCCGCGGACTCGGCGCTGATGGAGTCCGCGGAGGGCAGGCAGAAATACGCCGATGCGCTGGTGCGGGGCGTGGCCGGATTCCTGGCTACGCAGGGTCAGGCGCGCTAGCTTTCGATTTCCTTCTTCAGGTTGTCCAGCACTTCGCCCTGGATTTTCTTCAGCCCCAGCGGTGCGAACGTCTTCTCGAAGAATCCCTTGACGCCGCCGGCGCCGTTCCAGGTGGTCGTCAAGGTGACGCTGGACCCGGGCCCGGCGGGGGCCACCGTCCAGTTGATCACCATCGACGAATTCGCGTCCTTCTCGATGACGGTGTGACCCGCAACGTCGACGTTGACCTGCACATTGCGCACCCGCGACTCGGTCGCTTGCAGCCGCCACTTGGCGACGGTGCCCTGCCCCTGGCCGCCCTCGAGTACCTCGTACTCGCTGTACTGCCGGGAGAGGATCTTCGGGCGGACGGTTCTGTAGTCGGCAACCGCGTCGAGCACCTTGGCGGGCTCGACGTCGATCAAGACGGTGCTGGATGCTTTCACCTGTCCCATCAGGTGCACTCCTCTGCTGTGATAGGCGTTTGTCGAGGACCACGATATAGGTGGCCGGCGGCCGCATTGCGCCGTCAACCGTCGATGCGCCGCGCGCCCAACTCGTTCTGCAGTAGCTCGAGCGCGACCTCTTCGGGGTCACGGCGCGGCTGCGACGGGTCGCTGCGGCCGGCTTCGGCAAGCATGCTCTCCTCTTCGTCGCGCTGCGCCGAATCCGGCTCGGGCACTGGCTCTTCGACCTTCACCGGCACCGTACTGATGTCGGCAACGGCCGGAGGGCCGGTCTCGCAACGCACCCGCCAGTTCACCCCCAGGGCGTCCTTGAGTGCCTCGACGATGACGTCGGCGTTGCGTTGTTCGGACAGCCTCCTGGCCAGCGGGGCGGCCTCGTGCGTCAGCACCAGCGTGTTGTCCTCTACGGCTAAGACCGTTGCGCCGGAGAGCATCACCGCGGTGGTGCGGCTGCGTTCTCGGACCTTGTCGCGCACTGTCGGCCACATACTCCGTACCGCCGCCGCGTTGAGTTCGCCCGGGGCCGAAGCCGCGGGCGGCGGGACCGGCTCTGGCGCGGGCGCCGGGGGCGGCTCGGGCTTACGTTCCGGCACCGGAGCGGGGTCGGGCGCGCGCTCCGGGGCGGCCGGCCGCTGCATCGAGCGGCGCACGGGGACCGGGCGGGCGGGGGCCGCGGGCGCGGCCGGTTCTGATTCAGCGGCCGGGATGGACATGGCCAGCCGGGTCTCGATGCGTTCGACGCGCTGCAGCAGCGCGGACTCGGCATCGGATGCCGAGGGCAGCAGCAGTCGCGCGCACACCACTTCCAGCAGCAGGCGTGGGGCCGTCGCACCGCGCATCTCACCGAGGCCGGCCTGCACCACCTCGGCGTAGCGGGTCAGGGTGGCCGGGCCGATACGGGCCGCCTGCTCGCGCATCCGGTCGAGAATGTCCTCGGGCGCATCGACCACACCGCGCGACACCGCGTCGGGCACCGCCTGCAGCACGATGAGGTCGCGGAAGCGCTCCAGCAGATCGGTGGCGAAGCGCCGCGGGTCGTGGCCCGCGTCGATCACCGACTCGACCGCCCCGAACAAGGCCGCGGCGTCGCCGGCGGCGAGGGCGTCGACGGCGTCGTCGATCAGTGCCACGTCGGTCGCGCCGAGCAACCCCAGGGCGCGCTGGTAATGAACGCGGCCGCCATCCGAGCCGGCTACCAGCTGATCCAACACCGACAGGGTGTCGCGAGGCGAACCCCCGCCGGCACGGATGACCAGCGGATACACCGCCTCGTCGACGACCACGCCTTCCTGCTCGCAGATCCGGCCGATCAGCGCCCGCATGGTCCGCGGCGGCAACAGCCGGAACGGGTAGTGGTGGGTGCGCGAGCGGATTGTCGGGAGAACCTTCTCCGGTTCGGTGGTGGCGAAGATGAAGATGAGGTGCTCGGGCGGCTCCTCGACGATCTTGAGCAGCGCGTTGAAGCCCGCAGTGGTGACCATGTGCGCCTCGTCGACGATGAACACCCGGTAGCGGGACTGCGCCGGGGCGTAGAACGCGCGGTCGCGCAGTTCCCGGGTGTCGTCGACGCCGCCGTGGCTGGCCGCGTCGAGTTCGACGACGTCGATGCTGCCCGGCGCGTTGGGCGCCAGCGCCTGGCACGAGTCGCAGACACCGCACGGCGTGGGCGTCGGGCCCTGCTCGCAGTTCAGCGATCGCGCGAGGATGCGCGCCGAGGACGTCTTCCCGCAGCCGCGTGGCCCGGAGAACAGATAGGCGTGGTTGATCCGGCCCGCCTGCAGCGCGATGGACAGCGGCTCGGTGACGTGCTCCTGCCCCACCACTTCGGCGAAGGTTGCCGGTCGGTACTTGCGGTAGAGAGCCACGGTGAGCAGGCTACCGACGCCCGGTGACGATGCGCGCCCCGGAGGGCGCGAGGAGGAAGCGGGCCATCAAGCCCCGCCCGGTGACGATGCACGCCCCGCGGCTCAGCAGAGAGCGACGACGCTCAATCCGCTGATCACCGAAACCGTGTTGTTAGCGCGGTTGGCAACGTACACCGCGCCGGTGCAAGGGTCGACCGCCACACCCCACGGATTAGCACCGACTCCGATGGCGGCGGTGACGGTGTGAGTGACCGGGTCGATCACCGACACCGTGCCGCTACCGTAATTGCTGACGAAGGCATAGTGGCTGACCGGGCTGACCGGGCTGACCGGGCTGACCGGGCTGACCGGGCTGACCGCCACCGCAAGCGGTGACTGACCCACTCCGATCGGTGATCCCATGACGGGATTGCTGAATGAGTTGATCATCGAGACGGTGTTGTCGCTAAAGTTCGTAACGAAGACGTGGCCGATTGAGTCGGCAGCAACCCCAAAAGGATCGGTGCCGACACCGATCGGCGATCCGATCACGGTATTGCTGTTCGGTTCGATCACCGACACCGTGTCGCTTCCCTGGTTGGTGACATAGGCGTCGCCTCCCGGGTTGATCGCCATCCCTACCGGGGCGGAACCGACGCCAATGGTCGTCGTAACGGCATTCGAAGAAGGGTCGATAACCGAGACGGTATTGCTGCCGGAGTTGACCACATAACCGGCGGCACTGCTGCTAAAGGCGGGTAGCGGCAACCCCGGCGATCCAGGCGTGAACGGCGTCCCAGACTAAACCCAGGCCACACCCGAGGCGTTGATCCTGCGCCCTGGGCGGCGACCACCTGAATCCAAGTCCCACTTGCCCGCCGTGAGGACAGAGTGAAACCCGTCGGCTTGGAACACCTACCCGGAAATCACTGACACCGAGTTGCCGAAGCGGTTCGCGACATAAATCGCGCCGGTAGCGGGATTGACCGCGAGGCCGCCAGGCAACTCGCCGACGGTGATGGTGGCGGTGACGGCATTGGTGGCTGGGTTGATCACCGTAACGGCGTCGTTCCCTGTCGTGACGAAGACGAAACCGCTGGTCGGGCTGACGGCCACAAACCGGGGAAAGTCGCCAATCGCGATGGTCGCAGTGACAAGGTTGGTGGCGGGGTTGATCACCGACATGGTCTGGCTGGTGATGTTGGCAACGTAGATGTACCCGCTGGCCGGACTGATCGCCATCCCGCTAGGCGTATCGCCGACGCTGATGGGCGGACCAACCACCGAATTGGTGGCAGGATCAATCACTGAGACTGTGTCACTGTTGGAGTTGGCGACATAGACATTGCCAACCGGATTTACTGCCACCCCGGATGGAGTAATGCCGACGCCGATGGGCGGGCCGACCACCGAGTTGGTGGCGGGATTGATCACCGAGACCGTGCCGCTGCTGAGGTTGGTGACATACACATTGCCACCAGGCTTGATCGCCACCGCCGTTGGACTGTGTCCGACGCCGATGGGCGGACCGATGACGGTATTGGTGGCGGGGTCGATCACCGACACGGTGTCGCTCGACACGTTTGCGACGTAGATGTTGCCACCCGGAACAATTGCCAACCCGCGCGGAGAGACACCGACGCCGATGGGCGAACCGACCACGGTGTTTGTCACCGGATCGATCATCGCTACTGTCGCGTTGCCAGCGTTGGTGACGTAGACGTTGCCCCCCGGGTTGACCGCCACACCGGTCGGCGTAGCAAAGCCGCCTATCGTCGTCACGGTGCCACTGCTGCCGGCGGTGCCTCCCGTCCCGCCCACGCCACCGAACTGCCCGGCGGCCGCACCGCCGGTGCCACCGATCGCTCCGGCCGCGCTGAAACCGGCGGCACTCGCACCGCCCTGACCGCCGGTACCACCTCCTCCGCCGGAACCCCCGACACCTGTGACGCCCGCCAATCCCGCGGACCCGAACAATCCCGAACCGAGAATTCCAGCCGCGCCGCCCACACCACCCAACCCGGCGTCACCACCAACCCCGCCGGTGCCGCCGATCCCGCCGGCTACGCCCCACGTCGTGCTTGCTCCACCGACCCCACCGAAGCCACCGGACCCGCCGTTACCGCCGGCACCACCGGCGCCACCGACACCGAGCAGCCCCCAGCTGGACCCGCCGGCCCCACCCTGCCCCCCTATCCCGCCGGCGAAACCCACCCCGCCATTTCCGCCGGCGATGCCAGCACTGCCCACCATGAGGCTGGAACCGCCGGCTCCGCCTGAGCCTCCGGCTCCGCCTGAGCCTCCGGCCCCACCTACCCCCAGCCACAGCGCCCGACCGGCACCACCAGCCCCACCAGAGCCGCCGGCCCCGCCCACTCCTGTGGCACTGGCGCTGCCGGTCCCCCCGAAACCCCCGGCCCCGCCGGCCCCGGCTAACCACCCGCCGGCACCCCCCGTGCCGCCCGCTCCGCCGGCACCCCCACCGACGCCGGCCCCGCCGGCACCGCCGGCCCCCCCGTTGCCGAACAGACCCGCCGACCCACCGTTGCCGCCGGGCTGCCCTGGCGCCCCGGATCCGCCCGCACCACCGCTACCCCACAACAACCCGCCGTCCCCGCCGGCCTGTCCCGTCCCAGCCCCTCCGGGCGCCCCGTCACCGATCAACGGCCGCCCCAACAATGCAGTAGTCGGCGCATTGATCACTCCCAGCACGGACTGCTCCAGTGCCTGCAACGGCGACACACTGGCGGCTTCAGCACCCGCGTAAGCGGCCGCACTCGCGCGCAGCACCTGCACGAACCGCTCATGAACCTGCGCCGCCTGCGCGCCCAGCGCCTGAAACTCCGCCGCGTAGCGACCGAACAACGTTGAGACGGCCAACGACACCTCATCGACTGCCGCCGGCACCAACGCCACCGTGGGGGGCGCGGCGGACACTGAAGCCGACCGCACCGCCGCGCCGATCCTGTCCAAATCCGCCGACGTTACGGCCAGCGCCGCTGGGACGGTCGTCACATGGGTCGACATCACGCCTCCAACCACCACCCCGCGATCCCAAATCTTAGGACGGTGCGGCAGCCGAAACCAGCGATCTCGGCGTCAGAAAGCCGGCAAGCCCGGATCTCGTCAGGAACGCTCTAGATCAGTGCCATCATCCGGAGCGGGTTATCGGGGATCTTCGTGCCCGCCTCCGTCAGCAACGCACCCTCGACAGCGACCCTTGACGCTGCGTCCAGGGCGGAGGGTACTCATCTTGTGTCGCCGTGGGCGCAGGGCGACATCTGCGCGCGCCCAGTTACTTCATCTGCAATCAACACAATTGTGCGCGAGCGCAAATTCAGACGACCGATGGAATGGCGAACGTTCCCCCCGGGTGCGAACGCACGGCGCCTTCGCGGTAGTGGGCAAACCTGCGCCCGGGCGAAGTTGATTCTGCGTCCAGGGTGGCGGCCAAGTCGCACTGCTGCACCGTGAGCGCAGAGTCAATCGCTAGAGCAGTGACTCCGTCGCCGCCAGCAACGCACACGTCGACAGCCCGTCGACCGCGTCGCGCAGGTCCGGTAGCGACGGGAAGGATGGGGCGATCCTGATGTTCTTGTCCTCCGGGTCCTTGCGGTACGGGAACGACGCGCCCGCTTCGGTGACCGCGATGCCGGCGTCCTTGGCCAGCGCGACGGTGCGGCGCGCCGTGCCGGGCAGCACGTCCAGGCTGACGAAGTAGCCGCCCTTGGGGTCGGTCCACGAGGCAATCTTGGATTCGCCGAGCCGCTGCGCCAGAATCTCGGCCACCAGCGCGAACTTCGGCGCCAGGATTTGCTGATGGCGCCGCATGTGCAGGCGCACCCCGTCGGCATCGCCGAAGAAGCGCAGGTGCCGCAGTTGGTTGACCTTATCCGGCCCGATCGACCTCTTGGCGGCGTACTGCAGGTACCAGGCGATGTTTCCCAGCGATCCGCCGAAGAAGGACACGCCTGCGCCGGCGAAGGTGATCTTGGAGGTAGAGGCGAAGATGTACGGCCGGTTGGGGTTGCCGGCCTTGGTAGCCAGGCCCAGCACGTCCACCTGCCGAACGAAGTCGTGCGTGAGCGTGTGCACCGCATAGGCGTTGTCCCAGAACAGCCGGAAGTCCGGCGCCGCGGTCTTCATCTGCACCAGCCGCCGCACGGTCTCCCAGGAGTAGGTGATCCCGGTGGGGTTGCCGAACACCGGAACCGTCCACATCCCCTTGATCGCGGGGTCCGCTGCGACCAGTTCCTCGATCAGGTCGACGTCCGGGCCATCCTCGAGCATCGGGACCGGGATCATTTCGATGCCCATCGTCTCGGTGATAGAGAAGTGCCGGTCGTAGCCGGGCACGGGGCACAGGAACTTGACGGCCGGCTCATCTTTCCAGGGCCGTGGCGAGTCCACGCCGCCGTGCAGCATGGAGAAGACGACCGCGTCGTGCATGAACTCCAGGCTGGCGTTGTTGCCCGCGATCAGGTTCTGCACCGGCAGGCCGAGCAGCTCGGCGAAGATCTCGCGGAGGCCGGGTAGCCCGTGCAGGCCGCCGTAGTTGCGGGTATCGGCGCCCTCCGGGTCCCGGAAGTCATCGCCGGGCAGGGTCAGCAACGGGTTGGACAGGTCGAGCTGCTCGGGGGACGGTTTTCCGCGCGTGAGGTCCAAAGACAGCTTCTTGGCCTGCAGGTCCGCATATTCCTGCTGGTGGCGCGCGTGCAGAGCCGCGAGCTCCGCAGGGCTGAGGGAGTCGAACGACACCAGGGACCCTTCCCCTCGAAAACGCATTTCACGCGTGGGCACAAAGGGGACCCCGCGCACCCGACAGAGCCCATTGACCCTTGCTGCCTTCCGGCCCTGGGGGAGTTCACAGGATAGACGCCGCGCGGGGTCCACCGGCGAGTGTAGTACCTGGCTTTCTCGACGCGGCGGCGGCCGCGAGAACACCCGGCCCGCATCAGCAGTTACCATGACCACGGAGGATTCGCCTAGTGGCCTATGGCGCTCGCCTGGAACGCGGGTTGGGTTAACAGCCCTCGCGGGTTCAAATCCCGCATCCTCCGCTGTACGGTCTGCCGTTTGACCAGGACCGATGCCGGAACCGACGATCGGGCCCGGTCAACGTTCGGCGGCTCGAGTCGACCAGCTTGAGGGAGTGGTATGGGGCGCAAGGTCGCCATCTTGTGGCACGCATTGTTCACGATCGGCGCCGGCGTCCTCTTCTTCTATTTCGTCTTGCCGCGGTGGCCCGAGTTGATGGGCGAAATCGGCAGTGGGCCGGGGATGACGCTGCGTATCGTGACCGGTGCCCTGCTCGGGCTGGCCGCTTTGCCGGTGGTGTTTACCCTGCTGCGCACCCGCAAGCCGGAACTGGCGACGCCGCAGCTGGCACTGACCATCAGGATCTGCTCGATCGTGGCCCACGTACTCGCCGGGGTACTGATCATCGGCACCGCGATCAGCGAGCACTGGTTCAGCCTGGACACCGCCGGTCAGTGGCTGTTCGCGATCTACGGGGCTGCTGCCGCGATCGGCGTGCTTGGGTTCCTTGCGTTCTACCTGTCGTTCGTCGCTGAGCTGCCCCCGCCGCCGCCGAAACCGATCAAGCCGAAGAAGGTCAAGGAGCGCCGGGCCCGCAGCAAGAAGCGCGGGAAGGCCGTCGAGGCTGTCGACGAGGACGACGAAGGCACCGACGACGAAGAAGACGAAGAAGACGAGGCCGTCGAAGACACGGACGAAGCCGCCGACACCGACGAGACCGCGGAAACGGAAAAGACCGAGGACGCCGAGACCGAGGACGCCGAGACCGAGGACGCCGAGACCGAGGAAGCCCCCGCGGAAGTCAGTGCGGAAACCGGCGACGAGGCTGCCGCAGAGGCTGCTACGGACGACGAGGCCAGCGCGGAAACCGTCGAAGCGCCGGCCCCCACGTCCGAAAAGACCGTGGAAACGTCGGCGCGGCTTCGCAACCGCCGTCCCACCGGCAAGACTTCGCATCGCCGGCGGCGCACCCGAGGCGGCGTCGCGGTCGAGGAGTAGTTCCTCACCGGCGACGCAAGCGCTCCACATAGTCGGCAATGCCCCGCAACGTCCGCGGGGCTCCCCAGATCTCGCGGACCTCACCGTCGATGTCGGCAGCGGCACGAATGCGGGCCAGCGCCGGACCGCGCAGCTGAAATTTCGTGTGGCCATACGCCTGCGGCGGAATAGCGGCGAGGTCGGTTGCCTCCGCAACGGCCGCGCCGAGCACGTCATCGGCGACGACGCGGTGGGCCAAACCTCTGGCGACGGCGTCATCACCGCGGTAGTTGCGTGCGCCCAGCACGACTTCCTCGGCGTGGTCACCGCAGGCATAGCGGATGACTTCGAGCGCAGCGACCGGAAACGCCACTCCGACCCGAACCTCGGCCGCCCCGATCTGCGCCTCGGGGCTGGCCAGGCGCCAGTCGCAGGCGCACGCCAGCACGCAGCCGCCGGCAATCGCGGCGCCGTTGATCGCGGCCACCGTCGGGCCTGGATAGCCGAACACCGCCTCGAACGCGTCGGACAGCGCCGGCACCAGCCGATCGGTATACGCCGACCCACCCTCGACCACGCGGTTGAGGTCGACCCCGGCGGAGAACACCTTTCCGCCGCCGGTGATGACCAGCGCTTCGCCACCTGATTGCGCCAGCCGCGCGACCACCTCGGTCAGTTCGCCGAGAAGGTCGACATCGAGAGCATTCACCCGACCCGACGACAGGGTTAGCACGTGGACAGAACCTGTGGCTTTGACGTCGATCACAGTCCCTACTACACCAGGATCCCTGGGATATCGGGGCAATGGCCGGTGGCACACCCGGTGATAGCCGCCTGCGATCGCGCCAAGGCGTGCCGCGGCGCCACCATAATTGGGATCGGTAGCGCGAGCGACGATCTGTACTTCTGCCATGACGACGCCATTGGGGCGGCGCATTACGGAAGGAAGTCCAGTGAAGCGTGTAATCGCGGTGGCGATCGGAACCCTTGGCTGCGCGTCGGCGCTGGTCGGCTGCTCCAGCGGCGGCCACAGTGCCAGCCCGGCTTCGGGCGGCCCGGCCAGCGTGGCCACCAACGGTGGGGCCGGTACCGAGGTCAAGGTCGGCGGCTCGGACCTGCCCGGTTTGAACCCCTCCTCGGTGACCTGCGTCAAGCAGGGCGGCAAGATCAACATCGGCAGTGGTTCGACCGGCGGCCAGCAGGCCCTAGCCGTGGTCATGGCCGACGGCAACCCGCCCACGGTTGAGTCGCTGGCCATGGTCGTCGACGGCAACGCCTTGTCGGTCGCGGACAACATGGGCTCCAAGGTGGGGTCGGCCAAGGTGTCGGTAGACGGCAAGACCTACACCATCACCGGTCAGGCCGAGGGCGCCGACCTAAAGAACCCGATGGCCGGGATGATCACCAAGGACTTCAACATCAAGGTCTCGTGCGGCTGATCCGGGGTGGTTCGGCACGGCGGGCATGCACTGCATGTCCGCCGTTCCGGATTGGCCGGCCGATCCAGACTTATGATGCAGCCGTGTCGATCTCCGACGACCTCGAACGTGCCCTTGCACAGGCCCACGGCCTGGCGCTCGCGGCCGACGAGGACGCCTCGCGAGACCTGCTGCTGTCGCTGATGCCGCGCATCGAGCAGGCGGATCGCGACGACCTGGCCCTGGAGGTCTTTGCTCAGCTCGGTGCGATCTACCTGGCCCGGGGCGCGAATGAAGGCGTGCGCGAATGCATTCGGCGCATTCATGAACCGTTGGCCATTTACCGGAGCATTCTGGCCGGTAGCTCCCCGCAGGCGGCCGAGCAGGTGCACATGCCGCACCACGAGATCGAGCGGATGATCTGCCGTTACTCGCGGCGCGCACAGTTCCTACAGATCGGTCTGGCCGCGGCAGAGGGTCGGCACGAGGAGGCCGGGCCCGTCTGGATGTGCTGGCCGAACCGCGAACCGAGTTCCCCGACCTCGCCGAGGAAGGTGGTGCTCTGCTCACCCACGCCCGGGTGCTGTGCGCGACGGCACTGTGCGACGACGACCTGCATGTGCAGTCCGTTGCGTTGTGGAAGCAGGTGCTCGACATTCCGCACCGGGCCGGCGCCGCTGCCGAATACGCCGATCACATCTGGGTTATGGCGGCCACCCACTACGGTCGATTCTGCGTCGAAACCGGGCGTCTGTCCGAGGCCGAGCCCTGGCTGCGCCGCGCGGGCGCGCGGGCGGAGGCCAAAGGCTGGGAATTGGCTGCCGCTCGAACACAATTGGAACGCGCCGCAGCCGCCTGGTCGATCGGTGACCACGTCGGTACCGAGCAGCTCGCGTCGGAGGCCTACCAGGTGATCAGCCGCTACGCGCGGGCACACGACGTCTCACGCTGCTGGCTATACCTGGGTCTGACCCGGCTGGCCGGTGGCGCACTGGAAGAAGCCGACCGCTGCTGGGAACAGGCCGAACGGCACTGGCGCGAACTGGGTAAACCCTTGTATCTGCACCGTATCTTGTTGCAGCGCAGTTGGATCGCTATCTTCTGGGGCCGGTTCGCCGACGCGGTCGAGCTGATCGCCCAGGCTCGCGAGTTGCTCGACTCCTCCCCGCGCAGTAGCTGGCTGCAGTACGCCCTGCTCGACAACCACCTCGGAACGGTGTGGCGCGCCGATGCGCTGTCTGACCTGGGATTCGACGGTTCGGGCGACCCCGACGAGTCGCTGCAGGAAACCGAGGCCCGGCAGGCCGAGGCGCTGGGACTGCTGCGCGGCGAGGTGGGCACCGCGGAATACCGGCGCGCCATGGCTAAATTGGAGCAGGCCGCCGAACTCAAGATACCCGCGGCTCTGGCCGTCGACTCGGTGCGCTATTCGATCGCCGATGCTGATGCGCGATCACGTTGGGCGGCAAGCATTTCGGCACCCATCCTGGCGAGCGCCTTCGCGGTTTCCTGGGAATGGGAGAATACCCAGCTGGTCAGTGAATTGGTCGAATACCACAGCGCGCGCGGAACTTTCAACAACGAAAAGCCACAGCGCCGAGTCGGTGAATGGGAGTCGACGGCTGCCGCAACCGCATTCGTCGACGCCGGTGACGAACTCGCACCGGCGACCGCGGCGGCCGGACCGTCGGCGCCAGACACTGCTTCCCTGACCACACTCGGGCCGCTGCCTCCACTGCAGATGCAACCCGGGACGGGGCCGATCATGAGCCACTACCGCGAACTGGCGCTACAACGGTACGGCCGTGCGGTCACCGCGTCCGAGCCGGCCTGGGCCACCTGGCCGTGAGCGATCCGGACCGGCAGACTCTGGTGCTGCGGTACGCCGACGTCGGAATCGCCACCTACGCGAGCCTGTGGGTGGTCGAAGATCCGACCCGCACCGTCAATTGGCTGGTGGAGGAGCCGATGCTGTTGGCGGCACTGGAAGAACTCACCGGCGCACTCCCCGAGCCGTACGGGGACGAGAGCCGCCGGGACGCCATCGAAAGATCCCTGTCGCGGGGAGGGTTCGCCAGCCCGGAAACCGAGCTGACCACCGCCTACATTCTCGGCGTGCTGCTGATCGGCGAGGCCGGGTGGAAATTGCTGGCGGAGTGCGTCGCATCGCCGCGGCCGACGCTGTTCGTCTCCCCCAGCGCGCGCCTGGCCCGGGTGCCCTGGGGGCTGCTGGCGCTACCGAAGTCCGGTCCTGGCAAAGAGGAACTGGTGCGGGCCCGCCAAGAGGCGATCACCGCCAGCGGCCGGGTCGCCGCCCGCATCCCCTGGCAACTGGCGGACATCCGGGAACATACGGACGGCCATCGGTTGATGGAGTTGGCCGATGTGTTGCTGGCGGTGCCGCAGAACATCGTTCATGCACCGCGCACCGCCGACCGGTGGGACGCCAGACGGGACGGCCCCCCGATCCTTGTCCTCGATCCGAGGGTGCCGGGACAGCGGCCGGATTCGGCACTGGGCTCGGTGCTCGGCAGACCCTCGGAGCACACGCCACTGGCGCGGTACTTCGCCGAGGTGATGCAGCGGCGCGCGGTGCTACCGGCCGTCGCCAGTTCGGTCGAGCTTTTCCGGCGCCCGGACGCTGACCGAACGTGGCTGGCGGGCGCGCTGGCACAGCGTCCGAGCCGGCTTGTCTACGTCGGACATGCCAGCTCCGCCGATGGCGACTCGGCCCAGGCCGACCGGGCCGCACTGCATCTCGCGTGCACCGCGGCCGCACCCGGCGACGCGGAGGCCATCGGGAATCATCGCCCCCTGACCGCATCGGATCTGATGTCGCTGCGGTTGCCGATGCCACCCCGAGTGGCCCTGCTGGCGTGTGCGTCCGGCGGTGATTACCAGTTCGACGAGGCGACCGGGCTGGTGGCGGCGATGATCCTGGGCGGAGCGCAGCTGGTGACCGCCACCCTCTGGTCGCTGCCCACCACCGCGGCGTATCGGCAATTCACCACGGTCCCAGACGATTCCGATCCCATGGCCGAGGCGGCGAGCGCAGTCGACGCCGCGCACGAAGAACCCGACGCAGGATGTGCCGTCAATCGTTGGCAGCGCGCGCAAATGCGCCGCTGGCGCGGCGGCGACACCAGTGCCAGCCCGTTGTTCTGGGCGGCGCTGGTGACCTTCGCCGTAGATGGCGCGCGGTGAGCTCAGGCCAGCTCCGACCCCGATGCCCGCACGGCCAGCACGTCGTCGGGCAGCGAAAGCTGCTCGCGGGCAGCGGGATCGAAGGCTACCAGCATGACTAGTCCCGGGCGTAGGGCAGACAGGTCCGCGTCGGCCTCATCGTGCATCAACCGGCCGATGAAGCTGTCGCCGTGCACGCTGGAGACTTCGATCCAGATCTGGCGTTCTCCGCCAACGGCTTCCGGCTGTTCGTCGACCACGGTGCGCACCGTGCCCACCCCGACGGCGAGGCCGTCCGCACCGCGCCCGGCAGCGCAGGCGGTCCGGCCGACCACCACGGCGGCGATACCCGCAACGGCAAGACCGGTCATGGCCATCCACATGTTCATGCGACCAGCTTCAAGTGTCTACGGCGCTACCGAACCCAACTTTTCGGGTACCGGGTTTTTTACCGGTGCCCCTATCCTGTGGTGATGAGCGCCGATCCGCAGGCACCGCCTGCCACCTACAGCCGTGCGACGGGCCAACCCCGCCGCGCGGTGATCGATCGGGCGTGGCAGGCAATCGGTCCCGGTGTCGAGGTGTTGAGCAGCGACGACGGCGGTCCCCTGACCCGTACCGTCAAGCGCATCATCGATCCGCTGGTTCTGCGACTGCGCTCCAACCCGCAATATTCCGCACCGGTGGTCGGCGGCGACATCGCGGCCGAGATGCACGACCTGATCGTCGGGAACGCCAGCCAATTACGTTTCGCCGCAGCCTGGTTCGAAGTGCTCAAACTCGAGCGCCGCAGGTTGCGGATCCGCAGCGGCAACGCCCAGGAGCTGTACTTCCCGGTGTGCTTCGAGCTCGCGGTGACCAAAGGCGCACCCACACCGCAGGATCGCGAGGCCGCCGCCGCGGTGCTGCACGAGATACACCAGGGCCGGGACCGCACCGCAATCGAGGTACTCAACGACTACATCGCCGAGCCGGGCGTCGTAGCGACCCTGACGGCGCAACTCGAGGCCAGCTGGGCCGACGTCCGGCCCGAAACCGTTGTGCTGGAACCGTTGCTCGCGGCGCTGACCACGGTGCTCGGCCCGGCCCGGAGCCACACCGCGGCCACCGCCCGCCAACGGGTGTGGTCTGCGGTGATCGCCGACCCCACGCCGTTCAACCTGGGGACCCTGGTCCGGGTCGACGACGCGCAGCCGCCGTGGTCGATCGTCGAACTCGGCTTGAGTTCCGTTGCCCCGCAACGCCCTCCGCCGGTGTCCGGCGGTGCCGATGGTGACCGCCCGTTGGATCGCACCGTGGTGGATCGGGTGCGTTCCACACTGCGGCGCGCCCTGGACCGCGACGCATTGCCCGACGTTCCACTGCTGTGCGAGGAGGAAGTCGACCGGGCCTGCGCGCCGTGGGGGCTGCTGGCCGAGGACAAGCAGGCGACGTTGGTCACCGGGATCGAGGTAGCCGGCGAACTCGCGCCGTTGGACCGGTCGGCCACCAACCACTACGCATTGGCCGCCCAGATCCAGGCACGACTGCGCAAGGAGGCCTACGTGCTGCATGCGCGGCGGTATCTGGCCGAGGGCGGACCGATCCATCCGCGGCAACAGCAGGTGGTCGACGACCTGGCGCGGTATCGGCAGCCGTATCTAAGCCGGCTGTGGGCGCGGTTACACGGGCGCGATGTCTGGCAGGAGCCCTGCCAGGACGTCGACGACGTGCGGTCGCTGCTGGAGGGTGTCGCCAGGTCGGTCAGCCTCGACCACCGGCAACGAATCAAGTCGATGCTGGAATTGCAGGTGGCCGGATGAGACTGGTGGAAGACGTCGAGCAGCCCCTGCCCCTGGTCGCGGTGCTGGAAGTCAGCGGCGCCGTGCTGTCCTGGATCATCGACAGCCCGGCTGACCCGGCCGACGCCGCCAACATCACCTTCACCGATCCCTCCCGCGCCGACTGGCTGTGGCGGCTCACCGGCGAGTCCGGCCACGTCGCGCTGCTGTCGGCGGTCGAAGACCCGCATCAAGGAGTCGCCGGTTTCGACATCGCCGCCGGGACGGTGGCCCCGCTGCACCGCCTCGCGCTCGGACACTGGCTGCGGCGGTGGTGGCCGGCCAGTCTGCGGGACGGCATCCCCGCCCTCGACCGGGCCCTGCTCGACGTCGAGGTGGCTCTGCTCACGGTGCGCGCACAGGCTTACTTCACCGACGACACCCTGGATTCCGATGTGACCCAACTGCTCGCGCCGCACGCCGCCGCTCTGATCGGTCACGCACGAACCGGTGACGGACGGATACGTGAACTGGTGCGGGCCGGCGCCGAGCTCGCCGACGAAGTCGGCCTGGACGGCGCGGACTGGACGGAGCTGTCGGACGCGGCGGCGGATTCGAACCTGGCTCCGACCATGCCGACCGGGTACCGCGACGACTACGCGTTGGCCGCGGGTGCGCAGCCCGACCCTCGATCGCACGCCGCGATCGGACGGGGCGTCGCATCGATCAACTGGGGGGCGGTGCCGCCGGGCATCTTCGACGCGGCCGAGGACACGGTCGATTGGAGCGTCGAGGCAGCCGGTCCGGCCGTCGTCGCCGTGGTGCGCGCGGCTGTCATCGGCCCACACCCGGCCACCGACATCGCGGTGCGGGTGCGGTCCGGCGACGTCACCGGCGCCGCCGCCCTAGACCCCGGCGGTCGGGCCGCCGTCCCCCTGATCGACGCCCGGCGCGGCGTCCTGACGGAATCGGCCGCCTGGAACCACGATTGGCCGGCGACCTCGGTAGTCGTCGGGGCCCCGGTGGCGGCGACGAGCGAACCCCGGGAAGCCCGGGACCGGGTCCGCGCCTGGGTGCGGGCACGGCTGGACCAACCGCCGCCCGATGCCTACCTTGCCGAAGTACTGGCCAGCGAGTCCTCCTATTGAGACTCAGCCCTCCTTACCTATGCTGAGCGAGTGCCCAACAAATATCGCGTCGTGCAATGGACGACCGGCAATGTCGGAAAGAGTTCCCTGCGGTCGATCGTCGCCAATCCCCGGTTCGAGCTGGTCGGATGCTATGCGTGGTCGCCGGAGAAGGCCGGCCGTGACGCCGGTGAGTTGGTCGGTATCGATCCCATCGGGGTGTCCGCCACCAGCGATGCCGAGGCGTTGTTGGCACTGAAACCGGACTGCGTGGTCTACAACCCGATGTGGATCGACGTCGACGAACTGGTCCGCATCCTGTCCGCGGGTGTGAACGTGGTGACGACGGCGTCGTTCATCACCGGACACAACCTGGGCGACGGCCGCGATCGCATCGCCCAGGCCTGCCAGGAGGGCGGCTCGACGATGTTCGGCTCCGGTGTCAGCCCCGGCTTCGCCGAGTTGTTGGCCATCGTGTCGGCAGTGGTGTGCAATCGCGTCGACAAGGTCACCGTCAGCGAGGCCGCCGACACCACCTTCTACGACTCACCGGACACCGAGCGACCGGTGGGCTTCGGCCAGCCGATCGACCACCCCGAACTGGCGCAGATGGCCGAGAAGGGCACCGCCATCTTCGGCGAAGCGGTCCGCCTGGTGGCCGACGCGCTCGGTGTCGACCTCGACGAGATCCGGTGCGTTCCCGAATTCGCCCAGACCACAGCCGATCTCGAGATGGCATCATGGACCATTGCGGCGGGATGCGTCGCCGGCGTCTACATCAGCTGGCGGGGCATCGTCGCCGGGCGAACAGTCATCGACCTCAACGTGCGCTGGCGCAAGGGGCAGACACTGGACCCCGACTGGAAGATCGACCAGGACGGCTGGGTGATCCAGATCGACGGGCAGCCGACGGTGACCACCAAGGTCGGCTTCCTTCCGCCCCCGTACTTCCAGGCCACGACGCTGGCCGAGTTCATGGCACTCGGCCACATCATGACGGCGATGCCCGCGATCAACGCCATCCCGGCCGTGGTTGCGGCGGCCCCCGGCATCGTCACCTACGCCGACCTCCCGCTGACCCTGCCGCGCGGCAACGTGCCGACCGGCTGAGCATAAAGCCGCCGGTCAGCGGGTATCCGTTGGCCATGTCTACGAACAACCGGAACAACCGATTGAGCAACACCGCCCAGTACTGGGGTGGGCGAGCCAAGGAAGCCCTCGGCCGGCTCTCCGGGAACCGCCGCACCCGGTACGAAGGCAAGCTGGACCAGGCCAAGGCGAACGTCAAGGACGCCGGCCTGGACGTCCGGAAGGCGTTTCGGCGTCGCCGGGCGCGGTACTGAGGGTTTTAGCACCCGGCGCAGTCGGGTACATCCCTGCAGTCAGCCAAGAAGCGAACGAAGGAGCCGGGCATGAGCGCCGAAGACAAGATCAAGAACAAGATTGAAGACCTGGGCGGCAAGGCGAAAGAGGGCGTCGGCAAGGCCACTGGTGACCGCAGCACCGAGAACGAGGGCAAGTTCGACCAGGCCAAGTCCAGCCTGAAGGATGCCGGCGAAAAGGTGAAGGACGCCTTCAAGAAGTAGCACGCAGCGGAAATCGTTGCGAGCCAACAAACCCAGGCTGCCCGGTGCAATCGTCCGATGTTGTGCGGGGCAGCCTGGGGTTTGATTGAGAAGTCAAATTATGGTTATCCCTCTGCTGATGAAGCAACATATCGTGCGATCCGCTCGACGGCTTGTCGTGGCCGCCGGAATTGCAGTCACGGCGAGTACGTCTGCGCTGCTTAGTATTCCATCTCCGGCCGCCTCAGCCGAACCATGCCCGGACGTCGAGGTGGTATTCGCCCGGGGCAGCGGGGAACCGCCCGGCGTCGGTGGCGTCGGACAGTCCTTCGTCGACTCGCTGCGTCCGGACATCGGCGCGAGATCACTTGGTGTCTATGCCGTCAACTACCCCGCCAGCACCGACTTCGGTAGCAGCGATTTCCCGCTGACCGTCATCGACGGGATTCGTGACGCGGGGTCGCACATCCAATCGATGGCGTCGAGCTGCCCCAACACCAAAGAAGTGCTGGGCGGTTACTCGCAGGGCGCCGCGGTGGCGGGCTACGTCACCTCAGCGGCCGTGCCGCCGGGTGTGCCTGCCGGGGCGGTTCCCAAGCCGCTGGCGCCGGAAATTGCAAATCATGTTGCGGCAGTGGCACTGTTCGGTACGCCCTCGCCGCAATTCCTGAGCCAGTACAACGCCCCGCAGATCGCCATCGGCCCGCTGTATCAGCCCAAGACGATCGAGCTGTGTGCCGACGGCGACACCATCTGCAACGGCGGCGGCACTACCCCCACTTTTGCGCACACCACTTATCCGGTGAACGGGATGACCGGACAGGCAGCCGACTTCGCCGCGGGCCGCCTCTAACCCCCCGACGCGCCACCGGCTGACCGGGCATTGGAGAATCGCAGCATGCGTGTTCTGGTAACCGGTGGAACCGGGTTTGTGGGCGGTTGGACGGCCAAGGCCATCGCCGATGCGGGTCACTCTGTCCGCTTCCTGGTGCGAACACCGGCAAAACTGAAGACGTCGGTGGGCGCGCTCGGTGTCGACGTCTCGGACTACGTGGCAGGCGACATCAAAGACCGAGAATCCGTGCGCGAGGCGCTGACCGGGTGCGACGCCGTTGTGCACAGCGCGGCTCTGGTGGCCACCGATCCTCGTCAGACTCCGGAGATGCTGAGCACCAACATGCACGGTGCCGGCAACGTGCTCGGCCAGGCCGTGCAGTTGGGACTCGACCCGATCATCCACGTCTCGAGTTTCACCGCGCTGTTCCATCCCGACCTGGACATGCTGACCGCCGATCTGCCGGTAGTGGGCGGCACGGACGGCTACGGAACCTCCAAAGCGCAGGTGGAGATCTATGCCCGCGGTCTGCAGGACGCCGGTGCGCCCGTGACCATCACCTACCCGGGGATGGTGCTCGGGCCGCCGGTGGGCGACCAGTTCGGCGAGGCCGGCGAGGGCGTGAAGGCAGCGCTGCAAATGCACACCATCCCCGGACGCAATGCCGCCTGGTTGATCGTCGACGCGCGCGATCTCGCCGCCCTGCATGTGGCCCTACTGGAACCGGGGCGCGGGCCGCGCCGGTACATGGCGGGCGGGCACCGGGTCCCGGTGACCGAGCTCGCCAGAATGCTGGGCCAGGTCGCCGACACCCCGATGGTCGCCATTCCTATCCCCGACACCGTCCTGCGGGTAGCCGGGTCGGTGCTCGATCTCGCGGGACCCTATCTGCCGTTCGACAATCCGTTCACCGGAGCCGGCATGCAGTACTACACACAGATGCCGAAGTCGGACGATTCGCCGAGTGAGCAGGAGCTGGGCCTGACCTACCGGGACGCGCGCGACACGGTGGCCGACACCGTCGCCGCGTTCCGGGCGATCACCAGCTAGCCTGCCCGCCCTCACGGCGTTAGCAAGATTTTCACCTGGTCGCCCGACCGCGATCCCGCAATCGTGTAGCCCTCCGCGGCGGCAGCCAAGGGCATGGTGGTGGTGCAGATGCCCTCGACGTCGAGCCGACCGGATGCGAGCAAGGGGATCAATTCCGGCCAGGTGCGCTGCACCGGCGCGGTAGTCAACCGCAGCGTGATGCTGCGTAACAAGCAGGGCAGGGCGGGCAGCGGAAATGGCTGCAGATCATGCAATCCGACCACTGAGACGGTGCCCGCGGTGCGGACCGCGTTGATCGCATCGGTCATCGACGCGTCGGTGCCGACGGCGTCGATCACCGAATCCGCGCCACGGCCGCCGGTGGCGGCAATGATGGCCTCGGCAGCCGGCGACGGGATCGGTATACCACCCCACGCGGCGGCGCGCTGCAGTCGCCCCTGCACCCGGTCGACAGCGAAAACCGTTGCCGCGCCCTGCGCTAACGCGCAACGCAACGCGCACAGTCCGACCGCTCCCAGGCCGATCACCGCCACGGTGCCACCGAACGGGATGTCGGCCCGCCGAGCCGCCGCCCATCCGGTGGCGAGATTGTCGGTGAGCAGCACCGCCTGTTCGGTGGATATTGCCGCGGGAATCTTGAGCAATTGGAAGTCGGCGGCTGGCACGGCGAGCAGGTCGGCTTGCGCGCCGCCCAGCACTCCGGAGCCGAAGATCCGCAGGCCCGCCGAGCAGGTCACCGGGTCGCGCGTGGCGCAGCCCGGGCAGGTGCCACAGCCGGCCACCGACGACACCATCACCCGGTCCCCGACCCGGACGGAGTGCACATCCGGTCCCACCTCGACGACGGTGCCGACCGCCTCGTGGCCGAGGGCCACCGACCCGGGTACCGGGATTTCACCGTCGTAGAAGTGCAGATCGGATCCGCAGATACCGGCCGCCGTCACGGCGACAATCGCACCGTCGGGTCCGGGAAGGGCCGGATCGGGCCGTGTTTCGACCCTAATGCTGCGCGGCCCGTCGACGATCACCGCACGCATGTCAGACGGGGATCGTGCTGTCGAGCTGGTCGGCGATCTCCACCACCTCGACGACCGAGTCCACCGCGGTCGCCAATTGCTCCTCGGTGTGTTCGCTGGTGATGAAGAACCGCAGCCGTTCCTGTCCCGGCTGCACCGCCGGAGCCGTCACCGGCCCGACGTAGATGCCGCGTTGCAGGAGCAACGCAGAGGCGAACACGACCCTGGCCACACTCGGAATCAGCACCGGACAGATCGGGGTGTGCTGCGACATGCCGAGGTCGATATCGCGGTCGCGCAGTGCCGAGGTGAACAGTCTGGTGTTTCGCCAAAGGCGCTGCACCCGCTCGGGCTCACTGTCGAGCACCTCAAGGGCGGCGAGCGCGGCCGCCGCGGCGGTGGGCGGGAACCCGACGGTGAGCAGCATCGCGGGCGCGGTGCCCAGTGCTTCGATCAGGTTCGCGTTGCCGGCGATGAAACCACCACAACTGCCCAGCGCCTTGGACAGACTGCCCATCCAGATGTCGACCGCATCACCGGGCAACCCGAAGTGCTCACGGACGCCATGCCCGTGCGCCCCGAGAACGCCGATGGAGTGGGCCTCGTCGACCATTACCCCGCAATCGTATTCACGCGCCACGGCGGCGATCTGCGGAAGGAGCCCGATGTCGCCGTCCATGCTGTAGAGACCTTCGATGACGACCAGGACCCGCTTGAAGCGGTCCCGAGATGTTCGCAGGATCGCCCGCAAGGACTCCGGATCGTTGTGCCGAAACGTCATGACGCGCGCGCCGGCCCACCGGGCGCCGGCGACGACACTGGCATGAATGAGTGAGTCGCACACGGCCGCGTCACCCTCACCCAGCAGGTACCCGAGAACCCCTGCATTGGTGAGGAATCCGCTGTTGGCGATGATGGCCGCGTCTACGTCGTAGATCTGGGCCAGCCGTTGTTCGAGCCGAGGATACAACGCGGTCTCGCCCGAAGTGATGCGGCTGTTGGACGCCGAAGCGCCGTACTGCGCCACCGCATCCTGCACTGCACGAACCACTTTCGGGTGGTGGGCCAGCCCCAGATAGTTGTAACCGGCGAAGTTGGTCAACTCCCGGTCCGGCCCTTCGATGACGGCGGTGTTGTAGCCCTTCCGCTCCAGGAACAGCGGACTGGGCATCCCGGTCAGCTCCCAGATCGCGCGCCGGCGTGCGTTCACTTCACACGCCGCCGCCACCAGGGGGTGGTCGGAAAACTTCTGCCGCACTGCGGGTGTGGCGCCGATCGGCGCCACCGGAGGCGGTGCGGAGACCAGGTTGTCGCCGTGGCCGCCGCCGGCGAGCAGCCGGCTGGCCATCTCCCGCATCGCGGCTTCGTCACGCTGGGTTTCGATCATTTCTTGGCTCCTGAAACGATGGTCTCGGCCAGTGCGGCACCGGCTTTGCGCAGGTTGTAGCTTGGTCCCAGCATCAGCGTGTTCAGTGACACGCCGATCGCCTCGCCGGTGCGGGCACTGAATTCGACCGCCATCAGCGAATTCAGGCCGAGTTCCATGACGGGCACGTCGATGTCGATGGACTCCTTCGACACCCCCATCACGGTGGCGAGTTGCTCTGCGAGCAGGTAGCCCAGCACCGCGCCCCGCTCGGCTTCCTCAAGGGCGACCAGACTGGCCCGCAATCGGTCCTGAGCCGAGTTCGACTCGGCGGCCGTGGAGATCACCGCCGAGGTGCGCAGCAACTGGCGGAAGTGGCCGAACACCGTGTCCAGCTGCGACCAGTTGATCGAGATGATCGATCCCTGCCGGACACCCAGCCGCAGCGCCTGTTCCAAATATATTGGTCCATCGTCCATTTCGATCGGGTCGACGCCACAGGCAATCATGTGCCTGGCCAGGTTCTCGTCGCCGGCCATGCCGCCGGCCGTACCGGACATGTGACCCCACCCGATGCACGTCGCCGGCTGCCCCTGGTGCGCAATCGAATCGGTCAGGGCCTGCACGGCCAGGTTGGCGGCGGCGTAGCTGTATTGACCGAGCAGACCCAGCATCGTGCCGGCCGACGAGTAGAACACGAACTGGTCCAAGGTGATGCCCGCGGCCTGAACGGCCGACCACAAGGCACGGCCGCCGTCAACCTTGACGTCGTACACCCGCTTGAGGTCGACGAGGTCCATATCGGCTATCCGCTGGTCCGCGATGGCTCCGGCGGCGTGGAAGATGCCGCGCAGCGGGCGCCCGCCGGCACCGCAGCGATCCACCATGGCGCCGACCGCGGCTGCGTCGGTCATGTCGACCAACTCCTCGGTCACCTCGATCCCAGCGGCGCGCCACTGCGCGATCTGCTTGCGCGCCAACTCGGTAGTGGCGCCGCCGCGGCTGGCCAGGGTGAGGTGGCGCGCCCCGCGCCGGACCAGCCAGCGGCCGGTGGCCAGGCCGAAGCCGCCGTGCCCGCCGGTGATCAGATAGCGGCCTTCGGGATCGGTGACGACTTCGCGCCAACCCGGCTTCACCGGTGGCGGAATGTCGCCGAGGCGAAGCGCTACGCGGCTGGTCCGGCTGGAGCGGAACACTTCTTCGCAGGCCCGGCCGATCTCGGCCGCATCGAAGACGTCCACCGGCAGCGGCTGGTAGGTGCCATCGGCGAACTTGTCGTAGATCTCAGCTTCCAGCTTCAGGCAGGCCTGCGGGTCAAAGGCCATGAATCGATCCATATCGATCTGGAAGTAACTGAGATTCTTGTCCAGCACCGCCATGTCCAGCGTGCTGTTGCCGTAGATGTCCGCCTTGCCGACCTCCACGATCCGGCCGAACTCGACGACGGCTCTGAAGTTGTGCCGAAGGATCTCTCCGGGCGCGCTGCTGATGATCACGTCGACGCCACGGCCGCCGGTCAATTGATGAACGTCGTCGACGAAGTTCAGCGAACGCGAATCGATCATGTAATCGGCGCCCGAGCCGAGCGCGAACGAGCGCCGCTCGTTGGTGCTGGCCGTGCCGATGACCTCTGCCCCGCACAGTTTGGCGATCTGGATGGCGGCTTGTCCGACGCCGCCGGCCGCGCCGTGGATCAGCACCGTCTCACCGGGCTGCAACCGGGCCAACTCCAGCAGAGCGTATTCGGCGGTGATGAAAGCGGTCATGCTGGTGCAGAATTCGGGACGGAAGCGGCCATCGCTGGGATCCGGCAGTTTGATGCACAGTGCCGCGTCAGCGATCTGGTAGCGGACGAGCATGGCGCGCGTGGCCGTGGTGACGACATCACCGATGTGGAAGCCGTGCACCCCAGGCCCCACGCGGGTGACCACCCCGACACCCTCCATGCCCAATTCGGTGCCGAAATGCGTGCCCTCCAGTTCCCGTTTTCCGAGCAGTCCGACCACCTTGATGGCGTCCTTGTAGTTCAGCCCGACGACCTGCATCCGCAGCTCGACCTGGCCCGGTCCCGGCTCCGGCCGGGGACACCGCCGCCAGCCGAGATCGGACAGAATTCTGGATTTGGGGACGTCGACGGCGAAGTTCGCCTCCGGGTCGGTGAGCTCTTCTGCTCGTGCCATCGATTCGAGCCGCTGCGGCAACGTCCGCGCCACGACGGTGGCCCATCGCGTCCCACTGCGCAGGACGATCTCGTCGGTCTTGTCCGGGGAGAACGCGCCCGGCACTGCCAGCTCGGACATCAGTTGGCCGAGTTCGGTATCCGCCGCCACGTCGATCAGCCGCCACCGTAGCCGGGACTGCTCGGCGACCAGGGAACGCCGTGCTCCGGCCAGACCGGCGTGGCTCACGTCGGGCGCCGAGACATCGTTGGGATGGGCGAACGCCATCTCGGTGATGAGACTGGCGTAGCACGTGTCGTCCCCGAGCGCCTCGATCCCGTCGGCTTGGTCGCCCTTGCTGTCCTGGACGAATCTTTCGGTGGTGACGGCGATCTGCTTGAGCAGCCAGAGCGCGGCGCTGGCGTCGGCGCAGCGGCCCGCGACGACGCAGACGTGTGTTCGGGGAAGTCTCTTCGTTGCCGCATCGAGCAAGCGCGTGAGTTCGGTGTCCAGCTCGGCCGCGTCCGTGCAGTGGTACAGGGTGGCGTGGGGCAGCGCTTCGGCCAGTTGTCTGGCTCGCGGGCTGGGCTGGTCACCGAGTGCCAGGATCACCGACGCGGTGTGCTCGGGCGAGGGCAGCGTCGCGGTGTCCAACTCGTCGCACAGCTCCCAAACCTCTTCGTAGAAGAGCGGATCAAGACGGTCGATCGGCTCCTGCCCGGGCGTGATGGAACCGAACCGCACGCCCGAAAGCTCCGCACAGGCGAGGTGTTGCGAGTCGAGGATCACGATGTCGGCACGCAGCGGATCGGTGGGATGCAGGCTGGTGAACACCTCGACACGGTCGGGGAAGGGAGCGAACACCCGGACCGCGTCGACCCCGATCGGGACGATGGTGCCCAGGGTGCGGCCGACGGATCGGTCGATGAGCGGGGAGATGGTGTGCAGCGCGGCGTCGATAACGCCGGGATGCGCGAGGTGCCTGGTGCTGTCATCCGAACGGGCGTCCACGGTGGCGACTGCCTGTGTGGCGTTGGCTCGCAGTGCGGTGACACGGCGGAACCCGGGACCGTAGGTCATGCCGTTAGTGGTCAGGGCGGCATACAAGTCGGCGGGATCGATCGCGGTCAGGTCGCCGGCCGTGGTGTCGGGATGCTTTGTCGGCAGGTACTTTCCGTCAACCAGGCGGCCGGTGGCGTGGGTCGTCCACGTCCTGCCGGTCGCGGCGCGGGAGCGGATGGTGAAACGGCGACTGGTCTCATCGAGTTCGGTGCGCAGGACGGCGCCGTCGACGGGATCGAAGTAGAGCGGAGCGGCGAAGCGGATGTCCTCGGCTATCGCCGCAGGCAGGCCGCTGCGTGCGGCCGCGGCGCTCAATGCGGCATCCACGTAGGCCATCCCGGGAAGCACACACGCGCCATTGACCACGTGATCGGAGAGCCAGGGCAGTGCCTGCGCGCTGAGCTGGAGTTCCCACGCCCCGGGCTGGTCGAGAACCGGATCGCCCAGCATCGAGTAGCCGTCCGGGGTCCCGTATTTCATCTGCACGAATTCGGGCATCTCGTCGCGCAGCCGCTGACGCTGCCAGGGATACCGGGGAAGCTCGACGTGCGGTCCGACTCGCGTGCACAGGTCTGTCCCGTCGAGCGCACCGGCGGTGTACAACTCGGCGAGTGTCTGCCGGACGCTTTCGGCGTCGCGCTGGCCGCGGTGCAGAGTCGGGATTGCGACGCCGGGCTCGTGGGTTTTCAGCAAGAGTTCGCGGATGTTCCCAGACAGCGCCGGGTGCGGGCCGATTTCCAGGAAGCTGCGGTGGCCCGTGTCCATCAACGCCTTGACGGCGTCCGCGAAGCGCACCGGCTGCCGCACGTTGGCGCACCAGTAGTCGGCGTCCAGCGGGCTGGTGACCGGTTCGGCGGTGACCGTCGAATAGAGCCGCAGGTGCGGCGGTTGCGGGGTGAGGGCACTGAGCTCGGATCGCAATTCGGCGAGAATCGGATCCATCCGGAAACTGTGGTACGGCACTTCCACCCGCAGCAACCGATTGAAAATGCCACGCTCGGTGAGGATTTGAGCGAGCGCTTCGAGCTCGCGCACCACGCCGGCCACCGTCACCGCAGACGGGCCGTTGATGGCAGCGACATCGATACGCATGTCATCGCCGATCAGCGGTTGCAACTCGCGGTAGGGCAACCCGACGGCGAGCATGCCGCCGGTGCCGGCCGTCGTAGCCTGCAACCGGGCCCGGTGATAGGTCACCAGCAGAGCGTCGTGCAGTGACAGCGCGCCGGCCAGGTAGGCGGCCGGCACTTCGCCCATGCTGTGCCCCACCAGGGCGCTGGGTGTGATTCCGTACTGGCCGAGTTCGCGCGTAAGCGCTACTTGGAGAAGAAACGTCGCCGGCTGTGCGATCGCCGTGGAAGTGATCCGGGACTGTTCTTCGGGACGCGACAGCTCTTCGATGATGGACCAGTCGGCGATTCGCCGGAAGGTGTCGTCGATCTGGGCGGCTTCAGCGGCGAAGATGCCACCCGCGTTGAGCAGGTCGCGGCCCATCGCCCACCACTGCGTGCCCATTCCGGAGAACACGAAGACCAGCCCCTCGGCGTTGTCCACCACGGAGCCCACCGGGGCACCGCCAGAGGAGACCTGCCGCAGCCCCCCGGTCAGCGCGGGCAGGTCGACATACGACACTGCCGCCCGATGCCGTTGGTGCGCGCGCCGATTCCACGCGGCGTCGATCAGATCGCCTGGGTCGGTGCCTGATTCGAGCAGATCGGCATACCTGCCGGCGAGTGCGCGGGTAGCGGCCTCGCTGCGCGCCGACAACGGAAATATGCCGGCATTGCGCCGCATGGTGGGAGCGGCGGGCCGCGTCGGCGCCACTGGTGGCTCCAACTCGGCGAGGATGGCATGCGCATTGGTGCCGCCGTATCCGAACCCGTTGATAGCAACGGCCATCCGCTCGATGTCGACGGCCTCCGGTTCGGTCTGAACCGACAACCGCAGCTCGTCGAACGCGATATCGGGATTGGGATCGTCGAACCAGCCTTGCGGCGGCAGCGTGCGGTGGTAGATCGCCAGAGCGCCCTTGATCACCCCGGCGATGCCCGACGCCGCCTCGGTGTGTCCGAGGGTGGCCTTCAGCGAGCCCACCGGCAGCGGCTTCACGCGGCCGTCGACGCACCCGTACACCCGTCCCAGCGCGCCCAACTCGATCGGATCGCCGACCGGCGTTCCGGTACCGTGCGCCTCCACATAGGTCACGTCTCGCGGGGCGAGGCCAGAGCGGGCGCACACCGAACGCGCCAGTGCCTCCTGCGCATCGCCGTTCGGGACGGTCATGGCGCTGGTGCGGCCGTCTTGATTGCTTCCGGTCGCCGCAACGACCGCGTAGACGCGGTCGCCGTCGCGCAGCGCGTCCTCGAGCCTGCGCAGCACCACCATCCCGGCGCCCTCCCCGCGGCCGTAGCCGTCGGCGCGGGCCGAGAACGGTTTACTGCGGCCGTCGGCCGCCAGAAAGCCGCCCTTGCACATCGACACGAATGTCTCCGGTTGCAGCATCAGGTTGACCCCGCCCGCGAGGGCCATGTCACAGTCGCCGTTGGAGATCGCCTGGCACGCCAGATGAAACGCCACCAGCGACGAGGAACAAGCCGTATCGATCGTCAGGGCAGGTCCCATCAGGTTGAGCGCGTATGCCAGCCGGTTGGAGAGCATGGTGAAAGAGGCGGCGGTGGAGGTGTTCATGTCGATGTGCGCCACTGCCGAGGCGGCCATGGTGGTCACTGAGAAATCGACATTGAACGCGCCGACGTAGACGCCTACCGAGTGGCCCGAGAGCCGGCCGGCCACGCCCGCATCATCGGCTGCCTCCCAGGCGACCTCCATGATCAGCCGCTGCTGGGGGTCCATGCTCGTTGCTTCACGCGGGGAGATGCCGAAGAACTCCGGGTCGAACTGCCAAGGATCGGAGTTCAGGAAGGCGCCGCGCTTGGTGTACATCTTTCCGGCAGCGGCCTTGTCGGGGTCATAGAAGCGGCGGTAGTCCCATCGGTCCGCGGGTATGTCGACGATCGCGCCGTCCTTCTTGTCGACCACGAAGTCCCAGAACGACTGCGGCGTGTCGATACCGCCGGCGTAGCGGCAGCCGATTCCAACGATCGCTATTCGGCTCATTTGCGTAACTCCTAATGCTGGAAGAATTTGTGAATAAAAGAGTCGACAAGGTGTCAGATTGCCGGCACGCCGATGCACGACGATTATCGATAAATTTGCGTAAGAGTTTTCAGCGATTCAACGGGACATCGGTCCGTAATGGCGCGCTGATATATGTGACGCACCGTCAGAAATAATGACGGGAATTACCCGAAGGGAAGGCCGGGCGGAACCACGGCGGTGATTTCCCGCCGCGTGAAACGGTCCAGATTCATTCAAAGAGCCGCCATGATGCGCCTCCTCCTTCATTTTGCAGACCTTGACTTGGCCGCGACGCACGACGATGAGGATCGGCCGAGCCGCCGGCGCTGGTGTCAACCGTTACGGATTGGGGCGGGACGGGCCGAAAAGAAAAGAAGCAATATGCAATTGTTATCTGCAGCAAGTGTAAGCACGGTCACCCTTAGACGTCAACCTTGGTTGACACAGGAACTTCAGTTGCGGGTGGCGGCCACTACGTCCGGGCAGTCGGACGCGAATCGCAGGCCCTCGCCGGCGACGCCGCCACGCCGAATCACGGCGAGGTCCCGCAGGTAGTTGTGGTTCACCCGCCACGGGTTGCGTGACCCTTGCCTGGGCATCCAATCCAGCACACGCAGCACGTAGCCCGGCGTGAAGTCCTCGATGAACGGGCGCTCTTCGACGTCATCGCCCGGGTGCTCGGCCGTCACCCGCACCAGGCCATGAGCCGCCATGTACGTGAGCAACCGGCAGGCGAATTCGGACACCAGGTCTGCCTTCAAAGTCCAGGAAGCATTCGTGTAGCCGAAGGTGAAGACCATGTTCGGCACCCCGGTGAGCATCGAGCCTTTGTAGACCATGGTCCGGCTGAGGTCTACCGGACGGCCGTCGATGCTCACCGACGTACCGCCGAAAAGCTGCAGGTTCAGACCCGTAGCGGTCACGATGATGTCGGCGGGCAGTTCGCGCCCCGAATCAAGCAGGATCCCCGTCGCGGTGAAGCGCGTGATGGTGTCGGTGATCATCTCGGTCCGCCCCTCGCGGATGGTCCGGAACAGATCCCCGTTGGGTGCGACACAGAGTCGCTGGTCCCAAGGGTTGTACTGCGGCCCGAAGTGTCTGTCCACGTCATAGCCCCCCGGGAGCTGACGGCGGGCCATCTCGATCAAGCGGGCCCGCATGCGTCGGGGCCACCGCCGGCAGGCCCAGTAGAAAGCGGACTTGCGCACGATGTTCTTCCAGCGAACGGCGGAGTACGCAGCGGTCTGCGGCAGCAAGCGCCGCAGCCGCTCCGCGAGGATGTCACGGTCCGGTTCAGCCATCACGTAGGTCGGTGAGCGTTGCAGCATCGTCACGTGTGCGGCACCCGAGTCAGCCAGCGCCGGAACCAGGGTGACCGCGGTCGAACCACTGCCGATCACCACCACATGCTTGCCGGTGTAGCTCAGCGAGTCAGGCCAGAACTGAGGGTGCACAATCTCACCCTGGAAAGCCTCCGAACCCGCAAAGCGGGGCGAGTGACCCTCCTCGTAGTAGTAGTAGCCACTGCACAGGACAAGAAAAGAGCAGGACAACGTCACCGAGGAGGCGATCCTGCTCCCTGGGCTGACCCGCTCGACGCGCACGATCCAGCGGTTTTCCGCACTCCTCCAGTCCGCCTTGATGACCTTGTGGTTGAAGCGGATGTGCGCATCGACGCCCGACTCGGCCGCCGTGCTCTTGAGATAGTCGAGGATGGGCCCGCCCTTGGCGATGGCCTGGCCGGTCCACGGGTGGAAGTGAAAGCCGAGCGTATACATATCGGTGTCGGCACGGACGCCCGGGTAGCGAAACAGATCCCAGGTACCGCCCATCCGGTCCCGCTTTTCCAGGATGGCGTAGCTCTTGTCCGGACAACGGTTCTGCAGGTGCCACGCCGCGCTGATACCGGAAATGCCCGAGCCCACAACTATTACGTCGAGGTGCTCCATTGGTGCATGCTATCAATTGATGGCGCCACCAATGCCTGCGGAAAAGCTGGCTAATTCCTGGGCAATCGTTGCCGATAAGCCGTCCGAATCATGGATTACTTTATCGTCAACTAATGCTGCACCGAATCGCCATACTGGCCACCACCGCGCCGCGGCGCATCCTTATTTTCGCCACCTTGGCGATGATCGGTGCGGCCATATTCGGCATCCCGGTCATCGACCATCTTGCGGCCGGCGGATTCGACGACCCGCATTCGGAGTCGACACGGGCCGGCGAGCTGCTGACCCAGAAATTCAATCAGAGCGACCAACAACTGGTATTCACGGTGACCGCACCGGGTGGACCAGCCAGTCCATCGGCACGCACCGTGGCCAGTGCCATCGTCGGGAAGCTGCGCGCGTCGCCGCACGTGCTCAGCGTCACCTCGGCGTGGGTTCAGCCGGATACGGTGCGCAGCGCCATGGTCAGTGCCGACGGAAAGACCGGCTTGATCATCGCCAACCTCTCCGGTGGGGAGAATCTGGCCCAGCGTTACGCGAAGGAACTCTCCGGCGGGGTTGCCACCGACCAGGACGGGGTCGTCGTCCGCGCCGGCGGCGCTGCGATGATTTACGCCCAGGTCAACGACCGGACCGTGAGCGACCTGCTGCGCATGGAGTTGATCGCCATTCCGCTCAGCTTCGCCGTGCTGGTCTGGGCCTTCGGCGGGCTGTTCGCGGCGGCCGTTCCGATCACTGTCGGTGTGTTCGCCATCCTCGGCTCGCTCTCGGTGCTCCGTCTGATCACTTACGCCACCGACGTCTCCATCTACGCGTTGAACCTCACCATGGCCATGGGTCTGGCCCTGGCCATCGACTACACCCTGCTGATCGTCAGCCGCTACCGCGAGGAACTGGCTCGAGGCTCTGGCCGCGACGAGGCTGTCATCCGCACCGTGTCGACTGCCGGCCGCACGGTGCTGTTCTCCTCGATCACGGTCGCGCTGTCGATGGCCGCGTTGGTGGTGTTTCCGATGTATTACCTGCGGTCGTTCGCCTACGCCGGAATTGCCACGGTGGCCTTCGCGGCGGCGTGCGCAATCATCGTCTCGCCGGCCGCGATCGTGTTGCTGGGCGACCGGTTGAATGCGGTGGACCTGCGCCGGATGTCGCGGCGCCCCGAGCTCGACCGACGTCCGGTCGAGCGGTTCTTCTGGTATCGGACAAGCAAATTCGTGATGCATTACCGAGTGCCGGTCGGACTGGCCGCCGCGGCGCTCCTGCTGTTACTCGGTGCGCCCTTCGCGCAGGCGCGGTGGGGATACCCGGACGACCGTGTGCTGCCGGACTCGGCTTCGTCGCGTCAGGTCGGCGACACATTGCGCAGCGCCTTCTCCGAGGACAACGCAAAGTCCATTCAAGTCGTCATACCCGATGCCACCGGCCTGACTGCCGCACAACTCGATCAGTACGCCGCCGCGCTCTCGAAAGTCGTTGGGGTCGTGGATGTGTCGGCACCGTCGGGTACCTATGCCGACGGCAAGATCGTCGGCCCGGCTGACGCGTTGACCGGGCTCTCCGGTGGTAGCGCCTTTTTGACCGTGAACACCAGAGCGCCTCTGTATTCCCGCGTCTCGGATGCCCAACTCGAGGCGTTGCATGCGGTCAACCCACCCCGGGGTCGCGGGGTCGAGTTCGGTGGTCTGGCCGAGACCAACCGCGACAGCGTGGACGCGATCCGGTCCCGGATACCGTGGGTGCTGGGTTTCATTGGCGCAGTGACCTTCACGCTGTTGTTCCTGCTCACCGGCAGTGTGGTGCTGCCGGTGAAGGCGATTGTTCTCAACTGCCTATCACTGACCGCCGTTTTCGGTTCGCTGGTCTGGGTCTTCCAGGAGGGACACCTCGACGGCCTCGGCACGACCACCACCGGAACGCTGGTCGCCAATTTGGCTGTGCTGCTCTTTTGTATCGCGTTCGGGCTGTCGATGGACTACGAGGTCTTCCTGATCGCGAGGATCCGGGAGCACTGGCGCCAATTGCAGCAGAACGGTTCGGCGCTGACTCCGCGGGCGGCCAACGACGAAAGCGTGACCCTCGGGCTCGCCCATACGGGGCGCGTGATCACCGCCGCCGCCCTGATCATGGCGATCAGCTTCGCGGCGCTGACCACGGCTGAGGTCTCGTTCATGCGGATGTTCGGCCTCGGGCTGACGATAGCGGTGCTGGTTGACGCCACCCTGGTCCGGATGGTTCTCGTCCCGGCGTTCATGTACCTCATGGGTCGCTGGAACTGGTGGGCGCCAACATTTTTGGCGCGACTGCACCAGTATGCCGCGATCCGCGAATCCGCAGCATGCCCGGACCGGGCAGCCGCCGCTAGTCTTCGGCGTCGTCGGGGTGCGCGCCGGCCTCTTCGCTCGGCGGAGCGACATCCGGGGGTACGTTGCCCAGCCACCGACGGAGCCTCAGCAGGCCGTTGATCACGATGCCCAGTCCCAGCAGCACCAGAATCACCAGGATGATTGCGGTGGTCACTCCACCATGGTGACAGCCCCGGACTCAGCCGGCCGGCTTGACCTCCAGTCCGACGTGCACCTTGTCGATGCCGCCGCGCACGATCGAGTGCGGGAGGAACCACCAGGCGTGGTACCAGTAGCGGCGCAGCACCGCGTTGTAGACCTGCCGAGTCTCCGACTTGGGCAGCACGCGGGCAACCCCTTCGACCTCGTCGCTCTTCGGCTTGCCGAGCGAACCACTCTTGGCGAGCGTGACCCGCGGGGTGTTGCGGATTCGCTTGACTTTCCACGATTCGTCATCGGTGATGACGAGCAGTCGATCACCGTCGGGCACACCCCAGATCGCGGTCGGCTTGGGACGGCCGTCCTTGGTGAACGTCGTCAGCAACAGGTACTTCGACTTGATGACATCTGCGAACCCGACTGCCACGTCTTCCTCCTGGCTCAAATGTGAGAATGAAGATACCCAGGTCGACCGGCGCGAAAACCGGCGCCCGGTGTGACGCCGCGCACCTCAGACCGCAATCGTGGCGGTCGGGACCGCCGAGCCCTGCACACCGACGTCGATATGGAGTAACCCGCCGACTCGGGGACATAGATTTCGGTTCCCGCGAAAGCGAGTGACGACACGCATCGGCCGGGCACCGCGATGACGTCGTCGAGGCCACCGCAGGAGTCGAAACGCGCTATGCCGCAGCTACTTCCGAGCACACCCACCCGCCGCCCACGACGTCCAGCGCCACCGCCATCTCCAGATTGCGGTCGGCGAGTTGCCCGTATTCCCCGTTCCTGCCTCTGCTTCGGGCCAGCAACGCCTGCATCAGCGTCAGCCAGATGTCGCGCACCGGAAGGTCCGGGTCGTGGCGTTGCTCAGCCACGGTGTTCATCGCGGCCGCGGCTTCGGTCACGTCACTGTCGGCGCCGCGATCGAGCAGGGTCTCAAACAGCGCCCCGGTGGCCGGGCTGCCCCCGGTCAGCAGTTGCCCTTCGCGCACCAGATGCTCGACTACCGCCCGCAATTCGGCAATTGCGTCGTCACGGTCTGCCCGCCGCGCCCGGCCCCGGCAGCTCCGACAGATTGCGCCCCTGACGTCGGAAGAGTTCGCTGCTGGCGCATGGGCGATTACGCGAATCTGGCGGCCCATCACGGCCGTGCTGAAGGCGCACTGACAACGCTGCGCGTCCGAATTCGGTAGCGCGGCAGGTGAACTCGCACCGCAGACGAGTGGTGTTGTGGTACAGAAACATTGGTGTTCCAACGGACTTGCCGACACGGACCTTGATCCGTTGTTCGAGCGGCTGCGCAACCCGCCGTGCCGACCACTGCGGAAGTGGTCGCCTCGATCACCCGTTAGCGACGAGCGCGCGATCGGACAACGCGGCCAGCGCCGGTGCCATCAATCTTGAGTATTCGAGCGTGAGGTGGCCGGCATCGACGTAGACCAGGGTGTTACCGACGATGACGGGACAGTGCTGCTTGGTGCAGAACAGGTCGGTGAGGTCGACGTACTGGCCCCCGCCGGCTTGGACCGCCGCGGCCTCGGCCGCCATGCCGGCTCGGTCGAATGCGGTCGACATGGGCGGCGCGCACGCCGTCGCGTCGGTGAGGTGCTCGGACAGGCAACCCGGCACCGCGGCGTTCAGATGCGGCAGCGGGCCGAGCACCATCACTTTGGCGCCGATGCCGCGAAGCTGCTGCACCAGACCCTTCAGTCCGTTCACCCAGGCTGGGTCGTACGAGGAGAAACCCGAGAGGAAGCCGTTGCTGTGGGTTGCGGTATATCCGCGGAACACGCTCACGATCACCAGGCGCGGGTGCTCGGCACGCAGCCGCGACATGATCTCGCCCCGCCATTGTTCGCAGTGTTGCAGGGCCTCGACAATCGGGGCGACGAAGCGGTTGGCGATGGGCAGATCCATCATCGGGCAGGCCGCCTTGGCCATCGCTTCGATGCGCCAGGGCCGCTGTTTGCCGATTTCCCGGAGCGCCGGAATCCACATCGAGGAATGCGAGTCACCGACTACGGCCACCGTCGTCTTGGAGGTCTTGTCGCCCATTGCGCACTCGGGCTGGCCGGCTTGAATCGGCAGGCGCAAGCAGCCGTCGAACATCATCTGACCGACTTCGCCCGCCGCATCGGCCAGCGACGGATCCAGGTTCGACGGAACGTCTTTCACTTCGGCTGATGCCGCAACCGCCGCTTGTACCTGGCCGAACACGTTCTGTATCGCCGCGTCGTAGGCCGCGATGTCGTCACCGGTGGGCACCGGCGGTGCCTTGATCGTCAACGGCGCCGCCGCCGCGCCGCGCCCGACCGGGATGGGCATCGGGATCGACGACACGTACATCAGCAACGCCACGCCCACACACGCCGCCAGCGAAGTGGCGAAACCACCGACAGCCAGGCTCTTCATCGGAGATTTGCGCAGCGGAGCAGCGTAGCGCAGCGGGTTCTCGATGTAGCGCAGGGTGAGCCACCCCAGTCCACCGGAGACGACGACCGCCGCCATGAACTTGCCGAACAGGCCGAGCGGGTGCCCCACCACAATCGGGGCGAATACCAGCACCGGCCAGTGCCACAGGTACCACGAGTAGGACAGCCGTCCGATCGCCCGCATCGGTGACCAGCCCAGGACGCGCCCGGCGCCCTGCGACGGTGTCGAGCAGCCGGCCCCGAGCACCAGCGCGGTGCCCAGGACGGGCAGCAGTGCCGCCGTCCCGGGGTAGGGGATGTCCGGGGTGAAGAAGACGCAGGCCAGCAGCACCATGGCGGTGCCGACCCACCCGATGAGCACGGCGGCCCGCGCCGGGAGCCGGCTCCACTGGTTGGCCGTGAGCGCGACCAGGGCGCCCAGCGCCAACTGCCAGGCCCTGGTGAACAGCGAGAAGTACGCCGCGAGCGGCATCACATAGGTGACCAGCAGCGACAACACGAAGGAGGAAACGGCGATGAACGTGACGAGCACCAGGAACGGCGTCTTCGACGGGATTCGCTCGGACCCCGCGGCGCCCTTGCCACGGCGGCGCAGCCGCCTGATCAGCCATGCCAGCCCGACGATCATGGGCGGCCACAGCAGATAGAACTGTTCCTCCACGCCCAGCGTCCAGTAGTGCTGGAACGGCGAGGGCACACCGCCGGCGAAATAGTCGACCTGTTGGACGATGAACCAGAAGTTGGGGACGTACAGCGCACACGCGATGGCGTCCTTGAGGGCGCTCTGGGCCTGCACCACCGGCAACAGGAACGCCGCGGCGATCGCAGTGATGACACCGATCGTGGCCGACACCGGAAGCAGCCGGCGGGACCGCGCCCCGTAGAACTTCTTCAGTCCGACGGTGCCGGTGGTGCTCACCTGTTTCCAGAGCTGCCCGGTGATGACGAAACCCGAGATCTCGAAGAAGATGTCCGGGCCGACGAAGCCACCACTGACACCGGGCATGGAAATGTGCCAGCCGACGATCGCCAACAGCGTGAAGCCCCGCAAGCCCTCGATGTCGTCGCGGAATCCGCTCTGCGGCGTGTGCGCCTCCTGCGCACCCGGCGACGGCAGCAGGCTACGAGTGGAGCTCACGTTCTCGGACTGGCGCACGATCCCCCACTGTATATAAGAAGGCGCGAATACAAGCCTGAACGGCGGCAAGTGACCAATGGGTGCCCGAACAGGGCCGTAATGCCCTCGCGGGCATGGCGTGTGGCGCGCACCATCTCCCCTTGGACAGGAGATGTGCGATGACTAAACCGATTCCGCCGCTCGACCTTTCGTGGCTGCTGATCGAGTCACCCGGCAGCACCACCCACGTCGGAGCCATGCTGCTGTTCCAGAAACGGCCCGGCCACGAGTCCCTGGTGCGCGAGATCGTGGATTCCTACCGGTCCTGCGCACCGGCGCCGCCGTTCAACTACGTGCCGGAGCTCCTGGCGCGCGGCGGGCCGCATTTCCGCGAGGTGGACAGCTGGGACCCGCACTATCACGTCGAGCACCTCTCGCTGCCCGAAGGAGCCTGCTACGACGACCTGCTGCGACTGGTTGCCGACCTGCATGAGGCGCAGCTGGACCGAAGTCGTCCGCTGTTTCGCTGCTGGATCATCGACGGACTGCCGGACCGGATGTTCGCGATCTACACCAAGACCCACCACTGCATCATCGACGGCGAGTCAGGACTCAAGCGGCTCTACGACGGCCTGAACCTGACCGACGAACCGACCATCCCCAAGCCCGCGTTCGCGCTCGACGTCCCGGTATCCCCGCCGCATCAGCCGACACCGCTGCTCGGGCGTATCACCGACTCGATCCGCGGCGCGATCACGCAGGTCGGGGCGCTCAACCAGGTTTCGGTGAGCGCCTTGCGCAAGGTATTCGCCGGCCTCTTCAGCTCCCATCTCGAGGGCAGCCTGCCGTTCGCCGCACACCACGCCCCCACCAACGAGCCGCTCAAGATCGGGCGCAGCTTCGCGACGCTGTCGCTGCCGCTCGAGGAGATGCACGACGTCGGCCACCACTTCGGGGCCACCCTCAACGACGTCGCGGCCAGCATTGTCGACGCGGGACTTCACGCGTATCTGCGGGAGACCGGACGGGCGTTCGGGCACCCGTTCATTGCGATGTGCCCGGTCTCGCTGCGCGGCGGCGACGACGCGACGATCGGTACCCGAGTCTCGGCGCTGTTCGTGCGGCTCGGCGAACCTGGCGCCGAAATGGCCGAGCGGATCCGGCAAGTGACGGACTCGGTAGCCGCCGCCAAGAAGGAGCTGGCGGCCATGTCCAAAGAAGCGGCGATGACCTACGCCGTGGGACTGGTGGCGCTCGCCGGCCTGGGCTCCTCCACCCATCTGGACCGGGTCACCCACCCCGCGTGCAACCTGGTGATCTCCAACGTCGCGGGCGCCAGGGAGACCCGCTACCTCAACGGCGCGCGCCTGCTCGGCATCTACCCGGTGTCAGCGTTGGCCGCTTCAATCGGGCTGAACGCCACGCTGGCGTCCTACCACGACAGCATGGACTTCGGATTCGTCGGCAATGCCGCGGCGATCGGCGACATGTCCCGGCTCGCCCACTACACCCAGCATGCCTACGAAGAGCTGAAAAAGTCCGCGCAGAGCGTGTCGATGAGACCTCAGCAGGATCAGCCTTTGGTGGACACCGAGACGTAATCGACCAGCATCGGCTGCCCGGAAACCGTTGCGCCGGTAGGAGGGCCGCCGAACGCGTTCGGGAAGGATCCGCCTATCGCCACGTCCAGGATGAGGAAGAACCCGTGGTGGGTGGCGTTGTTCCAGTCGGTCGCGGAGACCTGGTTGGAGTTGATGGTGAAGTAGTTGTCGCCATCGAGGTAGTAGCGCAACTGCTCGACGCCGGTGCTGCGGTCGAATTCGACAGCGTAGTTGTGAAAGCTCGTTCCCGCGTTCGGGACAGCATGTTCGCCGGAACTGATTCCGGTGGGCTCGTTGAACGGCGGTCCGCCCGCCCAGACGTTGCCGTGCAGAGTTGACCACACCGAGCCGCGACCGTTGATGGCCTCCATGATGTCGATCTCGCCGATCGATGGCCAGTTGGTGGCGCCAACGGGTCGCGCCGCCTCACCGAGCGCCCAGAACGCCGGCCAGTAGCCCTGCCCGTTAGTGGGGTTGACGTTGGGCTGCTGAATCGACGCCTCGATGCGCATCACGCCGCCGGTCGGCGCCGCGAAGTCGGTGCGCACCGTCTCGATACGACCGGACGTCCAGTGCCCGGCCGGATCCCTGATCGGCTTGATCGCGAGGTGGCCGCTGCCGTCGAGGTAGACGTTCTGGGTGCTGTCGGTCATCGTTTCGATCTCCCAGGTGCCCCATTGGGGCGCTGAGTTGCCGAATCCGTACTGCGTGCCGATGTCGTATATCCAGTTCAGACGGTTGACGCCCGAACCCGCGGCGCCGGTGAAATCGTCGCGGAAGATTTCAGTGAAGCCATTAGTACCCGCGCCGCCACCGGTACCGCCACCCATGGCACCGATGTTCCCGCTGACGCCCGCCTGACCGGCGCGGCCGAACAGGCCGGCCGCGCCACCCGCGCCCCCGAGGCCGCCCGTGCCGCCGTTGCCGCCAGCACCAACCGCGCCTGAACCGCCGGCCGGCCCAGCAAGCCCCCCAGTGCCGCCGGCCCCGCCGGAGCCGCCCACCCCGCCGTTGCCGAACAACAGCCCACCGTGACCGCCGGCCCCACCCGCCCCGCCGATGCCGCCTGTGCCACCGCTCTGACCCGCAAGGCCGGTGGGGCCGCTCACCCCTGCTCCCCCGGCCCCACCCCTCCCGCCGGTACCGAACAATCCCGCCGATCCGCCGGCGCCCCCGGTTTGTCCCGGCGCCCCGGATCCGCCGTCACCGCCGTCACCCCACAAGATCCCGCCGGGCCCGCCGGCTTGCCCGGTCCCCGCAGCTCCGTTGGTGCCCTTGCCGATCAACGGGCGTCCCAACAACGCGTTGAAGGGCGCGTTGATCACGCCCATCACGTCCAGCTCGAAAGTCTGGAGCAACGAGATGTTGCCGGCCTCCGCGGTCGCGTAAGCCCCCGCTGCTGAATTCAGTGCCTGCATAAGCCGCCGGTGATAGGTCCCGGCCTGCGCACTGATTGCCTGGTATGCCTGCCCATACTCGCCCCATACCGCGGCAATCGCCGCGGACACCTCGTCCGCGGCGGCGGCCGGCAACTGCATCGTCGGCAGCGCCACCGCGACATTCGTGGACTTCAGCGCCGCGCCGACGACGGCCAAATCCGTTGCTGCCGAAGCTAGTAACTCCGGCGCGGCCAACACGTACACCATCAGAAAGTTCCTCTCGTCTTGGGACAGCCCACCAACGGCGGCGCCATCGCCGGCAACTGGCGGGGCACTAGGAAAGGTCGAATGACAGCCGGGTCGGCGGCAGCGCGTTGCCCAGGATCAGCACCGAACTCTGGGAGTTCACGTCGTCGAAGGGGAAGCCGTAGGCGAGGCCGTCGATGCTGTTGGCGTGGAAGAACTGTGACCAGTTATTCCACCGCCCGCCCGTCGGATAGTAGGCGGCGACATCGGCCCACTGCTCGGGAGAATCGGCCACGCCACGGTTGAACGCGGCGTTGAGTTCGGCGAGGAACGCCCCCTGTTGACCAATGCCGACGAAAGGACCATTGGCAGCGAAGGTTTGCGCCGTCGTGGGTTTGACCATCGTGTAGCTCGTGGCGCTGCCCCCGTCAGGGGTCAGGTTGTAGACGAATTGGCCGGCGGCGTCGACGTTGCCGGTCACCGTGTAGCCGGGGCCGTCGTACGAGAATGGGTGGGTCTGATAAGTCGACCAGAAGTTGTTTATCGCCGGGTCGAGCCAGGTAGCGAGTCCACCGGGTTGAGCGGTGCGCGGGGCCAGAATTCGCAGCGGGTTGCCGGTGCCATCGTTGACGATCAGTGACTGGAACTCGGCGGGGAGGGTGGTCGTGTACTGATGGAACAGTTGATCCCTCGACAGGGTGATGCCACGGGTATCTGAGAACCCGGTGGAATCCTGAGTCAGCGTGAAGGTGAACGGCAGGCCGAACTGGTCCACCTGCGTTGTGTTGCCGCCGAAGGGAATTGCGCCGTATTTGTAGGTCAGTTCGTACCAGTCGTAAACCGTGTTGTAGTTGGGATCAAGAGGATTCGCGGGGTCCAGGCCGACCCAGCCCAAATTGTCGGAGCTGATGCCGATATACAGCGGCTGCTCCACCGACATAAATATCCGGCCGCCCTGAAACTCGGACGGAATCGAGAAGTTGCCCGTCTGGTCGAGGGTGAACGACATATTGGCGTAATTCACCCCGTTGTGCGTGAGGTGATCGGAGGCATTCGCGGAGTTGTGGTCGATTGCGTGGGCAACGCCGTTCTGGTCGATCCACGACCACTGACCGGGTGACGTCTGCCCGAGCGCGGTCAGGTAGATCTGACTGTTGGGCAGACCGGTGTTGTTGACGAAGGGGCCGACCGCGAATCCGGTGGCGCTGCCGGTAGCGCCGTCGGCCCCGGTTGCGCCGGTGACGCCCGCGTGACCGGCGCTCCCGAACAATCCGGGCGCGCCACCCCCGCCGCCTATTCCGCCGGTGCCGCCCTTCCCACCGGCACCGAACACGCCTGAAGCATTGGGCGGGCCCCCGACCCCACCAGTTCCCCCGGCGCCACCGCCACCACCGTGGCCGCCGCTTCCGAACAGCAGCCCGCCCTGGCCGCCGATGCCGCCGGCCCCACCCATACCGCCGGGACCACCCGTCTGACCCACAGCACCGGTCTTGCCGACCAGCCCCACTCCGCCGGCCCCGCCAGTTCCGCCATGACCGAACAGCCCCGCCGACCCGCCGGCACCGCCGTTTTGCCCCGCCGCCCCGGACCCGCCATGACCCCCGTTACCCCACAAGATCCCGCCCGGCCCTCCGGCCTGGCCGGTCCCGGGGGTGCCAGCTCTGCCGTTGCCGATCAGCGGGCGCCCCAACAACGCGTCGAAGGGCGCGTTGATCGCACTCAGGACGTGCTGCTCGAGGGACTGTAACGACGCGGCATTGGCCGCCTCCGCGGTGGCATAGGCGCCTGCCCCCACATTGAGAGCCTGCACAAATCGATGTTGGAACGAAGCGACTTTCGCGCTGATCGCCTGATATGCCTGCCCGTGCTCGCCCAGCAGCGCCGCAATGGCCGCCGACACCTCGTCCGCGCCGGCGGCCAATAGCGTCGCGGTCGAGCCCGCCGCGGCCGCGTTGGCTTTGGTGACCGACGCTCCGATAGCCGACAAGTCCAAAGCCGCCACCGAAACCAGCTCCGGCGCCGCACTGACGAACGACATTTCGCACCTCCGAGAAACCAATGCCGCAAAATCTTCGAACGAGGATGACCGGCGATTTTCTGCAGGTCAACAGGTTCGAACAAATTGCGACGGATACCCTACGGAGCCGCCGGACTGACGTCTCATAGACCGGCTATGAGCTGGGACGATATAGAGCTAACGCGAGTCTTGTGTCTAACAATGAGATGAATTCGTGTAATGGCCTGACGCCGCCCAGAAAACGCCACCGGTATTTATTTACCTGCGAGCAGCTAACTTCCGATTTGCAACTTCGACCGAATGATGTCCCGCTCTTGGGGAGCCACGATCTCGTCGGTTCAGGAAGCCTGTCGCTCAGAGCGTGGGCACAAACCCGCCGTCGATGCGGTAGTCGGACCCGTTGATGTTGCCAGCACGCTCACTGGCCAGAAAGAGCACGAGGTCGGCGACTTGCTCCCGGGTAGTGAATCGGCCGGTGGGAGTGTCCTCGAGGATGTTGGCCAGCACGTCCTGGGCGGGCTCGCCGTTCGCCTCGGCCAGCCCCTCCGCCAGGCCGTCCTCGGTCCACTTTTCAGTCAACACCAGTCCCGGGCTGATCGAGTTGACTCGAATATTCAACGGCCCCAACTCTTTTGACAACGCCTTGGCAAGGTTGGTGACGGCGGCCTTGGTGGCGCAATAGTCGTAGGTCACCGCGCCGGGGTAATAGGCATTGATCGACCCGATGATCACGATAGAACCACCACCGCGCCGTTGGATCTGCGGCAGCGCGGCGCGGGTGGGCCGCACGATTCCCATCATGTTGAGATCCCAGGACGCCTGCCAGTCGCCGTCGGTGATGCCGACGAAGCCGCCCGGGCGCGGCGTTGCGCTGCCGACATTGTTGACCAGGAGGTCGATCCCGCCGCGACGCGCAGCGGCGCCGATCAATTCTTCCGCGTGCTGTGGCCGGGACAGGTCCACCGACACGTAGGTCACCTGCCCGGCCTCTTCCATCGCGGGCAGTTCCTTGCCGGGGGTTCGGGAACCGGCCACCACATGGGCGCCCGCGCCGACGAGCGCTTTCGTCACCGCCAGACCGATGCCTTTGCTGGCGCCGGTAACAACGGCGATCTTGTCCGCCAGATGAAGGTCCATGTCACCCGCTTCACGTATCCCCGGCCCACAGAATAAGCGGGTCCGGGTAGCCGGGCGGGTTATTCTCCTTGCGGTCTTCGGGTACTGAGTATCGCCTCAATCAGCCGCAGCTTCGATATGTTCGAGAGCTGGGCCCACCGGCGACTGCAACGCGATCCACTAGATTGAGAGCCGGTCAGCAATCAATCCCCGTTTCTAGGCTGCGCAGAGCGCGGATACCAGTCTGGGATCGACTGCGGTGAACGAGGATATTGCTGAAGGTCTTCGATATAGCCATCATCTGTAGGAGCGAAGCGCCACTGAGGGCGTTCATCGTAGTTGTAGAAGAATTTGTAATCTCCTGAGCGCTCGACGGTGATGTGGGCCGATAGCCACGCCCCTTTGCCCGGAGTAGCCATTTCTGCCCGCAGCTGTTTCAATAAATTATTTAAGGTCTTCGGAGCGGGTACACGAGTCTTCCCGCCAGCGTCGTCTTCGACTTCCGAAACGATTTCCCCGACAGGGCCCGCCTCCATATACGAGAGTTCGTACCTTTGCCAACCCTCCGACGGCAAACCGGTGAATAGGAGCTTTGCGGCAGCTTCCTGCAACTCGCCTACACGCACGAGGTACGGCGTCTCGTCAGGCAACTAAGTCTTCCCAACTCTTGAACGAACGGACCGTATTAAGGACCCCGTTAATCGAGAGGTCCGAGCGCAGGTTCGGTGGTGTCGATGTGTGCTCCAGCCAATCTGGACAGGTGCCTGGACAGAATCGATCTGTCTAACCAAGTCCGGCAGACGATCCATGCTGGGGACCACCCACTTCGTCACCTGCTACAGACATACCTGACCGACCAATGCCCGCAGCTCTGGTCTGTTTGTGTCGTTAACGCTGACGTGGTCAGTGAACGCTCGGCTGCACCCGCTTCGGTTCGCCTGGCATCTTCGGGATCGACGGCCAAGCATCCTCCTCCGCCATCTGACAATGTCAGGGGCGTTGACACTTGCGGTCGGTGTCCCGGGCTGGGGGTGTCCCGCGCCACTGAGTAACACGTCGGTGAAAGCACCAGTGGCGTTTGGGTTATCGGCGGCCCGATGAGTTACGCACGGCGGGTCTGAGACCGCAACGACTGTGGGGTATTTCAAGGTTGATCTGCAGCCAATCGCAGGCTCCGCGAACGACGATCTTCAAGTCTTCAGCCGGGCGGGAGTGGACTAGGCACACAATGTCAACACCAGGCAACCACGTGCCGCGCTAGCGACAGCGGCACATCACTCCTCTTTGTTTTTCCTACTGCGATCGGTATCCCGCGACGGCTGCACCCGCTTGGGTTCGCCCGGCATCTTGGGATAGTTCGGCGGGTACGGCATGTCACCAAGCCCGTGCTCCTCGTCTGCGTCGGACATGTCCAGCAACACCGCGATCGACTGCGCGTCGTCGTCCATGCCGGCCCAGGGATCGTCGCGGCGCGCGACGAGGTCGGGGACGGTGGCCATGGTGTAGTCGTCCGGGTCGGCGCCGGCCAGGTCGTCCCAGGACAGCGGCATCGAAACGGTCGCGATCGGGGTTCGTCGCACCGAGTACGGCGACGCCATGGTGCGATCGCGGGCGTTCTGGTTGAAGTCGATGAAGATCCGCTGGCCACGTTCCTCCTTCCACCAGGAGGTGGTCACCCGATCCGGGGCCCGGCGTTCGACCTCGCGGGCCAGCGCGATACCGGCCCGGCGCACCGCGACGAAGTCCCAGTCCGTGGCGATCCGCAGGAACACGTGCACTCCGCGTCCACCGGAGGTCTTCGCGTAACCCGTCAGCCCGAGTTCATCGAGCAGCGGCCGCAGCACGTCAACCGCGACGGTCCGGGCTTCGTCGAACCCGGTGCCCGGTTGCGGGTCCAGGTCGATACGCAGCTCGTCGGGGTGCTCGGTGTCCGGGCACCGCACCTGCCAGGGGTGCAGGGTGATCGTGCCCATCTGCGCCGCCCATACGATCGCGGCCGGGTGGGTGACCTTCAGCGCGTCCGCGGTCCGACCGGACGGGAACGTCACCCGACATGTCTCGAGGTATTCGGGATGATGCTGGGGCACCCGTTTCTGGTAGATCTCCTCGCCGTCGATGCCGTCGGGAAAACGCTGCAGATGAGTGGGACGGTCGCGCAGTGGAGCGAGCATCGGCCCCCGGGAGACGGCCGCGTAGTAATCGATCAGCCGTCCCTTGGTGCCGTGACGGCCGAGACCGGGAAAGTAGACCTTGTCCCGATTGGTCACCCGGACGGCGATGCCGTCGATGTCGATTTCTTCTGCTGCAGCAGCCATATCCACAGTCCAGCATGCCGCACGCCAGAATGAATACATGGACTTACCTGTGATGCCGCCGGTTTCACCGATGTTGGCCAAGTCAGTCAAGGCGATCCCGCCGGACGCGTCGTACGAGCCGAAGTGGGATGGGTTCCGGTCTATCTGCTTTCGCGACGACGAGGAGGTGGAGCTGGGCAGCCGCAACGAGCGGCCGTTGACGCGCTACTTTCCCGAGCTGGTCGCCGCGGTCCGGTCCGAATTGCCGCCCCGCTGCGTCATCGACGGCGAGATCGTCATCGCCACAACCCGCGGCACCCATCACGGCCTGGATTTCGAAGCGCTGCAACAACGTATCCACCCGGCCGATTCGCGGGTGCGGATGCTCGCCGAGCAGACTCCGGCCTCGTTCATCGCGTTCGACCTATTGGCGCTGGGCGATGACGACTACACCGGGCGCCCGTTCAGCGAGCGGCGCGCGGCACTCGTCGACGCGCTGGGCCCGGCCGGCCCCTCGATTCACCTCACCCCGGCGACCACGGACCGGGCTGTCGCACAGCGCTGGTTCGAAGAGTTCGAGGGCGCCGGTCTGGACGGCTTGATCGCCAAGCCGCTGACCGTGACCTATCAGCCCGACAAGCGGGTCATGTTCAAGATCAAGCACGAACGGACCGCCGACTGCGTGGTCGCCGGCTACCGGGTGCACAAGTCCGGCAGCGACGCGGTGGGCTCGGTGCTGCTCGGGTTGTACCAGGACGACGGCCGGCTCGCCTCGGTGGGCGTGATCGGCGCCTTCCCGATGGCCGAGCGCCGACGGCTGTTCACCGAACTGCAGGCGCTGGTCACCAGCCTCGACGACCATCCCTGGAACTGGGCGGCGCACGAAGCCGGTGAACGCACTCCCCGCAAGAACGAGGGATCCCGCTGGAACGCGGGTAAGGATCTCTCGTTCGTACCGCTGCGCCCCGAGCGGGTGGTCGAGGTGCGTTACGACCACATGGAGGGTGCGCGGTTTCGCCACACCGCCCAGTTCAACCGGTGGCGTCCCGACCGCGACCCGCGCTCCTGCACCTACGAACAGCTGGAACAACCGATGATGTTCAGCCTGGACGACATTGTGCCCGGGCTTGGCAAGAAGTAGTTCTCCTCGGCAGCGCCGCGTCGTACGGTAGAGCACATGCGGCCGTGGCAGAGACCGGACGTATCCCCGGCCGCCATCCCCACGGATTTGCGCGCGCGGGTGATGCCCGCCGTGCTCGACGAGCTGGCACGTTGGGGGGTCGAGAGATTCAGCGTGGAAGCCATGGCGGAGCGGCACCACCTGGACGTGGCGACCATCTACCACTATTGGGGCAATCGCCAACAACTGATTGTCGATGCCGCCGTCCGCGATGCCGAAGTTTTCCGCGCGACGTTGGACACCGGCTCGTTACGCGGCGACCTCCTCGCCCTCGCCCGCGCCATCGCCGGGGATGTCAACACCCCCATCGGCCGCACCTTCAGTCGGGTGATGGTGATGGACAGCCGTGCCGGTCATCACGACGGTGAGACGCGAATGATGTTCTGGCAGCATCGTTTCAGTGTCATTCGCTCGGTCATGGACCGGGCCAGGGCGCGTGGGGAAGTCCGCGAGGGCGTGCCCACCGTGGCGGCCATCCAGATCGTGACGGCCCCCATTTACGTTCGGAGTCTCTATATGGAGGGCCCCGTCGACGACGCTTACTGCGTGGCGATCGCCGACCTGGCGTGGCATGCGCTGCGCAAGCAATGACGGTCCTGGGCGCCTACGGCCCTTAAGATATCGAAATGCTGCACGTCTCCGCGCTGTTCGTTCCGCGTAGCGCCGCGTTCAACGAACAGGGCGCCATCAACGCCACGTCGATACCCATGGCGTGGTTCCAGGTGGATCAAATGCCTTTGTGGGCAACGGTACCGGTCGTTCTGGTGGTCCACGCGCCGGCGGGTGGCGACTACGACCCGGAGATTCACGTCGTCTGCAAGGACCCGTCGGGGGCCGCCCGCGGATCGTTGCGGGCGGCGTGGCACTGGCCGGACGACGGTAACCGCGCGTCCAAGTACCGGTGCTTCACCCAGGAACTCTCCTTCCCGGTGGAGACCGAAGGCGAGTACACCCTCGGCGTGTACTACGACGCCGACGGCAAGTTCGAGCTGTCCACGCCGGTGCCGATGTCGATCCTGTTGACCGAGCCCGAGCCGCCCGCCGACGGCAGCGGCGGCGTCGGCGAAACAACTTTCACCGAGCCTGCCGAATAGTCTGGCGCTTGAGCCCGACACCCTTAAGATGTCGTGATGCATGTAGCAGCTTTGCTCGTGGCGGGCTCCGCCAACATCGACGATTCCGCGATCGACGCGACCCGCGTGCCGATCACCAGCTATGAGGTGAACCAGACCCCGGTGTGGCTGACGGTCCCCCTCGTTCTGGTGGTGCACGCGCCCTCGGGTGGTGATTTCGATCCCGAGCTGTTCATCGTGTGCAAAGACCCCGGCGGGACCATCCGGGGCACCGTCCGTTCGGCCTGGCAGTGGCCGGACGAGGACAAGCCGTCGAAGTACCGTTGCTTCACCCCACAGCTGTCGTTCGCGATCGAGACGACGGGCGAGTACACCATCGGCGTCTACCAAGAGGCCGAAGCGCTCCGGCCGGTCGCGACTCCCATACCCCTGATGATCAACATGGCCGGGGGCCGGCCGGGACGCAACGGCGCCTAGACCGCGACCGTCAACGCCGACAATCCCCGCAGGGTGACGTTCGGCTTGTACAGCGGTTCGCCCGCCAACCGCGCATCCGGGAAGCGGGCAGCCAGCGCCGACAACGCCACCGTGGCTTCCAGCCGCGCTAGCGGGGCGCCCAGGCAGTAGTGGACGCCACGCCCGAACCCCAAGTGCCGCAACGTGCCCCGGTCCGGGTCGAAGGTGTCCGGCCGGTGGTACTCGGCGGGATCGCGGTGCGCGGCGGCCAGCAGCAATATCATCATGTCCCCCTCGGCTACCGGGGTGTCCCCAATCCTGATGTCGTCGAGCGCAATTCGCGTGAGTTGTTGGACCGGAGGGTCGTAGCGAAGGGTCTCCTCGACGATCGAGGGGGCACGGCCGGGGTCGGCGCTCAGCGCCGCCCACTGCCGGCCGTCACGTAGCAATGCGAGGATGACGTTGCCGATCAGGTTCACCGTGGTCTCGTGCCCGGCTACCAACAGCAGCAAGCACGTCGATACGATCTCCTCCTCGGTGAGCTGATCGCCTGATTCGTTCACGGCGACCAGCCCTGACAGCAGGTCAGCGCCGGGCTTCGACCGGCGCCGCGCGACCAGGCCATGCAGGTAGTCCCGCAGGCCCGCGGCGGCATCCATCTGCTCGTCCAGCTCGTCGGCCTGATCTTCGCTGAAGAACGGGTCCAGGGACTTGGCCAGCACCGCCGACGCGCGGCTGAAGTGTGGCTCGTCCTCGATCGGCACGCCGAGCAGGCGGCAGATCACGGCCACGGGCAGCGGGTAGGCGAAGTCGGCCACCACATCAAAACCGCCCTGCTCCGCGATCCGGTCGAGCAGCCCGCCCACCAGCGCGTCGATTTCCGGCCGCAGTCCTGCCACCACCTTCGGCGCGAACGCCTTGCCGACCAGCTTGCGCAGCCGGGTGTGATCGGGCGGATCGAGGAACAGGAATCCCGGCGGCACTTCCGGGCGCATCGACGGATCCGCCTCGAGCATCCGGCGGGCGGCCGACGACCGCAGGTGATCGCTACTCGACAACGGATGCCGCAACACGTCGTCACAGTCCCGGTAGGTCGAGAACAACACCGACTCTCCACCTGGCAGCGTCAGTGGGCCCAGGTCACGCAATTCGGCGCACACCGGGTACGGGTCCGCCCGGGTGGCCTGGTCCAGCAGCCGCAACAGCAACGTCTGCGCTTCGGTTGGTTCGGTAAGCGACACGAAAGCCATTGTGCCTGCGCTAGCATCGTCGGGGTGGCGGTGCGTCGGGTGTGCCGGTTCGGGATTGTGGTGGCTGTTCTCACAGCCATGCCGATCTTGTCGGCGCCTAGCCATGCGTGCGCCTGCGGCGCGGCCATCGCGCCGGGCGGGGCCGATGCGACCATGAACCACGAAGTGGCACTTGTGCATTGGGATGGCGCCACCGAGACGATGGTGATGCAGCTGGCAATGGACGCCACCACCGATCATGTCGCGCTGGTGGTGCCCACTCCCACACCCGCCACCGTTGCGGCGGCCGACAAAGCGACCTTCACCGAACTTGAGCAGCTCACCGCCCCGCAGATCCGACACCAGCGGCACTGGACACTGGGGGGCAACACCCGCGCTCCCCTCGAAGGGGCGAGGCCGGGCGCCGCGAGCGGCGCACCAAACGTGGTCAATCAGGTGCACCTGGGCCCACTGGAGGCCACCACGCTGGCCGGTGGTGACCTGACCGGGCTGCAGAACTGGTTGAGCGACAACGGTTATGCCATCAAAGCGGCGGTGCTGCAGGCGATGAGCCCCTATGTGCGGGACGGCTGGTCTTTCGTGGCAATGCGGCTCACCAGCACCGCACCGATCGTGGGCGGACTCGATCCGGTGCGGCTGACCTTTGGGTCACCGACCCTGGTGTACCCGATGCGTCTCTCGGTCGCCGCGCCGGACCCGCAACATGTCACCGTCTTCACCCTGGCCGATCACCGCCAGCAGCGCACCGATGCCGACAAGGCCACGCAGACAACCACAGTCGGGTTCGCCGGCAACATCGCCGCCGCGGTGCACGACCCCCTGTTGCGCGAACTGGCCGCCAACCACGGCTCCTATCTGACCAAGGCACAGATGGACATCGCGCGCACGTCGTCGATCACGTCGGATTTCACCTTCGGCAACGCCGCCAACGACGATCCGTACCGGCAGGTGATCGTGGTCAATGACGACGTCGTTTTCCCGCTAGAGCTCGTCCTCGCCGGGTTCGCGCTGACTGTCATCGTGGTGGCGGTCGTGCTGCTGGCGGTGCTGCGGCGAAATCGGCGGCGACGCTCAGTCGCCCTCCGATAATCCTGCCAGCTCCGGGTGGGCCATCAACCGATCCAGGAAAACCCGCTGACCCTTGAGCAGCTTGTCGCGGGCCAGGGCCACCGGTAACCAGTCGACACGGTCCACCTCCGGGAATTCGCGCATGCGCCCCGAGCCGCGCGGCCACTCGATCTCGAAGGTGTTGCTGCGCGCGTCGCTGATGTCCAAATCGGCGTCGACCGCGAAAACCGTCACCACCTTGCCACTGGGTTGCTTGACCGACCCGATCTCCAGTCGCGGGCCGGCGGGCACCGGCAACCCGAGCTCTTCGGCGAATTCGCGCTGCGCCGCCGCCCAGGGATCGTCGCCTGTTGCGTGTTCGCCCTTCGGGATCGACCAGGCGCCCTCGTCCTTGCGCGCCCAGAACGGCCCGCCCGGGTGCGCGATCAGCACCTCGACGACGCCGGCGCGTGTGCGGTACAACAGCAGACCCGCGCTCAGCTTCGGCATTGCGGTCAGACCCCGACGGCCTGCTCCAAGTCCTTCAACGAGGTCTCCAGGTGGGCCAGCAGTCGCTGCAGGTGCGGCACGCTGCGGCGGCACCCGACCAGCCCGAAGTCCAGGTTGCCGCCGTTGTTGACCAGAGTGATATTCAGCGCCTGACCGTCGGGGATGTTGGACAGCGGGTAGCTGCCGTCCAGCCGTGCCCCGCCGTAGTACAGCGGGTCACCGACCCCGGGCACGTTCGAGATGACGATGTTGAACGGTGGCGGCACCGCAGAGAGGAAGCCCGGCACACCCGCGAGCGTCAACGGCGCCATGTTCAGCGCCGAAAGGGCCATCACTTGGTAGGAGGGCAACTCGGCGAGCACCTTCTTGTTGCGGCGCATCGAGTCGCCGATGATCTGCAGCCGCGTGGCGGGATCCTCGACGTTGGTGGCCAGGTTGCACAGGATGCTGCCCACCTTGTTGCCGCCGCTGTCGGCATCGGCTTCCGAACGCAGGCTGACCGGCACCATGGCAACCAGCGGGGAGTCCGGCAACGCGTCCTGTTCGAGCAGGTAGTAGCGCAACGCGCCGGCGCACATCGCCAGCACCGCGTCGTTGACCGTCACGCCGGCCGCCTCCTTGACGCCCTTGACGCGGTCCAGCGACCAGGACTGACCGGCGCACCGGCGGGCTCCCCCGACCTTGACGTTCAACATGGTGTGCGGCGCGGCGAACGGCAGCGTCAACTGCTGCTCGAACAGCGCGGCACGGGCCAGCTTCAAGGTTGACGGGGCAACTCCCACAACGGATCCCGCCATCTTGACCAGGGAACTCAGCGGGTTCGAGCCGCCGCCGTCCGACGACGACTTGGGCGGCTGGGGTGGTCGCGGCAGATTCCACATCGCCTTGACCTGCGTATCGTCCGGGTCGGTCGACATGGTGCGCTGCATCAACTTCACCGCCGAGACACCGTCGATCAGGGCATGGTGCATCTTCGTGTACATGGCAAAGCGGCCGTCGTTGAGTCCCTCCACGACGTGCAGTTCCCACAACGGGCGGTGCCGGTCCAGCAAGCTGGTGTGCAACCGCGAGGTGAGCTCGAGCAGATCGCGCACCCGGCCCGGTGACGGCAGGGCCGAGCGCCGGACGTGGTAGTCGACATCGACCTCGTCGTCGTAGGCCCAGGCAACCCGCGCGATGCCACCGCCGATCGTCGCCGGGTGCTTGCGGAACGTCGGCTGGAACTCCTCGTTGGCGACCAGCTTGTCGTAGAACTCCCGGACGAACTCCGGGCCGGCCCCTTCCGGGGGCTGGAACAGCGACAAACCACCCACGTGCAGCGGATGCTCCCGCGATTCGGTGAACAGAAACATCGAGTCGGTGGGCATCATCAGTTCCATGCCCGCTATTACACCCCGAGATTCCGGCGCAGAGCGAAGGTGTGCGGAAAATTGGGGTCGTTAGTCCCACCGGTTACCGATCTCGGGCTGACACAATAACCAGACATGTCGGTGGTACGCGGGACCGCGCTCTCGAACTACCCGACGCTGGTCGCCGCATTGGGTGGTGACCCGGCAGCGCTGCTGCGTGCCACCGGCATCCGGGAACAAGATGTCGGCAATTATGACGCGTTCATCTCGATCCGGGCTATCATCCGGGCGCTCGAAACCGCCGCGGAGGCAACTGCTACACCAGATTTCGGGCGACGACTGGCCCGGGGCCAGGGTATCGAGATTCTGGGACCGGTGGGCGTGGCGGCTCGCACCGCTGCGACGGTGGCCGACGCGGTGGCCATATTCAGTACCTTCATGGCGGCATACAGTCCCGCGATCGTGCTCTCCGTCGCGACGCTGACCGACCCACAGCATTCGTTCATCGCCCTGGACTTCCTCCTCGATGAGGCCGTCGAATGCCCGCAGACGATGGAATTGGCACTGGGTGTCTCACTCGGAGTCTTCCGGCTGCTCATGGGCGCCACCTTCGCCAGTCTTTCGGTGCACCTGCCGCATGAGCCGCTGACACCGAAAGCCAGTTATATCAAGTACTTTGGTGCTACGCCCTACTTCGCCCAACGCAGTGCCGGCTTCACCGTGCGCACCGCCGATCTGGCCCGCCCGCTCAACCGTGACGATCTCGCCCACCGTGCCGTCGTTGACTATTTGAGCAGCATCACTCCGCTCGGGGCAGGCATCGTGGAATCGGTGCGCATGATCGTCCGGCAGCTGCTGCCCACCGGGGCGGCGACCCTGGACGTAGTGGCCGAACAGTTCCACCTGCATCCGAAAACGATGCAGCGCAGGCTGGCCGGCCACGGCACCACCTTCGCCGCCCTGGTCGACGAGGTACGCAAAGACATCGCCGACCGCTACCTACGTACTACGGGTATCAGTCTGTCGCACCTGGCCCGGGAACTCGGCTACGCCGAGCAGAGCGTGCTGTCACGTTCGTCGAGGCGATGGTTCGGCACTGGGCCGGCGTCCTACCGAAACCTGACCCGCTCGGTCGTCAGAGGCCCACAGCCCGCTGCAGCTCCTTCAGCGACGTCTCCAGGTGACTGAGCAGCCGCTGCAAATGCGGGATGCCGCGCCGGCAGCCCACCAGCCCGAAGTCGAGGCTGTCCTCGGTGCTGGTCAGGGTGATGTTCAGCGCCTGACCGTTGAGCGTCAGCGACATCGGGTAATTGCCCAGCAGGCGAGCACCGTTGAGGTACCGCGGCTCGGCCACGCCGGGCACGTTGGAGATGCACACATTGAACGGCGGCGGCGTGGCCCTGGCCAGTCCCGGCAGCGTGTTGAGCGCCGCGGGACTCAGCAGCAGCAGCGACAACGCCAGCGCCTGGGCGCGCGGAAGCTGCGACAACACCTGCTTGTTGTCGCGCATCGAGGTGTGGATCGCGTGCAGGCGCTCCGCCGGATCGTCGAGGTGGGTGGCCAGATTGCACAGCACCGCACCAACCATGTTGCCGCCCGGCGCGTCTCGCTCGTTTCGCAGGCTGACCGGAACCATCGCCACCAGCGGCGTGTCCGGCAACGCGTCGTATTCATCCAGATAGCCCCGCAGCGCACCCGCGCACATCGCCAGCACGACGTCGTTGAGGCTCACTCCCGCAACATCTTTGATCTCTTTGACGCGGTCCAACTCCCAGGACTGTGCGGCACAGCGGCGCGCTCCCCCGACGGGGACGTTGAGCATACTGCGCGGCGTGCCGAACGGCAGCGTGAGTTGCTGCTCCACAAGTGCCGCCCGCGCCAAACGCAGCGTCGAGGGACCAAGTCCTGCAAGCGATCCCACGACAGAGCCGGCCTGTTGCAGGAGTCCGCGGGATTCCCGCCTGCCGCGTCGAGGCGCCGGAGTCCACGTCGCGCGGACGGCCGCGTCGTCGGGATCGGTGTTCAGAGATCGGCGCATCAGCGTCAGGCCGGAGACCCCGTCCACCAGGGCGTGATGCATCTTGGAGTAGACCGCCAGCCGTCCGTCTCGAAGGCCTTCGATCACGTGCGTTTCCCACAGGGGGCGGTGCCGGTCGAGCAGATTCGCGTGCAGGCGCGAGGTGAGCTCGAGCAGGTCACGGACCCGGCCCGGTGCGGGTAGCGCGGAGCGGCGCACGTGGTAGCCGAGGTCGACATCGTCGTCGTGTGTCCAGCCGAGGTTGGTCAGCGCACCATGAAACGAGCTGGGGCGTCTACGGAACAGCGGAGCTATGTCGGAACACTCCAGCATCGCCCGGTGGACTTCCCGCGCGAACGCGCGTCCCGCACCTTTCGGTGGCTGGAACAGTTGCAGCGCGCCGACGTGGAGCGGATGTTCGCGCGATTCGGCCGACAAGAACAAGGCGTCCACGGGTGACATCAATTCCATGGACACACTGTGCGACAGGTTGGGTCATCAAACTTGACAATAGAGGACAATTTTTTGACCGTTTAGGACACGGGTGCGTCCGCTATCCGACCGTTGCGACGCCCGCGCTAGACAGGGTGAAGCCGCGACCTGACGCGACCGTGCACGTGACGCCGCCGGTGTCCGACTTGCAGGTGAAGGGTCCGAGGCCGGCGCTCTGCCCGTACCCGAGCACCGGGGTACCCTCCCCGGCGTTACCCAGGCAGGTCTCTCCGGTGCAGGTTTTCACGGTGCCCGCCGGGGCCATGCGCACCGACTGGGGCGGGGAGTTCGACTGGCAGTACGTCTCGTCCGGCATGCCACTGCCGCGTTGGAAGCTCAACTCGCAGCCGATATTGCGCGACGGCAGTAGGAAGGAGCACCAGGTCGAGGTGCAGACCGGGTTGTCGGCCCGGGCCGGCGGCGCTCCGAGCCATCCGCCGGCGACGACGATCCCTAGGGTTGCGATGACGACGCGGCGCATGGTGGCCCCCCGACCCCGACGGTTACTGCTTACGCAAGCTAACAGATTCGCGTCCCTCGGGTGCCGGTTACGGGGAATGCCACCCTGGTATCGCCATGGAGTGACAGTTACTGTCATTTCGTCATGATCTGCCAACTGGGCCGCTTCGGAGGTGCCGATGAGTAAACCCAGCAAGTTCCGTGTCATTCAGTGGGCCACCGGCGGAGTCGGCAAAGCCGCCATCGAGTGTGTGCTCAACCACCCCGAACTCGAACTGGTCGGCTGCTGGGTGCACAGCGCCGGGAAGAACGGTGTCGACGTCGGGGACATCCTCGGCCGCAGCGCCCTCGGAGTCACCGCCACCACAAGCCTCGACGAGGTGCTGGCGATCGATGCCGACTGTGTGATGTACAGCCCGCTCGTTCCCAGTGACGACGAGGTCATCGCGATCCTGCGGTCCGGCAAGAACGTCGTCACCCCAGTCGGCTGGGTGTACCCCGACCTGGACAACCCGCGTGTCAGGTTGATCGCCGACGCCGCCATCGCAGCGGGGGTCACGCTGCACGGGTCGGGCATTCACCCCGGCGGCATCACCGAACGTTTCCCGCTCATGGTGTCCTCACTGTCCTCGGCGGTCACGCATGTGCGGGCCGAGGAGTTTTCCGACATCCGCACCTACAACGCACCGAATGTGGTGCGCCACATCATGGGATTCGGAGGCACCCCCGAGGAGGCGATGCAGGGCCCGATGGCGGGTCTGCTCGACGCAGGTTTTAAGCAATCGGTGCGAATGATCGCCGACCACATGGGTTTTCGGATCGATCCGAACATCCGAACGATGCAGGAGATCGCGGTCGCGACCGGTGACATCGACTACGAACCCGTCGCGATCACGCCGGGAACGGTAGCGGCGCGGCGGTTCCGCTGGCAGGCCGTCCGTGACGGAGAACCGGTGATCACCGCCGCGGTCAACTGGCTGATGGGCGAGGACAACCTGGAGCCGGCCTGGGAATTCGGCGAGCAAGGCGAACGCTTCGAGGTCGAGGTCACCGGTGATCCCGGCGTGAGCCTGACCTTCAAAGGACTGCAACCACAGACGATCGCCGAAGGGCTGCGACGCAATCCGGGCGTGGTGGCCACCGCCAACCACTGCGTCAACGCCATCCCGTACGTCTGCCCGGCCGAACCGGGCATCAGGACCTACCTGGACCTACCACTGATCGCCGGACGCGCATGACCGGCGTCGTGGGCGACGTGGCGCTATGCCACCTCGTCGTCGGCGTCACCGACATGGACCGGGCACTGCGGTTCTACCGCGGCGTGCTCGGCATGGAGGTCGTCTTCGAAACCCTGATCTCCGGCGAGCCTTTCGACGCGGTTCTGCATGCGACACGCAGGCAGGAGGGCCGCGTGGTCGGCGGCCTGCTGGGCGGGGTAATGATCGAACTGCTGTCGCTCGGGGCGGCGCCGGAGCACAAACAGGCAAGACGGGGTATCACCGGAATCCACAACCTCGCGCTGTCGGTCACCGACCTCGACGACACCCATCGGCGCATCGCCGAAGCCGGTCATCCACCCGAACAGGAGCCCTTCGAAATCGGCGGAGTGCGAATGTTTTTCGTCAAGGACCCGGACGGGACAACGGTCGAATTCATCGAACTGCCCGGCGGTGCGCGTAGCACCTACGAGATGCACCGGGGAGTACCACTGCGGCTGGGGCCGGCGCGGTGAGCTACTCCCACGCGCAGTCGCTGCGCGGACATGTCGCGATCGTCACCGGCGCCGCCCAAGGTGTCGGCAAGGGCGTGGCCGCCGCCCTGCTGGAGCGGGGCGCGGCGGTGCTGGCGGTGGACATCCAGGACGACGCACTGCACGCCACCACCGCCGAGCTCAGGGAGATCGGCCGGGTCGAGATGCTCATCGCCGACCTGCGTGACCCGGATAGCGCACAGCGGATCGCGACGGCGGCGGTCGACGCCTTCGGCGCCGTGCACGGACTGGTCAACAATGCGATCGCCACCAACGAGCCGAAGAGGTTCGTCGACATCACCGTGGCGGACCTGGCACTCGGCTACGAAGTGGGCCCGCGCGCCACGTTCCTGCTCATGCAGGCCGTGCACCCGCTGTTGACGGCCGCCGGTGGCGGATCGATCGTTAACCTGGGCTCGGGCACGGGAACAGGTGGCGAACCCAACTGGGGCGGTTACGCGGCAGCCAAGGAGGGCATCCGCGGGCTGTCCAAGGTCGCAGCCCTGGAATGGGGACGTGACAACATCCGGGTGAACGTCATCTGCCCCTTCGCCGAATCCGATGGCGTCAAGTGGTGGAAGCAGCACGCACCCGACGATTACGCCAAAGCCGTGCGGCGCGTGCCGATGAAGCGCATCGGCGACGTTCGCACCGACGTGGGCGCTCTGGTGGCGTTCCTACTCGGCTCCGATGCGACGTTCATCACCGGGCAGACCATCCACGTCGACGGCGGCATCGGCTGTTTTCGATGAATCTGCGCGACCGCCAGCGCGCCCAGGTCCGCGCCGACATCCGGCGGGCCGCGTTCCGGCTGTTCGTCGAGCGCGGTTATGACGCGGTGACGACTGAGGAAATCGCCACTGCAGCAGGCGTTTCCGCGCGCACCTTCTTTCGGCACGTGCCGACGAAGGAGGAATTGCTCCTCGGTCCGATCCGTCACGGCGGCGCCGAGGTGGTCAACCTACTGGAGCAGCGTCCGGCCGGCGAGGCGCCGGATGTGGCGCTGACCAATGCCATAATCACCCGGACGCGGTCGTTCGGTGATGTGGAAAGCGAAGAGTGGCGCGAAGCGCTGCTGGTCGCGCCGGAGCTGCTGGGCAAGGTCACGATCTATACGGCAGCCGACAAGGAACGCGCGGTCAAACTGATCGCCGAGCGGATGGGCAGCGATCCCGACGTCGACATCCGTCCCGGCCTGCTGGTCCAACTCGGTTTTGCAGCAGGCGATTTCGCCTTCCAGCGCTGGATACGCCAATCCGGGACCGCGCGGTCGCTGGACCTTTACGTCACCCAGGCCCTGCAGGCGATCACGAGTCCATACTGGAGTTCGCAATCCTGACCGGCGTCCCGTTCAGCCAGGCCAGCACCGCTTCCACGGTGTCGGCATAAAAGGCGCCCAGCATTTCCCTGGTCACATAGCCCAGGTGCGGTGTCAGCGTCACATTCGGCAGGGTGCGTAGCGGATGCTCGGCGGCCAGCGGTTCGGCGTCGAAGACATCGAGTCCGGCGCCCGCGATGCGGTCGCCCGTCAACGCCGAGATCAGGGCCTGTTCGTCGACTATCGGGCCGCGAGAGGTGTTGATCAGAAAGGCATCCGGCTTCATCAGGGCGAATTCGCCGGCGCCGACCAAGGCTCGCGTGCGTTCCGACAAGACCACGTGGATGGAGACCACGTCGGATTGGGCGAACAGCGCCGCCTTCTCCACCCGCCGGGCGCCGGCCGCCGTTGCCGCCTCGTCGGTGAGGTTCTGGCTCCACGCGATCACCTCCATGCCGAAGGCTTTGGCGTACTGGGCCATTCGCCGACCGACACGGCCGAGACCAAGCAGCCCCAGCGTCTTGCCGTGCAGCGTCATCCCGGTCGTCGTCTGCCAGGCGCCCTCGCGCATCCGGCGGTGCTCCTCGGCCAGGTTGCGCACCGTCGCGATCAGCAGTCCCCACGCCAGTTCCGGCGTCGCGTCGCGAACCGCCGCGAACCGCGGGTGAGCGAAGTTGGAGTGCGCGACCAGCACACCGCGCTCGGCGGCGGCGGCGATATCCAGGTTGGGCAGGCTGCGGCCGACGACGGTGATCAGCTTGAGGTTCGGTAGCCGCTCGATGAGTGTGCGCGGCAACGCCATCCGCTCCCGCAGGGTGCAGAGCACAGCGAAGGGCCGCAGCGCCTCGGGCGCCTCGGCCTGCGACAGGTGCCGGTCGAACACAGTGATCTCGGCCAGCTCCCGGACCGGGGACCAGTCGGCGAGTTTGAGCGCGACCCCGGCGTAGTCGTCGAGAATCGCCACCTGCGGCAGGGGTTCCGGCATCAGTGGTGATCCGGTTGTGCTGCCCGACGGCTCGCCCCGCGTTGCGGTCCCGCGTAGTGCCGCCACGCCTCCCACATGCCGCTGTGCAGGCCGGGGACGAGGTGCGGATCGGGATCGTCGATAACCAGCGCCGCCCGGCCCTCGGAGTACGTCGGCCAACCCGGCGTGCCGGTCCGGGCGAACTCGACCCACCGCTGTTGCACCCAGTCGCTCATCCAGCGGTACCGCCGGCGTCCGACAGCCGTGAGCGCTCGCAATTCGGGCATCTCGCAGCCGAATACGAGCGGCACATCGGTGGCGTGTATGGCGCCCATCCCGATCCATCGCAACACCGGCGGGGCGTAGTCGAGGCGGTAGAGGTATGTCGGGGCGTGTCGAGCGTGTCCTTCCGCCACCGCGATCATCGGCCGCACGAAGAAGCAGTCGGAGGCCAGCCGGGTCAGTGCCCGCCGACTCGGATAATCCGGGTAGTGCGCCAAGACCCGCGCTAGGGCGGCGGGATCGGTCGCGGCGAACATGCGGTCCACCCGCTCCGGCGTGGTCGGGACGATGTCGACCACCCGCCGCACCGGCCCCCAGCCCGCGTGGCCCAACTCGTTGCGCATCGAGCCGATGAGCAAGGGCACCCGGTGGGCGCGTCCGGCTGCGATGGTCGCCGTCGGGTCCTCGGGCAGGAACTCGCCGTCGATGACCGGCGCCAGCGTCATCTGGCAGGGAATCTCGCGGGCCGCGCCGAGCATCACCTGGATCGCCGCCCGGGTGATCGCGGCGGCCGGTGCGTTGCGCAGCACGTCGGCTGCGGTGGCCGGGTCGGCATCCAGCGCCGCCAGGCACCGCCGGGCCGTGTCGGCGGCCTGCTCGGGCGTCCGCACCGCATCGGGTACCGGGCTCTGCGCGATCGCGCGATTAAACAGCCCCTTCGTCGACGGCATCGCCAGGTGATTCAGGACCGCGCTCGCGCCAGCCGACTGGCCCCACACGGTGACGTTGGCCGGGTCTCCGCCGAATGCCGCGATGTTGCGGCTCACCCACGTCAACGCCGCAACCTGGTCGCGCAGCCCCAGGTTGGACTCGAAGTCGGACGAGTACTGCGAAAAATCGACGAATCCCAGTCCGCCGAGCCGGTAGTTGATTCCGACGACCACCACCCCGAACTTGCGCACCAGCGGCTTGGGGTCGTGCACGGGCAACGCGGAGGTGCCCTCGAAATAACCGCCGCCGTGGATGAACACCAGTACCGGGCGCGGAGGTGCGCCGCGTTCGGCCGGGGCACAGACGTTGAGCGTCAGGCAGTCCTCGTGCTGGAGCTGTCTTTTCAGTAGCCCCAACGCCGAACTCAGCCGGTGGGAGTGTGCGGCATGACCGAATCGGGTCGCGTCGAATACGCCGGTCCAGGCCGGCACGGGTTGCGGAGCACGGAAGCGCAGCGGACCGACCGGCGGAGCCGCGTAGGGAACAGCCCGCCACAAGTCGACGCCGCCGAATCGACGTCCCCGCACGACGCCCGACTCAGTGGCTATTTCTGGAGCACTGTCCATCAACTCACCTCGGCACGGCTTGTGACTGTTCGAACTGAATCGAGACTATCCCCCGCCGACGGCGACACCCGGACGAGTTCACGCGTCGGACTGACTTCGGCGAGGACCTCGGTGAGGATTTCGGTGAGCCCTGCCACAGCGTGGGCGCGAGGGTGCTGCAATTCACTGCGGCTACCGAGGCAATCGATTCACCGGCCGCCTGACCAGCATCCGAACTCTCGACCGGGTCCCACAGCGGGCAACGGACTAGCAGACCGGGGACGGTTACGCGACGCGGTCCGCTAACGAAATCATCTCGAATAGACCGTTTATCGACTCGAAGTCATCACCGTAGGGTGGCAGCGCCGCCGCGATCCGCACTGTGGGACAGAACACTGCATCCGCTCGGCTCCGGTACGGATTGCGCAGTGCTACGGTCGATTTGGTGACCTACTCAGGATCAGGGCAGAGCGACGGAGGCCGCCGGCGACAGCTGCGATGCATCGCATCCCGATCGCCACAATGGGCGTTCAGATAGCGCCCACCACCTGGCCACACCGTCGTGAAATGCGTAAACCTTTGCCGCAGTTGATAAATGGAGGGCCACGATAGATCGAAGAACCGACGATTCAGGCGGAAACCCCAGCGACGGAGGAGGAACCATGACAGAAATCGACTTCGCCCAAGCCTGGTACTTTCTCGATAGTGCGGGAAAATATTTCCATCTGCGCTTCCGCCCCAACTCGGCGCCGCCCGGCGACGAGCGGTTCTACGATCAGGCCGGCCAACTGATAGCCGTCGTTGCAGACGCTCGCCGGGCCGACCGCAATCATCGCATCGCCATCACCCGATCCGACGTCTCGCTGACAGAGGTGGAGTCCGCCCTCGAGGGCTGGGAAGACTGGGCCGCCGTGCTCGACGCGGGAACCTACCGCTGGATCAGTCTGCCGCAAATTCAGCGGCGCATCGACGCCGCCGGCCTCGGGCCTGGCTCATTGGAGGCGGGAAGCAGCCCTCGCGATGCGGCATGACCGCGGGACCGCTCCGCCCGCGACCGTGCGGTCCGGCGGTGACCCGCATGACTCGCCCGAGCGGCCCGAGCGGCGCGGGTAGGTCTGCTCGCGTAGAACTATTGAGTGCCCGAGATCCCCGCGCAGTACCTGCTGTCGGCTGACGCACCGAGTCCGCGCACGCTCATCGACATCATCGGCGCCACCGCCGCGCGCTACCCGGACGCCGCGGCGATCGACGACGGCGAGGTGCAACTGACCTACAGCGAGCTGATCGAGGACATGACCGACAGCGTCGCCTGGCTGGCTGCCCGCGGTATCGGACGCGGCGACCGGATCGGTATCCGGATGCCCTCGGGCAGCTACTCGCTCTACACGGCGATCCTCGCCGTGCTGGCCGCCGGCGCGGCGTACGTGCCGGTCGACGCCGACGATCCCGAGGAGCGGGCCGAACTCGTGTTCCGTGAGGCCAACGTCGTCGCGGTCATCACCGACAAAGGCATCGAGCGCACCCAGGGCGCGTCAAGGGGCTGGCGGGCCCAGGCCCCGCTTGCCCGCGACGACGCGTGGATCATCTTCACCTCCGGATCCACCGGCACGCCGAAGGGAGTTGCGGTCAGCCACCGCAGCGCGGCGGCCTTCGTGGACGCCGAAGCGCAGTTGTTCTGCCAGGACAGCCCGATCGGGCCCGGCGATCGGGTGCTGGCGGGATTGTCGGTGGCCTTCGACGCTTCGTGCGAGGAGATGTGGCTGGCGTGGCGGCACGGCGCCTGCCTGGTTCCGGCGCCGCGGTCGCTGGTGCGCAGCGGGATGGATCTGGGGCCATGGCTGGTCACCCGGGACGTCACCGTGGTCTCGACGGTGCCCTCGTTGGCGGCGCTGTGGCCTGCCGAGGCACTGGAAGCGGTGCGGCTGTTGATCTTCGGCGGCGAAGCGTGCCCGCCGGAGCTTGCCGAACGGCTGGCGCAGAATGCCCAGGAAGGTCGCGAAGTCTGGAACACCTACGGCCCCACCGAGGCCACCGTGGTGGCCTGCGCCGCACGGCTCGACGGCTCCGGCCCGATCAGCATCGGGCTGCCGTTGCGCGGGTGGGACCTGGCCGTCGTCGACGCCGAGGGCCGGCAGGTCGGCTATGGCGAGACTGGCGAGTTGGTGATCGGTGGCGTGGGCCTGGCCCGCTACCTCGACGAGGACAAGGACGCCGAAAAATACGCGGCCATGCCGACACTCGGCTGGAACCGGGCATATCGCAGCGGTGACCTGGTGCGGCTGGAGACAGACGGGTTGTACTTCTGCGGCCGCGCCGACGACCAGGTCAAGGTGGGCGGCAGGCGGATCGAACTCGGCGAGGTCGATGCCGCGCTGGTCAACCTGGCCGGCGTCAGCGGCGGCGCCGCCGCGGTCCGCCGCACCGGGTCCGGTACGGCGGTGTTGGTCGGTTATGTGGTCAGCGCGGATCCGTCGTTCGATATCGGCAAGGCGCGCAAGGAGCTTGCCGGGCATCTGCCCGCGGCGCTGGTGCCCCGGCTGGTGCTCATCGAGGACTTGCCCACCCGGACGTCGGGCAAGGTCGACCGCGACGCGTTGCCGTGGCCGCCGCCGGGCAGCACCGACACCGAGGAAACCCCCGACCTCGCCGGCACCGCGGGCCGACTGGCCGAGATGTGGCGAGATCTGCTCGGCGCCAACATAACCGGCCAGGAGGCCGACTTCTTCGCCCTGGGCGGGGGATCCCTGGCTGCCGCGCAGTTGGTTTCTACCCTGCGCCAGCAATACCCGCACATCACCGTCGCCGACCTCTACGACCACCCGCGGCTGGGCTCGCTCGCCGCATTCCTCGACGAGTTCGGTCCGCCGCCCCAGGTGGACGAGCGCGTGGTCAGGCCGACTCCGCGGCTGACCCAGCTGATTCAGACCGGGTTGACGGTGCCGTTGGCCACGCTGTCGGCCCTGCAGTGGATTACCTGGCTGGCTCTGGGGAACAACATCGCTCGTGCTCTGCATCTGGTGCCCTGGACCGTGGCGGTGAGCTGGTGGTGGGTGGTGATCGCGTTCGTCCTGTTCATCACCCCGCCAGGCCGGATGGGGATCGCGGTGCTGTTCGCCCGGCTGCTGCTGTGGAACGTCAAACCGGGCAGCTACCCCCGCGGCGGTTCGGTGCACCTGAGAGTGTGGTTGGCCGAACGACTGGCCGAGGCAAGCGGCGCGGAAAATCTGGCCGGCGCGCCCTGGCTGGTTTACTACGCGCGGGCACTGGGCGCCGAGATCGGCAGAGGCGTTGACCTGCATTCGGTACCGCCGGTGACCGGTCTGTTGACCGTCGGCCAGCGCAGCGCGATCGAACCCGAAGTGGACCTGCGCGGGCACTGGTTGGACGGGGACGTGTTTCATCTCGGCACTATCACCATCGGCAACGACGCGACGATCGGCGCCCGCACGACCCTGCTGCCCGGCGCGGTCGTCGGCAAGAATGCCGACGTCGCGCCGGGTTCGGGCGTGACCGACAAGATCAAGAACGGCCAGTACTGGAAAGGTTCGCCGGCGGCCAAGTCCGGCCGGGTGAATCACCCGTGGCCCGACGAGCGACCGGCGCGCAAGTCGTACTGGGTGGCGGTATACGGGGTCACGTCCCTGATGCTGGCCGGGCTGCCGCTGCTGGCCCTGGCCGCCGGGTTGTCCATCATCGGGGTGGCCGTCGGCCACACCCGCAGTCTGGCGCAGGCGCTGCTGCCCGCGCTGCTGTGGACTCCGTTGGCGGCGCTGACCGGGTTCGCCACGTATGCGGTGGTTACGGTAATGGCAGTGCGGTTGCTGTCGATCGGGCTACGCGAGGGCTATCACCCAGTGCGCAGCCGCGTGGGCTGGCAGCTGTGGACCACCGAGCGGTTGATGGACGCGGCGCGCACCTACCTGTTCCCGTTGTACGCCAGCCTGTTCACCCCGGTCTGGTTGCGCATCCTGGGTGCCCGGGTGGGCCGGGGTACGGAGATCTCCACGGTGTTGCTGACTCCCAAGTTCGCCGTCATCGAGGATGGGGCATTCCTGGCCGACGACACCATGGTCGCGTCGTATGAGCTTGGCGGTGGCTGGATTTACGCGGCCGAGACCACTGTGGGTCGACGCGCGTTCCTGGGCAATTCGGGCATCACGCAGCCGGGGCGGCGGGTTCCCGACGACGGTTTGGTCGCGGTGTTGTCGGCGACACCGCCGAAGGCCAAGCGGGGCTCGTCGTGGTTGGGCAGCCCGCCGATGCGACTGCGCCGGCGGCCCGCCGAGGCGGATGAGGAGACGACATACAGCCCGTCCCGGCGCCTGAAGGTGCTGCGAGCGGCGGTGGAGATCTGCCGATTGCTGCCGGTGGTGGTGACCGTCGCGATCGGAGTGGCGGTGTTGGGCGCATTGCAGGCGCTGACAATCACTTTCGGGATCTGGTGGGCAACGCTGGCCGGTGGCCTGGTGCTACTGGCCGCGGGTGCGATCGCCGGCTTGGTGACGGTGGCCGCGAAGTGGGTGCTGGTCGGGCGGATCAGGGCGAGTGAGTTCCCGCTGTGGTCGTCGTTCGTGTGGCGCAACGAGCTGGCCGACACGTTCGTCGAAACCGTTGCGGCACCGTGGTTTGCGCGAGCCGCGAGCGGGACACCGGTGATGAACGTCTGGCTGCGTGGACTGGGTGCCACGGTCGGGCGCGGGTCGTGGTGTGAAACGTACTGGTTGCCCGAGGCCGATCTGGTCTTCCTCGGCGAGGGCAGCACCGTCAACCGGGGCTGTGTGGTGCAGACCCATCTTTTCCACGACCGGATCATGCGGATGGACGCCGTCGTGCTGGAAGCCGGCGCCACCCTCGGTCCGCACTGCGTCGCGCTGCCCGCCGCCCGGTTGGGCGCCGGAGCATCCGTCGGCCCGGCCTCACTGGTGGTGCGCGGTGACGAGGTGCCGGCATCGACACGCTGGCAAGGTAATCCGGTCCGACCGTGGGTGCCCCGGAAGAAGGGCCGGAAGGACGCGGCGGACGTCAAGGACAACGCGGCATGAAGTCTCCGGCGAAGCACCAGGGTGTGGATCCTTACCTACCCCAGAACGGCAACTTCGGCTACTCCGTGTCGCGCTACGAACTCGATCTCGAATACAAGGTCGCGATCAACCGGCTCTCGGGTACCGCGACCATCACCGCGGTGACCTCGGCGGAGTTGAGTGAGTTCACCCTCGACCTGTCGAGCGCGCTGTCGGTGTCCCGGGTTTCGGTGAACGGGAAACGCGCCGACCGTTTCAGCTGCCGGGGTGGCAAGTTGCGCATCGTGTTGGGGTCGAAGTTGCCGACCGGCGCCGCGATGTCGGTGGTGATCCGGTACGGCGGCAACCCCAAACCGCTCCGAACCCTCTGGGGGGAAGTGGGATTCGAGGAGTTGACCGACGGCGTCCTAGTCGCCGGGCAACCCAACGGGGCCGCCTCCTGGTTCCCCTGCAACGACCATCCCAGCGCCAAGGCCGCGTTCCGGATCCAGATCAGCACCGAGAGCGCGTACCGGGCGATCGCCAACGGCAAGCTGGTGGGGTCTCGGCTGCGGGCCTCGCAGACCGTGTGGACCTACGAACAGCCGGAGCCGACGTCGACCTATCTCGTCACGTTGCAGATCGGGGTGTACGAGCAGGTCCGGCTGGCCAGAACGCCGGTGCCGATCCGGGCTGCGCTGCCCGGACGCCTCAAGGACAATTTCGATCACGACTTCGCCCGTCAGCCCGACATGATGGAGTTGTTCATCGAACTGTTCGGGCCCTATCCGCTCGCCGACGGGTACACCGTTGTGGTGACCGACGACGCGCTGGAGATTCCCCTTGAGGCGCAGGGCATTTCCATCTTCGGCGCCAATCACTGCACCGGCACCCGGGCCAGCGAAAGGCTCATTGCGCACGAGCTGGCGCACCAGTGGTTCGGCAACTCGGTGACGGCGCGCCGGTGGCGGGACATCTGGCTGCACGAGGGTTTCGCGTCCTATGCCGAGTGGTTGTGGTCCGAGCGCAGCGGGGGGTCCAGCACGGCCGCTCTGGCCCGCTACCACCATACCCAGCTACGCCAGAAGCCGCAGGATCTGCTGCTGTCCGATCCCGGGCCCCGGCACATGTTCGACGACCGGGTATACAAGCGCGGCGCGCTGACCCTGCATGCCCTGCGGGGACAGCTGGGCGACCAGAAATTCTTTGCACTGCTGAAGGATTGGACAGCACGGTACCGTCACGGCACCGCCACCACTGAAGATTTCACCGGGCTGGCGGCAAACTACAGCGACGGGTCACTGCGTCCGCTGTGGGATGCCTGGCTGTACTCGACCGACGTCCCCTGATTCACAGATTCGCCAAGTCGTCCGGCACGTCCACCGCGTGTTCCTGCAGCACCTCGAGCGGCACCACATCGAGCGTGCGCTCGTGGGTACAGGCCAGCACCACCGGGGCGGCGCAGCCGTCCTGGTGAGCCCGTAGCCAATTGCGGGCGGTGACGCACCAGCGGTCGCCGGGCAGCAGTCCGGGAAACCGGTATTCGGGCACCGGCGTTGACAAGTCGTTGCCGATCGACCGCTGATGCTCGAGGAAGTCCGCGGTCACAACGGCGCAGATGGTATGCAACCCGCGGTCCTCGTCCCCGGTGGAACAACAGCCGTCACGATAGAAGCCGGTGACCGGCTCGGTGCCGCAGGATTCCAACGGGCCACCCAGCACGTTGCGATCAGGCATGAGCCCAGTATCGCGCGTTGGGCCGTCAAACCCCAGACATTGCGGAGGCCCACTGCGGGCCGATGTCGGAGGCGGTGAGGGTGCGCTCACCTGCTGCGGTAGGTTCAGCGGCGTGATACTTACGGGCGCTTTTCTGGCCGATGCGGCCGCCGTCGTCGACAACAAGCTCAATGTGTCGGGTGGGGTGCTGTCGCGATTCGCCCTCGGACCTGATCGTTCGGCGCGGTTCGTGCTGGTGGTGCTGACCCAGGCGGAGCCCGGCAGCACCGACCGGATGGTCAAGATCGAGATGCGGCCGCCGAACGACGACGAGCCGATCCGGTTGGAGTTCGAGGTGCCAGAGGCCTCGGTCGCCGAATTCCCGGGGTTCGCGTTCTTCGAGCTTCAGCTGCGGCTTCCCAGTGACGGTCGTTGGGTGCTGGTGGTGACCGGCGGCACCGGGGCCATCTCGCTGCCGGTGCTGGTGACCGAGTTTGCGCCGCCGCCGCCGTCCGCGCCGCCGTCGTTCGGGCTGTAGTTCTGGCGCTGGTGTCGCGCGGCGCGAGCGACCGCACAATGCCGGCCGGCACGTTGTGTCAGTGGCAACACCCGGGTGCTCGCCACACCACACGCACCGAGCGGGCCCGCCAGACCCTCAGACAAGCGCGGGCAGCACCACGTCGGTGAGCAGCTGCACCGATTTCCATGCCTCCTCGACAGGCATCCCGCCGACCAGCGGATGCAACACGATCGGTCCGTAATAGTCCGCGTCGCGAACCTCCGCGATGAGTTGGTCGGGCGTCAGGAACCGGTATCGGCCAGACGCCTTGACCTCCTCGATCGTCTGCACGCCGGGTAAGTGCATCAACGAGCGTTGTTCGGCAGACCATCCACCGTAGGTGACCGCTTCCCACAGGATGTGCTCGCCCAGCTCCGCCCATGCCCGGTCCGGGTCGTCGTGCAGGTAGATCATCCCGCGGTTGACCGGACCGGGCATGATGACGAACGGCTTGACGCCCTCTTCGGCGCACAGTTGCCGGTAGTGGGCCGCGACGTCGGGCAGGTGGTCGGCCAGACTGAGCGGGAGACCGAACCGCGCCGCGCGCCGAGCGGTCGCCGGCGATCCACCGCCGACGTACAACGGCGGATGCGGCCGAGTCCAGGTTCCAGTGCACACGCCCGGCTCGGCTCCGGACCAGACCGCCAGCATCCGCTCGACCAGAGTGTCCATCAACCGCCCGCGTCGGTTGAAATCCACACCGAGCGACTGGAATTCGACGGTGCGATAGCCCAGCCCGACGGTGGTGTGCAGCCTGCCACGACTCATGTTGTCGACCAGAGCGATGTCTTCGGCGAGGCGAACCGGATTCCACAGCGGCCCCAGCGCGCAATCCACACTGGCGATCATGGTCGAGGTCCGCGACAGGAACATCGCCGCGGCCATGATCGGGTTGCAGCTCCAGCCGTGCCCGGTCGCGTGATGCTCGTCCACACTGACCGTGGTGATACCGTGCGACTCACCCCACTGCGCCAACTCCATTGCCGCAGTGATCAATTCGCCTTGCCTGCGTGGATCGCCCTGCGGGGAACCGAAGTTGAACCGCAGCACCGCCAGCATCATGGTCGGCTACTGGGCCTGGGACTGCAGGAAAGCGGGAAAGTCCGGAAACAGCGCGCGGTCGACGATCTCGATGCGTGTGCCCGCGGCGTCGACGTAGTAAGCGAACAGCGCCAGCTTCGAGCCGGGCATGTCGGCGGTCATTTCCAGGGAGAACCCGTTGTCTTCCAGCATCGTAGCCGTCTCCGCGAGGCTGTCGACGAAGTAGCCGAGATGGTGGGCGGCGTTGCCGGGCGCGGCCACCCACGGAGTTCCCGGCACCTCCTGGATCAGCTCGAGGTGTAGCGGCTGTAGAGAGTAGACGAAGTTGGAGGTCAGTTCGCGGGCGCCCGTGGGGGTGCGAAAGGGCAGCGTGTGTTTCAGCGGCTTGATCCACCGGTAGCCCGCCAGCTCGGTGAACCGGGTCATCGCAGCGTCCAGATCGGGTACCACGATGCCGATGTGGTAGAGGTCTTCGGGTCTCAGTGCGAGCGCCATTTTTCGTCCTCAGATGCAGTCCGACGCGCCGTCGATAACGAACACCGCACCGGTGGTGTAACTGCTTTGTCCGGTGCACAGGAACGCTACCGTGGGCGCGATCTCCTCGACCGCGCCGAAGCGTCGCAGCGGGATATGCGCCACCTCGGCGTCGACGAGTTCGGTCACCGAGTGCATGGGCGCGGTCATCGGGGTGTCGATGGCGCCGGGGGCCACCGCGTTCATCCGGATACCCAGCGGCGCCCACTTCACGGCGAGGTTTCTTGTCATGCAGATGATTCCGGCCTTGGCGGCACTGTAGCCGGGCACCAGTGGGACGGCGCGCAGCGCCGACATCGAGGCCAGGTTGACCACGCTCGCACCACCCGCCGCCGCCGACGCTTGCAGCGCGCGGCGCAGCCCGACGGTCAGCCGGTACGGTCCGGTCAGGTTGAGCGCGACCGACGCCTCGAACCCGTCGGGCTTCGACTCATCCAGTCCCCCAGGGAAATTCGCACCCGCGTTGTTCACCAGCACGTCGAGTTCGGTGAATGTCCCTGTCAATGCGTCAACGGAGTCCGGATCGGTGATCTGCAATTGGCGATAGGTCATGCCGGCGAGATCGGTCTCGTATTCGGCTGCGTCGGCTTTGGTTCCAGTGACGGTGACCTGGGCACCGGCGTCGCGGAAGAGGGTGGCGATTCCGTGGCCGATGCCGCTGGTACCCCCGGTGACCAGTGCCGCGGTCCCGGTGAAGTCGAAGCTGACCCGTGCCGTCATGAGTTGCTCGCAATCTGTTGCTTGAGCCAGGCTGTTTCCCAGAAGTTCTCGCTTGCCGCCAGTAGGTCCTCGTGGGCTTCTCTGAGTACTTCACGTGCGCCCGGGTGGTCGCGGGTGACCAATTCGGCGAGGTGGATGGCGTGCAGCGGGCGGCCCGCGCACAGCTGGGCTCGCGCGCGGTCGACGAGAGCGTCCGCACCGGCGAGTTCGACGATGTCGGCGGCCACTTCGTCGAACCCGACCGGATACAGTTCGGTCGTCGAGCGGTGATGGAACCACCCGGAGTAGTTCTCCCAGATGGCCCGCACGTCCCAGGAGACCTTGCCATAACCCTGCCCCACGTCGAGCTCCGCGGGCAGCGTGATATCCCGCATCAACGCACGAACATCCTGGCCGGCGTTCATCCCGGCGACGGTCTGGTCATGGATGTGCTCAATGGCGTTGCGCAGCCGGGTCAGCTCGGAGTTGATGTGGTCCGCGCCGATGATCGGGTCGAAGTGGCCGGTGACCAACATTTCGGGCTGCAACTTACGCACCCGCTCCACCGACGCGATGGCCGTCAGGGCGTCGCGGTACCGGTCGCCCCGGATGGTGACCAGGTTCGGAATGTGCCCGAAGAGTGGTCCGAATGTGTTACCGCACAGGCATATTCGTTCTTCGGGCAGCCAAATTACCAGTGAGTCGTTGGTTTCACCACCGGGCACTGCGTACAGTTCCAATCGGCGTTCCCCCACCTGCAGGGTCAGGGCATCGTCGAAGTCCAGGTCGACGGACGGGACGCTTTGGGGGGGCAACTTTATGATGCCGAGGCGCTGTTGGATGGCCTGGATGCCGGTGGCCAGCGTGTCTTTGAAGGCGAACGCGCTGCGACTCGCACGATACGGGATGAGGCGTTCGTTGTCGTCGCGCCACAGCTTCCAGTTCGCCTGTGCGACAACGGTGGTATCCGGGTCGCGGACGGTGTCCAGACCGCCGACATGGTCGACGTGGCCCTGCGTGAAGATGATGTAGCGCACCGGTGAGGAGTCGACGGCATCGAAGTTGGCCCGGTGCACCGGGCCCTCGAATCCCATCCCGGTGTTGACGATCACCCGACCCTCGCCGGTGGTGAGCAGGTAGGCGTTGGACAACCCCGGCGAACACCACAGTCCTGGGGCGATCTGTTCGGCGCGCTCGGCCGATGCCGGGCGCATGGCGTCGGCACCGGGCCGGCTTCGGTACACCGGCTCGGATGTCACGAAGTCTCCTTTCATTCGGCGCGGACGTCGAATCGGTCGAAGTAGTAGTCGAATCGCGCGCGAAGTTCGTCAGGCGAGATGCCGAAGTGGCGCTGCAGGTCATAACGGATCCGGCCATGCTTGCCACGGGGGTTGCCGTCCAGGTACTTCTGGAATTGTCGGCGCGTTCTGTCGGTCAGCTCTTCCCCCCCACGCCGGTAAAGATCTGTCAGCAGGGGCATTTCGTTGCCGTTGAGCTGGTGGAAGCCGATGTCGGCGCTGCGTTCGGCCGGCACCAGCTCACGGTCCCGCACGCACGCGCTGAGCAATCGGTGCACGCGGTCGCTCCAATAGTCCAACAGCCAGCCTGGGTCGATGCTGGTCCGGCGCAGCCGGTCGGAGTAGGCCATCATGGTGATCGCCGACTGGATCACCGCGACGGGATCTCGGTGGGTGAACGCGACCGTGGCGTCGGGAAAGGTCGCCATCAGCGGACCCAACTGCTCACAGTGCTGCGGGCTCTTGAGCACCCAAGTGCGCGGACCGCGCAGGAATGTCAGCGCCTGCAGCACCTTTCGCAGATACCGGTAGTGGCGGTGCTGGTCCAACTCCAGGTAGTAGTCACGCCAATCTGGCACCCGGGCATGCCATTCCAGCACATAGGAGGCCAGGTCCAGGTCGAGGATCTCGACTTCCTCTTCGATGGCCTCCGGGAAGCGATCATGCATGGCTGCCACCACCGGCGCGCTGGCCATGAGCGCGTCGTGTTCCTGCTTGCATCGCGTGTAACGAGGATCCACACCGAAGATGTCGGGGCCTTCGCCGGGGACGGGAATCGGCTCCTGACTCTCCCAATACGGCAACGCACGCCGTCGACGGTCGGCCGCTATGAGGTTCACCAGGTGGGTAGTGCCCGAACGCGGCATCCCAACGACGATGATCGGACGCTCGATCGGGATCGACTCGATTTCGGGATACCGCTTGATCAGGTCGGTCAACGACAGTCGGTTGCGCAGCAGCCGCACGACTCGTTGCCGCAAGGTGGAGCGCGACAATTGACGCAACCCGTCGTCGTTTTCGATCGCGGCGACGTGCGCGTCGAGCCGATCGGTGAAGCCGTCGGTGTCGTCGAGGTCTGCAGCGCCGGCGTGGTCGCGAGCTTCGGCGAGCATCGCGTCAAGGTCGAACTCGATGTGACGACTCTCGGTGAACTCCAGGATCTGACGCTGGACGTCGGTCAACCGAGGCGACGTCAGATCGTCGAAGTCGATCTGGTCAGCGCGCGTGGCCCCGACGTCCGCAGCATTCACCGGTGCACTCCCGAACCTTTTCCTATGTCGAATAGTCGATATAGGATTCGAAAATATGACGGCAACGCTAGACGGGCAGGCCCCGCAACGTCAACCCGCCTCCCCTCCCACCGAGCGGGTGATCGCCATCATGGAGCTGCTCGGTTCTCGGCCCGCACGAGGGTTCACCCTCGCCGAGATCAGTCGGGAACTGGGCATCAGCCGCGCCACCGGTCACGCGATCATGAGCACGCTTGCCGGCCGTCGATGGGTGGTACGCGCCGCAAGCGGCGCCTACACCTGGGGTCCCGGAATCGCCTCGTTGAGCCAGCCCAGCGGCGAGCTCAGACACCACGGCGTACTGCAGGCTCTGGCCGAATCGATCGGTGCGCAGGTCTTCCTGGCCCGCCGGGAGGCCAACTCGATTGTGGTGATCGACAGCGCCGGTGAAACCCCATGGGGAATGCATGTCGACCGGGGACTACGAATGCCGCTGGTTGCGCCTTTCGGCCGCGACTACCTCGCCTGGAGCACCCGCACAGCCCAGCGCGTCTGGCTGGCGGGGGTCGACAAGCCGACCGCCGCACTGTCGCGCCGAATGGCGCTCGTGTTCGACGAGATCCGCGCCCGCGGCTACGTCATCGAACGCCTCAGCCGGGAGTTCATCCGCGTCTACACCGCGCTTCGTGCGCTCGCCGCCGACAGCGAGCCGGACGCCATCACGGCGCGATTGGCGCGCGCCTTCGCCGACCTGACGGTCATCGACGTGCTGGCCGCCGAGCTCGCCGAACTCGGCTCGCACAGCATCGCGACCATCTCCGCTCCGGTTTTCGATGCGGACGGAATCGTCACCATGTCCGTCAGCGCCGCACCGTTCACCGAACTCAGCGGGGTGGCGATCGCGGATATCGGCGAGCAGGTCCGCGCCGCGGCACAAACGGTCGGAGAGTACGTCGCGCATCAAGCTTGAGCGGTAACCTGCAGCGGGAATTGCGTCGTTCCCCTCAAGCAGAAAGGCATGCCGGTGCTCGTCGTCACTACCAATGACATCCCCGGATGGGAAATCCAGCGCGTGTGCGGCGAGGTCTTCGGGCTCACCGTACGGTCCCGAAATGCGTTCGCCCAGTTCGGCGCCGGGTTCAAGTCGATGTTCGGAGGCGAGCTGCAGGGCATGACCAAGAACCTGGCCGAGAGCCGCAACGAGGCGATGGCCCGGCTGATCAACGAGGCACGCGCCAAGGGCGGCAACGCCATCGTCGCGATGCGCTTCGACACCACCGAACTCGGCGACGTGTGGACCGAGATCTGCGCGTACGGGACGGCGGTGCAGGCGGTGCCGGTCACCGATGGCGCCCGCTACACCGCATCGCAGCTGGGATACGGCGCCGCGCCCCAGCCTCAGCAATAGCCGGGGTGGCCCCTCGGAGGTTCCTGACTCCGGGCGGAGCGGTAGTTTCACCCAGTGATAGTCGGGGCCTTTCTGGCCGAAGCTGCTTCGGCGACAGACAACAAACTCAACGTCTCGGGCGGTGTGCTGCTGCGATTCACCGTGGAGGACGATCGGCTGGCCCAGTTCCTGCTGGTGGTGCTGACTCAGGCCGAGACCGGCAGCCCGGATCGGCGCGTCGACGTCGAGATCAGGCCGCCGACCGGCGATGATCCGCTGAACATCGAGTTCGAACTGCCCGAGGCCGCCACCATCGCCGAACTCGGCTTTGCGATCTTCCCGATCGAGGTCACCCTGCCCGTCGACGGCCGCTGGGTCCTGGTGGTGACCGGCGGGGCGGGCATGATCTCTCTGCCGTTGATCGTTAGCGGTGGCTAGCTGCGAGCGGTCACCAAAGTGACAGCGGGATAACAATTTCCACTCTCTAAGGGTCGCGGGCCGGTATGCCGCGCCTGTTGTGGCGTCGGGAAAAATACCGTCGCGGGGTGCAACGTCGAACCGCTCTCAAGTTGCCGCTGGCACTGGCACTCGGCACGGCCTTGACCCGGACGGCGCGCGCGTCCGCCGAGGCGGGCCGATGGCCGGCGGACCGTGCGCACAACTGGTATCAGGCGCAAGGCTGGCTCGTCGGAGTCAACTACGTGACCTCGACGGCGATAAATCAGCTCGAGATGTTCCAGGCCGGCACCTACGACCCGCGCCGCATCGACAACGAGCTGGGGGTCGCCCGATTTCACGGGTTCAACACCGTGCGGGTGTTCTTGCATGACCAGCTGTGGGCTGCTGATCGGCAGGGATTTCAGACCCGGCTGGCACAGTTCGTCGGCATCGCGGCGCGCCACGGCATCAAGCCGTTGTTCGTGCTGTTCGACTCGTGCTGGGATCCGTTTCCCCGGCTAGGTCGTCAGCGCGCGCCCCGCCCGGGTGTGCACAACTCCGGTTGGGTGCAGGGCCCCGGTGCCGAACACATCGACGACCCCCGATACGTGGCTGTCATGCAGGAGTACGTCACCGGAGTGTTGAGCCAATTCCGCAACGACGATCGTGTGCTGGGTTGGGACCTGTGGAACGAACCCGACAATCCGGCCCGCGAGTACCGCAAGGTCGAGCGCAAGGACAAGCTGGAGCGGGTCGCGGGCCTGCTCCCCCAGGTGTTCCGCTGGGCGCGGGCCGTTGATCCGGTGCAGCCGCTGACGAGCGGCGTGTGGCAGGGCAGCTGGGGCGATCCTGGGGCCCGCAGCACGATCGCAGGCATCCAGCTCGACAACGCCGACGTCATCACGTTTCACAGCTACGCCCCGCCGGGCGAGTTCGAGGGCCGCATCGGCGAACTGGCCCCGCTCGGACGCCCGATCATCTGCACCGAGTACCTGGCTCGCTCCCTGGGCAGCACGGTGGAGGGCATTCTGCCGATTGCCAGGCGGCACAACGTCGGCGCGTTCAACTGGGGACTGGTCGCCGGCAAGACTCAGACGTACTTCCCGTGGAGTTCGTGGGACCATCCGGCGACCTCAGTGCCCAAGCAGTGGTTCGCCGACCTGCTGCAGCCTGACGGACGTCCCTTCGCAGACGCCGAGGTGCAGACGATCCGCAAACTGGCCACCGGGCGAGACCGTGAGTGATCAGCCCGGAAGATCGAGTGTCCCCATCGGGCGGTTGTAGGCGGATTCGACCATCGGGCGCCATTGCAGCTCGTGGATTCTCTTGTTCTCGGCCGATTCCAAGCGCCAGGTGACCATCGGCAGGTAGTACGTGGCGGGCGCTCCCAGAATGTAGGTGGCGTTTCCCTCGACGTAGGACTTGTTCCCCGGGTCGGTCAGGCTGAGTTTGCTGTAATCCAGGTGTGGGCCCCGCAATTCGCCGGTGCCGCCGACGAAGTTACCTGCCACCCGGTTGAAACGCGCCACGGAGTTGGCGAGGTCGCCGGGGCAGTCCGCCCAGAAATCGTATTGGCGAATCAGGACTTTGACCGTATACCGGGTGTCCGCCGGAAATCCCCGGCCCCCATACGCCGCGGTGCATCCGCTGTTGGAGATCGTGGTGCAACCGCCGTACTTGGTTTCCGGATCCCCGGTCAAGACGAACGTGACGCTGGCCGGGTCGATATCACTGGTGGGCCCGTATCTGCGTAGCCAATCGTCTTCGACCTGCGCACCTTCACTGTGACCGAGGACAATCTTGCGGCCCGGCGTGGAATGCAGGAGCTGATTGAGGATGTCGGCCCCCTGATGGACGAAGTAGGAGTTGGGCAAATTCGTGTAGGGGACTTTCACTTTCACATTAGGGGCGGCGAAAAGCTCACCGCGTAACCAGTTGGAGGGAAGCGGGAAGAACGCCGGGTTGATCGTAAAGACGGTTGCGGGCGCGGTTTCGTCCGCGGCTCTGGCTTTGCCCGGCGCGATAGCGCAGGCAACGACTATCGATGCCAATGCAATCGTCGCCAGCAAACGCCTCACCCGTACCACCCCATGCCGGCATATATATCATCGTCGGCGTCAAAATTATTGCGACGATCGGCGAATCGTGACGGGAATGACGCGGGGTCGCGACCTCGCATGGGTAGCAGCCGATAATCGCCGTTTGACCGACGCTTCCCGCGTGAACACTCTTGTCGTGCTCAACGCTCGACGGGAGGGGACCAATGTGTCTATGAGGTCGCACTGACCATGGCGGACATCATCGACCTCATCTACGCCGATCACGACTGGATCCGGCGCCAGTTCTTCCGGCTCGACGAGGCCAAATCCGACGACGATCTCGCCGCCATCTGGAGCGGCCTCAGTATCCGCCTCGACATGCATGCCGAGGCCGAGGAGGCGGTCTTCTATCCGGCGTTGCTCCAGCACGGCGGGCTGGAGCATCCCAGCAATCCCGAAGGCGACCCGGAAGACGAGACCGAAGACGCCATCACCGACCACAATGCGATCCGCGACGCGGTCCGTCGATCACGCCGGCTCGAGCCAGGCAGCACAGAGTGGTTCGAAGCCGTGATCGATGCGCGCCGGGAGAACGGCAAACACCTCGACGAGGAAGAACGCGAGGCGATGCCGGACTTCATCAAGAGCGCCTCGTTGGAGCTGCGTAATGAACTGGCCTTGAAATGGTTGCGGTTCCACGCCGAACGGGACGCGACGCGAGATGTCGACAATCGCGACAAAGACGCGGCCGACTATATCGACGAGCATTCATGAGAAGCGCAATTCTTCGGCGAACTCTTCGACGAGTAGTCGCCGTGGCTCTTCGTAGAAATTCTGCGACCCGGGTCCGTTGACCGCCGAGAGTTCGCCGACGGTCGCCTCTTGCAGCTCATCGACGAGGATCAGCACGCCGATGCCCAGGTCGCGTGCCGTCTCCCCCATCACTTCGAGTAGCGCTGCAAAGCCGTCGGCGAAGCGACCTGAGTCTGCTATCCCGCGGATCGGGTCGACCTCGACTCCCAGCGACACCGAGCCGGCGGCGTCGGCTTTGATGCTGAACGCCTTGAATACACCCAGCCGCCGCCGTAGCCGCGGCTCGGGATGGCGACCCGTGGCGGTACGCATCCCCCTCACCAGCGATCGCGACAACGACACCGACAACGACTCACCGATGCCCGCTTCAACTTTCGCGGTGATCCATTCCCTGTCCCCGGCCCTGCCGAGTAATTCGTTGAGCAGAAGCGTCTTGCCCACGCCCCGTAGACCGTTCAGGATCCAGCTGCGGCCGCCCTCACCCATTTCCTCGGCCCGGCGCACCGCCACATCGAAAGCCGTCAGCAAAGAATCGCGACCGGCCAATGCCGGCGGCCGCCGACCGGCGCCAGGTCTGAACGGATTGGTGACCGGATCCATTTCTAAGGCTCTATCAGCTCGTATAAGAAGTTTTGTTATCCGGTCTTAGACTCCCTCATACCGTCCTGGCACGATCAGCGTTAGACCGCGTACGTCTAAACGCCTATCGGCGAACCCCGCCAGGGGAATCGATAACCTCCGCGCAAGACCGCCAAACGCCGGGTTTACTTGCTAGCGGCCGATGTCGGCAGGCTAGCCGACGAATGCGGCAAACATCGCCGGCTTGTCCGGGAGCTCGCCTATACCGGTATCCGGTGGGGCGATGTCGTTGCCTTGCGGGTGGGTGAGACCGAATTTCTGAGGCGCCCGCCCCCGACCTGGCCGACCTCCTGGCCCTGCTCGCTGCCTTCCGCACCATTTACACCACCCAACGCCCCCACCGCGCCCACCCCACCCGCCTCACCCCCCACCATGCCTACCCCGCCCGACCCAAAGCACATCCTGCCGACCAAACCACCACACACTTCCGCATCCGCCACGACACCGTCGACCAATTCGGCAAACTCACCCTGCGCCACGCCAGCCGCCTACACCACCTCGGCATCGGCCGCACCCACGTCCACACCCCAGTCCTCATCCTGCTCGCCACCACCACGGTCACCGTCATCAGCACAACCGGGCACCAGGTCCTGAGCAGCCACACCATCGACCCCGACTACGGCCCAACCAAGACAAAAACCCCGGCCGATGGCCGGGGAATCTGTAACCAATGACGCGACTCGTCTGTCACCTATGACGCGACTCATCACATGAGCGGTGGCGGAGGGATTTGAACCCTCGGACGGTTTTAGCCGTCACACGCTTTCGAGGCGTGCTCCTTAGGCCGCTCGGACACGCCACCGCCGAGCAGCTTACCCAACCACCCGCCCCTCACCCCAATCGCTGCCGGGCGAAGAACTCTTCCAGCGGCGCGGCGCACTCCGCGGCCAGTACGCCACCGCGCACTTCGGGCCGATGGTTGAGCCGTCGATCCCGCACCACATCCCACAGCGAGCCGACCGCACCCGTCTTGGGTTCCCACGCCCCGAACACCAGGCGAGCCACCCGGGCCAACACCAGCGCCCCAGCGCACATCGTGCACGGCTCGACGGTGACCGCGAGCGTCGCACCCTCCAGCCGCCAGCCGTCACCCAGCACTCGGGCAGCCGCCCGCAATGCCAGGATCTCCGCGTGGGCGGTCGGATCGCCGTCGGCTTCGCGGGCATTGACCGCCCGCGCCAGCTCGGTGCCGTCCGGTCCGACTACGACGGCACCGATCGGCACGTCGCGGGGCCCGGCGGTCTCGGCGACCGCCAACGCAGCGCGGATCAGCTCCTCGTCAGCGGGAATCCCCGACCCGTTCTGATGGCAGCGAGCCGCTGCGCCCGGCTCCGTCCCATCGTGGCGACCCGCGGCGCCCGGCTCCCCCGGGCTTGCGATCGCCACGGCCGCGCTTGCGGTCACCGACCGAGACGGTCGATCACCGCCGACAGCTGATCGGCGAACCCCATCTCCCGCGCAATGCGGCCGAGCTGCTCGTCGGCATACAGGTCCGTCTCGTCGAGGATGACCCCCAATACCGCCTCGGGCAGCCCGATATCGGACAGCAACCCCAGGTCGCCTTCCTCGAACGGCTCGGCGTCCTCGAGGTCTTCGGGGTCGATCTCGGCGTCCAGGCTATCCAGCACCTCGGCGGCGATGTCGTAATCCAGCGCGGCCGTGGCATCTGATAGCAGCAATCGCGTTCCGGACGGCGCCGGGCGCACGATGACAAAAAATTCGTCGTCGACGTCCAACAACCCGAATACGGCGCCGGCGCTGCGCAGCTCCCGCAGTTCGGTCTCGACGGCCGACAAACTGGTCAGCGCTTTCGGGCCCAGCGGCGCGCAACGCCACTTGCCTTCTTCGCGTACGACCGCGACGCCGAAGCCGTCGGGGGTGTCCGTGGACGGGCCTGCTGCTGAAGCCCGTTGTGCTCCCATGGCCGCCTACGCTAGTCCCTGACCTGGCCGGTGGCCAGATGAAGCCATCCCAAGCAACCCGCCGCCGGTCCAACTGTGCCAACCTTGCACTGTGGGGAAGACACCGGTGTGCGTGCTGGGGCTGGGTCTGATCGGCGGTTCCATCGTGCGGGCCGCTGCCGGGGCGGGACGCGAAGTATTCGGCTACAACCGCTCGGTGGAGGGCGCCCACGGCGCCAGGGCGGACGGGTACGACGCTTCTCTCGACCTCAACGAGACACTGGACCGCGCCGCGAGCAGCGGCGCCCTGATCGTGCTGGCCGTGCCCATGCCGGCCCTGGCCAACATGCTGGCCCACATCGCCGAGTCGGCCCCCGACTGCCCGCTGACCGACGTCACCAGTGTCAAGAAGGCGGTGCTCGACGAGGTCGTCGGGGCCGGCCTGCTGCCGCGCTTCGTCGGTGGACACCCGATGACCGGCACCGCTCACTCGGGCTGGACTGCCGGCCATGGCGGCCTGTTCAACCGAGCCCCCTGGGTCGTCAGCGTGGACGACCACGTCGACCCCCAGGTGTGGTCGATGGTGACGGAGCTGGCCCTGGACTGCGGAGCCCACGTGGTGCCTGCCAAATCCGACGAGCACGACGCCGCGGCGGCTGCCATTTCGCATCTGCCGCACCTGCTGGCCGAAGCCCTGGCCATCACCGCCGCCGAGGTGCCCCTGGCGTTCGCGCTGGCTGCTGGCTCGTTCCGGGACGCGACCCGGGTCGCGGGCACCGCACCGGACCTGGTGCGCGCCATGTGCGAGGCCAATACCAGTCAACTGACGCCGGCCACCGACCGGGTCATCGAACTGCTCGGCCGCGCCCGCGAGTCACTGGCACGCAACGGATCGGTGGCCGAACTGGTCGACGAAGGTCATGCGGCACGCACCCGGTACGAAAGTTTCCCGCGCTCGGACATCGTCACCGTCGTCGTCGGCGCGGACGGATGGCGACAACAATTGGCCGCGGCGGGCCGGGCCGGCGGGGTGATCAGATCCGCTCTGCCAACCCTGGATAGTCGACGATGAACCCGTCGGCGTCCACGACCACGGTCGTGTCGGCCACCGGCGACCGCAGCTTGATGGCATCCAACCGGCCCTCGCTGGTGTAGCTCACGGTGGCGGCGTCGACCGTCATCTCCGGCACGTTCACGTAGACCATCGGCAGCACGACCGAATCGGCCCGCTCGTGGATACCCAGCCGCCGGATAGGCAGGGCGTTGAAGAACGGGCTGAACACCAGGTCGACGTCCAGTGCGCCGTTATAGCCCGAGCGCCGCTCACCCTGGTGGTCGGTGATCAGCCACATGTTCTCTTCGTCGCGGGCGATGGCGAGCTGGCGTTCGCGCTCGGCCAACGTTACGGTCAGCCCGAACCGCTTGGTGGCGCCCTTCTCGTCCGTCTGCAGCTCGTAGAAGGCACCGAACGCGGGATTGGCTGCGGTGGCCGCGGCCACAATGCGGCCGTTGGCCTTGATTCTCTTGCCTGACAACTGGATCCGTACCGATTCCATGCGCGAAATGTCCTGCGCGCGCCAGGTCAACATTTGCGGCCAGACGCTTGCCGTCGAATCAGAAGGGGCTGCGGTCACATCTCTACCGTAGGACCTCTCGGTCAACCGCGGCGGGTTTGTCCCCAACTGCCGCATCACAACCTCGATTGCGCCTGCTCAGGCGTCCGCTGCCCGGCACGGAAGCCCACACCGCCGCCGCCATCACCCCGTCGATTACCAGCGCCAACACCGCCACCGTCACCGCTCCGACCAAGGCGATGTGAAATTGGCGCTCCTTGATCCCGTCGATCAGATAACGGCCCAGTCCACCAAGACTCGCGTAGGCGGCCACCGTCGCGGTCGCAACCACCTGCAGGGTCGCGCTCCGCAAGCCGCCCAGAATCAGCGGCAGCGCGTTGGGCACCTCCACCCGGAACAGCACCTGATGTTCGGCCATGCCCACGGCGCGCGCCGCGTCGACCACCAGCGGATCGACGCTCGCGATCCCCGCATACGTGCCCGCCAGCAGCGACGGAATGCCCAGCAGCATCAACGCCACGATCGGCGGTGCCAGGCCCAGCCCGAAAAGCAGCACGCCGAGCAGCAGCACGCCCAGCGTCGGCAACGCACGCAGTCCGTTGACCGCACCTACCACCAGCAGTTGGCCACGGCCAGTGTGCCCGATGATCAGCCCGACCGGGATGGCGATGACCGCCGATGCCAGCACGGCCAGCGCGGTGTACTCGAGGTGCTCGCAGGTGCGCGCCGCCAGGCCCGCGGACCCGGTCCAATTGCTCGCCGTGGTCAGGAAGGACAGCGCCTGCCCGATGAAGTTCACCGGGCACCACCCACGATCGGCGACCGGATCTGGCGGCCACCTTCCCACGGCGTGGCCAGCCGACCGAGAACGCTGATCACGCTGTCGATGACCACTGCCAGCGTGAATATCGCGATGATGCCGGCGGCGATCTGCTCGCTCTTGTTCGTCTGGAATCCCGCGGTGAACCAGCTGCCGAGGCCGCCTATGCCGATCACCGAACCGACCGAGACCATCGCGATGTTGGTGACCACCACCACCCGCAACCCGGCCACCAACACCGGGATGGAAAGCGGCAGTTCGACTTTCAGCATCCGGGCCAGCGGACCATAGCCGATGGCGATGGCTGCGTCGCGTAGTTGCCCCGGTACCGCGTCCAAAGCTTCGAGCACCGCCCGGACCATCAGTGCGGTGGTGTAGGCGCTCAGCGCGACGATCACGTTGGCCTCGTCGAGGATCCGGGTTCCGATGATCAGCGGCAAAACGACGAACAGCGCCAGCGAGGGGATCGTGAAGATCACGCTTGCGGTCGCCGTCGTCAACCGGCGGGGCAGCGCGGATCGCTGCACGAGCAGACCAAGTGGCACCGCGATAACCAGTCCGACGAGCACCGGAATCAGCGACAGCCGCAGATGAATGACGGTCAGCGCCCACGCGGCGTCCAGGTGTGTCAAGAGGTAGTGCATCCGGCCCGCCCTAGGTCCGCCTGCGCGCTTGCGCCGCCGCCAACACATCGGTGGCCAGTACCCCACCGACGACCTTCTCCCCCCGGCCCACGGCGACGCCCATCGACGACGGCGAGGACAGGGCGGCGTCCAGCGCCTGACTGAGGTTGCCGTCGACGTGGAACACCGAACCGACCGACGTCATGGCCTCCGTCAGGGGTTGGCCACCTCGGTGTCGGCGCAGTCCCTCGGCGTCGATCCAGCCCGCCGCGGCGCCATCGTCGTCGATGACCAAGGCCCAGCCGTCCGGCGTCGCGGCAGTGTCAATGGAGGCCGCCGGGATCTTGTCGATATCGTGCAGCGGCAGTCCGGCCGCGTCGATGAGCTGAAGCCACCGGTAGCCACGGCCCAGGCCGACGAACCTCGCCACGAAATCGTTGGCCGGACGCGCGAGCAGTTGTGCCGGTTCGTCGTATTGCTGTAGTACACCGCCTGATCCGAAAACGGCGACGCGGTCGGCGAGGCGCAGCGCCTCGTCGATGTCATGCGTGACGAAGACCACCGTCTTCCGCAATTGGCTTTGCAGACGGAGTATTTCGTTCTGCAGAGTGTGCCGGACCACCGGGTCGACGGCGGAGAATGCCTCGTCCATCAACAGAATGGGCGGGTCTGCGGCCAGCGCCCGTGCCACACCCACACGCTGTTGTTCGCCACCGGACAGCTGGGCAGGATAGCGTGACGCGAGTTTCGGATTCAGCCCCACTCGTTCGAGGACCTGATAGGCGGCAGCCCGGGCGGCTCGCCTGGACTCACCCCGCAGCACCGGCACGGTGGCGACGTTGTCGATAACCCGTTGGTGGGGCATCAAACCCGCGCTCTGGATCACATAGCCGATGCCGCGGCGCAACTGCACCGGGTCGACAGTCGAGACGTCTCTGCCAGCGACAGTGACGGTCCCCGAGGTGGGGTCGACCATCCTGTTGATCATGCGCAGCGCGGTGGTCTTGCCGCACCCGGATGAGCCGACGAATACCGTCAACTTGCTCTCGGAAACATCAAGATTCAACCGGTCGACGGCCGTGGCACCACCGGCATACACCTTGCTGACGTTGTCGAAGGTGATCACGTCATCGCTCGATCGGCCGATCGAAGCCGTTGTCGCGCACCCATTTCCGGGCCGCAACGTCTGGATCGACGCCGCCGTTTCCCGAGACTTCGGCGTTGAGTTGGGCGATCGCACCAGTGGTCAGCTTGGCCGAGACCGCATCCAGCACGTCTTTGAGGCGGTCCGACTTTTTCTGCGAATTGACCAGCGGCACAATGTTTCCGGCGAGGAAGTTGTGCTCAGGATCCTCAAGTGCCACCAGGTGGTCCTGCACCACCGCGGGCGAGGTACTGAAGATGTTGGCGGCGGTCGCTGTGCCGTCCACCAGCGCGCGGACCGTCACCGGGCCTCCGCCATCGTTGATCGTCATGAAGTTGGTGGAACTGATATCGAGCCCGTACTTCTGCTTGAGGCCGATCAGCCCGGACGGACGGGTGGCGAACGCTGACGGCGCAGCGAAGTTCACCTCGGCGGAGTGCGCCGCCAAGTCAGCGATGCTCTTGAGGTTCCAACGGGCGGCGGTGGCCGCGGTGACGGTGACGGTGTCGGTGTCGGAAGCCGGCGATGGCGTCAGAATCGACAGGTCGCCGGGCAGGCGTTGGTACAGCTGCAACTCGACAGCATCGAGAACCGTGGCTTTGGAGTCCGGTTCGAAGTAGAGCAGCAGATTGCCGATGTACTCCGGCACCAGGTCGATGGAGTGGTCCTTGAGTGCCGGTATATAGGTTTCGCGGCTGCCGATGCCCATCCGCCGCCCAACGTCGAAGCCGTTGGCATGCAACGCCTGCGCGTAGATTTCGGCGACGATCTGAGACTCGGGGAAGTCGCCGGACCCGACCACGATGGACTTCGGCCCGCCCGCTCCGGAACCGAAGGGGTCGGGATTGCCGCAGGCGGCCACCGGGTACACCAACAACCACATGGCCGCGGCGAGCGTTGCGCGCCGCAGCATTTTCACCCTGCCGAGACTACGTGGCCACACCAGGTGCTGCGGCGCACCACGTGAGGAGTTTTCCCGTGATTTGGTTTCATTCCGCGCCGGATAGAGAAAGATGAACCTATGACCAGCACCTCTCCTGGCTCGCTTCCACCGGATGCGTCCCGGCCCGACCCTTCGCCGTCCCGGAAGGCGCCGCCGCCCCAGTCCCGTCCGCTGCCGAAGGACAAGGCATCGGTGTTCACCCGCGCCGGGGCGCTGTGGTCGTCGCTGATCGTCGGGTTCCTGGTCCTGATCCTGCTACTGGTCTTCATCGCCCAGAACACCACGCCCACCCCGTTCACCTTCCTGGGCTGGCACTGGACCCTGCCGCTGGGTGTGGCGATCCTGCTCGCCGCCGTCGTCGGCGGGTTGATCACGGTCGCGGTGGGCACGGCCCGGATCGTTCAGTTGCGCCGCGCGGCCAAGAAGAACCTGACCGCCGCCGTCCGCTAGGCCAGTCTGGCGATCTCGGCGAGTCCCCGCGAGATCAGCGGTGCCACCACCTCGGGGGCGTCGTCGGAGACCTGCCCCTCGGCCTGCTCAGACATGCGGCGACGGAAGTCAATGCCGGCGGCGATGATGGCGAGCTTGAAGTACGCCAGCGCCATGTAGAACTCCCACTGCCCCAGCTGATGCCCGGACACCAGCGAGTACCGGTCGGCCAGTTCGTCGGCCGACGGCAGCAGCGGCGACGTCCAGGCGGCCTGGGTGTCGATGATCAGATCCAGCGCAGGGTCGCGGTAGACGCACATCAGGGCCGCGTCGCTGATCGGATCGCCCAATGTCGAAAGCTCCCAGTCGACGACGGCCCGCACGATGGTCGGGTCGTCGGCGTCCAGGATGGTGTTGTCGATCCGGTAGTCGCCGTGCACGATCGACGTCCTGCTCTGCTGCGGAATGTGTTGCTCCAACGCGGAATGCAGCCGCGCTACGTCGTCGTCGCGGCGGTCCTCCGGCAGCCGCACCAAATCCCATTGCGAGCCCCAGCGGCGCACCTGTCGTTCCAGATACCCGTCGGGTTTACCGAAGTCGCCGAGCCCGATGGCGGGGGGGTCCAGGCTGTGCAGGTCCACGAGCACCCGGATCAGGGAATCTACGCAGCCGTCGATGGAGCGGCGCCCCAGCGATTCCAGCTGGGAACGCCGACGTACCACCTGCCCGGCGACGAACTCGACGATCTGGAACGGCGCACCCAGGACCGTGTCGTCCTCGCACAGCGCGATCGCCCGCGCGACCGGCACCGCCGTGTCCTGCAGCGCGGCCACCACCTTGAACTCGCGGGCCATGTCGTGCGCGGATGGCGTGAGGCCGTGCAAGGGCGGACGGCGCACGATCCAGCTCGTGGCGTCGTCGTACACGCGGAAGGTCAGGTTCGAGCGGCCGCCGGAAATGAACTCGCCGCGCAGCTCCCCCTCCCGCGGGATATCCAGTGAACGCAGATACCCGTCCAGCGCAGCCAGTTCGAGGCCGTCGAGTCGGTCCACGGAAGTCACCGCACTTGTTTACCAAAGCCCGGACGGCCGTGACTCACCAGCGCCATATGTTCGCTCCTCCGCACGCCGCTGCGCGGCGTGCATCGTCGACTCACGCGGCCATATGTTCGCTCCTCCGCACGCCGCTGCGCGGCGTGCATCGTCGACTCACGCCCGCTGGTTTCGGGGCAGCAGATCCCACACGTGCTCGGTGGCATTGACCGTGGCCACGGTCGCCTGCCCGGTCCGGGAGAACAGCAGCCGGGTGACCGAGGCGTAATCGATGGGAAACGACAGCAGCCGGGCCGTCCCCAGAATTTCGTGCAGCACCACGTTGATCACTCCGCCGTGGCTGAACGCGGCGACGGTCTCGTCGGGGTCGGCGGCGGCCACCAGGTCGTCGATCGCACCACGCACCCGGGCACGGAAAGCATCCTCGTCGACGGCGCTGGGCAGGTGCCCCTGGGCCATACGCGCCCACTCGTCGGGGAACTCCGCGCGGATCTGCTCGATCGGAATGTAGGACGTCTGGTCCCGGTCGTATTCGGCCAGCCGATCCTCGATGTCGACGGGCAGCGCGCGGGCCTGGGCGAGCGGCTCCGCGGTCTGTATCGCGCGCCGCTGCGGACTGCTCACCACCCGGGCGATGGGGTACCGGGCCAGCGCTTCGGGCAACCGCGCGACCTGCTGCAATCCGGTTTCGGACAGTTCGGGATCGGCGCCCTCGCCGTGGTTGCTGCGCAACGGCAACGCGTGCCGGACCAGAAGCAGTTGCATGCGCCAAGCCTCGCACGCGACGTCGCATCCCCTTGGCGACGCTGCGGAGAATGCTATTCTCTGCAGAGAGAGTGGGGTGTGCCGGACATGTCGACGGAGAGCGGAACCGAACCGGATGCCGGTGTGCTAGGCCGGTGGCTCGACGCGCATGACGCGCCGGGGCATGGCGAACGGGCGGCTTCAGAACAGCTCAGCGGCGGTTCACAGAACACCCTGTATCTCATCCGCCGGGGGTCCGAACGGATGGTGCTGCGGATGCCCGGCCCGCGCGCCGACGCCGCGCGCATCGACGGCCTGCTCCGCGAGATCCGCCTGGTGCGGGCCCTGTCCGGCACGGATGTTCCGCACGCGGAGTTGATCGCCGCCGACGAAACCGGCTCGGTGCTGGGTATGCCGTTCTACGTGATGCGCGCGATCGACGGGTGGAGCCCGATGGGCGGCGGCTGGCGAGCGCCTTTCGACACCGACCTCGCGGCCCGTCGAGAGCTGGCATTCCAGCTCGTCGAAGGCGCCGCCAAGCTGGGCCGGGTGGACTGGCGCGGCCAGGGCCTGGACGGCTTCGGCCGCCCGGACGGCTTCCATGAACGACAGGTCGACCGCTGGCTGGCCTTCCTCGACTCCTACAAGGTGCGCGAGTTGCCCGGCCTCGACGAGGCGGCGGACTGGCTGCGCCGCAACCGGCCGGCGCACTACACGCCCGGCATCATGCACGGCGATTACCAGTTCGCGAACGTGATGTTCGCCCACGGGGCGCCGGCCCGGCTGGCAGCGATTGTGGACTGGGAGATGACGACGGTCGGTGACCCGCTGTTAGACCTGGCGTGGGCGCTGCTGGGATACGACGGTGAGGAACCGCGCGCCGGCGGGTTCTACCTCGACATGGCCGGTATGCCCCGGCGCGGCGAACTGCTTTCGCACTACGAGTCGATCAGCGGGCTGTCCACCGAACACATCGGCTATTACCTGGTGTTGGCGAACTGGAAACTGGGCATCGTGCTGGAGAAGACCTACGCTGCGGGGGTGCGCACCGGGAAGGTCGATCCGAAGATCAAGGACACGTTCGGGGCGATGATCCCGCAGCTCATCGCGACCGCCGCAGGGCTGACGAGGTCTTGAAATGGGCTACGCGGAACAGCTTTTCGACCTAACTGACCAGGTGGTGCTGATCACCGGCGGCAGTCGCGGCCTGGGCCGGGAGATGGCCTTCGGCTTGGCGCGTTGCGGCGCCGACGTGGTGATCGCCAGCCGCAACATGGAGAACTGCGTCGCCGTCGCCAAGGAGATCGAGGCTGAGACCGGCCGCACCGCCCTGCCCTACCAGGTGCACGTGGGCCGATGGGATCAGCTCGACGGATTGGTGGAAGCGGCCTATGACGCGTTCGGCAAGGTCGACACCCTGATCAATAACGCCGGAATGTCGCCGTTGTACGGCAAGCTTTCGGAGGTCACCGAGAAGCTCTACGATTCGGTGTTCAATCTCAATCTCAAAGGGCCCTTCCGACTTTCGGCATTGGTGGGCGAACGGATGGTGGCCGCCGGCCGCGGCTCGATCATCAACGTGAGTTCGGCAGGCTCGCTGCGTCCGAGCCCGGACATCGTCCCCTACGCCTCGGCCAAGGCCGGGCTCAACGCCATGACCGAGGGTTTCGCACGCGCGTTCGGGCCGACCGTCCGGGTCAACACGCTGATGGCCGGTCCCTTTCTGACCGACGTCAGCAAGGCATGGAACCTGGCGGAGCGCGGGTCCGAGATGTTCGGGCACCTGTCGCTCAAACGCGCGGGGGACCCCGCCGAAATTGTCGGTGCCGCATTGTTTCTGGCGTCTGACGCGTCCAGTTTCACTACCGGCTCGATCGTTCGGGCCGACGGCGGCATTCCCTGACAGGCAGGAGTGATTCGATGGCATGGGACTTCTCCACCGAGCCGGCGTTCGAGAAGAAGCTCGAGTGGGTCCGGGAGTTCGTACGCGACGAGGTGGAACCGCTCGAGGTGCTGTTTCCGGGCTGCGAGTTCCTGCCGCTCAACGAGGAACGCCGCCGCATCGTCGATCCACTCAAGCAGCAGGTGCGCGAGCAAGGTTTGTGGGCACCACATTTGGGGCCCGAACTCGGCGGCCAGGGTTTCGGCGCAGTCAAGCTGACGCTGATCAACGAGATTCTCGGCCGCAGCCCCTGGGCGCCGATCATCTTCGGAACCCAGGCGCCCGACACCGGCAACGCGGAAATCCTGGCTCGCTTCGGCACCCAGGAACAGAAGGACCGGTATCTGGCCGGCCTGCTGTCGGGGGAGATCTTCTCCTGCTTCTCGATGACCGAACCACAAGGCGGTGCGGACCCGCGGGTCTTCACGACCCGTGCGGTGCGTGACGGCGACGCCTGGGTGATCACGGGACAGAAGTTCTTCTCGTCCAACGCATCGGTCGCCTCGTTCTTCATCGTGGTCGCCATCTCCGACCCAGATGTGCCGGTGCACCACGGCGCATCCACCTTCCTCATTCCGGCCGGCACCCCGGGTCTCACCATCGAAGCCAACCACCACCTGGTCGGCGCCGATCCGCACGAACCCGGCCACTCGCTGGTGCGCTACCACGACGTCCGGGTCGGTGCGGATGCGCTGCTGGGCCAACCGGGCCAGGGCTTCCTGATTCTGCAGACCCGACTGGCGGGTGGTCGTCTGCACCACGCCATGCGCTCCATCGGGATGGCGCAGCGGGCCATCGAGATGATGTCGCGCCGCGCGAAAAGCCGTTTCACGCAGGGCAGTTCACTGGCCGATAAGCAACTGGTGCAAGAGTTCATCGCCGACTCGCACACCGAGCTGATTCCGTTCCGGTTGACGGTGCTGCACGCCGCCTGGCTGATCGACAGCGGGGACGAACGCGCGGCTCGCGCCGAGATCGGTGTCTGCAAGATCCTGGCCTCGCAGGTTCTGAAATCCATTGCACTGCGCGCTATTCAGGTTCACGGCGCGCTGGGGCTCAGCGATCAGCTGCCGCTGGTCAACGTCTTACTGGGCGGCATTGCGCTCGGTCTGGCCGACGGGCCGACCGAGGCGCACAAGGTCAACTTGGCCCGGATGTTGCTCAAGAACTACCAGGCCGAGGAAGGCGCATGGCCCAATGAGATGCTCGACGTTCGCCGTGAGGCGGCGCGCAAGAAGTACGCCGGGCTGATCGATCGCGTTCCGGCGCTTCCCGATTAGCCGTGACTGACCGAGTATCCGCGGCCGTCGGGCGCGCCCTCGACGACCGCCAGCGTGAGGCCACCGAGGAAGTGGAACGCATCCTGGCCGCCGCGGTACGAGTGATGGAGCGGGTAGCTCCCGACCCTCCCCGGGTCAGCGATATCGTGGCCGAGTCGGGTTCGTCGAACAAGGCGTTCTACCGGTATTTCGCCGGAAAGGACGACCTCATCCTGGCGGTGATGGAGCGCGGCATAGCGATCGTGGTGTCCTATTTGCAGCACCAGATGGCCAAAGAGCCCCGGCCACGAGACCAGATTGCCCGCTGGATCGAAGGGACGCTGGCGCAGGTCGCCGATCCGCACCTGATCAGCATGAGCCGGGCGGTGGCGGGGCAGCTGTCGAACTGGCTTGCCGCAGACCGGGAAATGATGCGGCCGCTGCGCGATCTACTCACCGAACCGATCACCGCACTCGGTAGCACCGACATCGAGCGCGACGTCGAGGCGGTCTACGGTGGCACCGTCGCGATGATGCGGCGGTACGTGGGGTCGGCCGACCGGCCGGGCCGGGAAGATATCGAGCACCTGGTGAAGTTCTGCCTGCTCGGGCTGGGAGTCCGTTGATGCGCGCCATCGTCTGCAACGCCTACGGGCCCCCGGAGGACCTGGTGCTCGCCGAGGTTGCCGACCCGGTGCCCGCACCCGGTCAGGTGCTGGTCCGGGTACATGCCGCGGCGGTCAACTTCCCGGACGTGCTCTTCATCGCGGGCAAGTACCAGGTCAAGATCCCGCCGCCGTTCATACCCGGCAACGAGATCGCCGGCGAGGTCATAGCGGTCGGCGCAGGAGCGACCACGACGCCGGGCCACCGGGTCTTCGGCACGACGTTCGGGGCGTTCGCGGAGGCGGCGGTGCTGGACGCCGCGACGGCCGCATCGGTGCCCGACGGTGTCGACTTCGCCTCCGCCGCAGCGTTCGGCGTGACCTACCGCACGGCGTATCACGCGTTGCGCTCGGTAGCCCGGGTCGCCCCGGGGGAATGGGTGGTGGTGCTGGGGGCGGCGGGTGGCGTGGGGCTGGCCGCCGTCGATCTGGCGGTAGCGATGGGGGCGCGGGTGCTGGCGGCAGCGTCCAGTCCGAAGAAGCTGGACCTGTGCCGCGAGCGCGGCGCCGAGGCCACCGTCGACTACGACGACGAGGACCTGAAGCTGCGCATCCGGGAGCTGACCGGCGGGGGCGCCCGGGTGGTCCTGGACCCGGTCGGCGGATCCTATGCGGAGCCCGCGCTGCGGGGCCTGGCCCGCGGCGGCATGTTCGTCACCCTCGGCTATGCGGCCGGATCCATACCGGCCATTCCGCTGAATCTGGTGATGCTCAAGGACATCACCATTCGCGGCATGGAGATCCGCACATTCGCCGACGACTATCCCGACGAGTGCGCGCGCGATCTAGCCGAGCTGTCACAGATGTTCGCCGACGGCAAGATCCGCCCGTACATCGGCGCGCGCTTCCCGTTGGCGGAAACGGCCGCGGCGCTGCGCTTTGTGGCCGACCGCAAAGTGCTGGGCAAGGTCATCATCGACGTCGCCTGACTCGCGGCGAACAGCTGATATGTAGGCACGGTTTGTCAATAGGCAGGTGAAAGCCGCCCCGGCGAATGTCGGGGCGGCTTACGTTTGATCGGTGTCAGCCGGTTTGTTGGCGGTCGTTGCTCAACGACGGTGGTGTCAGATTGATATACGCGGGTTGGTTACCGCAAGACGATGGTGCGGCGCGAACGGTGGCTGCTCTCTAGGGACGGGCGTCACACAGAAATCCAGTTGGATTACGTTGTGGCTCATAGCTGTAACGCAGATCCGGTTCGCTTACCTCGCCCGTGGACCGGCTGACTCCGATCAAGCCCGGTGGCGGTCGCTTAGTCCAGGGTCGCCAGTGACCAGCACCAGCCGGCCAGCTCGCGTGCGACAGCGACGTTGGCCACCACGTGCGGCTTCTTGCGCTCGTTGAACCGACACCATCGTTGGTGTAGACGCCGGTTCCCGGCATGCCCGCGGGCTTTGAGGGCAGGATCGACTTTGGCCCACCGGGCTCGCATGGTCGGACCGGGGTTACGGTAGGCCGCGCGGTGGTGCCAGGCCGCCTCGATCAACAACCGTCGTACGTGGGCGTTGCCGGCTTTGGTGATCGAACCCTGCACCCGTGAAGATCCCGAGAAGTATTCGCAGGGCACCAACCCGACATAGGCGCCGATGGACGAACCGGTGAACCGAGTCCAATCACCGATCTCCACGGTCAGCGCTAGGCCGGTCAGTGCCGATATTCCACGCAGACAACCCAGGCGATTGACGGTGTCGACGAATCGTGGCAACGCGGCAACCTCGATGATCTGGGTGTCGAGCCGATCCCGGGCGGCAGTGGCGTGAAGGACCGCGTCGAAGTGATGATCGAACGCCGCCACAATGTGCGGATTGTCGAAACGCTGCCGCCGAAGCCACGTTTCGTGCACCCCAGTCCATGCCTTACCACCTGAATAGACCCGGCCGTGGCGCAGGAGCAGTTTGGAAAGCCGATGGCGAACGCGCATCAGATCAGTGCGGGCGTCCTCACGAACACGCACCAGATCCCGCGCTGCCTCCACCTCCCGCTCGGGCACCTACACCGCAGTGATCTCACCCAGGCGAAGCAGCCGAGTCAGATGAGCGGCATCCCGCGCATCGGTCTTGACCCGATCCCCAGCCGGGCGGATCAATTTCGACGGCGCGGCAACCGTGCACTCGATGTCAGCTTCGGCCAACGCACGGGCCAACCCGAAACCCGTCGGACCCGCCTCATAAGCGACCCTGACCGGGCCAGGCAGCCTATGCAACCAATCCAGGATCTCGGCTTGATCCGGACACAACCGTGCCCGCTCAACGCGACCCGTCTGTTCATCGAATGCATGCGCAACCACCGAAAGTGCGTGCACGTCCAACCCGACACTCGTACCGTTGAAACTCACCGGAGGCCTCCTGATCTGCAACTGTGGCTCTACCAGTGCGAGTGTTCACTCGACACCGGCAACCCACGACCGATTGCAGCCCGAGGCCTTCGGCCTCAAGTCGCCTCCATACCGTCTAGGGGACCACGATGTTGAAGTTGGGGTCCGGCTCGTCGAGCACCGCCAACAGCGATTGCAGGGCGCTCTCATCACCCGACACCTCGAGGCCGGGCGAGCTGAAGTCGCCCATCGCGACACCGAGAAGCCGGAACGTCGTGTCCAGCTTCACCGTAACCGTGGCGGAGTCGGGATCGGCGGGTACCTGGCGCCGCACCAGGACGCCGTTGCGCAACGCCAGCCGGTAATTGGCGTCCAGGTCGGCGAACGTGATGTCGATGGCGATATCCAAATCCCAGCTGCGTGGACCATTCACCCGGATGGCGAGGCCGTCGAAAATCTGCTCGGGCGTCAACTGGGACAGCAGGGTCAGCGACGTAGCTTGGGTCGCGGTGCCGAAGTTGCCGACGCGCAGTTCGGTGGCACCGCTCATGAAGAAGTTGCGCCACGTCGCGTTCTCGGCGCCGTAGCCCAACTGTTCCAGGGTGTCCGCGTACAGCTCGCGGGCCGCGCCGTGGTGCTCGTCGGTGAACATGGCGTGATCGAGTAACGTTGCCGCCCAACGGAAATCGCCGGAATCGAAGGCCGCGCGGGCCAATTCGACCACCCGGTCGATGCCACCGAGGGCTGCGACGTAGCGGGGGCCGAGCGCCTCGGGCGGGTGCGGCCACAGCCGGCCCGGGTTGCCGTCGAACCATCCCATGTAACGCTGGTAGACGGCCTTGACGTTGTGGCTGACCGAGCCGTAATAGCCGCGCGCATGCCAGGCCCGGTCCAACGCCGGTGGCATCTGGAACATCTCGGCGATCTCCACACCGGTGAAGCCCTGATTGAGCAGTCGCAACGTCTGGTCGTGCAGGTAGGCGTACAGGTCGCGCTGCAGCGAGAGAAACTCGACGATGTGGTCGTGCCCCCAGGTGGGCCAGTGATGCGAAGCGAAAACCACGTCCGCGCGGTCGGCGAAGGCGTCGATCGCCTCGGTGAGATAACCCGACCAGGCATGGGGGTCCCGCACCAGGGCACCGCGCAGGGTCAGCAGATTGTGCAGGTTATGCGTGGCGTTCTCGGCCATGCACAGCGCGCGAAACTGCGGGAAGTAGAAGTGCATTTCGGCGGGAGCCTCGGTGCCCGGCGCCATCTGGAACTCGATCTGCACGCCGTCGATGGTGTGCGTCTCGCCCGTCTGCCTGATATCGACGGTCGGGACGATCAGCCCGACTTCACCGGTCGACGGCGTCTGGCCGAGTCCGCACCCGACCTGCTCCTGCGGACCGCGTTCCAACAACGTGCCGTACATGTAGGTGGCGCGGCGGGTCATTGCCGGACCGGCGTAGACGTTCTCCTGGACGGCGTGTGCGGTGAAGCCCTCCGGCGCCAGCACCGCCACCTTCCCGGCGTCCACGTCGGCCTGCGAGGTCACGCCGAGCACGCCGCCGAAGTGATCGACGTGGCTGTGGGTGTAGATCACCGCGACCACGGGCCGGTCGCCACCCCGATGGGCGCGGTACAGGTCCAGTGCGGCGGCGGCCACCTCCGTGGACACCAGCGGATCGATGACGATCACTCCGGTGTCACCTTCGACGAAGCTGATGTTGGAGATGTCGAACCCGCGCACCTGATAGATCCCCGGCACCACCTCGTAGAGGCCCTGCTTGGCAGCCAGCGTGGACTGCCGCCAGAGACTGGGGTGCACCGACGTGGGCGCCGGCCCGTCGAGGAACGCGTAAACGTCGTTGTCCCACACCACGCGGCCGTCGGCCGCCTTGATGACGCACGGCGTCAGAGCGGCGATAAAACCCCGGTCTGCGTCGTCGAAATCCCTTGTGTCATCGAATGGTAGCGGATGCCGGCTATGTGCCGATTCGATTGTCTGGGCAGGAGGCTTGTGATCCACCGGCACTACCTTGCCATTAATCGAGCCGTCCTGAGTGGCAACTCGCGCGCAAATTCTTTTCGTTGGACCCTAGCCATTCCGTCCGGTGAAGTCGCATACTGCCGTGGCGGTCCGCAATGACGATGGACCGCTACAACAGGCAAAGGAGCACACAGGTGAAGCGTGGGCTGACGGTCGCGGTGGCCGGAGCGGCCATTCTGGTCGCGGGTCTTTCCGGATGTTCGAGCAACAAGTCCAACACGGGCAGCGGGTCCTCGAGCGCAAGCGCATCCTCCGGCGCATCCGGCACGAAGGTGATCATCGACGGGCAGGACCAGCACGTGACCGGCACGACCGTGTGCACGACGGCGGCCGGCAACGTCAACATCGCGATCGGTGGGGCGGCGACAGGCATCGCCGCGGTGCTCACCGACGCCAATCCGCCTGAGGTGAAGTCCGTCGGCCTCGGCAACGTCAACGGCGTCACCCTCGCCTACACATCCGGCACCGGCCAGGGCAAGGCCGAGGCGACCAAGAACGGCAACGCCTACAAGATCACCGGCACCGCCACCGGGGTGGACATGGCCAACCCGATGTCCCCGGTGAACAAGCCCTTCGAGATCGACGTCACCTGCTCATAGTTCGACGTCCTGCAGTGTCTTGAAAGTCGTTCGCGGACGGTTGCCGGTCGTTGCCCGGCAACCGCACCGCGAACTCGGTGCGGCCGGGCCGGCTGTTCACCGTGATTGTTCCGTCGTGTGCCTTGACGACAGCGGAGACGATCGCCAAACCCAGCCCCGTACTGCCGCCCTTGCGCGAGCGTGAGCTGTCCCCGCGTGCGAACCGCTCGAAAACCTCTGACTGCTGCGCCGCCGGAATTCCCGGGCCGTTGTCGATGACCTGCAGTAGCGTCTGAGTCTGCTCGGTGCTCAATCGGGTGGTGACCACCGTGCCCGGCGCCGTGTGAATGCGGGCGTTGGCCAGCAGATTTGCCATCACCTGTCGCAGGCGTGCCTCGTCTCCGGTGACCAACACGGGTTCCGGCGGCAGATCGAGTTCCCACTGGTGGTCCGGCCCGGCGATGTGTGCGTCACTGACGGCGTCGACCGCGAGGCGGGACAGGTCGACCGGTTCGCGCTCGAGCGGCCGACCGGAATCCAGCCTGGCCAGCAGCAGCAAGTCCTCGACCAGGCGGGTGATCCGGTCGGTCTCGGATGCCACCCGGCTCATGGCGTGCGCAACGGCCTCGCGGTCGTCACCCATGCGTTGAGCGAGTTCGGTGTAGCCGCGGATCGCCGCGAGCGGCGTACGCAGTTCGTGGCTGGCATCGGCGACGAACTGGCGGACCCGGGTCTCGCTGGCCTGCCGGGTCGACAGAGCGGCAGAGATGTGATCGAGCATCCTGTTGAGCGCCGAACCGAGTTGGCCCACCTCGGTATACGGGTTTGCATCGGACTCCGGCACCCGCACCGGCAGCTCCACCTCACCGCGGTCCAACGGCAGATCCGCGACTTTCGTCGCGGTCTGAGACACCCGCTGCAGCGGCGCCAGTGCCCGCCGGATGATGACGACGCCGGCGACGGTAGCGGCGGCCACGGCGATCAGGGTGACGATGCCGAATATGACCAGCATCCGGAATTCGGTGGCGTCGATGTTGGACATCGACAGCCCGGTCACGATGACGTCGGCCCGGTTGCGGCTCGGGGCGGCGACCACCCGGTAACGGCCCAAGCCGTCGAGGTTCAGCGTCACCGGCGAGCGGCTGCCGGCGATCTGCTCCAACTGGCGCTGGGCGGTCGGTGTCAACGCAGCGCGGGCGCCGCTGCCGGTCAGGTAGCCGGCGTCCAACGTTTTGCCGTCGCTGACCACCGCCGCGACCATCCCGGCGGGCTGGCCCGGAGCGTCCAGGAAACGGGGGCCGGGACCGGTCTTGGGAAAGCGCGGCTCGCGGTGCCGGGGCGATTCGGGGTACAGCAGCGAGGAACGGTAGGAGGTACCGCTGAGCTGGCTGTCCAGCTGTGCCAGCAAGTGGTGGCGTAACGCGAGTTCGGTTGCGGCGGTGATGCCGACGCACACGACCGCGAGAACCGCGACCTGACCGACGATCAGGCGCAGCCGAAGCGACCAGACCCGCGGGCTTCTAGCGCGCCGGCTTGAGGACATAACCTGCGCCGCGCAGCGTGTGAATCATGGGTTCGCGACCGTTATCGATCTTCTTGCGCAGGTAGGAGATGTACAGCTCGACGATGTTGGACCGGCCGCCGAAATCGTAGCTCCAGACGCGGTCCAGTATCTGCGCCTTACTCAGCACCCGCTTGGCGTTGCGCATCATGAACCGCAACAGCTCGAACTCGGTGGAGGTCAACGAAATCGGCTCACCTGCCCGGGTCACCTCGTGGCTGTCCTCGTCGAGGACCAGATCGCCGACGACGAGTTGGGCGCCACTGTCGACGGTGGTGACGCCGGTGCGTCGCAGTAGGGCACGCAACCGCAGTACCACTTCTTCGATGCTGAACGGCTTGGTGACGTAGTCGTCTCCGCCGGCGGTCAATCCGGCGATCCGGTCTTCCACGGCGTCCTTGGCCGTCAACAGCAGAACCGGCAGACCGGGATGCTCCTGACGCAGCTTGTGTAGGACGTCCAGGCCGCTCATGTCCGGCAGCATCACGTCGAGGACGACGACGTCGGGGCGCTCGGCGCGGGCGGCGGCGATGGCCGTCGAACCGTCACTGGCGGTGGCGATGTTCCAGCCCTCATACCGCAGGGCCATCGACACCATCTCGGCCAGCACGGGTTCGTCGTCCACCACCAGCACGGTGACCGGTTGACCGTCGGCGCGGCACATGACCACGCGCTCAGTTCGGGGAGCCGCCACGAGTTCCAGTATCCGCACCGGACTGGGCCGAGGCTATGCCGTCCCTATGCCCCCGCTGTGAAACGAAAGGATCCCGTGACCGCAGCTGCGGTCACGGGACCTTCCCGGTGTGCCGCGATCAGTACCAGTTTCGCCTGCCGGCGACGGGCCGGCCGACGGAGCCCATGGCCCACATCACCGCACCGACAACAAGCAGGACCACTCCAAGCACCGTCAACAAATGCACCCCGAAGACGAAGCCGAGGATGAGCAACAGAGCGCCGACGACAATCATGACAACTTTCCTTTACCTAGCAGGGACATAACTGATCGATTGCATTGCACTGGGCTGCGGCAACTTGGGCGCATGGCAATCTTTGACTTTCGGATTTACGCCCATGTAATTCAATGGCCCCGCTATCACCGTTACCGCGACGGTTCCCAGTGAGGCACAACTGGTTTCCTCGCCCTTGAAGTAGTTTCGCTGCCAGGCTGCGAGGACTCCGATGAGCAGCCAGGCCAGAACAATTACCCCGACAATTCCGCGACCGCGATACATAGAGACCTCCATTGTTGCCCGAAACAATTCCCGCCCCAGGAGCGTTGCCCGTTGTACTCATGCCTAAACATGAAAAAGGCAGGAGGATGCCGCGGATTCAGCCGCCGCGCGTGGGCTGCGCGGCCAGCCAGGCAGCGGCGCGCTTAGTCGAAGCGCGGCACAACCACGCGTCCTGAACCAGCTCGGTCAATTCCGTCACGTCGATCTCGGCCAGCCGGCCGGCGCGCACCAGCACCGAGGGGTGCCCGTCGAAATGGGGAGTGCTGAAGAACGGCGACCCAGGGTCCTGGGTCAGGGCGAGCTTGTCGCTGTCGGACTCCACCCACAGCATGATCACGTCGGCCCAACGCTCTCCGGTGTCGGGATCGGTGCAATCCGGCTGCGGCGTACGGAAGAACACGAACGACTTTCCCCCCACCTGATAGATCGGATTACCTTTGGGCCCCTCGAGCCGTTTGACGTGTGGCATGGACGCGGCGATCCGGTGCACGTCGCCGACCGTGGCGGGCCGATCAGCCATACCTGCGACGATACCGGGCCGGGTCTGACCGTCCGCTTCTGTAGCATGGTCAACCGGTAAATGGGTTGCAGTAGAGGGGGATAACGGTGCGGTGACTGATACCTTGTTCGCTGATGTCTCGGAATATCAAGTGCCGGTTGATGACTCATATCCGTATCAGGTGCTGTCCATTCGCGTCAGTGACGGCACCTACCGGGACCACAACTTCTCGCGCAACTACGCGTGGATGCGCGGCGCAATAGACAGCGGCCGGCTGACATTCGGCATCGTCTACACCTACGTCCGCCCCAATTGGCAGGCCAACGCCGCCACGGTGCGTTCGATGATCGACGCTCAGGGTGGCCTGCATCCACGGGTGGCCTTGATGCTCGATGTCGAATCCGGAGGCAACCCGCCCGGCGACGGGTCGAGCTGGATCAACCAGCTGTATTGGAATCTGGCCGACTACACCGGATCGGCGGCGCGAATCATCGGATATGCCAACGCCTATGACTTCTTCAATATGTGGCGGGTGCGCCCGCCCGGGCTTCGGGTGGTCGCGGCGGGATACGGGTCCAACCCGAATCTGCCGGGCCAGGTGGCGCATCAATACACCGACGGCAGCGGCTACAGCCCGAATCTGCCGCAGGGCGCGCCGCCGTTCGGGCGTTGCGACATGAATTCGGCCAACGGACTGACACCGCAACAGTTTGCCGCCGCGTGTGGCATCGCAACGAGCGAAGGATGGTTGATGGCTCTTACCGATGAGGAACAGACCGAACTGTTGGCTAAGGTGCGCGACATCTGGGACCAGTTGCGCGGACCCGACGGTGCGGGCTGGCCGCAACTGGGACAGAACAGCCAGGGGCAGAACCTGACCCCAGTGGACGCGATCGCAGCGATCAAGGAGGACGTGGAACAGCTGCAGTCAACTCGCTCGCCGGGGTGACGACGATCGAAGACGAGTATTAACCGAGCAGACCGACACCGCTGGATACGACGTCGTCCGCACCGTCGCTACCGTTTCGGCCGCTGGGTCCCATGGCGCCCTGGGGTGCCGACGACCCGCCCATCGCCCCGCTGCCGCCGTTGCCGCCGCTGCCGCCGCTGCCGACCAGCCTTGACGCACCGCCGGCCCCGCCGTTGCCACCCGCGCCTCCCGCGGCACCATTCTCGTCACCCCCGCCTTCGGTGAAGGAAGAGCCGCCGGCGCCTCCGAGCCATCCGCCGCGGCGACCGCCACTACCGATGAAGAATTCGCTCTCCTCGGGGTTCGCGGAATCGACGTAGCCGGTGAGTCCGCCGGATCCCTCCGCCGCTCCGGCGCCACCCTTGCCGATCAAGCCGGCCGAACCGCCGGCGCCGCCGGCGCCGCCGTAGACGCCCTGGGGTGACTCGCCACAGCGTCGGTCGCGGATTGCGAAAAACCTTTACCACCATCGCCATACAGCAGGCCGCCGGCTCCGCCGTTGGGGTTCGACGGCGTGCCGTCGGCACCGCCTCCGATCAGCGGCCGACCCAGCAGGGCCTGTGTGGGAGCGTTGATGCCGCCGAGGATGTCCCGTTGCCAGGCTTGCAGCGTCACGTTGGCCGCTTCGGCGGAGGCATAGCTTTCCGCAGCCCCGGTCAACGTCTCCAAGAACTGCTGGTGAAACGCCCCGACTCGGCTGCTGAGTGCCTGATACTGCCGCGCGTAACCGGAGAACACTGCAGCGATTGCCGCTGACACCTCGTCAGCGCCTGCGGTCGAAAATGTCGGCAGTCGGCACCGCCGCGGCAAGATTCGCGGAATCCAGGTTGACTGCCACGGTCGCCAGATCCCTCGCTGCATCAGTCAACAGTGCCGGAGCTGCCATACCACCCGATCCCCCGAGCGGCATTCGGTCGGTATCGCCCGACGGAACTTCGCCGGATCCCTGTTATCCGACAGGGCCGGCGGGGCCGACAGGGCCGTCCGGTCCGCGGCCCCGCCCACGGCTGCGCCCCGGCCTCCGATCCCGCCGACACCCCCCGGCCCGGCGCCGGTCGCTCCACTGAGGCCGCCGGTGCCACCGGATCCGCCCGCTCCCCCGATGCCCAGCAGACCGGCGGCGCCGCCCGCGCCGCCTCCCCCGCCGACCCCACCGATCGCGGCCTCCAAGGTGCCGGCCGCGCTGGAGTAAGCGGCGGGTCCGCCGATTCCGCCGGCGCCGCCGGCCCCGCCCTGGCCGTACAACCGGCCGCCGCCACCCCCGGCTCCGCCGTCCCCGCCGACGCCGGCGACCTGAGCTTGTAGCGGATAGGCAAACGTGGCACCGCCGCTGAGCTGAATCGAGGACCCGCCCGGCGGGGTGAAGATGTTGTCCGGTCCGGCGAATCCACCGTTCCCACCGGCACCACCTACGCCGCCGGAACCGAGCAGTCCCGCAGCGCCCCCCGCACCCCCGTGTCCGCCGGCGCCCGACGTCGCCGTCGCGGCGAGAATGGTCGCGCCGTCGTCCACATAGGGGTTGCCGGCGTTGCCGCCGAGACCACCGGCTCCGCCGTTTCCGGACAGCCAGCCGCCGCGCCCTCCGGCGCCGCCGTTGCCACCGCTGCCAATCGCCTGCGGCCCGGCGATATTCACCGCGGTGCTGCCGCCCAGTCCGCCAGCACCCCCGGCGCCCCCGGTGCCGATCAGCCCCGCCGCGCCCCCGGCACCTCCGGTCCCGCCGCCGGCGGGCGCCGCGGCCGCGGTTCCGGCTGCGCCCGCCCCACCTTGGCCGCCAGCACCGCCGTTTCCGAACAGCCATCCGCCGTGGCCGCCCGCGCCACCGGCTGCATTGGCACCCCCGGAACCACCGCGGCCGCCGTTGCCGATCAGTCCGCCGGAACCGCCGGCCCCGCCCGCGACGCCCGGCGCCGATTGCGAGAACCCGTTGCCGCCGTTGCCGTACAACAATCCCCCAGGGGCGCCGTTCGGCTTGGCCGCCGTGCCGTCGGCGCCAGCACCGATCAGGGGACGACCGAAGAGCGTCTGGGTTGGCTGATTGACCAGGTCGAGTGCCTGCTGCAGGGGGCCGGCGCTGGCCGCTTCGGCCGCCGCATATGACGACGCTCCCGAACTCAGCAGTTGCACGAACTGCTGATGGAACGCGCCGACCTGTGCGCTCAGCGCCTGGTAGCGCTGAGCATGCCCGGCAAACAGCGCCGCAACGGCGGCCGAGATGTCGTCGGCGCCGGCGGCCAGCACTGCGGTCGTCGGCACTGACGCGGCGTTGTTAGCGGCAGCGAGCGCCGAGCCGATGCTGTGCAGATCCGTCGCCGCGGAACTGAGAAGCTCCGGCACCACCTCGAGATATGCCATGGGCGCACGATAACCGCGTCCTCCCGAGTCTGCGGGAGATACTGGCAGATCAGCTATTTCGGTCGCTGCGCGGACACGAACAGCGTCGGGGGCATGGCGACCTCGGCGCCGTCGGCGACCCGGCGACCATAGCGGGCCATCAGTCCGGGGAAATCCACCGCGGAAGCCTCCCAGCCACGATCGCCCAACCACTCGGCCAGCGCGGTGCGCTCCTCGGCGTACCAGAGATCCTCCACGGCCGGCAGCTGGGCGTGCGTGACGTGGGCCGCCACCGCACGCATGCGCTGCATCTCTTCCCGCTGGCGCGCCACCAAGTCGGGGTCGATGAATCCCTCCCCGGGGACATTGGAGGCCAACCAGCTGCCGGGCGCGCTGAGGTGGTCGATCCGCTCGAACAGCAGGTCCTGGGCCTGGGCGGGCAGGTAACGCACCAGCCCCTCAGCAGACCAGGCCGACGGCCGGCTGGGGTCGAACCCCGCCTCCTGCAAGGCTGTCGGCCAGTCCTGCCGCAGATCGACCGGGACGTTGACCAGTCGCGCAGTCGGCGTGGCACCGTGCCGGTCCAAGGTGGCGGTCTTGAACTCCAGCACCTTGGGCTGGTCGAGTTCGTAGATGACGGTGCCGTCGGGCCAGGGCAGCCGCCACGCCCGCGCGTCGAGTCCGGCGGCCAGGATGACCACCTGCCGGACCCCGGAGTCGGCGGCCGCGAGGAAGTACTCGTCGAAAAACGCCGTCCTGGTGGCCATGAAGTCGACCAGCATCTGGGCCCGCGCTTGCACCTGGGGGTCGATCTCGGATGCCTGGGCCAGCAGCTCGGGATCGGCGTAAAGGCTCCACATGCCGTCGCCGACCGCGTCCAGGAAAACCCGCGCGAAGGGGTCTTGGATCAGCGGGTTCTCACTCTCGGTTTCGGCGGCGCGAGCCGCGGCCACGCCGAGCGCGGTCGATCCCACGCTCTGGGTGATCTCCCACGAATCATTGTCGGTGCGCGGCATGTCGGCCCCCTCGCCAAGTAGTGAGTTTCGCAAACTATTCTTCCCGCCGCGGGCGCCGCGCGCCGCTCGCCTACCCTTTTCCCAGAGGGTCTACAGGTTGCAAGGGAGCAGCATGACACGCACGCCGCAGGAAGTTTTCGCACATCACGGGCAGTCGCTCGTCACCGGGGACCTCGACGAGATCGTCGCCGACTATGCCGACGACTCGGTGGTGATCACCTCCGCCGGCGTCGCGCGAGGTCGTGACGAGATCCGCCAGGTGTTCGTCAAGGTGCTCGACGATCTGCCCGAGGCGGACTGGGATTTGAAGTCCCAGATCTTTGCCGGCGATGTGCTCTTCCTCGAATGGGCGGCCGTGGCGGCGGGTAGCCGAGCCGACGACGGCGTGGACACCTTCGTGTTCCGCGACGGCATGATCTGGGCGCAAACGGTGCGCTACACCCTGCGCGCCAACGCATGACAGCGATGGATACGGACGCCCTGGACGCCGTCGCCCGGTGGATGACGGAGCAGGGACTGGGCGAGGGCCCACTGCAGGACGTGACCGCGGTGACCGGCGGCACCCAGAACGTCATGCTGCGGTTCACCCGGTCCGGGCGGCCCTACGTGCTGCGACGGGGTCCGCGGCACCTGCGCCCCCGCACCAACAGCGTGATCCTGCGGGAAACACGCGTGCTGGCCGCGCTGGCCGGATCCGACGTGCCGCACCCCCGGTTGATCGCGACGTGTGCGGACACCGGCGTGCTCGGTGACGCGGTCTTCTACCTGATGGAGCCGATCGACGGGTTCAATGCCGGGGAAGGCCTGCCGCCGCTGCACGCCGGCAACCCGCAAGTGCGGCACGGGATGGGGTTGTCGATGGCCGACGCGCTGGCCAGACTGGGTGCCGTCGACCACGTCGCCGTCGGGCTCGCGGACTTCGGCAAGCCCGACGGCTTCCTGGAACGCCAAGTGCCGCGCTGGCTTGCCGAGCTCGAGTCCTACCAGGAATACGACAGCTATCCCGGTCCGAACATCCCTGGCATCGCCGAGGTGTCCAGCTGGCTGGAGCGGCACCGGCCGACCCACTGGGCGCCGGGCATCATGCACGGCGACTACCACGCGGCCAACGTGATGTTCTCCCGCACCGGACCCGACGTCGTGGCCATCGTCGACTGGGAGATGTGCACCATCGGCGACCCGCTGTTGGACCTGGGCTGGCTGCTGGCCACCTGGCGGCAATCAGACGGATCGAGCGTCTTCAGCCACGCCCTGGGCGGCACCGACGGCTTGGCCGGCACCGACGAGTTGTTAGAGCGCTACGCCGCCAACACCACCCGGGATCTGTCGGACATCGCGTGGTACACGGTGTTGGCGTGCTTCAAGCTCGGCATAGTCATCGAGGGCACGCTGGCCCGTGCGTGCGCGGGGCAGGCCGAGAAGGCGGTCGGCGATCAGCTGCACGCGGCGACGGTGCACCTGTTCGAGCGGGCGCTGACGCTGATCGAGACACGGGCTTAGCGGGCTCGCAGGTCGGTCGCGTTGCCGCGGGCGCCGGGGCCACCGGCCCCGAAGGACCTGTGAGGCCGTTTGGCGGCGGCCGCGATGACGCCGGGCCCGCCGGCCGTGGCTCGCCTGCCCGCGATCGTTGTCGCGCCGGCCGGTCCCAAGGCGTTCGCCCTGGTGCTGCCGCCGGTCGCACCCCGGTTGGGCGGCCCAACCGGCCCGACACTAGCGCGACTCGCCGATAGCAATCCCACGGGCCTGCCGGCGCTAACAGTGGCCGCTCGGGTGCTGCAGTAATTTACCGCTGCCCGAGCCGGTGCGGTGACCGGCGCAACCGGCTGCAGGGGCTTCGCGTTCGCCGACTCGGCGTCTGCGTACGCACCGGAGGCGCCGTTCATCGCCTGGACGAACTGGTCATGCAGCTTCGACGCCTGCGCTCCCATCGCCTGGTACTGCTGGGCGTGGGCGCCGAATATGGTCGCCATGGCCGCGGAGACGTCGTCGGCTCCGGCCGCCATCACACTCGTCGTCGGCAGGGCCGCTGCCGCGTTGGCCGCACTGAGTGTCGAACCGATCCCGGCCAAATCCGTCGCCGCGCTCGCCAACAATTGGGGCTGTGTAAACAAAAAAGACATGCGGCAGCTCTCGGTCTATGTGGTGACTGGAATTCAGCGATACTAATGGTTCATCGCTGATAGACGCGGGATCGTTATTGGAACGTTATAGATGGCCGGCCGCTTGTAAAATGGCTTTACACGCGGTCCCGGGCCAATAAAAAATCCCCGACCACCGGCCGGGGAAATCTCACGAGCGCGCCCGAAGGGATTCGAACCCCTAACCTTCTGATCCGTAGTCAGATGCTCTATCCGTTGAGCTACGGGCGCCGGTCTTCAGTTGTGGTCTAGCAGGTATTGCGTGGCGGAGGCGAGAGGATTTGAACCTCCGGTCCCCTTTGAGGGGGACAACTCATTAGCAGTGAGCCCCATTCGGCCGCTCTGGCACGCCTCCATGGCCTTCCAAAGGGTACCCGACCCCGGATACCGAAGCCGCCGGAGGCATAGCGTACACAGCCGCGACATATGCTGTCGAAGTGACCGCCCGCCTGCGGCCCGCGCTGGCCGGGCTGCCCGTCTACGTTCCCGGCAAGACCGTGCCCGGCGCCATCAAGCTGGCGAGCAACGAGACCGTATTCGGCCCCCTGCCCAGCGTCCGCGCCGCCATTCAGAACGCCACCGACCTGATCAACCGCTATCCCGACAACGGCTGCGTGCAGCTGAAAGTCGCGCTGGCCGAGCACCTGGGCGACGGGTTCACGGCGGCGCATGTCGCTGTCGGCTGCGGTTCGGTCAGCCTGTGTCAGCAGCTCGTGCAGATCACCGCGTCGGGGGGTGACGAGGTGATCTTCGGGTGGCGCAGCTTCGAGCTGTATGCGCCGCAGGTCCAGGTCGCCGGCGCCACCCCGATCCAGATGCCGCTGTGCGAGCACGCCTACGACCTCGACGCGATGCTCGATGCAGTCACCGACCGCACCCGGCTCATCTTCGTCTGCAACCCCAACAACCCGACCTCCACCGTCGTCGATCCGGCGGCGCTGATCCGCTTCGTCGACGCCGTGCCGTCGGACATCCTGATCGTCATCGATGAGGCCTACATCGAATACGTCCGCGACGGGATGGCCCCCGACAGCCTGGGCCTGGTCCGCGTCCGCGACAACGTGGTGGTGTTGCGGACCTTCTCCAAGGCGTATGGTCTGGCGGGCCTGCGGATCGGCTACGCCGTCGGCCATCCCGAGGTGATCACCGCGCTGGACAAGGTCTACGTGCCGTTCACCGCGACGAGCGTCTCGCAGGCAGCCGCCATCGCGTCGCTGCGGGCCGCCGACGAACTGCTGGAACGCACCGACGCGGTGGTCGCCGAACGCCGACGCGTCAGCGCCTCACTGCGGGACGCCGGTTTCGAGCTGCCGGCCTCCCAGGCCAACTTCGTCTGGCTGCCGTTGGGCCCCCGCACGAACGACTTCGTCGAGCAGGCCGCCAAGGAGTTGATCGTCGTGCGCCAGTACGGCGCCGACGGTGTCCGCGTCACCATCGGCGCGCCGGAGGAGAACGACGCCCTGCTGAGGTTCGCCCATGGCTGGATCTGAGGACGCCGGCACGCCGAACGTGAAGTGAGGACGATTTCTCGGCGGTTTTTCCGCCCTGTGTTCACGCTCGGCGACAGCGGAGCTGGCTCAGGCCCGCCAAGCGGGATTGCGGCCGGTGAAAGCGATCAGCCGCATCAGAGCGCCGGCGTCGGCGGACACCCCGACCGGGTCGTCAAACCCGGCCGAGCCGCGTTGTTCCGGCTTGATCACGCCCTGGGCCAATCCCAGCACGTATTCGGCCAGCGAGTCCGGGGCCTCGACGTCGTGTCCGACGGCGCGTGCGTAGTCCCAGGCGTGCACCAGAAACTCGATGGAGAAGACGGCGACGGCGACCCGCGCGGGCATCGATCCGGATCCGAACGCGACCTCACCGTCCAGACCGCGCTTGTGCCAGGCATCCAGGGCCTGCCTAGCGGCGGTGACCACCAGCTGTTCCACCGAATCGGTGTCCGGGTGCACGTCGAATGCCGCGCCGGCCATGCCGCCCAAACTGGTGATGGAATTGACCAGGTGGCCGGTCAGGTCCTTGACGTTGTACTCCGAGCACGGCGTCTGCTTGGACTTGTCCGAGCCGGCGACGGTGTGCAGCACCTGTTGCAACACCCCGAGGGACAATTCGGCGCTGCGCAGCTCGTCGGTGGGCGGAGATTCCGGACCGGGTACCAAGTCATCGGGCATGCCAGCCACGCTACGGTCTCGGCATGGGCGAAACATACGAATCCGTCACCGTCGAGATCAAGGACCAGGTAGCGCAGGTAACCCTGATCGGTCCCGGCAAGGGCAACGCCATGGGGCCCGCCTTCTGGTCGGAGATGCCGGACGTGTTCCAGACGCTGGACGCCGACCCCGACGTGCGCGCCATCGTCATCACCGGGTCGGGTCGGAACTTCAGCTACGGCCTGGACGTGCCGGCCATGGGTGGCTCGTTCACCCCGCTGCTCTCCGGCGACGCCCTGGCCGGGCCGCGCGCGGTCTTCCACCGTGAAGTCAAGCGCATGCAAGGCGCGATCACCGCGATCGCCGACTGCCGCACGCCCACCATCGCCTCGGTTCACGGCTGGTGCATCGGCGGCGGGGTCGACCTGATCTCGGCGGTCGACATCCGCTATGCCAGCGCCGACGCCAAGTTCTCGGTGCGCGAGGTCAAGCTGGCGATCGTCGCCGACGTCGGTAGCCTGGCCCGCCTGCCGCTCATCCTGAACGACGGACACCTGCGCGAGCTCGCGTTGACCGGCAAGGACATCGACGCGGCCCGAGCCGAGAAGATCGGCCTGGTCAACGACGTCTACCAGGACGCCGAGGTCACACTGGCCGCGGCCCACGCCACCGCCGCCGAGATCGCAGCCAACCCGCCGCTGACCGTGCACGGCATCAAGGATGTGCTGGACCAGCAGCGCATCTCAGCGGTGTCGGAGAGCCTGCGCTACGTGGCCGCCTGGAACGCGGCGTTCCTGCCGTCGAAGGACCTGACCGAAGGCATCTCGGCGACGTTCGCCAAGCGTCCGCCGCAGTTCACCGGCGAGTAGTGACCCAGAGGGCACCGGCCAACCACCCCGTCGAGATCACCAACCCGGCGAACTCCAGCCATCCCACCGTCGCACCGTCGCGGTGACCGGTGTCGACCAGGTGACTGAGCGCGTGCAACGCCCAGTGCGCGGTGGCGAACGCCAACGCCGGCACTCGCCAGGACGGCCAGCGCAGCGCCGCGAGCAGCAGCAGGCCCAACGGCAACTCGAACGACGCGTTGTCGAAGATGTAGTGGTCGTTGCGGGCGCCGAAGGCGCCGAGGCTGTCGAAGAAAACGCCCGGCGCCACGATCATGAACAATCCGAGGCCCACCGAGTAGGCGCCGAAGACGATCAGGATCACCTCGACATAGCGTGAGCGGCCGGTCATGGCTTCAAAGTTAGGCTGAGCGGTGATGACGCGCCAACGACGATGCAGAGCGTAGCGATGAGGAGGAGTGGCGCCGAATGACGCGCCAACGACGATGCAGAGCGTAGCGATGAGGAGGAGTGGCGCCGAATGACGCGCCAACGACGATGCAGAGCGTAGCGATGAGGAGGAGTGGCGCCGAATGACGCGCCAACGACGATGCAGAGCGTAGCGATGAGGAGGAGTGGCGCCGAATGACGCGCCAACGACGATGCAGAGCGTAGCGATGAGGAGGAGTGGCGCCGAATGACCTCGACACCCGATGGCCGGATCCGTGTGCCGGCCGACCTGGACGCCGTCACCGCGATCGGCGAAGAAGATCACTCCGAGATCGACAAGGTCGCCGCCGACAAGATCTGGCAGGCCGCGCGGCACTGGTATCGGGCCGGCATGCATCCCGCCATCCAGCTCTGCATCCGGCGCAACGGCAAGGTCGTGCTCAACCGCGCGATCGGCCATGGCTGGGGCAACGCGCCCACCGACGAACCCGACGCCGACAAGGTCCCCGTCACCACCGACACGCCCTTCTGCGTGTACTCGGCGGCCAAGGGCATCACCGCGACCGTGGTGCACATGCTTGTGGAGCAGCGAGTCTTCGCCCTCGACGACCGCGTCTGCGAATACATCCCCAGTTACACCAGCCACGGCAAGGACCGGACGACGATCCGCCACGTGCTCACCCACAGCGCCGGCGTCCCGTTCCCCACCGGGCCCAAGCCGGACCTGCGCCGCGCCGACGACCACGACTATGCGCAGGAACAGCTGGGCAAACTCCGGCCGCTGTACCCGCCGGGCCGGATGCACATGTACCACGCGCTGACCTGGGGTCCGCTCATGCGCGAGATCGTCTACGCCGCCGCCAGCAAAGACATCCGGGACATCCTGGCCACCGAGATCCTGGAGCCGTTGAACTTCCGCTGGACGAACTTCGGCGTCGCACCCAAGGACATCCCGCTGGTCGCGCCCAGTCACCCGACCGGCAAGCCGTTGCCACCGGCCATCGCGGCGATCTTCCGCAAGGCCATCGGCGGCACCGTGCACGAGATCATCCCCTACACCAACACCCCGGCGTTTCTGTCCACCGTGGTGCCCTCGTCCAACACCATCTCCACCGCCGACGAACTGTCCCGGTTCGCCGAGATCTGGCGTCGCGGCGGCGAACTCGACGGTGTGCGCATCATGAGCCCGGAACGGATGTACGGCGCCGTGCAGGAATCCCGGCGGCTGCGGCCCGACGTCGCGGTGGGCCTGATGCCGGCCCGCTGGGGTACTGGATACATGCTGGGAACCGACCGGTTCGGTCCGTTCGGCCGCAATGCCCCGCAGGCGTTCGGCAACCTCGGCCTGGCCAACATCGCGATCTGGGCCGATCCGGCGCGCGGCATGTCCGCTGGGTTGATCAGCAGCGGCAAGCCCGGCAAGGACCCCGAGCTCAAGCGCTACAAGGCCCTGATGGACACGATCGCCTCCTCGATTGCACGCGTCTGAACGTTTGTGCCAGACCTGCGCGGGCAACCACCGCGGATGGATTCCGAACGCTTCCGAAAGCTTCTGGACACGCCCGGCCCATTCGTGTCGGTGTACTTCGAAGACACGCACAACACTCCCGACGCCGAGGAGCTACTCGAGCTCAGATGGCGGGCGCTGCGCGAGGAGTTGGAGAACCAGGGCGTCACCGACGCGGTCACCGGTGACATCGAGCGCGCGGTCATAGACCTGCGGCCACCCGTCGGCTGGAGCGGTAGGGGTGTGGTGGCGGGCGCCGACGGGGTCGTGGTCAACGAGCACCTGTTGCGTTCCACCGCGACCACAGTTGTCCGGGTCTCGGAGCTGCCCTACATCGTCCCGATCGTCGAGCACGGCTTCGTCGCCCCCGATTACCTCCTGGTCGAGGTCGACCACACCGGCGCCGATATCACCCACACGTCGACGGCGTCTTCGAGACCGAAGCCGTCGACGGCAGCGGCCATCCGGTGCACAAAGCCTCGGGCGCCGAAACCGCCGGATACGGAGACCCTCAGCAGCGCACCGACGAAGCCGCGCGCAAGAACATCCGCGCGGTGGCCGACCGTGTCACCGAGCTGGTGGACGGAGCCTCGACCGGAATGACGGCCGATGCGGTGTTCGTGGTGGGGGAAGTGCGGTCGCGGTCGGACCTGCTCAATGCCTTCGCGGAGCGGGTACAAGAGCGTGCGGTGCCGCTGGAAGTGGGAGCACGCAACAGCGGGCACGACCACACCGAGGTGCAAGGCCACATCGAATCGTGGTTCACCAAGCGAAGGCTGCGCGAAGTCGACGAAGCCGCCCAGCGTTTCGACGCCGAAATGGGTAGGCAATCCGGGCGCGCCGCCGAGGGCCTGGACGCCGTCTGCTCAGCGCTGCGGCAAGGCGCCGTCGACACATTGATCGTGGGTGACATCGGAGACGCCACAGTGGTCGCCGACGAAGGCATGACGACCGTGGCCCCCAATGCCAATGTGTTGTCCGAACAGGGCGCCGCTCCCGCCAAAACGCTACGCGCCGACGAGGCATTGCCGATGTTCGCGGTATCAGTCGGGGCGTCGCTGGTGCGCACCGACGAGCGGATCGCGCCGGCCGACGGTATCGCCGCGGTGCTGCGGTACGCACCGACACTGCACTGAGCCTGCGCTTGCGGCATCGAGCCGGCGATCAGGGCGGTTAACACTCGAACGAAGGCGCCCTCTGCACAGACTCACGGCAGTCAGGTGAGCGGTGGCGGAGGGATTTGAACCCCCGGACGGTTTTAGCCGTCTCTCGCTTTCAAGGCGAGTGCATTAGGCCGCTCTGCCACGCCACCGCAGATAAGGGTAGCGGTGCTTGTAGCGTGGCCGGCATGCGCGCCATCGTCGCCGAATCCGCCGAGCAGCTGCTCTGGCAAGACGTGCCCGACGTGTCCGCCAGACCCGGTGAGGTACTGATCAAGGTGGCGGCCGCCGGGGTCAATCGGGCCGACGTGCTGCAGGCCGCCGGCAAGTATCCGCCGCCACCGGGCGCCAGCGAGATCATCGGCATGGAGGTCAGCGGGACCATCGCCGACATCGGCGCCGAGGTCACCGAATGGACGGTCGGACAGGATGTCTGCGCCCTGCTGGCCGGCGGCGGATATGCCGAGTACGTCGCCGTTCCCGTCGGCCAGGTGATGCCGATTCCGGGGCCGCTGGACGTCGTCGACGCCGCCGGCGTCCCGGAAGTGGCCTGCACGGTCTGGTCCAACCTGGTGATGACGGCGCACCTGGGCCCGGGGCAGTTGGTGCTGCTGCACGGCGGAGCCAGCGGCATCGGCAGCCACGCGATCCAGGTGGCGCGCGCGTTGGGGGCCCGAGTGGCGGTCACCGCCGGCTCGGCGGAGAAGCTCGAACTGTGCCGGGAGTTGGGTGCCAACATCGCCATCTCGTACAAGGACGAAGACTTCGTCGCGAGGCTGATGCAGGAGACCGGCGGCAGGGGTGCCGACGTGATCCTCGACATCATGGGTGCGGCATACCTGGACCGCAATATCGAGGCGCTTTCCACCGATGGTCAGCTGGTCATCATCGGCATGCAAGGCGGGGTGAAGGCCGAACTCAACATCGGCAAGCTGATGGCCAAACGGGCCCGCGTCATCGGGACCACCCTGCGCGCCCGGCCGGTCCGGGGGCCCGACAGCAAGAGCGCAATCGTCGACGCGGTGACGACGTCGGTGTGGCCGATGTTCGCCAGCCAGCGGGTCCGGCCGATCATCGGTCGGCGGCTGCCGATCCAGGACGCGGCCGAAGCCCACCGCCTGCTGCAGTCGGGCGAGACGTTCGGGAAGATCCTGCTGACGGTTTAACCCAGCGATGCCAGCGCCCGCACCAGCTGGTCGACCTCGGCCATCGTCGAGTAGTGCGCCAGGCCGACGGTGACCGCGCCACCGATGTCGTTGACACCCAGCACGTCGAGCACGCGGGAATTCGCATTGGCAATGGCCAGGATGCCGTTGTCGGCCAGCCGCTGCACCACCCGGTCGGCCGGGACCTCGTTGACGGCAAAGCTGATCACCGGAATCCGTGACTCCGGGCGGCCCAGCATGATCACCAGCGGCAGCGACCGCAGCGACACCATCAGGTAGTCGTAGATCCGGTTCAGATACGCCGACGCCGACTGCGTCGAGACCGACAGCCGTTCCCGTCGCGTGCCGCGGGCCGACTCGTCGAGGGAGGCGAGGTATTCGATGCTGGCGACCACGCCGGCGAGCAGACCGAATTGGTGCGCCCCCACCTCTAGCCGCGCGGGGCCGGTGGCATACGGGTTGGTGGAAACCGAGCTGAAGGTGTTGATCAGCGCCGGCTCGCGGAACACCATGGCCCCGATCGGCGGTCCGCCCCAATTCACCGCGTTCACCGCCACCACGTCGGCTTCGGTTTCCTTGACGTCGATCTGCCGGTAGGGCGCCGCGGCAGAGTGGTCGACCACTACCAGCGCACCCACGTCGTGCGCCAGTTTGGTCATGGCCCGCAGGTCGGTGACGGCGCCCAGAGTCCCAGAGGCCGACGTCACGGCGACCAGCCTGGTGGACTTGTTGATCAGGCTCTCCCACTGCCAGGTCGGCAGCTCGCCGGTCTCGATGTCGACCTCGGCCCACTTGACCTTGGCGCCGTAGCGGTGCGACGCGCGCAGCCACGGAGCGATGTTGGCCTCGTCGTCCAGTCGGCTGACGACCACCTCGTACCCGAGCCCGGCGCGGGCCGACGACGCCTCGGCCAGCGACGCCAGCAGCACGGCGCGATCGGCACCCAACACGACGCCGCCCGGATCGGCGTTGACCAGATCGGCGACCGCCTCACGTGCGGCGTCCAGGACCGCGGCGCTGCGCCGCGCCGACGGGTGTGCCCCGGCCGTGCTGGCCCCGGACCTGCGGAACGCCGTGGACACCGTGGTCGCCACGGAATCGGGAATGAGCATGCCCGTCGGAGCGTCGAAGTGCACCCATCCGTCACCGAGCGACGGGTGCAGTCCGCGCACCCGGGCGACGTCGTAGGCCATGCCAGCCACCTTAGAGCTAACGCAATTTCCACAAATGGGTGTCGGTAGCGGGTGCGCCGTAGACGCTCCAGCCGTTACCGGCCTCCCGAGTCAACTCACCCGGGCAGCCATACTAGTCGAGTGAGCTTGTGGTTCGGAACGCTGATCGCATTGGTCGTGCTGATCGCACCGGGTGCCATCGTCGCACGTATCGCGCAGTTGAACTGGCCGATCGCCATCGCGGCCGGGCCAGCGCTGACGTACGGCGTAGTGGCACTTGCGATCATCCCTTACGGTGCGCTCGGCATCCCGTGGAACGGTTGGACAGCGTTGCTGGCGCTGGCCGTCGTCTGCCTACTGGCGACGGTGCTGCAGTTGCTGCTGGCGCGCTTCCGGGATAAACAGGCCGAAGCGCACGCCATGAACCCCGGCCCGGCGATCGTCGTCGCGGCCGGTGTGCTGTTGGGCGCCGTGCTCATCGGCTGGGCAGCCTTCGCCGGCATCCCGCACTGGCAGTCGATACCCAGCACCTGGGACGCGGTGTGGCACGCCAACGAGGTGCGCTGGATCCTCGACGTCGGTCAGGCGTCGTCCAACCACATGGGCGAGTTGCGCAACGTGGAAACCCACGCGGTGCTCTACTACCCGTCGGTCTTCCACGCTCTGACGGCCGTCTTCTGTCAGCTGACCGGCGCGGCGGCCACCACCGGCTACACGTTGAACTCCTTGGCGGCGGCGATCTGGCTGTTTCCCGTGAGCGCGGCCGTGCTCACCTGGCGCGCGTTACGCAGCCACACCACCCAGTGGCGTACCGCAATCACCGCGGCCACCGCCGCGGCGCTCTCGGCGTCGTTCACCGCCGTGCCCTATGTCGAGTTCGACACGGCCGCGATGCCCAACCTCGCGGCCTACGGGGTGGCCATCCCCGCCATGGCCCTGATCACCTCGACGCTGCAACACCGCGACCGCATCCCGCTGGCCGTCCTGGCCCTGGTCGGTGTCTTCTCGGCACACATCACCGGCGGCATCATCACCGTGCTGCTGGTCGGCGCCTGGTGGCTGTTCGAGCCCTTGCGGCACCCGGTTCGGGGCCGCGTCCGGGACCTGGCGGTGCTGGCCGGCGTCGGGCTGATCTCGGGCCTGATCCTGCTACCGCAGTTCCTCAGCGTCACCAAGCAGGAAGACATCATCGCCGGGCACTCGTTCCTGACCTACCTCAGCATGAGGCACGGTCTCTTCGACGCCGTGTTCATGCATTCCCGGCATCTCAACGACTTCCCCTACCAGTGGGCGCTGAGCTTCCTGTGTGCGGTCGGCGGGCTCATCATGCTGCTTAAAAAGATCTGGTGGCCGCTGGCCGTGTGGCTGCTGTTCATCGTGATCAATGTCGACGCCGGCACTCCGTTGTGGGGTCCGTTCGGTCGCATTGCGGGCGCCTTCGGCGAATTCTTCTACAAGGACCCGCGCCGCATCGCCGCTGCCACGACCCCGTTGTTCAACCTGATGGCGGCGGTCGCGCTGGTTACCCTCGTGGCGGGCGCGGTCGCCCTGGCCAAGAGATTCGTCCAACCGCGCAAACCCATGCCGTCGCGTTTCTGGGCGACGGCTACGGCGGTGCTGCTGGTCGGTCTCAGCGTCGGGCTGGCGGTGCACTATTTCCCACGGCACCGGTTCCTGTTCGGCGACAAATACGACTCGATAATCGTCGACCAACGCGACCTCGAGGCCATGGCATACCTGGCGAAGCTGCCCGGCGCCCACGACACCATGATCGGCGACTCCAACGTCGACGGCACCTCGTGGATGTACGCGGTGGCCGATCTGCACCCGCTGTGGACGCACTACGACTACCCGGTGCAGATGGGCCCGGGCTACCACCGCTACATCTTCTGGGCGTACGCCAAGAAGGGCGATTCCGATCCGCGGGTGGTGGAGGCGATCAAAGCCCTCAACATCCGTTACGTCCTGGCCAGCGGCCCGACGATTCGGGGGTTCAAAGTGCCCGAAGGACTATATTTTCTGGACAAGTCGCCGTACTGGACCATGATCTACGACAACGGCGGCGCCCAGATCTACGAATGGCACGGCGACACACCGGTGCACCCCTAGACGACACACAAGGACGGTGATTGCGTGGGCAACGGCAATGACGACCATGCCGAAGACAGTGACGGCATCGAGGTAATCGGCGGCGTCGATCCGCGTCTGATGGCGATGCGGGACGCCGAGGACGAAGAGCGCTCGCTGACGGACCTGGTCGAACAGCCGGCCAAGGTGATGCGCATCGGCACCATGATCAAGCAACTACTCGAAGAGGTGCGCGCCGCACCGCTGGACGAGGCCAGCCGCACCCGGCTGCGGGACATCCACGCCACCAGCATCCGCGAACTCGAGGACGGCCTGGCACCGGAGCTGCGCGAAGAACTCGAACGACTCACCTTGCCGTTCAACGAGAACGCGGCGCCGTCGGATGCCGAACTGCGGATCGCGCAGGCGCAGCTGGTCGGCTGGTTAGAGGGGCTTTTCCACGGCATCCAGACCGCGCTGTTCGCACAACAGATGGCCGCCCGCGCACAGCTGGAGCAGATGCGGCAGGGCGCGCTGCCGCCGGGGATCGGCAAGCCGGGTCCGCACGGACACGGCACCGGACAGTACCTCTAAGCCGTGTCGAGCGGTCCACACATCGAAACCCGCGACGCGTGGGTCGAATTCCCGATCTTCGACGCCAAGTCCCGTTCGCTGAAGAAGGCATTTCTGGGCAAGGCGGGCGGCGCGATCGGCCGCAACGCATCCAACGTGGTGGTCATCGAGGCGCTGCGCGACATCACCATGTCGCTGGAACTCGGCGACCGCGTCGGGTTGGTGGGCCATAACGGCGCCGGCAAATCGACTCTGCTGCGGCTACTTTCGGGCATCTACGAACCGACGCGCGGCTGGGCGAAGGTCAGCGGCCGGGTGGCGCCGGTGTTCGACCTAGGCATCGGCATGGACCCCGAGATCTCGGGCTACGAGAACATCATCATCCGCGGTCTGTTTCTGGGACAGACCCGCAAGCAGATGCTGGCCAAGGTGGACGAGATCGCCGAGTTCACCGAGTTGGGCGATTACCTGTCGATGCCGCTGCGCACCTACTCCACCGGTATGCGCGTGCGCTTGGCGATGGGCGTGGTCACCAGCATCGACCCGGAGATTTTGTTGCTCGACGAGGGCATCGGCGCGGTGGACGCCGAATTCCTGAAAAAGGCGCAGTCCCGCCTGCAGAGCCTGGTGGAACGATCCGGAATCCTGGTGTTCGCAAGCCATTCCAACGAATTCCTGGCCCGGCTGTGCAAGACCGCCATGTGGATCGACCATGGCGTGATCCGGCAGAGCGGTGGGATCGAGGACGTGGTGCGCGCCTACGAGGGCGACGACGCCGCGCGGCACGTGCGCGAAGTGCTCGCCGAGAACGCGCGCGAGTGACCGTGAGTGATTACGTCTTCGCCGTCGTGGTCACCCACCGGCGTCCCGAGGAACTCGCTCGCTCGCTGGAGATGCTGTCCACCCAGAGCCGGCCGCCGGACCGGCTCATCGTCATCGACAACGACGACTCCGGCGACAGCCGGGTGCATTATCTCGTTGCCGCACAAGAGGTTCCGTCGATCTATCTGAACTCGCGGCGAAACCTCGGGGGGGCAGGGGGTTTCGCGCTGGGCATGCTGCTGGCGTTGGCGCACGGCGCGGACTGGATCTGGCTGGCCGACGACGACGGGCGCGCCGCCGACACCGAAGTGCTGGCGACGCTGATGGCGTGCGCGCAGCAACACGGCCTGGCCGAGGTGTCCCCGATGGTCTGCAACATCGATGATCCCGAGGCGCTGGCGTTCCCGTTGCGCCGCGGCCTGGTGTGGCGGCGGCGGGTCAGCGAACTGCGCACGTCGGATGGGGGCGCCGGCCAGGACCTGCTGCCCGGGATCGCGTCGCTGTTCAACGGCGCACTGTTCCGCGCGTCGACACTCGAGGCGATCGGGGTCCCGGATCTGCGGCTGTTCATCCGCGGCGACGAAGTGGAGATGCACCGCAGGCTGGTGCGTTCCGGCCTGCCGTTCGGGACCTGCCTGGACGCCGTCTACCTGCATCCCTGCGGCTCGGACGAATTCAAGCCGATCCTGCGCGGGCGCATGCACACGCAGTACCCCGATGACACCAACAAGCGGTACTTCACCTACCGCAATCGCGGTTACGTGCTGTCGCAGCCTGGGCTGCGCAAGTTGCTGTTCCAGGAGTGGGTCCGGTTCGGCTGGTTCTTCCTGGTGACCCGCCGCGATCCCCGGGGGCTGCTGGAATGGGTGCGGCTGCGCCGGCTCGGCCGGCAGGAAAAGTTCGCCCGGCCGGGAGGTTCGCGATGACGTTCGTTGACGCTGCTGCCCAATCCAAGACGTTCGCCCGTGCCTGGGGTGATCTCACCGCCGGGTTCCGGCGTCACGAACTGTGGCTGCACCTGGGCTGGCAGGACATCAAGCAGCGCTACCGCCGTTCGGTGCTGGGACCGTTCTGGATCACGATCGCCACCGGCACCACAGCCGTCGCGATGGGCGGGTTGTACTCCAAGCTGTTCCATCTCGACCTCTCCGAGCACCTGCCCTACGTCACGCTCGGCTTGATCGTGTGGAACCTGATCAACGCCGCCATTCTGGAGGGTGCTGACGTCTTCGTCCACAACGAGGGCTTGATCAAGCAACTGCCGACGCCGTTGAGCGTGCACGTGTACCGGCTGGTGTGGCGGCAGATGATCCTGTTCGCGCACAACATCGTCATCTACGTCGTCATCGCGATCATCTATCCCAAGCCGTGGTCGTGGGCGGACCTCTCAGTGCTTCCCGCGCTGGCGTTGATCATGCTCAATTGCATCTGGGTGTCGCTGTGCTTCGGCATCCTGGCCACCCGCTACCGCGACATCGGCCCGTTGCTCAATTCCGTTGTGCAACTGCTGTTTTTCATGACGCCGATCATCTGGAACGACAACACCCTGCGGCAGCAGGGCGCCGGGCGCTGGTCGAAGATCGTCGAACTCAACCCGCTGCTGCACTACCTCGACATCGTGCGGGCGCCACTGCTGGGCGCGCCGCAGGAGCTGCGGCACTGGATGGTGGTGGTAGTGCTCACGGTCGTCGGCTGGGTGATGGCGGCGTTCGCAATGCGGCAGTACCGCGCGCGGGTGCCGTACTGGGTCTGAGCTGATTCGCGGCGATCAGACGCCAGGACAAGCCCGCTGCAGGCGCGTACGATTCCGCTCTGCCGTCGTCGGCGATTGATCGGGCAATCACCGAACGGTCACGCGGTGGAGGAACGCCATGGCTTTTGTCTTCGCAACTCCGGAACTCGTCGCGACGGCGGCCCAGGATGTCGCGGAAATCGGGTCTTCGCTGCGGGCGGCGGGTATGGCCGCCGCAGCTCCGACCAGCGACGTTCTCGCGGCGGCCGCCGACGAGATTTCGACCGGGATCGCGGCGATCTTCGGAGACCACGCGCGGGCTTATCAGACGGTGAGCGCCGAGGCGGCAGCCTTTCATCAGCAGTTTGTCCAGGCACTCAAGACGGCTGGCGGCTGGTACGCCTCCGCTGAGGCGGCAAGCACGTCTCCCTTACAGCCTTTGGAGCAGACGGTACTCACCGTGATCAACGCACCCACCCAGACGCTGTTGGGCCGACCGCTGATCGGCGATGGCGCCGCCGGGGGGACGGTCAACGGAGTGGGGCAGCCGGGTGGTGCCGGCGGCTTGTTGTTCGGTAACGGTGGAGTCGGCGGCACCAGCACGGCTGTCGGTGCGGCCGGTGGCGTGGGGGGCAGTGCGGGTTTGCTCGGCAACGGCGGCGCCGGTGGTCAGGGCGGGGCCGGCGGCAGCGGCGGGGCGGGCGGCGTTGGCGGACTGCTGTACGGCAACGGCGGGGCCGGCGGCATCGGCGGGGCCGCGTTGGCGGGGGTCAACGGCGGCAATCCCGGCCGTGGCGGCGACGGCGGCAGCGCGATCTGGTTCGGCAGCGGCGGCGTTGGCGGGCAGGGCGGAACCGGGCTGGCCGGCCAGAACGGAGTCAACCCCACGCCCACCAACAACTTCGCCATCGGAGGAAACAGCGGCAGTGCAGCGTTCGTAACGGGCAGCGGGCTTATCCAGGCGGCCGGCGGCACCGGGGGTACCGGCAGCGCCGGAGGACCGGGGGTCGCCGGAGGCACCGGCGGTGAAGGGGGTACGGCTTCGGCCCAGGCCACCGGGGCCGTCAACAACAACCTGGTGTTTGCCCTTGGCGGACCGGGCGGTAACGGCGGTACGGCAGGCATTGGCGCAACGGGAGGTCTCGGCGGCAACGGTGGCGCAGCCAGTTTGGAAGATCTGGTTGGCAGCGGGGCCATTGCTCAAGCCATCGGCGGCGCCGGCGGGTTTGGCGCGCCCGGTGGAGCGTTTGGCGGAGCGGGCGGTGCCGGGGGGTTCGGGGGTAGCGCCGGCGCGACGGTCACGAATTACCAGGGCTTCGCCCAGGGCGGCATCGGGGGCGGCGGCGGCGGGGGCGCCACGGGCTCCGCGGGCAGCGCAGGCGGGACCGGCGGCGCCGGGGGCAACGGCGGGCATGGCGGCTTCTTGATCGGCAACGGTGGCATCGGCGGAGCCGGCGGAGCCGGCGGAATCGGTGGTGCCGGCGACACCGGTGGTGCCGGTGGTGCGGGCGGCCAGGGCGGCACAGTGAATCCTTCATCAGCCGGCGCGGCCGGCAGTGGCGGCCCAGGCGGCGATGGCGCTGCAGGCGGTGACGGAGGCGATGGCGGAGCCGGCGGTATCGGTGGCGCGGGTGGTGCCGGCGGTCTCTTGTTCGGCTCCGGCGGCGTGGGCGGAGCCGGAGGCCTCGGCGGCGTAGGTGGCGCGGGCGGCCACGGCGGAAACGGCGGCCACGGCGGCGCCAGCGGTGGCATCGGTGGCTCACCAGGCAGTGGCGGTGGCGCCGGGGACGGCGGCAACGGCGGTGCCGCCGGAACGGGCGGGGCCGGCGGCAGCGGCGGGTCCAGCGGTGTCCTGACCGGCGGTGCGGGTGTCGGCGGCGCCGTCGGCGGGTCCGGCACAGCCGGCGCCGACGGGATCGACGGCACGCCCGGATAGTCCGTGGTGGCCGGTACGTTGGCGCCATGAGTCTCCCTGGCCCGGACCGCGTCGATGCCAGCCTGCTGACCGGCGTCTCCGAGACGGCCCTGCTCACGTTGAGCGGCCGGGCCTCCCAGGCCGCCCACCCGGACGCGATCCTTGATGACCCGATGGCGATCAAACTCGTCGATTCCATCGACTTTGATTTCGCGAAGTTCGGTCGCCGCAAGGGCCAGGAGATGGCGTTGCGCTCACTGGCCGTCGACACCTGCGCGCTGGCGTATTTGACCACGCATCCCAAGGCCACCGTCGTCGCGCTCGCCGAAGGCTTCCAGACCAGCTTCTGGCGGCTGAACAGCGCCCTACCGGATGCCCAATTCCGTTGGTTGTCAATCGATCTACCTCCGGTGATCGAGCTGCGCCGACGGCTGTTGCCGCATTCGCCACGGATCACCGAGATCGCGCAGTCCGCGCTCGACTACTCCTGGACGGCCCGGATCGACAGCAGCGAAGGGGTGTTCATCACCGCCGAGGGATTGCTGATGTACCTGCAGCCGGCCGAGGCCATGCAACTGATCACAGAGTGCGCCAAGCGGTTTCCCGGCGGAGAGATGTTCTTCGACGTGCCACCGACGATCGTCAAGAAGGTGGCGCGCAACGGAGTGCGGTCGTCTAGGCAGTACCGGGTACCGCCGATGCCGTTCAGTCTCTCACCGCGCCAACTCGCCGATCTGGCGACCACCGTTCCCGGTATCCGCGCGGTGCGCGACATGCCGATGCCCAAAGGACGGGGTTGGTTCTTCGGGACGTTATACCCCGCGCTCTGGCAGTTCCCGCCGATCAGACAATTCCGAGGCGCCTACACGCTGCTTGAATTCGGCTGATGCTCAACGTGTTTCCCGCGTCACCACCAGCTCGTCGTTGCCGGTCGCCCAGGCGCGCTGGAAGACGTCGAGTGACACCACCTCGTCGGCGCGGGTTCCGCTGTCGTTGAGGTGCACCGTGCCATTGACCAGGTCGACGCCGGTCACGACGACGGCGTGGTCGCTCATCGGGTGGCCGCGGTTGTCTTTGGTCTGAATGGGCAGCCCCCAGATCATCTCGGCGTTGACCCCGGCGATCACCTGGTGGCCGTCGGCCAGGTAGCGCTCGAGCGCTTCCATCCCCGAGTCCAGTCCGGTCGCGGCGGCCTCGCCCTGGCTGGTGGCAACCCCGTAGATGCCGTACTGCGAGAGCAGTACCGGGATATCGCCGGGATCGGTGCCGTAACCCGCGCTGTACATCGGTCCCGGGTGGACGCGACTGCCCAGCCGCTGGGCCACCGCGACGATCTCGTCCTCGGACGGTTGGCGACCGGTCAGCTCGCCGATCACGTCGGCGGCGGCCATCAGGGCGCAGTCGTCGAAGGACTGCTTGCGCCAGTACTGGGCGGCGGCGGCGGGGTTGCCGTACATTCGCGGCGCCTCGCTGTGCGGCGCGGATGCGGCGGCGTGCGCCAGGCCGGTCGCCAGGCCCAGCGTGACCGCCACGCCGGCGATGGCCAGAGTCAGCTTGACGACAGAGCCGCGAAGGTTCTCGATGGTGCGCATGCGAGCAGGCTCGAACACCGTTCTGTTGAGAAGCTCTGCGGATTCTTGGCGCACGTTCGCGCGGCGCACCACCGGCACCGGGCTGCGGCATCGCAGCAGCCGCGCCAAGGATCCTTTTAGAATCCTCCAAGGCCGCGCCCGGACACTATCGCGGTGCCTCAAACCCTCGTCCGCCCCGACAGCGGCATCCTGCAGTTGCGGCTCGACCGGCCGGTGCTGCTGCGGGCCATCCCGTTCCACGCGATCTGTGAACAGCACCTGTTGCCGTTCTACGGTGTCGTGCACATCGGGTACCTGCGCGGCGACCAGCGGTTGAGCCAGACCGAACTCACTCGCATCGTCGACGCGTGCGCGATCGGCGTCCAGGTGCAGGAGAAGATGACGACCCGCATCGGCCTGTGGCTGCACCACCAGCTCGCCCCGCGCGGCCTCGGTGTGCTGGTGGAAGGCGGGTACGCCTGCACGCCGGTGCGCGAGGGCGCCGCCCTGGCCGGCCCCACGACCACCATGGCCTTCTATGGCTCGATGCGCGACAACGCCGATCAGCAACGTGAATTCATCACTCTCGCAACAAGAAAGAAGACTCACACTCATGCCTGAGATCACCTTCGCCGGCCCTGCCCAGACGGCCACCATGCACCGCGATGACGCACCCGTAGGACGCACGGCGCGCTTTCACCTGCGCAAGCGGTTCGGTGGGCTGCACTGCTGCCGCCGGTCCTGGTCCGACAACGGCAAGCGACTCTTCCTGCACGGCTATGCGCTCAGCTTCGAGATCGAATTCGCCTGCGACGAAAGGCAAGCAGACGATCGGGTGCTCAGCGGCGAGTGCCTCGACGACATCCGCGCCGCGCTTGCGGCTCAGTTCGGCCACACCACGTTGATCACCACCAACGACCCGCAACGCGACCTGTTCGAGTTGCTCGCCGAACGTGACCTGGTCGACATGCGGATCGTGGACGGCACCGCCCTGGACGCCTCGGCCGCCTGGGTATTCGAGAACGTGGAACGGATCGTCGCGGAGGCGGCGGCCGGCCGGGTGTGGGTGTCGCGTATCGACGCCCAGGAGAGCGGCAGCCGGGTGTTCACGCTCACCGCGTTGCCGGTCAAGGACTGGGTGTGAGGGCGATTGCGACACTGCTCGTCGTCGCCGCGGGTCTGGTGGGTGTGGGCTGCGGAAAGGCCGTGGCCGCACCGGATCTCGATAGCTTTCTGACTGGCCTGCCGTCGACGCTCATATCGGCCGGTTCGCCGGAGCAGTTGCGCGCCGCACTCGCCGCGGCGCCACCGGAAGTTTCGCAGGGACCGGGGACGACGTTGAGCTTTCCCGGCCGGGACGCGCAGTGGTTGATGACGGCCTGGCACCTCGATCGCGTCTACGCGGTTGCGGCCGATCCGCACCAGGAGAACTGGCAGTTGGTGCGCTACGACCAGGACGTGCCCGACCCGAACGCCACCCGTATCGCGTTGGTGCCCATCAGTCTCGGCTCCTGGACCGTTCGCCCACAGCTCGCCGGCCGCCCCGGTGGCCCGCTGCCGAACGTCGTCGCCGGTGCGTCCCCGGCATACGACATCGCCACTCATTCCGCGCAGGTCGTCGGAATCGATCTGGAAATGTAACCCGCGGTTGGCCCAGGGTGGAGAATGCGACCGTGAGCGCCTCTGTCATCGGTTGCGTAGGCACCCTGATCGTGCCGACCCGCGGCGCCGAGGGCGCCGGTGAGGTACTGCTGACCGTGCGAGGCACCAAGGAGACGTTCCTGGCCCGCTCCGACGAACCACTGGCCAAGGGCACCCACGTGCTCGTCGTGCAGGCTCACGGGCCACGAACCGTCGTCGTCGAGCCCTGGCACGTCCCGACTTTCCCCTACGAATCGAAAATTTAAGGAGTACAACGATGCTGGGATACCGAGTACCCGCGCCGGACGAGGCGCTGCTGATTTCGGGCGGTAAGGCCAAAGGCAATGCGCCGTTCCGGGTGGTGACCGGGCACGGCGCCTTCGTTATCCCGTTCTTCCGCAAGGCCGCGTTCCTGACGCTGGCGATGTGCGAGGCCGAGGTGGCCGAGAAATGCGTCACCCAGCAGGGCATCACCCTCAACGTCCGGGCCGTCATCGCGTTCAAGGTGGGCAACGACCCGGAGAGCATCATCGCCGCGGCGCAGCGCTTCCTGTCCGAACAAGATCAGATGTCGGTTTTGACCGGCCGGATCTTCGCCGGGCACCTGCGCTCGATCATCGGCTCGATGACCGTCGAGCAGATCATCCGGGAACGCCAGAAGCTGGCCACCGAGGTGCTCGATGGCTCCAAGGAGGAGATGGCTCGCATCGGGTTGAACGTCGACGCGCTGCAGATCCAATCCATCGACGACGACGGTCTGGGCTACATCAAGGCGATGTCAGCCCCCCACAATGCCGCCGTCCAGCAGCAGGCCCAGATCGCTCAGGCCCAGGCCAACCAGAAGGCCGCCGAGGCCGAACAGGAATCGCAGCGCAAGCAGGCGGAGTTCGCCCGGCAGACCGCCATCGTCAAGGCTCAATACAAGGCCGAGGTGGATAAGGCCCAGGCGGAGGCGGCTCAAGCGGGCCCGCTGGCCGAGGCCGAAGCCCAGCGTGAGGTGCTGGCCATGCGCACCGAATTGGCCCAGCGGGCGGCCGAACTGCGTCAGCAGGAGTTGGTCGCCGAGGTGGTCAAGCCCGCCGAGGCCGAAGCCGAACGGGTCCGGATCCTGGCCGTGGCCGACGCCGAGAAGATGAAGATTCAGGCCGAGGCCGCCGCATCGCACAACCGGGTGGCGCTGGACCGGATGATCATCGACCAACTTCCCGAGATCGTGGACAAGGCGGCGCGCGGGCTGGCCGGGTCCAATCTGACCGTGCTCAACGGCGCCGAGGGGATCAGTCAGGTGACCAGTGGCCTGGTGTCCCAGGGTCTGGCTATTTTCGACGCCGTGCGAAACGGGCTCTCGCAGTACGACGACGAGGACGCCCCGCAGTGATACGCGCCGGTAAACGCCTGCGATATATCAGTGACGGCCGGCCTTTTGTGGTGTATCACTGAAACGCCCGATAGGTGCTCGGCGAAAGGGGTGGTCGTGAGCGAAGAAGCCCAGTCCACAGATCCGGCAGCGGCTGCGCGCGACAACCTCGCCGCCGAACTGGCCCGGCTCAAGCAGCGACATGACCGCCTGGAGATCGAGGTCAAGAACGACCGCGGGATGGTCGGTGATCACGGGGACGCGGCCGAGGCGATCCAGCGGGCCGACGAGCTCGCGGTGCTCGCCGACCGGATCAACGAGCTAGACCGGCGGTTGAAGTCCGGCCCGTCGACTCCGGACAGCTCCGACACGTTGCCCGGAGGCACCGAGGTCACACTGCGGTTCGCCGACGGTGAAGTGGTCACCATGTACGTGATCTCCATCGTCGAAGAGACGCCGGTGGGCCACGAGGGCGAGACGCTGACCGCACGCAGCCCGCTCGGGCAGGCGCTGGCCGGCCATAAGGCGGGCGACACCGTGACCTACTCCACGCCGCAAGGTCCCAGCCAGGTCGAGCTGCTCTCGGTGAAGCTGCCCACCTAGACTCCGACTCGATGATCCCGCCGCCGGAGCCAGATGCCGAACACCCAGGACAGCACCAGCATCTGCATCTGACGACGCAGGCGATGCGCTTCATCATCACCGGATCTTTTTCGGCGGTCGTCGACTTCGGGCTTTATCTGATCCTGTACAAGGCGTTCGGCGTACAGGTCGACCTGGCTAAGGCCATCAGCTTCATCGTCGGCACCATTACCGCGTACCTGATCAACCGGCGCTGGACGTTCCAGGCGTCACCGAGCACTGCGCGGTTCATCGGGGTGATGGCGCTCTACGCCATCACCTTCGCGGTTCAGGTCGGGCTGAACCATCTGTGCCTCGAACTACTGCATTACCGGGGCTGGGCGGTGCCCGTCGCATTCGTGGTGGCGCAGGGCACCGCGACGGTGATCAATTTCATCGTGCAGCGAGCCGTGATCTTCCGCATCCGCTGACTTCGCGAGCCGGCCGCGGTGAAAAGGGCGATAGGTCCCACCCGTCGGCTCGAACTTCAACGCATCACGACGATCCGTTGGTCCCGCTGCCACCGCCCAATACGCCACCGGTGCCACCGGTGCCACCGGCACCACCACCGACTCCATTGCCGCCGTTGCCGCCGATGCCAAAGAACGCCCGAGCCAGCGCGCCGTCGACGATAATTCCGGCGTTGCCGCCATTGCCGCCGGTGGCAGGTCCGTCGCCGGCGCCGGCATCACCACCGTCACCGCCGACGCCGAAACTCAGCAGACCACCACCGTCGCCGCCGGCACCTCCATTGCCGCCGAAGTCGCCGCCGGCACCGCCTGCCCCTCCGACGCCGACGCCTAGGAGCGCAGCGCCCTGCCCGCCTCCGCCACCATTGCCACCGTCGAAACTGCCGGAGCCGCCTGCACCGCCCATGCCGAGGCCTACCAGCGCCGCCCCCTGACCACCCATGCCGCCGCTGCCGGAGTCACCGCCGGCGCCGCCGAAGCCACCAACACCCACGCCGATCAACGAAGCACCGATACCGCCCTGGCCGCCCAAACCGCTCGTGTTGACGCCAAAGCCACCAAGGCCGCCTGAACCACCCTGGGCGTAGCCGAAGAACGCGGAGCTATCGCCGCCGGCACCGCCAGCACCGCCGTTGGAGGCGGACCCCAACGCGCCGCCGCCGTCGCCGCCTGCTCCGCCCAGGCCGAATAGCATGCCTTGCGCGGCGCCCCCTGCGCCCCCTGCACCCCCGGAAACATTGCCGTTCCCACCGGCGCCGCCTTGCCCACCGACGCCGACGAGCAGGCCGCGGTCGATACCGCCGGCGCCTCCGGCCCCACCCGTTCCATCCGCGGAGGCGCCACCGGCGCCGCCGGTGCCGCCGGCACCGAACAGCAACCCTCCCGAGCCTCCGCGGCCGCCAACACCCCCGGTTTCCGTGGACAGGGCTGTCGCACCGCCAGCACCGCCGCTGCCGCCCCGGCCGAGCAACATGGCGTTCCCGCCGGCGCCGCCGACCGCGCCGGCGCCGCCCGCACCACCGCCACCACCGTTGCCGATCAGCCCCGCAGCGCCGCCGGCACCACCAGCGACCCCGGCGGTGGTCTGAGAGAATCCGTTTCCGCCGTTGCCGTACAGGATCCCACCTGCACCGCCATTGGGATTCGTCGCTGTTCCGTTGGCGCCGTTGCCGATCAACGGTCGCCCCAGCAACGCCTCGGCAGGGGCGTTGATCACACCCAGCAGGTTTTGCTCCAACGCCTGTAGCGGTGCGACATTGGCCGCTTCCGCGCCCGCATAGGCCGCGCTGGCAGTGCTCAGCGCGTCAACAAAAGTTCGCTGAAACGCCTCGGCCTGCTGACCCAAGATCTGATACTGCCTGGCGTGGACGCTGAACAGCTCAGCAACAGCCTCCGAGACCTCATCGGCGCCGGCAGCCAAGATTACCGTTGTGGATGCTGCCGCGGACGTGTTGGCCGCGCTCAGCGACTCGCCCAGACTCGTCACTTGCTGCGCCGCAGCCTGCAGAATCTCGGGAACCACCGCGACAAAAGACATAGAACCTAACCTTCCTTTCCAAGGTTTATCAGTTGCTCTCCGAGGGAGCGCGACAGCGGTCCTCCGCCTTTTGTCGACAATCATTGTCCCGACGCACTCACATCATGCTCATTGCGCTTCATTTCGCAACATACACGAATTGCGGAATACGGCCAGTGGATTGGCGGATTGAGCTCTATCACTGCAGTTCAACCCATCTTTAGCCGATAGCTGCTCGGTGCGACATAACTCGCATCGAGCAATACTGAAGATCCAATTCAAAATCCGCAGATCGTTCAACCAACTTCATCACTGAATCTTCTTCAGACGTGGAATTTATTCATAGAGTTAATTCAACCGGACCTGATATGGCGGCGCAGACCGAACGCTCGGCTAGATTTGGTACAGTTGCCCACCACGCGGAGAATGCATGCTCGCCGAGCCAGCGGCGGTCGCGTGTCGCGCCGCGATCACCAAGCGGGCCCCGAAACGGGTGCCCGGTCACGAGGCGGCTTCTGCGCGGGATGGCGCGCGGTACCCTCTTTGACGATGTCGAGCAACGATATGACCACGACGCCTACCCGGCTGACGGGGTGGGGACGAACGGCGCCGTCGGTCGCCGACGTGCTGCGCACCCCCGACGTCGAAGTGATCGCGAAGGCGGTGATCCGAGCGGGCGAGTCCGACGGCCGCGGCGTGATCGCGCGCGGGCTGGGCCGGTCCTACGGCGACAACGCGCAAAACGGCGGCGGCCTCGTGATCGACATGTCCGCGCTGAACAAGATCCACTCGCTGAACGCCGAGACCCGGCTCGCCGACGTCGACGGCGGCGTCAACCTGGATCAGCTGATGAAGGCGGCGCTGCCGCTGGGCCTGTGGGTACCGGTGCTGCCGGGCACCCGCCAGGTCACCATCGGTGGCGCCATCGGCTGCGACATTCACGGCAAGAACCACCACAGCGCCGGCAGCTTCGGCAATCACGTCCGCAGCTTGGACCTGCTGCTGGCCAGCGGCGAGATCCGGCGGGTGACGCCGGACGGCGACGACGCCGAGCTGTTCTGGGCCACCGTCGGCGGCAACGGACTGACCGGGATCATCGTGCGTGCCACCATCGAGATGACGCCGACGGAGACGGCCTACTTCATCGCCGACGGCGACGTCACCGCCACCCTCGACGAAACGATCGCGCTGCACAGCGACGGCAGCGAAGCCAACTACACCTACTCCAGCGCCTGGTTCGACGCGATCAGCGCGCCGCCGAAGCTGGGCCGGGCGGCGGTGTCTCGCGGCTCACTGGCCACACTTGACCAGCTCCCCGACAAGCTGGCCCGCAATCCGCTGAAATTTGATGCGCCCCAACTGCTTACGTTTCCCGATATCTTTCCGAACGGGCTGGCCAACAAGTACACGTTCGGACCGATCGGCGAACTCTGGTACCGCAAATCCGGCACCTACCGGAACAAAATCCAGAATTTGACGCAGTTCTACCACCCGCTGGACATGTTCGGGGAATGGAACCGCGGCTACGGCCCGGCCGGCTTCTTGCAGTATCAGTTCGTGGTGCCCACCGAGGCCGTCGACGAGTTCAAGCGGATCATCCGCGACATCCAGGCCAGCGGCCACTATTCGTTCCTCAACGTGTTCAAGCTCTTCGGACCCGGCAATCAGGCCCCGCTGAGCTTTCCCATCCCGGGCTGGAACATCTGCGTCGACTTCCCGATCAAGGCCGGCCTCAACGAGTTTGTCAGCGAACTCGATCGGCGGGTGCTGCAATTCGGCGGCCGGCTCTACACCGCCAAAGACTCCCGCACCGACGCGGAGACCTTTCATGCCATGTATCCGCGGATCGACGAATGGATCGCCCTGCGCCGCAAGGTCGATCCGTCCGGGGTGTTCGCCTCCGACATGGCCCGACGCTTGGAGCTGCTCTAGATGGTGCTTGACGCCGTAGGAAATCCCCAGTCGATTCTGCTGCTCGGAGGGACCTCCGAGATCGGGCTGGCCATCTGCGAGCGCTACCTGCAGAACGCGGCCGCACGAATCGTCCTGGCGGCCATGCCCGAAGACCCGGGGCGCGACGCCGCGGTGGCGCAGCTGAAGGCCGCCGGTGCCCGGTCGGTGGAACTCGTCGACTTCGACGCCCTGGAACCCGACACCCACCCCAAGGTGATCGACGAGTGCTTCGGCAATGGCGACATCGATGTGGCGATCGTCGCGTTCGGCCTGCTGGGTGACGCCGAGGAACTCTGGCAGAACCAGCGCAAAGCCGTGCAGATTGCCGAGATCAACTACACCGCAGCGGTATCGGTGGGCGTGCTGCTGGCCGAGAAGATGCGCGCCCAGGGGTTCGGCCAGATCATCGCGATGAGCACGGTCGCCGGCGAGCGGGTGCGCCGATCCAACTTCGTCTACGGGTCCACCAAGGCCGGCCTCGACGGCTTCTACCTGGGCCTGTCCGAGGCGCTGCGCGAGTACGGAGTCCGGGTGCTGGTGATCCGCCCGGGCCAGGTGCGAACCAGGATGAGCGCCCATGTCAAGGAAGCACCGCTGACCGTCGACAAGGAGTACGTCGCCAATCTCGCGGTGACCGCGTCGGCAAAAGGTAAGGAATTGGTTTGGGCGCCAACAGCATTCCGTTACGTGATGATGGTGTTGCGTCACATTCCGCGGAGCGTCTTCCGCAAGCTGCCCATCTGAGCATGCGCAACGCGCTGGCCACCTTGGGCCAGATGGCCGCGGCGACTTTCGTTGCCGTGGTGGTCGCCGTGGTGTCCCTGATGGCAATAGCGCAGGTGCAGTGGCCCGCCTTCCCGTCGTCCAACCAGTTGCACGCGCTGACCACGGTCGGTCAGGTGGGTTGCCTGGCCGGGTTGTTCGCCGTCGGCTGGGTGCACCGCCGCAAACGCCTGCGGCGACTGGCACAGCTGGGCGGGGTGGTGTTCCTCTCCGCTTTCACCGTCGTGACACTGGGCATGCCGTTGGGCGCCACCAAGCTGTACCTGTTCGGCATCTCCGTCGACCAACAGTTCCGCACCGAGTACCTGACCCGGCTCACCGACAGCCCGGCGCTGCACGACATGACCTATGTCGGGCTGCCGCCGCTGTACCCACCGGGCTGGTTCTGGATCGGCGGACGCGCGGCGGCGCTGAGCGGGACGCCGGCGTGGGAGATGTTCAAGCCGTGGGCGATCACGTCGATCACCGTCGCGGTGGCCGTCGCGCTGGTGCTGTGGTCGCGGATGGTCCGCTTCGAGTACGCGCTGCTGGTGACCATCGCGACCGCCGCCGTGACGCTGGCCTACAGCTCACCGGAGCCCTACGCCGCGATGATCACCGTGCTGCTGCCGCCGATGTTCGTGCTGACGTGGTCGGGACTGCGGGCCGCCGGTCGCCTCCCCGCCGGGAGCGAGCGCGGGGGCTGGGCGGCTATCGTCGGCGCCGGCGTCTTCCTGGGTTTCGCCGCGACCTGGTACACCCTGCTGGTCGCCTACAGCGCCTTCACCGTGACGCTGATGGCCCTAAGTCTCGCCGTGTCCCGGTGGCGCTCCGGCGGTGTCCGGGCAGCTGCGGACCCGCTGCGCCGGCTGGTCGTCATCGGAGTGATCGCGGCCGCGATCGCGTCGATCACCTGGCTGCCTTATCTGCTCCGGACGCTCAGTTCGCCGACCAGCAACAGCGGCAGCGCCTTTCACTACCTGCCCGCCGACGGGGCCGAACTGACCTTCCCCATGCTGCAGTTCTCGCTGCTGGGTGCGGGCTGTCTGCTGGGCACCCTGTGGCTGGTGACGCGGGCGCGTTCGTCGGTGCGGGCCGGCGGCCTGGCGATCGGCGTGCTCGCGGTCTACGCGTGGTCGCTGCTGTCGATGCTGACCACCTTGGCGCGCACGACACTGTTGTCGTTCCGGTTACAGCCCACTCTGAGCGTGCTCCTGGTGGCGGCCGGGGTTTTCGGCTTCGTCGAGACGGCTCAGGCCCTGGCCGGGCGCAGCCGGGCGGTGCTGCCGGTGGCCGCGGCGCTGGGGATGGCCGCAGCGATCGCGTTCAGCCAGGACATTCCCGACGTGTTGCGACCCGACCTGACGATCGCCTACACCGACACCGACGGTGACGGACAGCGTGGTGACCGGCGACCGCCCAGCGCGGAGAAGTACTACCCGGCCGTCGACGCCGCCATCGCGAAGGTCACCGGTAGACCGCGCGATCAGACGGTCGTGATGACGGCCGACTACAGCTTCCTGTCGTTCTATCCGTACTGGGGTTTTCAGGGCCTGACGTCGCACTACGCCAATCCGCTGGCCCAGTTCGACAAACGCGCCGCCCAGATCGAGAGCTGGTCGAAGCTGAAGACCGCCGACGAGTTGATAGGTGCACTGGACAAGCTGCCGTGGCCGCCGCCCACCGTGTTCATCATGCGCCGCGGCGCCGGCAACACCTACACACTGCGACTGGCCGAGGACGTCTACCCCAACCAGCCCAACGTCCGTCGCTACACCGTGGACCTCAAGGCAGCCCTGTTCAGCGACCCGCGTTTCGCCGTCGAGACCATCGGGCCCTTCGTGGTGGCCATCCGTAAGCCGGTGCCGGGCCCCTGATGGCCAGCGAAGACCCAGGCCGCGAGGCCGGGCTACCATCTACCTCCGTGAGCGACGCGGGAGCAAACTACCGGATCGCTCGCCTTGTTGCCGTCGTCGCCGGGCTGCTCGGGACGGTGCTGGCGCTGGCGACCCCGCTGTTGCCGGTCAACCAGACCACCGCCCAGCTCAACTGGCCCCAGAACGGCACCTTCAGCAGCGTCGAGGCGCCGCTGATCAGCTACGTGGCCACCGACCTGGACATCAGCGTCCCGTGTCAGGCCGCGGCGGGGCTCAACGGACCGCAGAACGCCGGCAAGACGGTGCTGTTGTCGACGGTGCCCAAACAGGCACCCAAGGCAATCGACCGCGGGTTGCTGTTGCAGCGGGTCAACGGCGAGCTGGTACTGATCGTGCGCAACGTCCCGGTGGTGGCGGCGCCGATGAGTCAGGTCCTGGGCCCGGACTGTCAGCGCCTGACGTTCACCGCGCACGCGGACCGGGTCATCGCGGAATTCGTCGGCCTCAAGCAGGGACCGACCACCGAGCATCCCGGCGAGCCGCTGCGCGGTGAGAAGAGCGGCTATGACTTCCGTCCCCAGATCGTCGGGGTGTTCACCGATCTGGCCGGACCGACCCCGCCCGGCCTGAGCCTCACCGCGACCGTCGACACCCGCTACAGCAGCGACCCCACGGCGCTGAAGCTGGCGGCAATGATCCTCGGGGTGCTGCTGACCGCCGCCTCCCTGGTAGCACTGCACATCCTGGACACCGCCGACGGCACCCGGCACCGCCGTTTCCTACCGTCGCGCTGGTGGTCGATCGGCGGGCTGGACGCACTGGTGATCGCCGTGCTGGTGTGGTGGCACTTCGTGGGCGCCAACACTTCCGACGACGGCTACATCCTGACCATGGCCCGGGTGTCCGAACACGCCGGTTACATGGCGAACTACTACCGCTGGTTCGGCACCCCCGAGGCGCCGTTCGGCTGGTACTACGACCTGCTGGCGATGTGGGCCCATGTCACCACTGCCAGCATCTGGATGCGGCTGCCCACCCTGCTGATGGCGCTGACCTGTTGGTGGGTGATCAGCCGCGAGGTGATCCCGCGGCTCGGCCATTCCGTCAAGAAGAGCCGGGCCGCGGCGTGGACGGCGGCCGGGATGTTCCTGGCGGTCTGGCTGCCCCTGAACAACGGCCTGCGGCCGGAGCCGATCATCGCCCTGGGCATCCTGCTGACCTGGTGCTCGGTGGAGCGCGCGGTGGCGACCAGTCGGCTGTTGCCGGTGGCCGCGGCGTGCATCCTGGGCGCTTTGACCTTGTTCTCCGGCCCGACCGGCATCGCCTCGATCGGTGCGTTGCTGGTGGCGATCGGGCCGCTGCGGACCATCCTGCACCGCCGATCGAAACGGTTCGGCCTGTTGCCGCTGATATCGCCGATACTGGCGGCCGCCACCGTCACCACCATCCTGATCTTCCGCGACCAGACATTCGCCGGTGAAGCCCAGGCCACCGTGCTCAAGCAAGCAGTCGGCCCCAGCCTCAAGTGGTTCGACGAACACATCCGCTACGAGCGACTGTTCATGCCCAGCCCGGACGGCTCGGTGGCGCGGCGGTTCGCGGTGCTGGCGCTGATCCTCGCGCTGGCGATCGCAGTGGCAATCTCCTTGCGCAAGGGGCGAATTCCCGGCACCGCGGCCGGTCCGAGCCGCCGCATCATCGGCATCACCATCATCTCTTTCCTGGCGATGATGTTCACGCCCACCAAATGGACACATCACTTCGGGGTGTTCGCCGGGTTGGCCGGTTCGCTGGGTGCGCTGGCTGCGGTGGCGGTGACCGGGGCCGCGATGCGATCCCGACGCAACCGCACCGTGTTCGCCGCCGTCGTGCTGTTCGTGATGGCCATGTCCTTCGCCAGCGTCAACGGCTGGTGGTATGTGTCCAATTTCGGTGTGCCGTGGTCTAATTCGTTCCCCAAGTGGCGCTGGTCGCTCACCACGGCGCTGCTCGAGCTGACGGTCGTCGTGTTGTTGATCGCGGCGTGGTTCCACTTCGTCGCCACCAATGACGACGGGCCACCGCGCACCCGGTTTGGCGTCCGACTGTCACGAATCCTGCAGTCTCCGTTGGCGATTGCGACGTGGTTGTTGGTTCTGATGGAGGTCGTGTCGCTGACCCAGGCGATGATCTTCCAGTATCCGGCTTGGTCAGTGGGCCGCTCGAACCTGCAAGCCTTGACCGGAAAAACGTGTGGGCTGGCCGAAGACGTTTTGGTCGAACTGGATCCCGAGGCCGGCATGTTGGCGCCGGTGTCCGCGCCGGTGGGCGACGCGCTGGGCGCCGGGCTCTCGGAAGCGTTCACTCCCAACGGAATTCCCGCTGACGTCTCCGCCGACCCGGTAATGGAGCGCCCCGGAGACCGCAACTTCGCCAACGACGACGGGGTGATCACCGGCACCGAGGCCGGCACCGAAGGCGGTACCACGGCCGCGCCGGGCATCAACGGCTCCCGGGCCCGGTTGCCGTTCAACCTGGACCCGGCCCGCACACCGGTGCTGGGCAGCTGGCGCGCCGGCATTCAGGTGCCGGCAATGTTGCGGTCGGGCTGGTACCGACTGCCGGCCAAGGAGGAGCGACACAAGACGCCGCTGCTGGTGGTGACGGCCGCAGGCCGCTTCGACGCCCGCGAGGTCCAGGTGCAGTGGGCCACCGACGACGAGGCTGCGGCCGGAAAGCACAGCGGCTCAATGGGATTCGCCGATGTAGGGGCAGCACCGGCCTGGCGCAACCTGCGCGCGCCGTTGTCGGCGATCCCCGATTCCGCCACCCAGATCCGCCTGGTGGCCGACGACGACGATCTGGCCCCGCAACACTGGATCGGGCTCACTCCGCCGCGGGTGCCGCGGCTGCGCACGCTACAGGATGTGGTGGGTTCGGCGGATCCGGTGTTCCTGGACTGGCTGGTCGGGCTGGCATTCCCCTGCCAGCGGCCGTTCGGCCATCAGAACGGTGTCGACGAGACACCCAAGTGGCGCATCCTGCCCGACCGGTTCGGCGCCGAGGCCAACTCCCCCGTCATGGACAACCTCGGCGGCGGCCCGCTGGGCATCACCGAACTGCTGACGCAGTCGACCACCGTGGCCAGCTACCTCAAGGACGACTGGTTCCGGGACTGGGGTGCGCTGCAGCGCCTGACGCCCTTCTACCCCGACGCCAAGCCCGCCCGGCTGGAGCTGGGCACCGTGACGCGCAGCGGATTGTGGGATCCGGCGCCGCTGCGCAAGAGCTAGCCTGCGGCCTCCTCCAACCGGGGGAGACAATTTCATCCATCAAATCGGCTGGTCGGCCGAGAGACCCGCGGCGTCCAGTGCCCCAAGGTGATAGCCAGAGCAACCGCTCGTAACCGCACTCGCGTCGAGGAACCATCCGATGCCGTTGACGTCGGGCAGCCCGGAAGCACTCGCGACCGCGGCTGTTCTGAAGTTCCTGAAGGCCGGCCAACGCCTCGGCGCCACGGTGAGAAGTCTTCCGGACAGGGGTGCGTCAATGGGATTCGCCTTAGCTTCACTGGATGTGATCGCGACTGCGCAACACCCACGGCGAGGCATATCAGCAGATGAGCGCCCAGGCCGCGGTGTTTCACCGGGACTTCCTTGCCGCGCTGGCCGGCGGCGCCAACTCCTACGCAACCGCCGAGTCGGCCAACGCGCAACTGACAATGTGGAGCGCAGTCAATGCGGCGCGCCCGGCGCGAATGCGGCAGCAGGCTCGGCAGCCGCGGCTGCGCCAGGATTTGAGGGCGGCGCGGGCGGTGACGGTGGGGCTGGCGGAAACTCCGGCCCCGGCGGGATGAACGGGACCGGCGGCACCGGCGGTTCCGGTGGCGGCGGCGGCACCGGGGGTATCGGCGCGCCCGGGACCCCGCCCGGAAGCCCCGGCGGCACCGGCGGCGACGGTGGACGCGGGGGCACCGGCGGCACCGGCGGCCGAGGCGGCAATGGCGCCACCGGCCCGACCACCGGTTCGCGGGGCGGCGACGGCGGCGACGGCGGTGTCGGTGGACATGCCGGCGCGGGCGGCCGCGCGGCAAGCGGCACCGACGGCAACATCGGCACTGCGGGCGACGGCGGCACCGGCGGCGCGGGGGGAAGCGGCGGCGCCGGTCCCCGCGGAGCTGACAGCTCCGCGGGTGCCGCCGGTTCGAGCAACGGAACGACGGGTGCGTCCGGCGCCACCCCCACCAGCGGTGGCAACGGCGGCGCCGGCGGCCCTGGTGCCGACGCCGATGACCAGCGCGCCCCGGGGGTCACCCCCGACAGCACCGGGGGCACCGGGGGAACCGGAGGCAAGGGCGGCCTCGTCGGCAACGGCGGCCAGGGCGGCACCGGCGGCAGGGGCCAACCGGTAGCACCGGCGCCAAGGGCGTCGAGTACGTCGGCTATTACGCGGGCCAAGATGGCGGCGATGGTGACGCCGGCGGCACTGGCGGTTTCGGGTGGTGCCGGCGGGGCTCTCGCCGGCAACGGTGGCATGGGTGGCACGGGTGGCACCGGCGGTGCCGGCGGCGCCGGCGGCAACGGCGGCAACGGCGGCAACGGCGGTTACAGCATCGGCTTGTCTTCGGCGGAGACGGTGGCAGTGGCGGCAACGGCGGCGACGCCGCCGGACCCTCAGCATAGGTGGCTCCGGCGGCACTGGCGGCATGGGCGGCAATGCCGGCACCGTGGGCGATCTGACCGATGTCGCCGGGGGCGCCGGCGGCATCGGCGGCGCGGGAGGCAAGGGCGGCGTTGGCGCCGACGGGGGCAACGGCGGGCTCGGCGGCAGAGGCGGAGCGAACCTGGGTGAGAACATTGAGGCCGGCTTCGGAGGTAACGGCGGTAACGGCGGTCATGGCGCCAGTGGCGGTGCAGGCGGTAACGGCGGCGACGGCGCGCCCGGCGGTGTCGGTCCGTCGGGCACCGGTGCAGGCGGAGCGGGCGGCGCCGCCGGCGCCGGCGGCAGTGGCGGGGACGGCGGTGTCGGCGGCCCGGTGGCGCCGGTGGCGGTCTCGGCGGCGGCAACGGCCGGACCGGCCTAGACGGAGACCCCGGCCGGGTGGGTATCGACGGTACGGTGGGCAGCCACGGCTGACCGCGCCAGGCACGGGCGACTTCCGCCGTCAGGCGGGCCGAATCTCGAAGACGAACCCGCAACCCCCGATGGAGACACTGTCGCCGTGCTCAAGCGCGGCGCTCCCCCGGATCAGTTCACCACGGACCTCGACCCCGTTCGTCGAGCGCAGGTCGGTGATGACAAAACCCGACCCGGTATCGGCGATGACCGCGTGGTGGCGGCTGACATCGTTGTCGTCGAGCACGATGTCGTTGTCGGCCAACCGCCCGATCCGGGTGGTAGCCCCGTTGAGCTGATAACGATGTCCGAAGCGGTCGCATAGGGCCGCGGTGACCGCCGTCGACAGCGTGGGCCTCGTGTCGATCCGGCTGCGCTTGCGGGTGCTCTTGACCGCCTGCTTAGTGACGATCGGCTCCTGGCGCAGGATGCGCTCATGCAGGGCGCTGACGGTCGGGCCGGGATCGATACCCAACCCCTCGGCCAGCGCCGTCCTCAGCTGCCGGTAGGCGCCCAGCGCGTCGGATTGCCGCTCGGTGACGTAGTAGGCCGTGATGAGCTGCGCCCACAAGGGCTCGCGGTAGGGATGCTCGGCGGCCAGCGCCTCCAGCTCACCGATCACGGCATCGGCACGCCCGCAGGCGATTTCGGCCTCGGCCCGGGCGCTGTGCGCGGCCACCTTGTCCTCGAGCACCTTGGCGGCGAACGGGGCGACGAAATCGAAGTCGCGGAGGTCGTCCAGGACCGGGCCGCGCCATTCCGCCAGAGCGATGGACAGGTGGCTGCTGGCCTCCTCGAACCGGCCCGCCGCCGCAGCCTCGACCCCGGCGGCCTTGGCGGCGACGAAGCGGCCCAGGTCGTAGTCGGTGTCCGCGACGTTGAGCTGGTAACCCGGCGGTGCGCTGGCCAGGACCCGCACCGGGTCAGCGCCGCCGTCGCGCAGCAGCCGGCGCAGATTGGAGATGTGGGACTGGATGCTCGTGCGTGCCGCGGGCACCGGGGAGCCGTCCCACACCGCGTCGATCAGCGAGTCGACCGACACCGGGCGGTTGCGATCGATCAACAGCACCGCCAGCACCGCACGCTGCTTGGCGGCGCCGACCGATACCGGGTCGCCGTTCACCAACAGCTGCAGCGGTCCCAGCACACCAAACCCGAGAGCCGAGTTCGTCATGGCGCTGCCAGCCTCCCGGGAAATCGTCTCGGGCCATATCGATGGGTCCAATTGTGACCTCCGCACCCGGTTCGGGGGAACACATCGGAGGCTGCAACGATTATTGCGGCCGGCAATTCCCCGCTAGCAGCAACAACAGACGAATTCGTGGGACCCCCGGAACGATCGGTCAACGCCGTTGCGAGTATGACCGGGAAATGTAGCGGCCCGGGCCGATGACGAGTCGACATTCACTCGCGGGGTTACTCGGCGGCTACGGGCAGGTGTGTCGGACGCCGGCCGCCCAGCCGGCGCTGTGGCACGACGAGTCGTGTGCGGGCGTGGCACCCCGGCGACACCTGATTAAGTGGTCCGGAAAACGGCCCTAGACGAGCCCGCCACCTTGATTGCCGCCGCCTACGCCGCCATCTCCACCAGCCCCGCCGGCGCCGAAGGGACTCCCGGATCTGCCGGGGCTCCCGGAGAATCCGCTGGCGCCCGGCCCGGATGTGCCCGCACCGCCGGAACCGCCATCGCCACCCTGGCCGCCGTCGCCGCCGGTTCGCCCGGCGCTGTCGCCGCCATCCCCGCCGTCACCTCCGTTGCCTCCGCTGCCGCCGAGGTTTCCAGTCCCGCCGGCCCCCCCGGGCCCGCCGGCACCCCGGCACCGCCATCAATGTCGACAAGGCCGACCCCTCCGACTCCACCACTACCCCCCGCCCCTCCGGTCCCGCCGCGAATCTCCCCGACGCCGCCGGCACCACCGGCGCCGCCGCGCCCCCCGGACGAGACCGGGAAGTTATCCGGCAGACTGGCGATCGAGCCGGCACCGCCGTCGCCACCCGCGCCTCCAGCCGCGCCGTACCTACCGCTGCCCCCGGCACCGCCGTTGCCGCCATTGCCGCCCGTAACGGGCGGCCCCCATTCCTGGTAGAGGGCGGTGCCGCCATCCCCGCCCCGACCGCCCGGGTGCAGGGTGTCACCGGCGCGGCCCGACGCCCCCGGTATGGAGCCGGCGCCGCCTATCCCGCCAGGCCCGCTCGCCCCGGCGTTACCGCCGTCGCCGCCGTCACCACCGTTCCCGTTGTAGTCGGGAGTGAGGTTGAAGCCGGTGCCGTCGCTACCGCGGCCACCGTCACCAGGCGCCCCGCCCGATCCTCCGGTGCCGCCGTCCCCCCCGATGCCTTGAACCCCCGGGTTGCCCCGCGTCGCATTACCCCCCGCGCCGCCAGCGCCGCCGATACCTCCGCCGCCGCCTGCCCCGCCGTCGCCACCGTCGCCACCGTGTAGCGCGTACGGACGAAGCAGATCAGCAGAGGCGTCGTCCCCGCGGCCGCCGGCGCCGCCGGCACCGCCGGTGCCACCCGTGCCACCCGTGCCACCCATGCCACCGTTGCCGGCGAGAGCCCCGCCGGCGCCTCCGGCGCCGCCGGCACCACCCGAACCGCCAGTGCCGCCGGCGTCACCATCGCCGCCATCTTGGCCCGCGTAATAGCCGACGTACTCGACGCCCTTGGCGCCGGTGCTACCGGTTCGGCCCTTGCCGCCGGTGCCGCCCTGGCCGCCGTTGCCGACGAGGCCGCCCTTGCCTCCGGTTCCCCCGGTGCCCCCGGTGCTGTCGGGGGTGACCCCCGGGGCGCGCTGGTCATCGGCGTCAGCACCAGGGCCGCCGGCGCCGCCGTTGCCACCGCTGGTGGGGGTGGCGCCGGACGCACCCGTCGTTCCGTTGCTCGAACCGGCCCCGCCAGCGCCGCCGGCCCCGCCGATGCCCGGGTCGCCGCCGTCGCCGCCAGTACCCCCGACGCCATTGGTGGTACTCCAACGGCCCCTGGTTCCAGGGCCGCCGTCGCCGGCAATGCCGCCGGCTCCACCGGTTCCACCGGCCCCGCCCGTGCCTTGCTCGCCGGCTTCGCCGTGGGTGGCGGTACCCCCCGCACCCCCGACCCCGCCCGTACCGCCGGTGCCGCCGGCGCCGCCATCCCCGCCACGCCCACCTGCGTTGCCAGAGGAGAGATAGGACTGGCCACCGTCGGCCCCACTGCCGCCGGCTCCGCCCGTCCCGCCCGTGCCACCGACACCACCGGCACCTCCCTTACCCGCGTGAGCCCCTCCGGCGCCGCCGACGCCGCCCGCGCCACCGGTGCCGCCCGCACCGCCGATGTCGCCGTTGCCTCCGGCGGCACCTACCGATCCCCCAACCCCTGCCGGAGCGCCGTTGGCCCCCGTGGTGCCGACTCCGCCGCTGCCGCCGGCACCACCGGTGCCGCCATTGCCGACCAGCCCGCCGTCGCCACCGGCGCCGCCGGTGCCCCCCGTGCCGCCAGGAGAAGTCGCGTCAGCGCCGGCTCCGCCGCTCCCGCCGTCGCCGCCGCTGGTGGGAGTCGCCCCGTTCGCCCCCGCCGAACCGGTGCTGGAACCCGCACCCCCGAGGCCGCCGGCCCCGCCGGCGCCGCCGGCGCCCGGGTTTCCGCCAGTGCCGCCCGGGCCGCCGACCCCGTTCTTGACGCTCCAACTGCCCGCGCCGCCGGTGCCACCGTCCCCGGCGATCCCGCCCGCTCCACCGGCACCGCCGGCCCCGCCGGCCCCGTGCTGGCCACTCAGCTGCCCGAGGTTGAAGGGTCCGGCGGCGCCACCGGGACCGCCGTGTCCGCCGCCGCCGCCTTCGCCACCGTCGCCGCCGGCCCCTCCAAGTCCAGCCGGTTCGGCGGCAGTGAGACCCTGCCCGCCGTACCCGCCGGTGCCGCCGAGCCCGCCGGTTCCACCGGCACCGCCGTCACCCCACAGCAGGCCACCGGTCCCACCGGCGCCGCCGGTTCCGCCGGGACCGCCAGGGCCCCCTGCACCGCCCGCAGCGCCGACGAAACCAGTTCCGCCGCGCCCGCCGGCACCGCCGAGGCCGCCCCGACCAAACACTCCCGCGTTGCCGCCGTTGCCACCAAGCCCGCCGGCGTTAGCCTCACCAACGCCGGCGCCACCGGTGCCGCCCGCTCCGCCGGCACCCCACAGCCAGCCGCCCGTCCCGCCGGAACCGCCTGTTGCGCCGTCACCGCCAGCGCCGCCGGCCCCGCCGTTACCGATCAACCCGGCCGCCCCACCGGCGCCCCCGGCGATTCCAGCCGTTCCCGGCGCCCCGTTGCCACCATTGCCCATGAGCAGTCCACCGGCCCCGCCCGCCTGTCCTGGGACGGTCGCATGCGCACCGTCGCCGACCAGCGGGCGGCCCAGCAGTGCCTGGGTCGGGAAGTTGACCAGATTGAGCACGTCGCGCTCCGCGGCTTGCAACAGCCCGAAGTTTTGCGCCTCGGCGGCCCCGTAGGCAGCGCCGGCGGCCGCGAGTTCGCGCACCAGCCGCTGGTGATACTCCGCGGCATGGGCATGGACGGTTTGGAAGTCACCGGCATAGCTGCCGAATAGGCTCGCAACTGCCGCCGACACCTCATCGGCGCCGGCGGCCGCCAAGGCAGCGGTGGGCAGGGCGGCGGCGGCGCCAGCCTCGCGAACCGCAGAACCAACGCCCGCCAACTCCGAGGCAGCACTCGCCACCAGTTCAGGCACCACCTGCAGAAATGACATCGGACACGCCCTTCCGCCCACACATCGGCCAGGAGATCGGTTCTCCCGAAGCGTGCACTCGGCGCGCGTACGGCGTCTATCACAAGTTGTGGAATGAACTGTCCCGCCGGTCGCAACTGATCGGCCTGCGACAGGACCGCGTGAGGCAAAGATGGCAACAAATCTGACAATCGACTGGAGACCTCTTGCCTCGGCAATAGCGTGCTCGCCATATCTAGCCGATTTCTCCACGCTCTTACCCTCCCGAACGATCGGAGCCCGCAGATGCCGTCAACCGTGAGCGCAGCACCGGAGGTTCTGGCCGCAGCATCGGCGAAGCTGAGCGGAATCGCCGAGGCGATGAGGATGGCCAATGCCACCGCGGTGGGTACGACGACGGAAATTGTCGCCGCCGCAGCCGATGACGTGTCGACCGTTATCGCACAGGTACTCGGTAGCTACGGGCAGGAATACCATGCGCTGGTTTCCCAAACGACGCTGTGGCACGACGAGTTTGCGCAGGCGTTACGCGCAGGGGCGGTGGGATACGCCAGCGCTGAGGCCGCCAATGTTTCGATGCTGCAGACGCTCCAGCAGAACGTGCTCGGCGTCATCAACACGCCGAGCCAGGTTGCGACGGGGCGACCGCTGATCGGTGACGGAGCGAACGGGGCGGCGGGCACCGGGCAGAACGGGGGCGCCGGCGGCTGGCTGAGCGGCAACGGCGGCAACGGCGGTTCAGGTGCGCCCGGCGGCAAGGGCGGGGCGGGTGGCTCTGCGGGCTTGTTCGGCAATGGCGGGGCCGGCGGAGCGGGCGGAGTCGGTCTTGCCGGCGTCGGCGGCGCCGGGGGGCCGGCGGCAACGGGGGCCTCTGTCTCGGTAATGGCGGGGCCGGCGGGGCCGGCGGCCCCGGAGCCGTCGGCGGTTCAGCCGGCGGGGTAGGCGGCCCTGGCGGCAGCAGCGGAGTTTTCGGCGGCCTCAGCGGAGCCGGCGGAAGCGGCGGGGCCGGCGGCTCTGGTGTGGGCTTGGGCGTGGCCGGCGGGACCGGCGGAGCGGGCGGCGCCGGTGGCACCAACCTGGCGCCGGGCGGATTTGGTGGGGCCGGCGGGGCAGGTGGGCCCGGCGGCGCCGGTGACACAGGCGCCGCGGGTGCCCCCGGCGCCACCGGCGGTTCCGGCTTGGCCGGCGGCGCCGGCGGCGCCGGCGGCGCCGGGGGCGCCAACCAAGCGCTGGTCGGCTTCGGCGGACAGGGCGGCGGCGGCGGCGAAGGTGGTGCCGGTGGTGCCGGAGGCGCCGGGGGCGACGGCACCGGTTTCGGCGTAGCGGGTGGCACCGGCGGCACGGGCGGTGCGGGCGGCGCCGGCGGCAGCGGCGGCGCCGCCGGCCTTGGCAGCAGCCCCGGATTACCGGGTCCCGCCGCGGGCAACACGGGCAACGGTGGTAGCGGCGGGACCGGCGGAGCGGGTGGGGCAGGTGATGCGGGCGCCAAGGGAGGACCGGGCGTCAACGGCTTCAATGGCTTCAATGGCGGATGGGGTGGCACCGGGGGCGCCGGCGGTAGCTCCGGGGCCGGTGGAATCAACGGCACGGGCGGCACCGGCGGAGCCGGTGGAGCGGCCGGCGCCGGGGGCAACGGCGGCGACGGCCTCAGCAGCGGCACCGGCGGGGCCGGTGGTATCGGGGGGGTCGGCGGCAGCGGCGGCACCGGCGGTGCTTCCGGAACCGGAGGCACCGGCGGCAGCCAGGGCGCCGGTGGCAACGCGGGTGGCGGTGGTGCCGGCGGCGACGGTGGCCACGGCGGAACCGACACCGGCATCGGCGGGACATCGGCACCTTCCGGCGGCGCCGGCGGTGCCGGAGGCTCGGCAGGAACCCCCGGCGCCGGCGCCTTCGCAGGCACCGGTGGAGTTGGCGGCGACGGCGGCAACGGCGGCAACGGCGGCAAGGGCAACCCCGGCAACGTAGGCATCGACGGCGACGGCGGCGGCGCCGGCGGCAGAGGCGGAGATGGCGGTAGCGGCGGCCCGACGGGCACCGGCGGAAATGCCGGCAGCGGCGGTCAAGGCGGTGACGGCGGTACCGGCGGCGCCGGTAGCGGGGTCGGCGCCGCCGGCGGTGACGGCGGCAAGGGCGGCGCGGCCGGAGTAGCCGGCACGGGCGCAGTTTCGGGAATGGGCGGAACTGGCGGCGGCGGCGGGACGGGCGGAACCGGCGGCGCCGGCAACACCGGCGCGGCTGGCAGCATCGGCCACGCCGGCGGTGCCGGCGGCAAGGGCGGCGACGGCGGCGACGCGACCGGGGCGGGCAGCGTCGGCGGCAACGCCGGCAATGGTGGGGGCGGCGGGAATGGCGGCACTGGCGGCAACGACACCGGTGGCGGTGGCAACGTCGGCGGCGACGGCGGCGATGGCGGTGCCGCCGGACTTTCCGGTGCCGGGGCGATCGCGGGCGGCAACGGCACCGGTGGCGACGGCGGCACCGGCGGTGCCGGGAGCGCCGCAGCCGCCGTCAACCCGGGCGATGAGGGTAATGCCGGCGGTGCCGGTGGAAGCGGCGGAAATGGCGGCGACGGCGGCAACGGCACCGGTGGCGACGGCGGCACAGGCGGCACCGGTGGAGCCGGAGGTGCGGGCGGCTTCCCCGTCGGCTCCACCTCAACCGGAGGCGGGGCCGGTGGCCTGGGCGGCTCCGGCGGCGCCGGGGGCGCCGGCGCGACCACCTGGGGTAGCGGCGGAACGGGCGGCACCGGCGGCACCGGCGGCACCGGCGGCACCGGACTCAATGCGCCGAGTGGCACCGGCGCCACCGGCGGAAACGGCGGAGCTGGCGGTGGCGGCGGCACCGGCGGCGCCTCCGGCGTCGGTGGTACCAATGGCGCCAGCGGCGCTGGCGGAACCGGCGGTGCCGGCGGTGGCGGCGGCGACGGCAACACCGGCGGCAGCGGCGGCACGGGTGGGAACGGCGGTGCGGCCGGCACCGCCGGCACCGGCGGCACCGTCGTCAGTCCCACCGGCGGCGCGGGCGGCACGGGCGGCGTGGGCGGCGCCGGCGGGGCCGGCAGTAACGGCGGCCAGGGTGGCGTCGGCGGGATGGGCGGCGACGGCGGCGCCGGTGGCAGCGGCGACGCCGCCGAAACGGGCGGTAATGGCGGCGCCGGCGGAATAGGAGGCACCGGAGGCCTCATTCTCACCAGTGGCACCGGCGGGACCGGCGGCCCCGGCGGGCAGGGCGGAACCGGCGGCACCAGCACCGGCGGCACTGCCAGCAACACGGGCGGCGCTGGTGGGTCGGGCGGACTTGGTGGATCCGGCGGCCTCGTCCTGGGCAGCGGTGACGGCGGCACCGGCGGCACCGGCGGCGTGGGCGGAACCGGCGGTTCGGCCGGTGGCGCCGGCGCAGTCGGCGGCCCCGGCGGACCTGGCGGTACCGGCGGCACCGGCGGCACGGGCGGAAACGGCGGCACCGGAAACCCCGGCAGCGCCGGTGGAGGACCCGGCGCTGCCAATGGAGGCGCCGGCGGCTCAGGCGGGTCCGGTGGTGTCGGGGGCACCGGGGGTTCCTGACTCCGACTGGGCCACGCGGGACGGGTTGCGCACCCCGCTTCGGGCTGCAGCGCGGCCCCGCGTCCTCAACGGACTCAGTAACGTCGCCTACGATCGAGCCTCGTGTCCCCCGACGGTAATGAGCGATCCCATCGGATCGCCCGGCTAGTAGCCGTCGTCTCCGGCATCGCCGGCCTGGTGCTGTGCCTGCTGGTCCCGCTGCTTCCGGTACGACAGACCACGGCGACCATCCTGTGGCCGCAAGGCACCACCCCGGACGGCAACATCAGCCAGATCACGGCGCCATTGGTGTCGGGCGCGCCGCGCGACCTCGACATCTCCATACCCTGCTCGGCCATCGCCACCCTGCCCGCCAGCGGCGGGCTGGTGGTCTCGACGCTGCCCACCGACGGGTTCCAGACCGGCAAGCACGGTCTGTTCGTCCGGGCGAACAAGGATTCCGTCGTCGTCGCGTTCCGCGACACCGTGGCCGCGGTGGCCCCCCGCGCCCAGATCGCGGCCGGCGGCTGCACCGTCCTGCACGCCTGGGCCGACGCCGGCGGCGCCGGAGCGGAGTTCGCCGGCATCCCGGGCGCCGCCGGAAGGCTCGACCCCGAGAAGAAGCCCCAGGTCGGCGGCATTTTCACGGATCTGAAGGTGCCCGCACAGCCGGGACTTTCCGCGAAAGTCGACGTCGATACCCGCTTTATCCTGCAGCCCACCGCCCTGAAGACGCTGGCGATGGTGCTGGGCGCCCTCGCGGTGCTCAGTGCCATCGCGGCCCTGGCGGCACTGGACCGCTTGAGCCGCGGTGAGACGCTGCGCACGTGGCGTCCCCAGGTGCCGAAGTTCAGGGCGGGTCTGGCCACCTGGCTCGCCGACGTCGTGGTGATCGGGACCCTAGTGCTCTGGCACATGATCGGCGCCACGACGTCGGATGACGGCTACAACCTGACCATCGCCCGGGTGGCCCCGAAGGCCGGCTACACCGTCGACTACTACCGCTACTTCGGCACCACCGACGCGCCGTTCGACTGGTACTTCAGCGTGCTCTCGAGGATGGCCGCTGTCAGCAGCGCAGGCGTCTGGATGCGGCTTCCGGCAACGCTGGCCGCCATCGCCTGCTGGTTGCTGATCAGCCACTGCGTGCTGCGCCGACTGGGCCCGGCGCGCGGCGGGCTGGGGGCCAACCGGGTGGCGGTGTGGACGGCCGGGGCGGTGTTCGTCGCCGCCTGGATCCCGTTCAACAACGGGCTGCGGCCGGAGCCGTTGATCGCCCTCGGCGTCATCCTCACCTGGCTGCTGGTGGAGCGGTCGATTGCGCTGGGCCGACTGGCTCCGGCCGCCGTCGCGATCATCGTCGCCATGTTCACCGTGACGTTGGCGCCGCAGGGGCTGATCGCGGTGGCCCCGCTGCTGACCGGTGCCCGCGCGATTGCCCAGACGATCCGGCGCCGACGCGCCACCGATGGCCGGCTGGCGCCGATGATCACCCTGGCGGCGTCGTTGTCGCTGATCACCGTTGTGGTGTTCCACAGCCAGACGTTGGCCACCGCCGCCGAGTCGGCGCGGATCAAGTACAAGGTCGGCCCGACGATCGCCTGGTACCAGGACTTCCTGCGCTACTACTTCCTCACCGTGGAGAGCAACGCCGACGGCTCGATGTCGCGCCGGTTCGCGGTGCTGGTGCTGCTGCTGTGCATGTTCGGGATGCTGTTCGTGCTGCTACGCCGCGGCCGGGTGGCCGGGCTAGCCACCGGGCCGGCGTGGCGGCTGGTCGGCACCACCGCCATCGCCCTGTTACTGCTGACGTTCACTCCCACCAAGTGGGCCATCCAGTTCGGCGCCTTCGCCGCGTTGGCCGGCGCGCTGGGTGGCCTGACCGCCTTCACCGTCGCGCGGATCGGCCTGCACAGCCGGCGCAACCTGGCGCTATACGTCACCGCACTGCTGTTCGTGCTGGCCTGGGCGACTTCCGGCATCAACGGCTGGTTCTACGTCGGCAACTACGGCGTCCCGTGGTATGACATCCAGCCCGTCATCGCCAGCCATCCCGTGACGTCGATGTTCCTGACTCTGTCGATCCTCACCGGGCTACTGGCGGCTTGGTACCACTTCCGGATGGACTACGCAGGCCACACCGAGGTCAAGAACAATCGGCGCAACCGGGTGCTGGCGTCCACCCCGTTGCTGGTGGTGGCGGTGATCATGGTCGCGGGCGAGGTCGGTTCGCTGGCCAAGGGCGCGGCGTTCCGCTACCCGCTCTACACCACCGCCAAGGCCAACCTGGCCGCCGTCACGTCGCCGACCAGCTGCGCCATGGCCGATGACGTGCTTGCCGAACCCGACTCCAACGCGGGGATGCTGCAACCGGTTCCGGGGCAGGAGTTCGGACCCGACGGCCCGCTCGGCGGCGTCAACCCGGTGGGCTTCAAACCCGAGGGCGTCGGTGAGGACCTGAAGTCCGACCCGGTGGTGAGCAAGCCCGGCGTCGTCAACTCCGACGCCTCGCCCAACAAACCCAACGCCGCCATCACCGACTCAGCGGGTACCGCCGGCGGCAAGGGCCCGGTCGGCGTCAACGGCTCGCACGCGGCACTGCCGTTCGGGCTCGACCCCGCACGCACACCGGTGATGGGCAGCTACGGCGAGAACACCCTCGCCGCACGAGCCACCTCGGCCTGGTATCAGCTGCCGCCGCGTCGCGCGGATCGCCCGCTGGTGGTGGTCTCGGCTGCCGGCGCCATCTGGTCCTACAAAGAGGACGGCGACTTCATGTACGGCCAGTCGCTGAAGCTGCAGTGGGGCATCGCCAAGCCCGACGGCAGCACCCAGCCGCTGGGTGAAGTGTTCCCGATCGACCTGGGGCCGCAGCCGGCCTGGCGCAACCTGCGGTTCCCGTTCGCCTGGGCCCCACCGGAAGCCAACGTGGCCCGCATCGTCGCCTACGACCCGAACCTGAGCTCCGAGCAGTGGTTCGCGTTCACGCCGCCGCGGGTGCCGGAACTGGAGCCGTTGCAGCGGCTCATCGGATCGCAGACCCCGGTGCTGATGGACATTGCGACGGCCGCGAACTTCCCGTGCCAGCGCCCGTTCTCCGAGCACCTGGGGATCGCGGAGCTGCCGGAATACCGCATCCTGCCCGACCACAAGCAGACCGCCGTGTCATCGAACCTGTGGCAGGCCGCGTCGACCGGCGGACCGTTCATGTTCACCCAGGGACTGTTGTGGACGTCGACCATCTCGACGTATCTCAGCGGCGACTGGTACCGCGACTGGGGCTCGGTCGAGCAGTATCACCGGCTGGTGCCTGCCGACCAGGCACCCGAAGCCGCCGTCGTGCAAGGTGCGATCACAGTGCCCGGCTGGAGCCGGCAAGGACCGATTAGGGCTCTCCCATGACCCTCAGCGCGAGCAGACGCAAAAGCCCCCTTAATGGTGCGAATTCGGGTGCTTCTGTGTCTGCTCGCGACACAAAGGTGACCCGGTGGGTCGCGACGATTGCCGGACTGATCGGGTTCGTGTTGTCGGTCGCCACGCCGCTGCTGCCGGTCGTGCAAACCACCGCGATGCTCAACTGGCCGCAGAACGGCCAGCTCAACAGTGTGACGTCGCCGCTGATCTCGCTCACGCCGGTCGACTTCAAAGCTTCGGTGCCGTGCAGCATCGAGCGCGACATGCCGCCGGGCGGCGGCGTCATCCTGGGCACCGCGCCCAAGCAGGGTAAGGACGCTAACCTCAACGCGCTGTTCGTCGTGGTCAGCGCGCAGCGGGTGGACGTCACCGACCGCAATGTCGTGATCCTGTCGGTGCCGCGCGACCTGATGCGGTCGCCCCAGTGTGAGCGCATCGACATCAGCTCGACGCATGCCGGCACGTTCGCGGAGTTCATCGGCTTGAAGGATCCCCGTGGCGCGCCGCTGCGCAGCGGCTTCCCGGACCCGAACCTGCGGCCGCAGATCGTCGGCGTGTTCACCGACCTGACCGGCCCGGCGCCGCCCCAGCTGAGCTTGTCGGCAACCATCGACACCCGCTTTTCCAGCACCCCGACCACCCTGAAGCTGCTGGCGATGGTCGGCGCGATCGTGGCCACCATCGTCGCGCTGATCGCCCTGTGGCGGCTCGACCAGCTCGACGGCCACCGCATGCGCCGCTGGATTCCGGCGAACTGGCGCACCTTCACGCTGCTCGACGGCGTGGTGATCTTCGCCTTCCTGCTCTGGCATGTGATGGGCGCCAACTCCTCGGACGACGGCTACATCCTCGGCATGGCGCGCGTCGCCGACCACGCCGGTTACATGTCCAATTACTTCCGCTGGTTCGGCAGCCCGGAAGACCCGTTCGGGTGGTACTACAACCTGCTGGCGCTGATGACCCACGTCAGCGACGCCAGCATCTGGATGCGGCTGCCGGACCTGGTCGCCGGGTTGGTCTGCTGGCTACTGCTCTCTCGTGAGGTGCTGCCCCGGTTGGGGCCGGCGGTGGCCGCCAGTAGACCGGCCAACTGGGCGGCGGCGATGGTGCTGCTGACCGCCTGGATGCCGTTCAACAACGGGCTGCGCCCCGAAGGCATCATCGCGGTCGGATCGCTGGTCACCTATGTGCTGATCGAGCGCTCGATGCGGTACAGCCGCCTGACGCCGGCCGCGCTGGCGATCATCACCGCGGCGTTCACCCTGGGTGTGCAGCCGACCGGGCTGATCGCGGTGGCCGCGCTGGTGGCCGGTGGTCGTCCGATCCTGCGAATCCTGGTGAAACGCCGCCGCATGGTGGGCACCCTGCCGCTGCTGGCGCCGTTGCTGGCCGCGGGCACCGTGATCCTGACCGTCGTTTTCGCCGACCAGACCTTGTCGACGGTGCTGGAGGCCACCCGGGTCCGCAGCAAGATCGGCCCGAGCCAAGCCTGGTACACCGAGAACCTGCGCTACTACTACCTGTTCCTGCCCACTGTCGACGGCTCGCTGTCGCGCCGGTTCGGCTTCCTGATCGCCGCGCTGTGCCTGTTCACCGCGGTGTTCATCATGCTGCGGCGCAAGCGGGTGCCAGGTGTGGCGCGAGGTCCGGCGTGGCGGCTGATGGGCGTCATCTTCGGCACCATGTTCTTCCTGATGTTCGCCCCGACCAAGTGGGTGCACCACTTCGGTTTGTTCGCTGCGGTGGGCGCGGCGATGGCAGCGTTGACGACGGTATTGGTGTCGCCTGCGGTGTTGCGCTGGTCGCGTAACCGGATGGCATTCCTGGCTGCGGTGTTCTTCGTGGTGGCGCTGTGTTTTGCCACCACCAACGGGTGGTGGTATGTGTCGAGCTACGGCGTGCCGTTCAACAGCACCATGCCCAAGGTCGGCGGAATCACGGTCAGCACAGTGTTTTTCGCGCTGTTCGTGCTGGCGGCCGTTTATGCGGCCTGGCTGCACTTCGCACCCCGGGGCAGCGGCGAGGGTCGGGTGGCCCGCTGGCTCACCGCTGCCCCGGTGTCGCTGGCGGCCGGCTTCATGGCGCTGGTGTTCGTCGCCTCGATGGGCATCGGCATCGTGCGGCAGTACCCGACCTACTCCAACGGCTGGTCGAATCTGCGGGCATTCACCGGCGGTTGCGGCCTGGCCGACGACGTGCTCGTCGAACCGGACACGAACGCGGGCTTCATGACGCCGCTGCCCGGTAACTACGGACCGCTGGGCCCGCTGGGCGGCAGCGATCCGGTCGGCTTCTCCCCTAACGGCGTGCCCGAGCACACCGTCGCCGAAGCCATGGTGATGAAGCCGAACCAACCCGGCACCGACTACGACTGGGACGCGCCCACCAAACTGAAGACACCCGGAATCAACGGCTCAACCGTGCCGCTGCCCTACCAGCTCGACCCGGCGCGGGTGCCGCTGGCCGGAACCTATACGACGGGCGCCCAGCAGCAGAGCCGGCTGGCGTCGGCTTGGTACCAGCTGCCCAAGCCCGATGACGGGCATCCGCTGGTCGTCATCACCGCAGCCGGCAAGATCGCCGGCAACAGCGTCCTGCACCACTACACCAGCGGCCAGACCGTCGTCCTGGAATACGCGCGGCCCGGATCCGGCGCCCTGGTACCTGCCGGGCGGATGGTGCCGGACGACCTGTACGGCGAGCAGCCCAAGGCGTGGCGCAACCTGCGCTTCGCCCGGGACAAGATGCCCGCCGACGCCGTGGCGGTCCGGGTGGTGGCCGAGGATCTGTCGCTGACGCCGGAAGACTGGATCGCGGTGACGCCGCCGCGGGTGCCCGAGCTGCGCTCGCTGCAGGAGTATGTCGGCTCGACGCAGCCGGTGCTGCTGGACTGGGCGGTCGGGTTGGCCTTCCCGTGCCAGCAGCCGATGCTGCACACCAACGGCGTCACCGAGATTCCGCGGTTCCGCATCACGCCGGACTATTCGGCCAAGAAGCTGGACACCGACACCTGGGAGGACGGCGTCAACGGCGGCCTGCTCGGCATCACCGACCTGCTGCTGCGCGCCCACGTCATGGCCACCTACCTGTCGCGGGACTGGGCCCGCGACTGGGGCTCGCTGCGCAAGTTCGACACCCTGGTCGACGCGCCGCCGGCGCGGCTGGATCTGGGCGAGGCGACGCGCAGCGGGTTGTGGTCGCCGGGGCAGATCCGGATCAAGCCCTGATATTTGGCGTACCACCACCGGGTGGCCAGTCACGCCGGTCCTCACCCAACTGCCGATCTACGACGGCGCTGACGTAGTGCCCCCCGGCAGGGCGGGGATGTCGCGGTTTCGGGGTCTTTGACGGTTGGAGGGGCTTTTGCCAGCTGATACCAGTGAGATCGCCAGGCGGCCTGTTGGCCTGGTGGGCGTAGATCAGGCGATGGCCAGCACACGGCATCTAAACGCAAGCCCAGGACGGCCAATCGAGCGAGGCTGATGGCTCCCGCTCTTACCAGGATGTCGGTCAGGATCCGTTTTCTCCCCGACAGCGTGCTTTGCCCCAAGGGCGGCGGGTGAAGTGACTGATCTTGCGTCACGACCGGCCGATACTCCCGGTAATCGGCCTGCGAGCCTGGATCGCGTTGGCGGGCCCTGGCGTGCTGCAGAGCGGCTTCATCGGCATGACTGGTGATGACCCCGCCGCGGCGGGCATTGGTGCATTGCGCCCGCAGCGGACACGACCCGCACAACCAACCGAAGCGAGCTGTCTGCTGACGCCGCCCGGTGCCGATGGCCACGCTGTGATCGGCCGGGCAGGTGAGAGTGCCGTCAGTCAGGTCGATGCGGAACTGATCTTTGGAATAGCCGTTGGCGTTGCGAACCGGGGGTGCCTCGGCGCGTATGTCCAGACCGCGCCTGGTCTGCTCATTCGAGGGTGGCTCCATCGGCCTAATCCGGACCCCGGCAAATCCGCTCTAGGCACGCCGAAATCCGCTGACTTAAACAGCGCCGCCCTGGTACATAGATCCATTCGGCAATAGCAGGCGGAAGCGGACGCCATGACCATCGTCGTGGCGTCCGCTTCCGTTGGCCGGGTCAAACCTTGCCGGGCGAGCGTGTCGATGATTGTCGATGCGGGTGTCACGTTGCCGGACAACGCGATTGCTCATAGGGCGTTCGCGGGTCGCGCCCAGGCGCTGCCGCAGTCAGGGTTCAGTTCGGACAAATATCGGGCCGGTGCTCAGGTTTCGAGGACGGCCAGCGACCAGCACCAGCCGGCCAGCTCCCGGACGATCGCGGTAGTGCTCACCACGGGCCAATTCTTGCGGGCATCGAATGCTTCGATCAATAACCTGCGGGCAAGCCCGTTGCCGTTTTAGTTCTCGGCCAGATCACATCTGGGTGTTCGAGCACCGTGTTCTACCACAATTTGCCGCCCTGTCACCCGCACGCCACGCTACGGCCAACCATTGGCGCACTGCTCCCAAATCTGTTGCCGCACCTGACATTCCCGCCATGCAGGCTCGTTCGAACGCTGCTACGCTCCCCTCAGTGCGCGGCTCGGGTGCACGAATGCGCTAGCGCGAAGGGACCTCCCGGATGTCATGGCTTAATGGTGCTTCAGACCTTATGACGGTGGTAAAGAGCTTGTACTCCGGCGGTAGCGCAGTCCAGAACCAGGACTGGGGTTCGCTGGGCGCGAGCGCGGGCACGATCGTCGGTAAAGGATTGATTTACGCGAGTAAGCAGAGCACGACTCTCGCCAACGCCTTGAAGACTTCCGGCACAAAAATGTTGCCGACCCCAACAGCGATCGTCGACGCTGCGGCGATCGCACTGCTAGTCGTGGACTTTCTCAACGGCTTCGGCACTCCCAACTCCGGGGCCGCAGTGTCGACGGCGTCGGACAAATTCAACCTTTACACCACCACCCTGGTGCCGGGGTGCGTCCCGGACTCCAGGGACTGGTCCGGTCCTGCCGCAACCGCATACACCGAACAGGTCAACACCCTCAAGAATTACGTGGCAACGATGAATGGGTACGACCAGAAGCTCCAGGGGCAGTTGAAGAACCAGGCCGCCGAAATCAAGCGCGCCCACATGTGCATCACCGTCAACGTGGCCGTCCTGACGGCCGCGGCAGGCGTGGCCCTCGCTCTGTACCTCATTCCCGTCGTCGGTCCGGAAGTATCGTTGGCGTGGCAGATCATCGCCGCCTTCGCGTGTTGTTCGGCAGTCCTGGTGATCGAGATGCTGACGCTAGCGAACTCGATGTCACTGGCCAACGAGGTGGCCGCCTTGGCGCAACAGTATGTCGCGCTCGGCAGTGAGGTCGAGGCGAAGATGGCGGGCACCTATGGGCAGATCGCTGGCGCAGTTGCCGGCGAGACCTCGTCCAAGCTCTCCGACTTCAAAAAGATCTCCGACGGCTTGTCAAGCTTCTCCGCCGCGCCAAGCGTATCTGCATTGGCCGTGGCCGCCGGAAGCAGCGCGCTCCCGTCACAACGGGCCTTGCTGGACGCATCTGAAGCAGCCGAGGCCTCGGGACTCAGTGCGGTCGAAGTGCCGGCGGAAGCGGCACCCGCCACGCCGGTCGCAGCCCCCGCCGCGGCCTTCCCAACGGTCACGCCACCACCTGGCGGCGCAGGTTTCTCAGATGGCGGGCATGGCCTCCAAACTCTCGCAGACGGTCTCCCAGCCCCTCAACCAGACCATGCAACAGGTCCAGCAGATCACCCAGATGGGCCAGCAATACAGCCCTGGCGGCGCTGACGCTGCCGATGAGAATCACGGCGTACCCGACCGTGACGAGGACACCGCGGTGGCGGCGGCTGCGTCGGGTGAAGGGGGTGGCATCGAGCGTGCACCGATCGATGCCCGGTCTGAGAGCACCGAGGGGCCCGCGACTGGCAGCGAGCGGGTCCTCTGACGTTGGGCGGTTCGCCGAAACCGTAGCGCGCCAATGCTTTCGAGGTAGGCACGAACGATAGGAGAACGACGATATGACCGTTCTACACGTCTCACCGGCAACCCTGGAAACACTGGCAAAGAACCAGACGGACGCGGCGGGCTACGCGCAGGCCGGGGCGGACGCCCTGTCCGGGACCGGCAAGGACTGCTGGATCAGCCATGGGGTGATCAGCGGATCCAGCAACGGGGCGTTCGACACTATCGAGACGATCCGGCAAGCCGCGGGGACGGCCTTCGTCAATGCCAGTCTCGGCCTGGCCGCAAAGCTCCGGGCTGCCGAGGCCGCCTATGAGGGCGTCGACGGGGAACTGGCCGACAACCTCGACTCGCAGATGCTCGACAAGTAGTCATGTCCAGTTCCATTGCCACCGGCGCCGGGCCCGTTGGCGACGTTGTCGGCGTAGGGGTCACCATCGACGGCTTGTTGGTGATTGCCGACCTGCTGCACCTATCCGAATTTCCTCCGGCGCTTGGAATTCGGCCGAATATCCCGCAAGAGGCTCTGCGTACCCTGGTCTGGGATCAGGTGCGGCGCGACCTCACCGCCCAGGGCGTGTTGGACCTTTATGGCCGCCCGCACCCGACGGTGGCGGCGATGGTCGACACAGTGAGCAGACCGGACCGGGTGCTGGAGGGCCGCTGGTTTCGGCGAGACGTCGGCGGCCTGATGGTGCGATTCGTCGTATGCCGCAAGGACGACCGCCATGTAGTGGCCGCGCGGGACGGCGACATATTGGTTCTGCAGCTTTGCGCTCCCCAGGTGGGACTGGCCGGAATGGTGACCGTCGTGCTCGGCAATGCCAAACCCGCTAGCGTCGAGCCGCTTACCGGCTTGGCGGCGGAGTTGTCCGCGTGCACCACCCCACATCATTTGATGGAACGCGGAGTGGGGGTTGCCTCAGCCCGCGTCTATTCCGAACTCATCGCCGCCCCGGACAGCTGGGCGGAAATCACTGCTGCCCAACGTCATCCCGGCGGGACGACCACTCAGACCGCCGTGGCCGCGGGGGTGCTCGACTCAGCCTGGGGCCGGGTGGTGTCGCGCTGCCCCGACGCGTCGGCGGCGAGTTGTACGGAAGCTTCCTGCCCGGCAGTCAGGAGAATCTTCAGCGGACGCTGGATGGCCTGATGGAGTTTCTACCTGCCGGCACCTGGTTCGACTAACCCAACCACCACAACTCCATGGCTCCACTGTCCGTCGAAATCCGTCTTTCCTGACATTGACTCCGATCGCTAATACCCAGAAAGAAGACGACGCGATGCCAGATCCCCGCGAGCACGACGACCTCGACGCGTTCGACATCTTCGATGCTGACGAGGTCGACCGCGATAGCTCGGCAGATCCGGACGTGCTGGAGCTGCCCGATGAGGACGTGGCTTTCGTGCAGTCAGTTGTTGACCCACTGGACAACGACTATGCAGCGCAGGATGAGCCGGTATCGCAAGACACATGCAGCGCACTGGACGCCATCGACGCGTCGACCGAGCCCGAGGAGGCACAGGCCGACGGCGAAGAGGAAGCAGGCGTTCAGCTGTTCTCGGTGGTCAACCCCTCCGACTCGGTGCTGGTGTCAGCGCTTATGGACGGCAGAACCCAGCGGGTCAAGCTGTCTCCGGAGGCGCTCAAACAGACCGAATCCGAACTCGCGCAAGAAATCATCATCCTTGCTGAGTTGGCTCGACAGAAAGGCCTAGCAGGCCAGCGTACTTACCTGCTCGAAAACGCAGCTCAAACTGAAGGGCTTCAAGAGGTCCGCGATTTCGGCCTGGACGGCAAGGAAATCCTCCAAGCATTCATGGACAGCGGTATGCAGCTGCCGACACCGGAACAAGCCCAAGATGCTCAGGCCGAAGTTTTCGCAGCCCGATACCAGCAGTAGCAGCATGAGTTCGGTCACTTGTCGTAGACATAATAGTGCGCAGCTGAATATAAATATGATGGCAACGTCGCCATCCGTGCCGCTCTTAGTCGATGTGAAGAATTCCGATAGTGTTCACATTAGATTCGTATTCCATTTTAGGTCCTTCCGCAATTGGTGAGGTCGGCGCATGCTCCGCATCCGACAATTGCTTCCTGCAGAGTGATTCGCCACGAAAGAGGGGCGGCTGAGTATGTTCTGGCATTCGCTGCCACCCGAACTGAACACCGCTCGCCTGATGGCCGGCGCCGGCCCCGGCCCGATGCTGGAGGCCGCCGCGGGGTGGGCGGGGTTCGGAAACGCCCTCGAGGCTCAGGCAGCCGGGTTGGCGGAAGCCCTCTTTGCGCTGCAGGGCTTCTGGGCCGGCGCCGGCAGCGAACGGGCGATGGCGGCGCTCACACCCATGGTGGCCTGGCTTAACGACGCGGCGAACAAATCACAGCAACGTGCCGCACAGGCGTCGGCACAGGCTGACGCCTACCTCACCGCTCTCGCGGCGACACCGTCGCTGATCGATATCGTGGTGAATCACGTCACGCACGCGGTACTGCTCGCAACCAACTTCCTCGGCATCAACCTGATGCCCATCGGTGCCAACGAAACCGACTATTTCGTCCGTATGTGGAACGAGGCCGCCGCGGCAATGGACATCTACCAAGCGGAGACCCAGGCCAACACAGTCTTCGAGCCGCTGCTGCCGCTGCAGCCCATCCTGCAGCCCGAAGTGGGTGAGGTGCTTAATGAGGGTGTCGGGGTGGTATTGAGCGAGGCCTCGGCACAACGCTTGACGGGTTTTGTCCCGAGTTGGGCTGCGTTTGGCGACGAGCAAGCCATGCAGTTGCTGAGTCAACTAGAGCAACTGGGACCGCTGACCGGGCCCATGCAGACACTCATGCAGCCGATCCAGCAGTTGACGTCGCTTGTCGGCCAGACGGGCGGCATGGCTGGCAGCGGCATCGCAGGCAGCGACATGGCTGGCAGCGAATTCGGCGCCGCCACTGCTGGTGGCTCTTCCAGCACTCTTGCCGGCAAGGAATTGGGACAGCTTGGTCTACTGGGTGCCAGCCCGCTGTCCAATCATCCACTCGCCGGCGGTTCGGGCCCCACCTTGGGCCCCGGATTGATTCACGCCGGAGCACTGCCGGGGGCGGCGGGATCGGAGGCCCGCACCGCGCTGGTGTCGGAACTGATCGAGAGGCCGGCCGAGACGGCCTCACCTGCGACACCGGGAGCCGGTCCTGGTCTGTCGACCGGCGGGGGCGCAGCGCCGAGGACCCTGCCAGCAGGCGGCGCAGAGTCCGAGGCGGACGCCGGATCGGGTCTGGTGACCGCCGCACTGGTCGCCGATCATTCCAACGAAGGCCAAATCGTCGGTTTCGACGATGGGGACGACTGGTGAATACCAACATCCAACAAGTAGGAGCCCCCCATGAAAGAGATGAAAGCTGATGCCGCCAAGCTCCACACGGAGGCAGCGAACTTCGATCAAATTTCGGTGGAATTGCAGCAGATAATCCGCATGGTCGAGACCGTTAGTGGCGAACTGTCCGGCCAATGGCGGGGCAAGGCGGGCGCGGCCGCAAAGCAGGCTCTGACACGGTTCCGCGAAGCGGGGCAAGCGCAGATCAGCGCACTGACCGACATCTCGGCCAACATCTACGAGGCTGCTGTCCAATACGGCAAATCTGACGACGAACAAGCAACCAGCTTGGCCGCGCAGATGAACTTCGGCTGACGCACCAGCCCACGACTCGGCTTCAGCCCGTAAAGGAGAACAGTGATGTCAGACGAACAGACATGGAATTTCGGCGGGATCGAGGCCGGTGCCGGTTCTATCGACAAAGCGGTAAAACAGACCGCCGGACTTCTCGACCGAGGCACCCAAGCCCTCAACAATCTTGAGGCAGCGTGGGCCGGCGACGGCTCGGATGCCTACCAGGCAGTCCAGCTACGCTGGAACCGCACGTCGACGGAGCTCAATGACTCGCTACAAAGCCTGGCGTTGCGCATCAAGGAGGCCCGCGAGGCGATGCTGCTGACGGAGTCCAAGATTACCGGAATGTTTCAATAGCAACGCTGGAAAAGTGAATCCCAGACTGCGCGGATTCGCCATTTTGAACGTCGATCGCGCCCAGCACTCGCAGGTCGGCAATATCGTGTTCGGGCCTGCGCCGTGAAGCGCGAGCCAATTTCGGAGAAAGCCCCTGTGACTGAGAAATTGACCGTTGATCCGGCGCTCCTGCGGGCTGCCGCGACTGAGTTGGAAGAATTGATTTATCCCGCGCCGCTGTCTCCGTTCGACCTTCCGGGCAGGGATCCAGTGTCGGCCGCGATTAACAAGACAATGCCCATCATCGAGATGCCGGTGATCGACGGGCTTCCCGCCATCAAAGCCGCAAATAACGCGACAGGGTCCCGCCTCGCCGTCGCTGCCGGCATCTATGCCGACACTGATCGGGCACTGGGCAGCTACCTCAGCCAGGTCGAAATCAGTCCTACGAGCCGTACACGGCCGCCGGACGCGAGCCGGGTGCCGGGCGGCCGGATCTCGTGGTCACCCGACGATGTGACGAGATACGGACCGGCACTCACCGCCCCCTCCGCGGCGCTGCCGCAGTTCGACGCCGCACCTGCGCAGCTGGGTCAGGTCTCCGAGGTGTCAACGGCTGTAGGTCCGACCGCGCAAGGCGTTCAAGCGGTTACGTCGGCCATACAAGGGGCTGTCCAGAGCGCCGGCATCGACAACGCGACAGAGCCCGACAACCCGACACACCCGTCCGAGCAGGTAAATCCGGACGACGAGGGCGGCGGCTCGGGCAGGCAGTCACTACCGAACACTTTCCCGTCGGCGACGAGCGACAGACTCGAGATGGGTCGTCTGGCTTAGCGACGCGCGCCCGGGGCCTGCAGTAGAGCCGCCTATGCCGATTCACGCAGCGTCGGCCAGGGCGGCATCCATGAGTCGAGCGATGCATTTCCAATACAGCCAGTCGGCTACGGCGACTCGCTGGGCAACCGGATCGGTTGCCTGGCGCGCCTCAATGAGCAACACCGATTGGGCCTGAGCCGCGTAGGTGCGGAACGCGCCGAGGTGAACAGCCTGGCGGTCAGGATGGCTGCTGGCCAGCGGCTTCGACACGGCTAACCACAACCTGGTGAGCTGTTCATCCCGTCGACTGGCGGTCGCTGGCTGCGGGGGCGGCGGTGCGATATCCCTTAAACGTTTGGCCAGCCGCGCGGGAACCATCGGTGCACCCTTCCCCGGTTCCTCGGACCCGGCCGGTTCGCGCGAGCGGCGTTGCTCGGCAATCGTTGGTGCCGGCGGCAACAATTGGATCAACCGCGCATCGGTCGTCGCAGCGAGCAGGTCGGACGCTGCCCGATCGACCACCTCGAGTCGGGTTCTACCGGGCATGTCGCCCGCGGCTGGGATGTCGTCCGGCTGTAGCACGATTTTGGCCGCACCGGAGTCCGAGTTGGCCAGTTGCTGCTCAGTACCAATCACAACACGCAGCTTGCGGTCGTGATGCGTCGCCCAGCCCTGCACTGCCATTACGGGATAGGTGGCCCAACGCGCCCGCACGGCTGCTGGGATCGTCGAGTCCGCGCTGGCCATATGGACCTCGTCAGGCAACCGCATGCCATCCGGCAGGTAGGCCAGCCCGTAGCTGTTCGCTACGACAATGGCGCCGTCAGCCGTCACCGCGGTAATCCAATAGAACCCCAGATCGACTGGGCGACCTTTGCCCGGCGCGTTCAACGCCGCCGCGATGCGCCGACCCAACCGCAACGGATCTGTCCCCTGGCGGCGCGCGGCATCGGCAGCCGCAGCCTCGGCGATCGCATCGCGCTCCATCCGGGCCGCCGAGACAGGGATCATTGCGGCGGCGCCATCCTGGGCGTGCTCGGCCGGTTGCTCGCGGTCCCCTGAACCGATCAGGTCATCGTTTGCCATCCGAAAGGTTTCTACCGCGCGGTTAGCCGCCGCCTGGCGTACCGAAGCGGCAGGCTTGGCCGAACCGTTGCTGACTGCGGGTGCTGTCCCCCCACCCGAACGACCACCCCCGGCAGCACTGGACGCGGGAGCTGCCATCGGTCCCATCGGCATGCCGCCCATGTTGCTCGTCGCCGACAACGCCTGCTCCCCCGCGAGATGCGACGACGATTGCGCCGCTACCGGCGCCGCCCCCGCCGCCTCGAGGCTGTGCTCGCCCGTGGCCGGCGGTTTCGTCGCAGTCGCCGGGTACAACGGTTTCGCCGGACCTGTCGGAGCCGACGGCGTCGCCGGCCGCGATGGTACGGTCTGACCCGACGGGGTCGTCGAGGGTATCGGACCGGGCCAGCCCCCCGAAGTCGCCCCGACTGGCGCGTTGACCGGACTCGACGAGGTCGGACCCGACCAGTTTGGCGGACGCGTCGCCGGTGCCGGCGGCCGAGTCCCCTCTCCCGGCGCGGGGTCCACGGGTGTTGGCTTCGGCGTTACGGGCAATATTGTGTCCGCATCCACCCGCGGTGGAGACGGTGCCGCGTTGTCCGGCACGGGCGGCGGGGGGCGTTGGCCGGCCGGCGAATCTCCGTTCCCAAGCGTCGTCGATTCCCAGTCAGGGACCGCAACGGTAAACGTCGGCGGGACCTTTTGGTCGAGCAGGTTTTCCAGGGCGCCATTAGGGGGTTGCCACGATCTGCTCACCTGGATTAGTTCGGCGGTTGCGGCGACAACACCGGCATTCTCCAAGTACGCCTCGCCGACCAGCGCATCGATGGCCGTGCGTCGCGAGTGAGCCGTCAGCCGGGGATCGTTGACGATGACGTTGATTCGTTGGTTCGCGATCTCAACGTTGTCGCTGATTGCAGCTTTGGCATCGACAATCGAGCCGGCGACGTGACGCTGCCAGGTGATGACGGTTGCCAGCATGTGCTGCAGAGCCACCAACTGATCGATGTTGCGGCTGAGCTCGTCGGCCGCGGCGGCAGCCGCAGCGCCCCTCCAGCCGTCGCACTCGAACATTTCCGCCCGGTGCCGGCGGTTCGCTCCCAGCACTTCGTCAACCTGGTGCAAGATGCGCGTCCACGCATGCGCGCGGTCGAAGAGAACGTCCTCGTCGGCTTCCGGCCATGCATCGGGCTCGAGCATCTGCTCGGCGTGGCCGCCGAACGGCTTGGGGATGCCCATGGCCTAACCTCCGATTCCACCGGATGGATGCGGAGAGTGGTTGGTCGACCACCGGTTGACGTCGAGCACGATCTGCATCAGCTTGCCTGGTCCCCGTCGTCTTTTGTCCGACGGCGCCCGATGACGCCACCGGTCCAGGCCCGTTCCTCGGTATAGAGCGCCTCGTCCTCGGACCCGACGCGTTTGCCCTGTTTACCGTCTTTCCCCTGACCGCCGGGGGCACCTCCCATCGGCATGCCGCCTACACCCGCGCCACCTCTGCCGGCTGAGCCGGAAATCACCGCATCCAGGCCCGTCCTACCTGCAGCGGCAGCTGCCGGGCCCGCGCCTGCGGTACCCGCTGCCGCCCCCAGCGGCATTTTCGGCAGGCCTGCGCCACCACCGGAGCCTCCCAGTCCCGCCGGGTTGACAGCGGCACCGCCAGTGGCTTTTCCGAGCTTGTCGATCGCCTCGGTCAGCTTCGGGTCATTCTGCGGCGGCGGCGACATGCCGCCGGGCATCCCGGTGAAGGGTGTGGTCGTGTTCGCCAGGTCGGACAAGCTGCTCCCAGAAAGATCATCGGCAGCCGGAACGTCAGGCGTCGGTGTGACGCCGTCGGGCACATCCCCTGGATTGGGGGTGTCCGGGTCGGGTGTATCGGCTGGCGGGGCGATCCGAAAGGCCCCAGGCGGAGTCGCAGGTATTACCGGCGGCAGGGGGATGCCGGCATTGGCCGTATAAAGTTGCAGCGAGGTCTCCGATTGCGCCTGCAACTCCTCGTACCACTCAATGGCATAACTCAGATACGGACTATTCGTGCTCACGTAATACCGGTACCAGTAGTCACACTGCGATACCTCGTAGGTGGTCGGATGTTCCGCCGGAACTGCGCGGTTACCTTGCTGATCCCACGTCCCATGTTGGCCGTACACTGATGCCTTTTTGTGGGCATCCACTACCCGCAGAACCTGCTGGCTCAAGTTGGCACACAGGGCCGACATGCTGTATATCCATTGCCGCTGAGCGTCAAAATTCGCCTCGACGGCTATTTGGGATGCGCCCTCCCAGGAATTGAACGGACGAAAACGATACGTCTCCGCCTGCAAGGCTCGCTGAAATGCATCCCATTCAGCAGCAAATGCCTCATACGCCTGCCCCGCGTCACCCGTTGTGATGAGCGTCGCCGCCTCTCTGACCTCGTAGTACGGGAATTGAAACGGCGGCGGGGCGGGGGGCGGTGGTAGCGCACCACCGAAATCCTCATCTGGATCACACACCACGCTCATCTGGTTGTCGGCGGCGGCACCCGCCGTGGTGCCAGAGCCATCAAATGCGACCGTATTGAGGGCCGCAGCGGAACCGTCGTCGACCGATTCATATGCCTTGGCCGCATTCCGCAGGGATGTCGCCAGCTTCTTCCACTCCCGTTCGCCCGCTCGCAGGTACAACCGCATCGCGTCAGCGGACAGCGCAATCTGAACCGCAGAATCGTCGACGAATTGGAGCCGGCACGGCGCTTGCGGGTTCACCGACGGTACGCGAGGTATGGGCTGCTCGATCTCGTCCGCCCGCGCCATCAGCTCCTCGTATTCAACCTTCAGGGTCTGCGCCATGCCACTGGTTCTCCTTGTGTCATGTCATCCGTTGTCCGATCCGCTGCGGTGGTGCGCCGGAAACTGTTGGAAGAATAGAGAATTGCATCTCCGTCGGCTCGCCGCCGAAACGGCAGGGCAACGCCGGGCGTCGCGCAGGTTAACTATCACCCAGTCCGATCCGTTGCGTCCGCGAACGTGGTGTATTGAGTCGGGCCGTTGGGCGAGGACCGGCGTGTCGTATGCGGCTGGTCGAGGGTCATCTCACCCGAGCAACGGATCAACACAATGACCGCCGCCTGCTTGCAAAATTCATTCACACGCTGATGGAGCGAGGCCCGCATGCGCCGCCCCGGTCCTACTGCCGCGTCAATACTTTGTGATTTTCCACCAGTCGTCCGTGAAATCACCTCTACCACGAATCGCCGAACAATGGGTGCACGCGTATTATGCCCAGCGGCGCCGAGGGCGAATCGCTGTCATATCCGCACAACCAGTGGGTGGGGGCTAAGCTAGCCACCGACATGAACCTCGACGTACATCTGCAAACCCATTCGGATATCAGCGTGCATGGCGCTCACCGATATGTCGGCGCACCAAAGAGTGAGATTATGCTTCGCTGTGCGCAGTCGCTCGTCACTGCGATCAATCGCGCCGAGGGCAATATCATATTGAGGGTCTTCGACGACCATTCTTCGCCAGCGGCCATAATGAAGCTGCACAGGATACTCGCCGCATGCAGACATGCGGTCGAGTTTGTTCCCCTCAAAGACAGCGGTTACAACGCGTCGTGCTTAGCATCCTTCTCGAAGGCTCGTGACGAGGCTGCTGACCTGGTGTATTTTGCCGAGGACGACTACCTACACGCACCGTCGGCGATCCTGGAGATGCAGGAGGCGCATGCGCTGTTCAAGAATCAACTCGGCGGCCGGGAAGTCGCGCTGCACCCCTATGATGATCCGAAAAACTACTGGAGCAGGATTTTTCGGCAAGAGCCTTGCCGGGTATTGCAGGGCACGAGACGGCATTGGCGTACTAATACCCATACGACAAACACATGCTGGTTGGAAATCGAAACGCTCCGACGGAATTGGAAACTCTTTGAGTTACTTGCGCTGCATTCGAGCACGCCCTACGGAGAAGCTATGCATATTTTTGAAGCCTCGACAATCAACCGAATCTGGCGGGAGCAGGTCACACTCTTCACACCGATCCCTTCGCTAGCTCTGCATCTGCAATACGAACAGCACATTGACCCTTACCTGGACTGGAGGGAATGGTGGGAATCGGCCGCCTACTAAGCTCAAACGGTCATGTCTCGCGCTTCTCGAAGAGCCCGCAGTAATTTCGCTGCCCGGCCGATTTGAATTGCCGATAGACTTTAAAGTTCGCGGTGCCGGCCCGCAGGCCGGCCAGCAATTCTCCGAGTCCCCCCAGCAGGTCGTCGTATTGCTCTTGGAGCAGCACAACGCGCGAATGGTGATCCGTTGCTCGTTTCGCGTGCAAGATCCGCAGTGCCAGTACCGATAGACGATCAACGACGGTTGCGGGCGTCTCGGTGTGTAGCGGAGCACGCGGGTTCGGATCGAGACCCTCCAGCAGGGTGACGTCGATGTCTTCGATTGTCGCGCAACGCCGGCCGTTTAGGTCGTCGATGCAACGCTTCCTGCGAGCGATCTCGTGGTCGCCGGCACCAACTCGGTGAACCGCGTCTTCGTGATGCCAGAGATCGAAATTCAAAGCGTGCAGCAGCAACGCCTTTGCTTCGACGCCATCTCCGGCGACGGCAATGCGTTCGACATCGTGCCATGACAGTGCGCAGTCATAGAACTGGCGCACAGCGGCCAGTAGGCACGCGTCGACCAGCGTCGTCTCGTGCTGAGGATCAGCATCGACGTCTGGCATCAAGTCACGGCTCCTGCACGTCAAATTCGTTGCCGCGCAACCACATCGCGGCGGTTCGCCGGCGCCATGCAGGCTGAACTCTGCCATGCCGCCAGGCACCGATTCGAGGCGCATCGTGAACTCAGCTCCCAGCGGTGCAGCCCCGATGCTGCTTACTTATCAACGGCGCTGGGGCGCCGCGCATTTCGCTAATACGAACATCCGCCACGCAAGGGCCTCGAAGTTGTCGTCGCCCAACATTGCATTTCCCTGGAACCCGTCTTCGTTTCCTTAAGTCTAAGCTCCTGCCCAAACTGTGTCATATCAGGGATAAGTGGCAATGGTCACTGCCGCGAGGCTGCGTCATCGACGAGTTCTTCCAGTGCATCGAGCACAGCTTCCACCGAGATGTCTGCCATAGTGGCCATGTCAACGTGCCGGTGGTGTTCGAATCTGAACCCCCAGGTCGCGCTGCGCGTGGGACCGAAGAGCCCAACGCCGGGAACGCCCCCCAAATCCGCGGCATGGAGCATAGCGGAATCGATCCCAAGGAAGAGATCCGCGCGGCAGACCATGCCCACGGCGAGATCGAGCGGCATTCCCAGGTAGGGAAATACCCGGTCCCGTTCGCGCCCGGTCTTGAGTTCCTCGTGCCCCATTCCCACGATCCAGACGACGAAGTCGCGATGGCGCGACAAAAAGCGGTCCAGCAGTTCAATGAAGTTCTCTGCAGACCAACGCTTCTCGGCCCAATTCGTGTCGGCGTGTACCGCAAGGACCTTGGTGCCATCAGGCAGGGCGGACCGGATCGACCGGACCCGGTCCCATACGGACGACGGGAGGGCTACTGGCTGAGCGTAGTTCTCGATGCGCAGCGACGCATCGAAAAGGCGCGCCAGCTTGAAAGTCAGATCTGCGGCGTGGCATTCCTCTTTCGTCACTACGAAGTCGTAGCCATGCTTGGTGCGGAATCCGATCGTCGTCGTGGGGGCAAGACGTTCCACGAGTGGGCGGATAACGACATTGGACAACGAGTTCCATGCCAGGGTATCGATGAATACATCGACGGCACCGATTTGTTCCGCCAGCGTCTGGTGATCGATGGATCGCAAGGGTACCCCCGGCACTGGGTGCGGTCCGGTCAGCGGTAACCCGGTGGTGTCCACATGAAGCTGACTTACCTCTCGAAAGCACAGGTCGAAGACGACCTTCGGGCAGATCAAAGTGATTGGGGCGGTGAATAGTTCACCTAAAGCCCGCAGCGTCGGTAGCGTCAGCAAGGCGTCCCCGATGTTGGCGATGAAACATACCGCGGGCCGGTGAGCTTGCAATGCGTGGCTCAACGGGACGCGATGAGGTTCGGTGTCATCACCGGAAGGGCCGGCCGTTGAATCAGGCGTGAGCGCCATCCCGGGGAATGTAGATCGCGGCGAACTTTCCACGTCAATCGAAACCCAGGTTTCGCGCGAGGACATCCACCTCTTTCCAGGCTGGATCGCCGGCGTCCGCGCGATCCCGCGCGGGCGCCGCCGGGTGCAGCGGACACAGATTGCCGACCTTCCATGGCAGGAGGGAGCCGTTGCGGAGGAACTGGTGATCACCGACGGTCTCAGGCGGTGAATAGGCGACGTCAGGAGCCTGGTCGGAGAACGTCAGACCGCACCGACTCAAAGCGGCATTAAGGGTCGTTGCCGGTCGAGCCGCGAAGGCCTCGTAGTTCAGTACGACCAATTGGTCCGAATCGGTGTCGAGCGGTTGCAGGCACTTCCTGACCAGCTCCAAGGCCCCTGGCACCGTGTCCTTGATCCAGAAGTCGACGGACCTGCGCATGGGCGAGTCCCGGTGCGCCAACATGGAATTCACGACCTCGCGCGGGTCTCGCAGCACGAAGACGGGCACAGCGTCCGGAAACACCCGGCGCAGCGCACTCAGTTGGGTCGCATACCAAGGGTTCTTCTCACCCCAGATGGTGCCCGGGCCGGTGAACTCGCTCATCACCCTGCGCAAGGCATGAGCTGGATCGGCCGCTTCCCTCGCATATCGCCGAAAGTCGGCGTAGACGCCGCGATCAGTCAGGAAGGACCGTAGAGTTCCCACCACCGACGAGCCGCGTCGACTGACCTGCAGCAGGTCGATCTCGTCGAAAAGCTGCACATCGCAGTGAAAATTGAGGTACTGGGTGACGATCGTGGTCCCCGATCTCGGCGCTCCTACGATGAAAAGCTGCACGGCGGCCGCCGCAGTCGGTCGCGGCGCCTCAGAGGGAAAGGCCCACCGATTTCGCCAGATTAGCGGTGACTTCGATCAGGGATGCGATCATTTGCTGCTGCTTTCCGGCGATGGCTGCCGTCGCCTCAGCCTGCGCGTTGGCAATCGCCTCGTTGATCCGCTGCTCGACGGTTTCGGCGCCCAGCCGCAGCATGCCCTCCTCGATGGACAAACCGGTCAACAAGCGGTGCCCGTTGATGGTGGCGGTGACCGTCTTCTCTTCATCCGAGGCAGTGAAGGATCCCGTCTCGGACTGGATCATCTGGTTCTCGAGAAGGGTATTGAATCGTTTCAATTGCTCCAACGTCTCGGATACCTGGTGGTGCTGCGGCGCCGGGTCGATGCCCATCTGTTCTCCCTTAATTCATGGTGTCGAACGTTGCTGCACTGGTGGTCTCGATCCGTCGCCTCAAGAGGGCGCTGCGGGGGCAACACCTGTTGATCGCCGCCGACCTCGTAGTGGTCCGGTGGATGCACTCCCCGTCACGCAAGCTGTGCACCACTGGTCGCTCCATTCCACTGGTTCGGCTGACCGATCAAGGGCGATGCAGCACAGTCAGTCTCGCCGGCATCCCGACAGCCGTACCAACCGACGAGTCCTCTCCGGACAGCGGGCCTGATTGCTGCGGCCTTCTCCCTGGCTGACCTGATGATTGCTACGCCGAACAACCACGTGGTGAATATCGACTTTCCGACCACTGTCGCGCCGATGAACGAGTGTCTGTGCCCTCATTGACAGCGCTCCCCTCTGCTTGCCGACGATCGCGTAGAGAGTCCGCGTCCCGAGGAGGTGATGAATCAGGCTGATCAAGCCTTCGGCAGCTTCAGCACCCGGTTCTTGCCGGTCTCGGCGACGTAGAGATTCCCGGCGCCATCCACGGCCAGGCCGCGCGGACCGTCGAGCTCGGGAAAGGGCAGCACCGTCTGGGTACCGGTACCGCCCGCCACGCGCACCACCCGGCCGGTGCCCGAATCGCTGACGTAGACGTTGTCGGCGCCGTCCACCGCCACGCCATAGGGCTTGACCAGCCCGAAGAACGGCACCGTCGTCTGGGCGCCGGTGGCGGTGGTCAGCTTGATCACCTGTCCGTCGCCGAGATCGGCGACATAGACGTCACCGGCGCCATCCACCGCCACCCCCTCGGGTCCGTCCAGTCCCGTGAGGGGCACCGCCGACTGGGCCCCCGTACCGGCCGCCACCTTCAGCACCCGATCCTTGATCCAGTCGGCGACGTAGAGGTTGCCGACGCCGTCCGCCGCCACGCCGTGCGGACCTAGCCGCTCCAGCTTCACCACGGTCTGGCCCGCCGCGCCGGGTGCCAGCTTGATCACCCGCTCGTTGTAGGAGTCGGTGACGTAGACGTTGCCGCGGCCGTCGACCGCGATCCCGACCGCGTACCGGAGGTCGCGGAACGGCAGCACGCTCTGTTCCCTGGTGGCCGCATCCAGCTTCACCACCCGGTTGTTGCCGTTGTCGACAACGTAGATGTTGCCGGCGCCGTCCGCCGCGACCCCGAGCGGGCCGTTGAGCCCGGCGAACGGCAGCACGACCTCGACCGGCACCGGGGACGGCGGTGGAGACGGCTTCGAAGCCGCTGCCGGGGGCGACTGGGTGCGGACAGCGTGGACACGGACGGTGATGGTGACGACGACGGCCGCGACCAGGGTGACCAGAACAGCGCCGAGCGCGATCCGCGCCCGCGGGCTCATCCGGGCGAACAGCGGTGGCTTGGCATCGACGGCGGTCACCGCCGGGGTCGCGGTCAGGGTCGGGGCACTGCTGGCGGTCTCGGGATCGAGCGGCGCTTCTTGAACGGCGGCGGCCAGTTCCGTGACGGTCTGGTACCGGTCGCCGGGCTCTTTGGCCATGCCTTTGGCGATGACGGCGTCGAGTTCGACCGGCAGGTCAGGCCGGGTTGCCGACGGCCGCGGCGGTGGCAACGTCAGGTGCGCGGTGACCTGACTTTCCAGCGAGTCGCCCGGAAAGGGCCGGTTGCCGGTCAGGCACTCGTACAGCACACACGTCAGGGCGTAGATGTCGGCCCGGGCGTCGGCGTCTGCGGCCATCAACCGCTCCGGTGCCATGTACGGCCAGCTGCCGATCATCTCCCGGGAGCCGGTCAGTCCGGCATCGTCTGCGCCCCGGGCGATGCCGAAATCGATCAGATACGCGAAATCGTCCTCGCCGACCAGGATGTTGCCCGGTTTGACGTCGCGGTGCACCAGGCCGATCTTGTGCGCGGCGCGCAGCGCCCGGGCGACCTGCTCGACGATGTGTACCGCCCGCCGGGGGGCCAGTGGCCCGTTCGCCAGGGTTTCTTCCAGGTCACGCCCCTCGACCAGCCGCATGTCGACGTACAGCCGGCCGTCGATTTCACCGTAGTGGTGGATCGGGATGATGTGCGGATCGTTGAGCTGCGCGGCTGCCTCCGCTTCGCGGCGGAATCGCCGCACGAACGTCCGGTCGGTGGCCAGCTGCGGGGGCAGGAGCTTGACCGCCACGACGCGGTTGGTCTCGGTGTCATAGGCGCGCCACACCTCACCCATGCCGCCCTGGCCCAGAACACTCTGCAACCGGTAGCGCCCGAAGTGCGTCCCCTGCACCGCATCACCATAAGCCCGGATTCGGCCCGCGTGGGGCAATGGCGGCGTCCGACGTAGCCCACCAAGGACGCGGAGATCTCGGTGTTCGGGGGCGTGGTGGGGCTCGGGGACGGGGCGGGCGTGTCGTCGTAGGCGCCACACGCGGCAACGACGGCTGTCAGCGCTGCTCCCGCTGCGACACCGAGTTGCCGCCGCGACATTTCTCCGGCCATCAATCCCCTTCGAGGAGTTCACTTCTGCGGTCTGCCGCCGGGGTTATTGCATCAGGCACGGTCTCGAACCGAGATGAAACACTGGATGGCATGTGGGCGAGGGGCGTTGGCATCACCATGCTTGTGAGTGTTGCGTCCGCCGGTTGCGTGGCGCCGCCCACAGCCGGCCCCGGCTCGGCCGCCCGGTCCAATTACGTCGCGATGGGCGATTCGTTCGCGGCAGCGCCCGGCGTGCCGGAGCCGGCGGCGCCGCGCGGCTGTCACAAGTCGACCAACAACTATCCGGCCGTGCTGGCCCGTCGTCTCGCGGCCGCCGCGTTCCACGACGTCACGTGCAGCGGAGCCACCACCGATGATGTCGTCAACCGGGAACAGCGGACAGACCACGGGCTGATCCCTCGCCAACTCGACATGGTCGGTCCGCCGACGGACCTGATCACCATCACCATCGGCGCCAACGACGTCGGGTTGGCGGGCGACGCGGAGTCATGTCAGGTCAAAGCGGCCAATCCGCGGCCCTGTACCGCGGCGTTCGTCGTCGACAACATCGACCGCGTCTCGAGCAGCATCAGCGAGCAGGTCCCGGTGTGGGCCGCGATGATCGACCAGATGCGAGCCGGTGCGCCCAGGGCGCGCATCATCCTGGTGGGCTACGGAATCTTCGTCCGCCCCGGTGGCTGCTTTCCCACCCAACCGCTGCTGCCCAGCGACGCCAACTACCTGCAGGCCAAGGTCGACGAGCTCGACGAGCGGCAACGCCAACTCGCCGCCGACAAGGGGGTGGAGTTCTTCGACACCCGATCGCTGTCCGAGGGCCACGACATGTGCGCCCCGGCGAGCGAACGCTACGTGGAGGGCTACATCACCGAGGGCAGTAGCGTGCCGCTGCACCCCACCGCGCTGGGAGCGGTGGCGCTGGGCAATGCGCTGACCGACTATCTGGTCCTATCGGAGAACCGATAGGGATCATTCGCGCCGCAGCGGCGCTGACACGGCACAGCCATCTTCGGCACAGGTTTAGCCGTGCAACTCGGAGTCAATATCTAACCCGGGTCTGGGAGGGCACTTGACGGTGGAACGGACGGGCAGATGCGCACGCTGACTGGCTTCGGGACTTGTGCTTCGGCGCTCATTGTGATGACGGCTTCGACGGCCACCCTCGGGGCGGGCACGGCGGCCGCAACGGGTCCGGTACCGATCAGTTCGGTGCTGCGAAACTGCGACGCCAGCGTCGTCAAAACGGCCATCCAGGCACCGCGCACTTCGCTGGGTCGCGGCGTGGTCCTCTTCCGTACGACGGGTTCGACCGTGAGCGCGGACATCAACCTGGTCATCTCCAACCAAGCGGGCATGCATTACGACGTCGGCCTGATTCAGGTGCCACGCCCGGCGTCGGCGACCTGTGGACGCGGCGACCCGGGCACCGCCTACAGCGGCGTCGACACCGACCCGTCCGGTCAAGCGAACGTGACCATCACCGCGCCTCTTCAGCAGGGCACCACCGGCGTCTGGGTCACGGTCACGACCCCGAACCCGCATAACCAGGCCCCGGGCGAGTACTACACCTCGGAGTTCGTGGCACCCGTGTAAGCCGGCAAATCTGTAATACGGTCGCGGCATGAGCGATTACGAGCTCGAAGGCGTGGATCGGCTGCCCTTCTCGACCCCGGAGAAGTCACAGCGCTACCGGACCGAGGATTACACCGGCGCGGTCGGCCTCAATTGGTACCGCACCGACCCCACGCTGAAATTCACCATGGCGTACTACCTCACGGCCGACGAGCTGGCCGTGGTGGAACCCCATCTGAGCGGGATCGGCGACCTGATGGGCGGGCCGGTCGCCCGCTGGGCAGAAGAGACCGACCGCAATCCACCGCGGCTGGAGCGCTATGACCGCTGGGGCCATGACGTCAGCCGGGTGGTGATGCCGCCGTCGTTTACCGCCGCCAAGCGCGCGGTGCTCGATGCCCAGGGATCGTTGCGGGATGCGTGTCGAGGTGCCGGTTTTCGCTCGTCCCTGGCGATGTTCGCATCGAACTATCTGCTGAACCAGGCCGACATCGGGATGGGTTGTGCGCTGGGAACCGGTGGCGGCATGGTGCAGTCGCTGGTGGCCGCGTACGCGCCGGCCGACGTGCGCGACCATGTGTTGGCGAAATTCGATTCCGGCGAATGGGCAGGCGAGACAGCGCAATTGCTGACCGAACGCACCGGCGGTTCGGATCTGGGTGCGCTGGAGACGACCGCGCGGCGCTCGGGCGACGCGTGGGTGCTCAACGGCTTCAAGTGGTTCGCGTCGAACTGCGCCGGGGAGGCCTTCGTCGTGCTGGCCAAGCCCGAGGGAGCGCCGGATTCCAGCCGCGGTGTCGCCAACTTTCTGGTGCTGCGCACCCGTCGGGACGGTTCGCGCAACGGGGTGCGGGTTCGCCGGCTGAAGGACAAGCTCGGCACTCGCTCGGTCGCCTCCGGAGAGGTCGAATTCGTCGATGCGGAAGCTTTTCTACTCTCCGGTGAGCCGTCCGGCGAGTCGGGACCGTCCGACGGCAAGGGCCTGGGCCGGATGATGGAGCTGACCAACTCCGCGCGCCTGGGCATCGCGCTGTTCGGGCTGGCCAACGCGCGCCGCGCCCTGGTCGAGTCGCTGTGTTATGCGCGTCAGCGCCGGGCCTTCGGTGGAGCGCTGATCGACAAGCCGTTGATGCGGCGCAAGCTCGCCGAGCTGATCGTCGACGTCGAAGCCGCCCAGGCGCTGGTCTTCGACGGCACCGGAGCGGCGAATCACCGCCAGCCGCGCAGCATCCGGCAGCGCATCGCGGTGCCGGTCACCAAGCTCAAGGTCGCCCGCCTGGGCATCACGGCGGCATCCGACGCGATCGAGATTCACGGCGGCAACGGCTACATCGAAACCTGGCCGGTGGCAAGGCTTTTGCGGGACGGTCAGGTCAACACCATCTGGGAGGGGCCGGACAACATCCTGTGCCTGGACGTGCGCCGCGGCATCCGGCAATCGCGCGCCCACGAAGCGTTGTTGACCCGGCTGCGTGATGCGGTGTCGGTGTCCGACGACGACGAGACCACCGGCCTGGTGGCCGAGCGGATCGACGACCTGGAGGCGGCCGTCACCGCGTGGGAGAAGCTGGACGACGCGGTGTCCGAGGCGCGGCTGTTCCCGCTCGCTCAGTTCATGGGCGACGTGTACGCGGGCGCACTGTTGACCGAGCAGGCGGCTTGGGAACGGGAGACGCGTGGCGCTGACCGCAAGGCGCTCGTGGCGCGGTTGTACGCCCAGCGCTACCTCGCCGATCGCGGTCCGCTGCGCGGCATAGACGCCGACGGCGAGGAGGCGATGGACCGTTTCGAGGAACTGGCCGACGGAGCGTTGCGACTCTGAGCGGTTGCCCGCTACCCGACTGGCCCCGTCTACGGTAGCCCGCTGTACCCGTCGCGGCCGAACAGCAGCCCGGCGGGGCTGCCTTGGCCGGCTTTGCCCGCTGGCGCACCGGTCCCACCGTTACCCCCGTTGCCGCCGTTGCCGATCAGCACGGTGGCGCCAGCCGCCCCGCCAGCACCACCGCTGCCTAAGCCTTCCCCTCCGGCCCCGCCGTCACCGCCGTTGCCGATCAGTCCGGACTTGCCGCCCGAGCCCCCGGCGCCGCCGCTAGTGGCCGCGCCGCCGGCGCCGCCTGCCCCTCCGGCGCCGCCCGAGCCAAAGACCATGCCGGCGCTGCCACCGGCGCCGCCGGCACCCCCACCGTTGCCGGCGCCGAACCCCCCCAGCCCGCCAGCGCCGCCGAAGCCGAACAACAGGCCGGCGTTGCCACCGACGCCACCAGCCCCGCCTGTGGCCAAACAAGTCCCGCCCACCCCGCCGGCGCCGCCGGCGGCGCCCAGAGCGAGCAGGCCGGCATTGCCGCCGGCGCCCCCAGCCCCGCCGAACAAAGAGCCACCGGCGCCGAATCCGCCGGCGCCACCGCCACCACCCCGCCGAATAGCCCGCCGGCACCGCCGGCACCGCCCGCGCCGCCGGCGCCGCTGAAACCGTGCCCGCCGACCCCGCCCAGACCGCCGCCGGCGAACAGCCCGCCGGCGCCGCCCGCCCCGCCGACACCGCCGGTGCCCGCCACACCCGTACCGCCGACCCCGCCCCCGCCGCCGCCGGCGAACAGCCCACCACCACCGCCGGCTCCGCCGGCCCCACCGGCACCGCCGATCACACTGAGCCCACCCGCTCCGCCGGCCGCGCCGGCGTCGAACAATCCACCCCCGCCGCCCACGCCGCCTACACCGCCGGAACCGTTCGCCGCGGATCCGCCCGCCCCTCCCGTACCGCCTGCTCCGAACAGGAATGCAGCGCCGCCGGCGCCGCCGGCCCCACCCGGTCCGGCCCCGTTAGCACCACCCAACCCACCGGCGCCACCGCTGCCGAAGAAGGTCCCGCCGGGCCCGCCGGCACCGCCGATGCCCCCGATCGGTCCGGACCCGCCGTTGCCGCCGTTGCCGAACACCCACCCGCCGGGCCCGCCCGGTGACCCGGTACCCGCGAGCCCGTTGGCGCCGTTGCCGATCAAGGGGCGTCCAGTGAGTGCCTGAACGGGCGCGTTCACGGTGTTGAGCACCTGTTGCTGCACGGCGTGCAAGGGTGAGGTGCTTACCGCAGCGTTGGAGCCGTCCAGACCCAACAGCAGCCCACCGATCCCGCCGGCACCGGTCCGGATAAGGGTTACCCCGGTCCCGCCGTTACCGCCCGTGCCGATCAGCACGGCATTGCCGCCGGCGCCTCCGAACCCGGATGTCCCGGCGCCACCGCCGTTGCCGCCGTTGCCGATCAGGCCAGCCTTGCCGCCGACACCGCCGGAGCCGCCGTTGTTAAACCCAGCGGTACCACCGGATCCACCAGCCCCGCCGGAGCCGGCGAGGAAGCCTGCATCACCGCCTGCTCCGCCTTGCCCGGCGGCGAAGCGGCTCAACCCGCCGGCACCGCCCGCGCCACCGGTGCCGAACAACATGCCGGCGTTGCCGCCGGGCCCGCCAGCACCGCCGGTCCCACCGATCGCGGAGCCGCTTTGCCCGCCCGCTCCGCCGGCGCCGCCGGCGGCACCCACCGAGAGCATGCCTGCGTTGCCGCCGGGTCCGCCGGCCCCCGCAGCCCCGCTGCTGAACCCGCCGGCCCCGCCGTCCCCCCCGCCGCCGAACAGGCCGCCGGCCCCGCCGGCGCCGCCCGGCCCGCCGGGGCCGCCGTTGCCGTAGCCCCCGATGCCGCCGGGCCCGCCGCTGGAAAACAGCCCGCCGGCGCCACCGGCCCCGCCCGCCCCACCGACTGCACCGTCGCTGCGACCGCCGGCCCCGCCGGCGCCACCTCCGCTAAACCATCCGCCGGCGCCGCCGGACCCACCGACGCCACCGGCGCCACCACCGTCCGACACCCCCCCGTAACCGCCTACCCCGGCAGGCCCCGCCAGCAGGCCCGCAGCGCCGCCAGCCCCACCGGCGCCCCCGGCCCCGCCTGTGGAGAACCCGCCGGCCCCGCCGGACCCACCGGCCCCGAACAAGCCCGCGGCCCCGCCGGCGCCACCGCGCCCGCCGGCGCCGACCGTCGAAGACCCGCCGGCTCCGCCCGCGCCGCCCGCGCCGAGCAACCCGGCCGGTCCGCCGGCACCGCCGGCCCCGCCCGTGCCCGCCGCTCCGGACCCACCGGCCCCACCGTTGCCGATCAACCAGCCACCCGGCCCGCCGGGAGACCCGGTCCCCGCCGCGCCGTTGCCGCCATTACCGATCAACGGGCGCCCGGTCAACGCCTGGACCGGCGCGTTAACGACGTCGAGCAGGCTCTGCAAGGGCGCCGCGGCGGTGGCTTCAGCCAAGGCATACGAACCCGCTCCAGCCGACAGAAGCCGCACGAACTGGGCATGAAATGCGCCGGCTCGCGTGCTAAGCGCCTGATATGCCTGGCCGTGGGCGGAGAACAGCGCCGCGATGGCCCCCGACACCTCGTCCGCTGCGGCGGCCAGCACCCCCGTCGTCGATGATGCCGCGGCCGCACTCGCCGTCGTCATCAGGGCACCCTCGCGGGCAATGTCCGCGACCGATGCCGCCACCGCTTCGGACTCGACAATCACATAGGACATCGGACACCTCCCACCACGCCATGACCGCTCTGTCATGCCGGGCCGGGGATCGTGCGATCACCGGCGGGCAGGTGCGGATCATAACGCTGGGTCAAGCGCGCATCAAACGCATCTGTATCAGTCGGGTCACACTTGTTGACCCAACGCGGGTGATACCGCTAGCCTGCGCCGAGCAGACCGGACTAGACCGGAATGAGCCCGTGCTTACGCCCCAGCCGTGTCCAGCTCTGCTTGTCCCGCAACAGATGCAATGACCGGCGCAGCAGCAACCGGGTCTGGTGCGGGTCGATCACCGCGTCGATGAACCCGCGCTCCGCGGCGATCCACGGAATAGCCATGTTGAGGTTGTAGCCCTCGATGAAATCCTTCTTGATCTGCTGCACCTCGGGCGCGGTCGGGTCCGGGAAGCGCTTCACCAGCAGCTGCGCGGCACCTTCTGCGCCGATCACCGCGATGCGCGCGGTGGGCCAGGCGAAGTTGAAGTCGGCGGTCAGCTGCCGGGAACCCATCACCGCGTAGGCGCCGCCGTAGGACTTGCGGATGGTGATGGTCACCTTCGGCACGTCGGCTTCGACCACCGAGTACAGGAACCGGCCGCCGCGCTTGATAATGCCCCGCTTCTCCTCCTCGGCGCCCGGCAGGAACCCGGGCGTGTCCACCACGAACACCAGCGGGATCTGGAACGAGTCGCAGAACCTGATGAACCGCGCCGCCTTGTCGGAAGCCTCGTTGTCGATCGCCCCGGACAGGTGCATGGGCTGGTTGGCGATCACACCCACCGGGCGGCCGTCGACCCGGGCATAACCGGTGATGATGGCCGGCCCGTGCTGCGCCGCGACCTCCAGGAAGTCGCCGTCGTCGAAGATGCGCAGCAGGATCTCGTGCATGTCGTAGGCCGCGTTGTCGGAGTCCGGCACGATCGAGTCGAGTTCCAGGTCGGTCGGGGTGATCTCCGGTTCCAGCCCGGGATTGATGACCGGCGGCTTGGTGAAGCAGTTGGACGGCAGAAACGACAAGAACTCGCGCACGTACTGGAACGCCTCGGCCTCGGAGTTCACCACCTGGTGGATGTTGCCGTAGCGGGCCTGCGCGTCGGAGCCACCGAGCTCGTCGAGCGTGACGTCCTCACCGGTGACCTCGCGGATCACGTCGGGACCGGTGACGAAGAAGTAGCCCTGGTCACGCACCGAGACCAGCAGGTCGTCCTGGATCGGCGAATACACCGCTCCCCCGGCGCACTTGCCGAAGATCAGGGAGATCTGCGGCACCACCCCGGACAGCGCCTCGTGACGCTGGCCCAGCTCGGCGTACCACGCCAGCGAGGTGACCGCGTCCTGGATGCGGGCGCCACCGGAGTCCTGGATACCGACGATCGGACAGCCGACCATCGCACACCACTCCATCAGCCGGGCCACCTTGCGGCCGAACATCTCCCCGACGGTGCCCTGGAAGACGGTCTGGTCGTGCGAGAAGACCCCGACCGGGCGGCCGTCGATCAGCGCGTGGCCGGTGACCACGCCGTCGCCGTAGAGCGCGTTGGGGTCACCCGGGGTCTTGCACAGCGCCCCGATCTCGAAGAAAGTGCCCGGGTCGACCAGCGCGTGCACACGGGCTCGCGCACTCGGGATGCCCTTCTTGTCCCGTTTGGCCGCGGCCTTCTCGCCGCCCGGTTCCTTGGCCTGCTCCAGACGAGCGCGTAGCTCGGCCAGCTTCTCGGCAGTGGAATGTACGACGATTGCAGCCGGTTCTGGAGCTAATTCCGTCACTTACTTCCCCACCTCACTAGCCAGTTCAGATTCGATGTCGTCCAGCGCGCGGCTCATGTGCTCGCCCACCTTGGCGATGATCGGCTCGTCGATGGCCTGAATGTGCTCGCCACCGATCGGAACGACCTCCAGGTCGGCAACGTACTCACCCCAGCCGCCGTCGGGCTTGCGGATGCCGTACCGCGGCTCGAACATGATCGCGTCGTCATGGTATCGATCGGCCATGTAGAGGGTGACGTGGCCGTCGAACGGCTGGATCTCGGCGGTGTCGATCGCCCGGTTGTCCAGGTACGACGTGCGCTGGTGCTCGATGATGCCGGCCGGGATCTGCACGCCGCTCTGGCTGACGGCGTCCAGCACGAAACGCACCTGGCCGTCGTCGTCGAGCTCCTCGAGCTGCTCGTACGGGATCGCCGGGATGGTGACGTTGAACGTCTTCTCGGCGAACTTGGCGTAACGGTCCCAGCGCTTGCGGACCTCTTCCTTGGTCTGCGGGATCTCCTCGCCGGCGCGCACCGCGTCGATCAGGCCGACCCACTTGACGTCCTTGCCCAGGCGCTTCAACCCAATCGCGCACGCGTAGGCCAGCACCCCGCCCAGCGACCAGCCGGCCAGAATGTAGGGCCCGTCGCCCTGCATCTCGACGAGCTTCGGGACGTACTGCGCGGCACGTTCTTCGATCGACCCCTCGACTCGTTCGAGACCGTACATCGGCGTGTCCGACGGCAACCGTTTGAGCAGCGGCTCGTACACCACCGTCGAGCCACCGGCGGGGTGGAACACGAATACCGGTGTGCGCGAGCTGCCCTCCTGGGGCGGCCGCAGGGTGCGCACGAAGCCGTCGATCACGCCGGCCTCCAGGTAGTTACGCACCTTCTCTGCCAGCGCCTCGATCGTGTCCGAACTCTGCACGTCCTGGACCGTGATCGGCCCTTCGGCGCGCTCGGAGAGCCGCTGCGCCATCTTGGCGGCCTTCTCGTCGTCGAGCTTGGGCAACGGGTTGAAGATGCCGCCGGCGGATTTTCCGGTGACCACCGCCCAGGTCGCGAAGACGACGCGTTCGGCGGCGTCCCGGGGCGGGACATCGGAGTTGAGCGCCTTGGCCACGGCCTCCTGGCTGAGTGCACCCGCCGTGGGCTTTTCGCCGTTCCCGGCGGCGCCGTTGGTGCCCGGGCCGGTGGGATTGGTCGGTGGCGGCGGGATCGGCACGTCCGACGGGGGTGGCGACCCATCCGAGGGCGCTGCCTCCGCCACGGGTTCGGGCTGGGTCTGCGGCTCGGCCTGCGGGTCGGGCGCCGGCGCCACCAGGTTGGCCGGTGATGCCCCACTGATCAGCTCGGCCTGCGCCCGCGCTATTTCCTCGGCGGTCTGCGTCTTCTGGTATTCGTGCAGCTGCTCGACCTCGTCGCGGTGCTCGATCGCGTACTCGATCAGCTTCTCCACCGCGTAGAGATTGGCGTCGCGCACCGCCGTCAGCTGAATCGGCGGCAGGTCGAAGTCGTATTCGACGCGGTTCTTGATCCGCACCGCCATCAGCGAGTCCAGGCCGAGCTCGATCAGCGGCACCTCCCAGGGCAGGTCCTCGGCTCATACCCCATCGCCGCGGCCACGATGGTGCCCAGCCGCTCGGCGATCGTCTCGCCGGAGTCCGGCGACCAGCGGCCGACATCCGACGGCAGGTAGCGGTTGGTCAAGCTATCGGTCAGCGTCTCGGCGTCGTCCTCTTCCACAACCGCCACCGACGACGTGCCCGACTCGGCTGCCGCGATCGCCGTGCCGGCCCCGACGGCCGCGGGCAGTACCGCCTCGGAACCGCCACGAGCGACCAGCGCGTCGTAGACCAGGGTGAAGGACTCGTCGATGCGGGCGTGCACCTGCACCGAGGCGCCGCCGGGATGCCGGGTCAGCGTCGTCACCAACCGGGCACCCTCGCCGGGCACCGCGCGCTGTTCGGCGGCCGTCAGCGTTGCGTCCGGCAGCACCGCCGACGCGGCCGCTTTGACCAGCGCCACCAGATCGGGCGTCTTCTCCCGCGGGGAGTACTCCCACACATGGCGACCGTCGGGCAGGGCAACGTGGGCGCCCGGCATCAAGATCGAGCCATCGCCGGCGAAATGCGCGTCCAGCCAGTGCTCTTTGCGCTTGAACCGGGTCGGCGGGATGTTCGCGTAGTCCTCCGGTCCGTTGGCCCGGGTGAACAGCGTCCGCACGTCGAGGTCGTGGCCGTGCACGAACAGCTGCGCCATGGTCGAGATCATCGACTCGACCTCGTCCTGCTTGCGGGCCAGCGTCGGGATCAGCTGGGCGTCATGCAGCCCGGCCGATGCGGTGGTGAGACCGACCTGCATCAGCGCCACCGGGTTGGGTGCGAGCTCCAGGAAGGTGGTGTGCCCGCTGTCGACGGCGTTGCGGATGCCGTGGGTGAAGTAGACGCTGTGCCGCAGCCCCTTCTTCCAGTAGTCGACGTCGTGGATCGGCTCGCCGCCGGGTTTGATGTAGCGGCCCTCGTGCACCGTGGAGTAGATGCCGCAGGTGGGGCTCATCGCCTTGATGCCCTGCAACTCGGCGGCGAGTTCGCCGAGCAGCGGGTCCATCTGCTGGGTGTGGCTGGCGCCCTTGGTCTGGAACTTGCGGGCGAACTTGCCCTCGGATTCAGCGCGGGCGATGATCGCGTCGACCTGCTCGGGCGGGCCGCCGATGACGGTCTGGGTGGGCGCGGCGTAGACGCATACTTCCAGGTCCGGGAAGTCGGAGAACACCGTCTTGATCTCGTCGGCCGAGTACTCCACCAGCGCCATCAACCGGATGTACTCGCCGAACAGCATCGCCTCGCCCTCGCCCATCAGGTGCGAACGCGAGCAGATGGTGCGGGTGGCGTCCTGCAGCGACAGGCCGCCGGCGAAGTACGCCGACGCCGCCTCGCCCAGCGACTGCCCGACCACCGCGGCGGGCTTGGCGCCGTGGTGTTTGAGCAGCTCACCGAGGGCGATCTGGATCGCGAAGATGGTGACCTGGGTGGTCTCGATGCCGTAGTCCTGCGAGTCGTCCAGGATCAGCTCGAGCACCGAGTAGCCCAGTTCGTCCTGGACCAGCGCGTCGACCTTCTCGATCCACTCCGCGAACACCGGATTGCGCAGGTACAGGCTCTTGCCCATCTTGCGGTGCTGCGCGCCGAAACCGGCGAGCACCCAGACCGGGCCGTTGGTCACCGGGCCGTCGGTGCTGAACACGTTCGGCCGCTGCTTGCCCTCGGCGATCGCGCGCAGTCCCTTGATCGCTTCTTCGTGGTCGTGGGCCAGCACCACCGCGCGCGAGCGGCCGTGGTTGCGGCGCGACAGCGAGCGGCCGATCGACTCCAGCGACGACGCCTGCCCCTCGGGGCTCTCCATCCAGTCCGCGAGCTCGGCGGCCGCGGCCTTCTTGCGCGAGGTCAGGAACGCCGAGATCGCCAAGGGGATGGTGGGGGGCGGAAGTTCCTGCCCGGCAAGCTCTTCCAGCGCCGCTTCCTTGAGCGCCAGGGCCTCTTCGGTGACGCCCGGCAGCTCGTACGCGTCCTCCGCGGCGGCCGGCGCGTCGTCGTCGATGATCTCGCCGTATTCGTCGAAGCGCAGCGAGTGACCGACACCTTCGGTGAGCTCGCCACCGGCGGACACCACGGCGGCCTGCGGCGCGGCCACCGGCTCCTCGTGCTCCCGCTCGATGACGTCGCGCGGCAGCACCTCGCGCACCACCAGGTGGGCGTTGGCGCCGCCGAAGCCGAAGCTCGACACCCCGGCCAGCGCGTAGCCGCCGTAACGGGGCCAGTCGGTGGCCTGGTCGACGACCTTCAGGCGCATGGCGTCGAAGTCGATGTAGGGGCTGGGTCCGGCGAAGTTGATCGACGGCGGCAGCTTGTCGTGCTGCAGCGCCAGCACGACCTTGGCCATGCTGGCCGCGCCGGCGGCGGACTCCAGGTGTCCGACATTGGTCTTGATCGCGCCGAGCAGCGCAGGCCGGTCCGCGGGACGTCCCTTGCCGACGACGCGGCCCAGCGCCTCGGCCTCGATCGGGTCACCCAGGATGGTGCCGGTGCCGTGCGCCTCGATGTAGTCGACGCTGCGCGGGTCGATGCCGGCGTCCTTGTAGGCCCGGCGCAGCACCTCGGCCTGGGCGTCCTGGTTGGGCGCGATCAGGCCGTTGGAGCGGCCGTCGTGGTTGACGGCGCTACCGGCGATGACGGCCAGGATCTGGTCGCCGTCGCGGCGCGCGTCGTCGACGCGCTTGAGCACCAGCATGCCGCCGCCCTCGGAGCGGGTGTAGCCGTCGGCGTCGGCGGAGAACGACTTGATCCGGCCGTCCGGCGCCAGCACCGCGCCGATCTCGTCGAAACCAAGCGTCACCGCGGGAGTGACCAGCGCGTTCACGCCGCCGGCCACCACCACGTCGGCCTCGCCGTTGCGCAGCGCCTGCACGCCCTGGTGGATCGCCACCAGCGAACTCGAGCAGGCGGTGTCGACCATTACCGACGGGCCGCGGAAATCGAAGAAGTACGACACCCGGTTGGCGATGACCGCGCCCGAGTTGCCGGTGATCGCGTACGGATGCGCGACGGTCGGGTCCGAGATAGCCAGGAAGCCGTAGTCGTTGTTGGTGACCCCGACGAAGACGCCGACCGATTCACCGCGCAGGCTGGACGCCGGAATGCGGGCGTACTCGAGCGCCTCCCAGGTCAGTTCCAACGCCATCCGCTGCTGCGGGTCGATGTTGTCGGCCTCGGTCTTGGCGACCGCGAAGAACTCGGAGTCGAAACCCTTGATGTCTTTGAGGTAGCCGCCCCGGGTGCGGGCCTGGGCGACCCGCTCGGCCAGCCGCGGCTCCTCCAGGAACTCCGACCAGCGGCCCTCGGGCAAGTCGGTGATGGCGTCGCGGCCTTCCATCAGCGCCGCCCAGGTCTCGTCCGGGGTGTTCATGTCGCCGGGGAGGCGGGTGGACAGACCCACGATCGCGATGTCGACGCGTTCGGCCGGGCCGGTGCGGGTCCAGTCGGCGGCGTCGGAGTCATCCTCGGCCGATTCGGGCTCGCCCTCGATGATGCGGGTGGCCAGCGACTCGATGGTCGGGTGCTGGAAGGCCACGGCCACTGACAGCGTGACACCGGTCAGGTCCTCGATGTCGGCGGCCATCGCGACGGCATCGCGCGACGCCAGACCCAGCTCCACCATCGGCACGGACTCGTCGATCGAGTCCGGGGACTTCCCGACGGCCTTGCCCACCCACTCGCGCAACCATTTGCGCATCTCGGGGACCGTCATTTCCGGCTTATTCGCGGGCGAATTCTCCTGGCTTGTGTCAGACATCAGCTACCTTGTTCAGTCGATCAGTCAGAGGTGGCGAAGGTGGTCGCGGAGTTCACACCACTGCGCAAACTGCCGTCCAGGTAGGCCGTGCGGCAGGCGCGGCGGCCGATCTTGCCACTGGAGGTTCGGGGAATCGAGCCGGCCTGGACCAGCAGCACGTCGCGCACCGTCACCCCGTGCCCGACGGCGATGGCCGCGCGGATGTCGTCGGCGATCGGCTGGTACTCGAGCTTGTGAGTGCCCGCGGCCCGCTCGCCGACGATCACCAACTGCTCGGAGGTGTCTTCGGCGTCGAACTTCAGCCCGGCGTGCGGGTCGTCGTAGACCTTCTGCGGCAACTCGTTGGCCGGCACCGAGAATGCGGCCACGTAGCCCACCCGCAACGCCTTGGTGGATTCCTGCGCGGTGAACTCGAGGTCCTGCGGGTAGTGGTTACGCCCGTCGATGATGACGAGGTCCTTGATCCGGCCGGCGATGTACAGGTGGCCGTTGTGGTAGGTGCCGTAGTCACCGGTGCGCACCCACAGCGCGTCGTCGGGGGCGCCTTCGGCGTGCGACTCGCTGACCCGCGACTTGAGGATGTTCTTGAATATGTTGGCGGTCTCGTCTTCCTTGCCCCAGTAGCCGACGCCCAGGTTATTGCCGTGCAGCCAGATCTCGCCGATCTGGCCGTCCGGCAGCTCGCTGGCCGCCTCGGCGTCCACGATGACCGCCCACTCGTCGACGCCGATCTTGCCCGCGGAGACCTGCGCGACAGCTTTCGGCGAGTCAGCGGCCACCTCCACGAAGCGTTGCTGGTTCAATTCGTCGCGGTCGACGTGGATGACGGTGGGCGACTCGTCCATCGGCGTGGTGGAGACGAACAGCGTCGCCTCCGCCAGGCCGTAGGACGGCTTGACCGCGGTCGGCCGCAGGCCGTAGGGCTCGAAAGCCTTGAAGAACTTGCGCAGCGACGACGGCGACACCGGCTCGCTGCCGTTGAGGATGCCCTTGACGTTGCTGAGGTCCAGGGGCGGCTCGTCGTCGCGGGGCAGACCGCGCACCGCGGCGTGCTCGAAGGCGAAGTTGGGTGCGGCCGAGAACGTTCCCCCGGTCTCGCCGGGCTTGCGGGCCAGTTCGCGGATCCATCGGCCGGGGCGGCGTACGAAGGCGGCCGGCGTCATGAACGTGAAGCTCTGGCCCAGCACCGAGGTCAGCAGGACTGTGATCAGTCCCATGTCGTGGAAGAACGGCAGCCAGCTGACGCCGCGGTCGCCTTCCTGGCCTTCCAGCGCGTTGAGCACCTGCACCACATTGGTGGGCAGGTTCAGGTGGGTGATCTGCACACCGGTCGGGGTGCGGGTGGAGCCGGAGGTGTACTGCAGGTAGGCGGTGGTGGTCTCGTCGGCGTCGGGCTCGACCCAGGTGGAGGCGACCTCGGTGGGAACCGCGTCGACGGCGATGACCCGAGGACGTTCCTTGGCCGAACGGGCACGGATGAACTTGCGCACACCTTCGGCGGATTCGGTCGTGGTCAGGATCGTCGACGGAGTGCAGTCGTCGAGCACCGCATGCAGACGACCGACGTGGCCGGGCTCGGAGGGGTCGAACAGCGGAACCGCGATCCGGCCGGAGTACAGCGCGCCGAAGAAGGACACCATGTAGTCCAGGTTCTGCGGGCACAGGATGGCGATGCGGTCACCCGGCTGGGTGACCTGCTGTAGCCGGGCGCCCACCGCGCGGTTGCGGGCGCTGAACTCCGACCACAAGATGTCGCGCTCGATGCCGTCGCGCTCGGTGGAGTAGTCCAGGAACCGGTACGCCAGCTTGTCGCCGCGCACCTTCGCCCACTTCTCGACGTGACGAACCAGGTTGGTGTTCGACGGGAACCTGATCTTGCCGTTGACGATAAACGGGTTGTGGTACGCCATGACGCCCTCTCCTGTCACAAACTCACGGTGTTGTCGGCTACACCGACGGGTACTTCTCTCTTTGTCGGCTTGGGCCGACGGTCAACGGGCAAGTGCGAAGCCGACCGAAAAGCTCTGCGCGCGCAGCCCGGTTACGACCGTCGCCCACACGCGCGGGCGCCTGTCGTAACCGGTTTCGACCCACCCGGGTCAACCACATGCTCTTAATTTTCTCTTAATGTTAAGGGGCCAGAGGCGGCAGACCAAATCACAAGGTACGCCTGATCCCTGCTACTACCATCACACCGCGGCCGTGTCCGATAGCTCAGCTATCGAATTGCGACCCACCGGCTCAGCTGTGCTTGGGATGCGGCGCCTTTTCCAGCACGGTTTGGGCCCAGTTCAACGTCCACTGGGTGGCGGACAGGCCGTTGGAATTCCAGAAGTCAGTAGTCGCGTACATCGCGTGGATGGGCTGCCCGGCGCCGCCAGCCAAGGTATTCAGCGTGGTCGGGAGGTTCGCGGGGCTGAAGGCCTCCTTGGGTGCGGCGCAGATCAGGTCGCCCTCGGCGCAGATCTCGTTGGTCCGGTTGTCCAGATCGCCGAAACCGCCCGGCCGCGCACCGGTCATCGTCAGACCGAGCCCGGACAGCACCGGCACCTCGTGCAGGGTGATCTCGGCACCGACGCCCGGCGGGGTCGGCGGGACGTTGTTGCCCACGCTCTCCTGACGCCGGCCGTCGGCGATCAACGTCACACCCAGAACCAGGTCTTCGTCCACGGGACCGAGGCCGTTGCCGATGTCGCTGGCGACGTCGCCGCCGATCACCGCGCCCTGGGAGAACCCGACGATCACGTAACTGGTCAGCGGGCACCGATTGTTCATGTCGGTCATCGCCTTCACCGTCGCCCGGGTGCCCTCGGCCCGGCTGTCGTTGTAGCTCATCTGACCGTCGGCGCTGAGCGGATTGCGGAACTGCGCCGTGTAGGGAACGGTGTACGTCTGCACGCGACCCGGCTGGAACTGCTGGCTGATCGGCCCGGTCACGTTGAGCAGCAAGGCCTTCGGGAACTGTGTCGGGTTCAGCGGGTCGTCCGTCGGCCACGACTCCCAGGTGCCCGGCACCGAGATCAACTGCACATCGGGACAGGAGGCGTCCTGGGATGCCGGGCGCGGCTTCTTCGGGTGGGACGTGGTCGGGCCCGAAGGCAACACACCGGGGGGAACCGCACTCGGTGGCACGTTGGGCTGACGCAACAGCATCACGCCGCCGATGATGACGAGGGCCACCACCAGAGCCATCGAGCCGGCTGCCGCCCAGGCAAGTCGTCGGTGGCGTTTGCGCCGTGCGCTGTTCTTGGCCATCTTCTCCCGCTAACAGAGTCCGGCAGGGACCCTCATCGGATCCCGGCGAATGGGTTGGGCAAGTGCTTTACCAGGTAACGCACCTTCGCGCCCTACTCACCCGCGCAGCGTGGTGATGCGGACGTACCGCCCTCTGCTGCACTCCCTACACGGTACCGGCCCGCGGAACGAACCAGGATCAGCGAATAGCGCCGGAGATGTCGCCTGACATGGCGCCCAGTTGGCCGGCCCACGAGCCCCAGCCGTTGTCGCCGCCGCCCGGGAAGTCGAAGTGGCCGTTGTGCCCGCCCACGTCGCGATACTGCTGGTAGAAGGCCTTGCTGTTCCCCATTGCCTCGCCGCCGGCGCCGAGCATGGCCGCGGGGTTGCTGGCGCCCGGATTGGTGGGTGCCCACACCCAGACCCGAGTGTTGTTCTGCGCGAGCAGCGCGGCGTGCACGTACGGGTCGTGCCACTTCCAGCGGCCCAGCTGTGGGGCTCCCCACATCCCGTTGCCGTCGACCCCCCCGAACTGCTGCAGACCGGCCAGGATCGCGCCGTTGGTGAAGGTGTTGGAGGGGTACAGGAAGCCGGACAGCGAGCCGGCGAAGCCGAACCGGTCGGGGTGGAAGGCGGCCAGCGCCAAAGCGGCGTAGCCGCCCTGCGACGCGCCCACGACGCCGTGCCCACCGGGCGCCAGGCCCTTGTTGGCGGCCAGCCAGTCAGGCAGCTCGCTGGACAGGAAGGTGTCCCACTGCTTGCTGCCGTCCTGCTCCCAGTTGGTGTACATGCTGAACGCCCCACCCGCTGGTGCCGCGACCGAGATGCCCTTGCCGGCGAGGGTGTTCATCGCGTTGCCGGCGGTCACCCAGTTGCTGACGTCCGGGTTGGCGTCGGCGGCGTCCAGCAGGTAGACCGCGTGGGGCCCGCCGGCCATGAAGGCCACCGGAATGTCGCGGCCCATCGCGGCCGACGGCACCATCAGGGTCTCGAACCCGGCCGCCCCAGCCGTCACCTCCGAGCCCAGCGACGCCGACACGCCTCCGAACGCAACCGACAACACGGCAACACAGAACAGCCGTAGCACTACCGACAGACCCCTCATGTCCACCCTCCATGGTGTGACGCGGTGCACGACAAGACCTAGCCCGCAGGTAGCTAACCACACCCTGCACAGCGGGATAAAGGGGAGCTGACGCTAACGGCGGCGACCCGAGTGGGTCGCCGCCGTCAGACGGTTGGTTATCGCCAGCGCGATTTAGGTGCCGGTGCCCTGGTTCACACCGACCGCAGCAGCGGTGGCAGGACCGGCGCCGGGGGTCGCACCCAGCGTGCTCTGCAGGTCACCCTTCATGGCGTTGAGCTGCGCACCCCAGTACGGCCAGTCGTGCGTGCCGTTGGCGTCGAAGTTGAACACCGCGTTGTGGCCACCGGCCGCGTTGTACGCCTCCTGGAACTTCAGGTTGCTGGTCCGCACGAAGCCCTCGAGGAACTTGGCGGGCAGGTTGTTGCCACCGAGGTCCGACGGCTTGCCGTCGCCGCAGTAGATCCACAGCCGGGTGTTGTTGGCGACCAGCTTGCCGACCTGCAGGGTCGGGTCGTTGCGCTGCCACGCCGGGTCCTCCTTGGGACCCCACATGTCCGACGCCTTGTAACCGCCGGCGTCACCCATGGCCAGGCCGATCAGCGACGGGCCCATCGCCTGCGACGGGTCCAGCAGTGCCGACAGCGAGCCGGCGTAGATGAACTGGTCGGGGTGGTAGGCAGCCAGGATCAGGGCCGACGAACCGGCCATCGACAGACCGACGGCGGCGCTGCCGTTCGGCTTGACCTGCTTGTTGCTGGCCAGGTACGCGGGCAGCTCGCTGGTCAGGAAGGTCTCCCACTTGTAGGTGGTGCAGCCCGCCTTGCCGCAGGCCGGGTTGTACCAGTCGCTGTAGAAGCTGGACTGGCCGCCGACCGGCATGACCACGGAAATACCAGACTGGTTGTACCACTCGAACGCCGGGGTGTTGATGTCCCAGCCGTTGTAGTCGTCCTGGGCACGCATGCCGTCGAGCAGGTACAGTGCCGGCGAGTTGGCTCCACCGCTCTGGAACTGGACCTTGATGTTGCGGCCCATCGCCGCCGAGGGCACCTGCAGGTATTCCACCGGCAGCCCCGGACGCGAGAACGCACTCGCGGTCGCGGAGCCACCGACGAAGCCGACCAGCCCAGACAGCAGCGCCGCACCCACGGCACCCACCATCAGGCGGCGCGGCATACCCGTCACGGCGCCCCGAAACCTGTCAACAAGCTTCATCCTTGCTTCCTCATCCTCATCCTTGTGGGCACATCCTTGCGCATCGCTGCGCTTGGGGGCGTGTCCCGAATTGGGTCAGACTGCACGCACGCGGCGCTGCAGTGCACCCGTAGTCAACCACATATTGCGGCTCACGATCTCCTCCGGGACGGCGCTTCCGGGGTCATCCGGCCGGGTTCCGGCGCGTTTTCGGGGCGTCGATCCGCGTCCGGCAGAGGCGTTTGCGCATGTGCCTACCGACGGGTGCACGCTGGTGGCGGCTCACTTGTGATGTTGCTGGCAGTCTGCGCGGCGGGCCCGATCGGGCGCGCCGACACGGCACATAAGGATTCTTAAAAAAATTCTGAGCCGCCGCTTCGGGCGGATACGGATTTCGTCTGCGAAACCGGGATTCACTCGCGCGGCGGCGTCGGCGGCACCTTCGGCACCTCGAGTCCGCACTTGACCAGTTCGTAGCGCGGCACCCGGTCGATGCGGTACTGCGTGAATTCGTAGGCGTGCAGCAGGTTCGACAGGAACCGGCGCGGGGTCATGGGGGCCCGCACCGAGTTGAGCACCGCCTGGGTCGCCGGGCACTTGAGCGCCGCCTCCGCCTCGGCGACCCACTGCTGATCCAGGTAGCCCGGGATGCCCGGCGGCCACTTCACCCACGGTCCGTCGGCCACCACCCAGTCCGGAAACAGGTTCTTGTCGTGCCCGATGCGGCCATGCTTGAGTCGCTCGGTGTGCGCGGCCAGCGGGTTGGCCAGCCCGATCTGGTCGATGACCCGGACGTCGAGGCCGACGTTCATGCCCAGCATGCCGAGATTGGTGAAGAAGACCGTGTGCTGGGGCTTGAGGTCCGCGGGTATTCCGGGAGCGCTGCCCGGCGGGATCATCGGCACCAGGTCCCATTGCGTGTAGTTGCCCGACGGCAGCAGCAGCGCACCGTCCGGGGTGTTGTTGAGCGCCACCAGCACGGCCGCCATCCGGGGGTAGTCCAGGTAGTCGGCGGCCGTCAGCGGGTGCGCGCGCCCGGTGGCCTGGGCATAAAAACGGCGTTCGTCGACGATGCCGGAGTAACTGACGTGCGTGGCGTCGTCGCCCATGCCGGGTGAATTGGCCGCCCACAGCGACCACCCGGCCACCGCCAGCCAGAGCGCGCTCACGCCGCCGGCCACCCAGTAGCCGGCCTCCTTCGAGAAGTCCTTGCCGTCCGGAATCACCACCGGGACCACGGCCACCGGCGCCAGCAAACAGAACAACGGAGTCAGCAGCACCCGTCCGTGCATGAAGTCGCCGCCCTGGCGGATCCAGTACAGGGCCTGCAGCAGGCCGCTGACCACCATCCACGTCACCACCGCGGCGGGGCTCTGCACCGCGCGGGCCACCCGCCCGTAGCCGGGTGCCAGCGTCGGGCGCATGAACGACGGACGGCGTCGCGCCATCAGCACCACGACACTCAGCGGCACCAGCAAGACGACCGGCACCCACAGCGAATACGGCGCATTGAAGTTGGCGAGGTAGATCAGGCCTTGTGACCACTTGTCCCCGGCCGCGTCCTTGGCCAGGGCGGTGCCCGGAACCAGGAGCCCGTAGTACCCCATCCGGAAGATCTGATAGGCGACCGGCAGCAGGCCACCGGCCAGCACGATCAGCCCACGGCGCGCCCAGCTGCGGGCGGCGATCATCATCATGATCAGCGCGGCACCGCCGATCAGCGCCAGTTCGGGCCGCACCAGCACGCTGCAGCCCGCGACGAACGCCAGTGCACCGATGAACCATTGGCTTTCCGGACGCACCCGCAACGACTGCCCCCAGCAAACCATCATCCACCACAGCAGACCGACATAGGCCATGACCAGCCCGCTCTCTAGGCCCGAGGTCGCGAAGTCACGCGCAGGGGGCACCGCGATGTAGACGAGCGCTCCGGCCGGCAGCATGATCGCTCGGCGGCCGCGCAGACTCGGCGCGTACAACCGGCCCGTGCCCAGCATCAACAGCACCACGCCCAACACCGAAAGCGTCAGGGCCACGGCCAGCGCCACGTATTCCAGCCGCAGTGGGCCGCCGACCCAGCTGCAGACGTACAGCAAGTAGGTCCAGACGGTCGAGGTGTTGGCCTCCACCCGTTCACCGGCGTTGAACACCGGGCCGTTGCCCGCCAACAGGTTTCGCACGGTGCGCAGCACGATCAGCCCGTCGTCGGCGATCCAGCGGCGCTGCCAGGCGCCCCAGCCGAACAGCAGGGCGATCAGCGCGACGCTCACCCACAGGCTGATCCGCACCGTGGCGGTATAAGGGAAGACCGGCCACTTGACCCGCCGGACCGACGGTCGCCGCGCGAGAGCCGCGGCCTGGAGGGCCTTGAACCTTTCGCTAGCCGAAGGCAACAGCAGCACCAACTGTTGCGATCCACGCCAGGGCCAGCAGCTGCAGCACACGGTCGCGCAGCGCGATGTCCTCGGGTTCCCCGGCCAGCCCACCGTCGACATCCACCGCGTAGCGCAGGATCGCGATGGTGAACGGAATCATCGAGACCGCGAACCAGGACCCGGAATAACGGTCGCGCTCAAACGCCCACAGCCCGTAGGACATCACCACCGCGGTGGCCGACAGCGTCCAGACGAAGCGCAGATAGGTGCTGGTGTAGCTTTCCAGCGACTTGCGGATCTGAGCTCCGGTGCGCTCAGACAGTTGCAACTCGGCGTAACGCTTGCCGGCGACCATGAACAGTGAGCCGAATGCCGCCGTCAGCAGAAACCATTGGGACAACGGGATGCCCGTGGCCGCGCCCCCCGCGATCGCCCGGATCAGATACGCCGAGGACACGATGCAGATGTCGATCACGGCTTGGTGCTTGAGCCCGTAGCAGTACCCCAGTTGCATCACCAGGTAGACCGCCATGACCACGGCGAGGTTGGGCGTCAGCCACCAGGACAGACCCAGCGAAGCAACGCCCAGCACCATCGCCAGGGTGTAGGCCAGCCACGGGGGCACCACACCGGCGGCGATGGGCCGGAACCTCTTGGTGGGGTGCTCCCGGTCGGCCTCGACATCACGCACGTCGTTGATGAGATAGATCGCCGACGCCGCGAGGCTGAACACCACGAAGGCGATCGCCACCTTGACGCCCATAGCGCCCCAGTCGTACGGCACGACGCGGCCGGTCGCGTCGCGGGGGCGGGTGTGGTCGCCGCTGCCCGCCGCGGCCAGCGGCGCGGCCAGCACCAGCACGTTCTTGACCCACTGCCGCGGGCGGACCGCTTTGATGACCCCGCTCACCAGGTTTTTCGGGGCTCCGCTCACTTCCATCAGATCGTCGCTCATCGCACCCACCTTCGTCGGGCCGCGCTGTCCACCCGGACGGCTGCTACGGCAACCCCGGCACCGAGAGCCACGCCGGCGGCGACGTCGCTGGGATAGTGCACACCCAGCAGTATTCGCGACAGCGCCATGGGCGGTACCAACACCGCCGGTAGCGGCAGCCCGGTTACCCGGCCCAGCAGGATCGCCGCGGCCGTCGTCGACGTGGCATGCGCCGACGGGAAGCTGAGCTGGCTGGGTGTGCCGACGTTGACCGTGACGGCCGGATGGTGGGGCCGTTGGCGCCGGACCACCCGCTTGACCACGACCGCGGCGGCATGTGCGGCGAACGTGCCGACGGCGGCCACCATCCAGTCCCGGCGCCGGCGCCGATCCAGCGCGGAACCCAGTAGCGCAATCACCAGCCAGCCGATGCTGTGCTCACCGAAGTGCGACATGGCGCGGGTGACCGGAAGTACCCCTGGACGCCAGGTCAGCGCTGACTGGACGGCCACCATCGCTGCGACCTCACCGCGCGGCGGCTCGGCCGGTTCAACCATGGCTGGCCGCAGCGTCGGCCGAGCCATGGACAGGCAGCACCATCTCCCACTTCTGTTTGCTGGACAGCACGGGCAGTGCTTCGCGGTAGACGCGGCGCATCTCGTCGAAGCGCCGCGCCAACTGGCGCTGGCGGCGCAACGACGCCAGCAGCAGCGAGAACATCTTGGCCCGGTCACGCTGCCGGTAGACGACGCCGCAGCCATCCGCGGTGGTGACGGTGACGCCGTCGACCGTGCAGAGCCGGAACCAGCGCGCATCCTGGGTCGGCACGTTGAACTCGGGGCGCTGGTGGTGAGCCGGGTCGGCGGCCTTGAGGTTGTGCAGGATTCCCCGGGCCAGCCGGTAGCCGATCACCGCCGGGTTCACCGGCGGCTTCATCACTTTGTTCTTGTTCAGCGGCGCAGGCAGTTCGCTGGCGGCCGGCAGCACCACCGCATCCGGGTAGGCGGTGCGCATCTGACGCACTTCCGGCAGCGCCGATTCCAGGATGGAGAAGATGTGCTCGGGGCCGGCCAGGAAGTCGTCGATCGCCCTGTTTTGGATCTCGACTGTCGAATATTCAAGGCAGGCAAGGTGTTTCAGCGTCGCCTTAAGATGGCTGCGGACCAGGCCGGAGACGTCACCGTCCCAGTGCATTGCGGCGACCACCAGCCGGTTGCGCAGGTGGAAATACGCCTGCCAGTCGATGGCGTCGTCCTTGTCGCTCCACGCCATGTGCCAGATCGCGGCGCCCGGCAGCGTGACGGTCGGATAGCCGTGCTCAGCGGCCCGCAAACCGTAGTCGGCGTCGTCCCATTTGATGAACAGCGGCAGCGGCTGGCCCAACTCCTCGGCGACCTGCCGCGGGATCATGCACGTCCACCAGCCGTTGTAGTCGACGTCGATGCGCCGGTGCAGCAGCTTGCTCTTGTCCTCTTTGTCGTTGAGCGGGTACTCGGCGAAATCATGGTCGTACTCGGCGTGCGGCGCGGCGGTCCACATGAAGTTCGACCTGTCCACCACCTCGCCCATGATGTGCAGGTGTGACGGCTCCTGCAGGTTGAGCATCTGGCCGCCGACCAGCATCGGAGTCTTGGCGAACCGGCTCATCGCCAGCACCCGCAGGATCGAGTCCGGCTCGATGCGGATGTCATCGTCCATGAACAGGATCTGTTGGCAGTCGGTGTTCTTCAGCGCCTCGTACATCACCCTGCTGTAGCCGCCGGAGCCGCCCAGATTGGGCTGGTTGTGTACCGAGAGTCGGTCAGCCAATCTTTCGGCCGCCGCTGCGAAGTCCGGATGGTCGCGCACCTTGCGGGTGCCCTGGTCCGGCACGATCACAGCGCCGATCACCTCGTCCACCAGCGGGTCAGCGGTGAGTTCTCGCAAAGCGTTGACGCAGTCCGCGGGCCGGTTGAACGTGGGGATGCCGACGGCGATGTTGGCCGTCCCGGGCGCAGCGGTGGGCGCGTACCAGCCACCGTTGAGCAATTCGACCTTGGTGTCGGTGGTGATGTCGAACCAGATCCAGCCGCCGTCCTCGAACGGCTGCAGGCTGACCTCGATTTCCAGCACCGCGGGGTGGTCATCGGAGCCGCTGAAACCGCGTCCCTCGACGAAGATCCGGGCCCCGGTTGCCTTGGTCCGGTAGAGGTCGATGCGCCCGGTGCCGGTCAACTCGACGCGCAGCACCACCGAGTCGCAGACCGACCAGCGCCGCCAGTAGCTGGCCGGGAACGCGTTGAAGTAGGTCGCGAACGACACCTCGGACTCGGCGCCGATCTGCAGCGAGGTGCGACTGGTCGCGTGCGCCCGCCGAGCGTTGGTGGTCGACTCCTCGAGGTACAGCTTGCGCACATCGAGGGGCTCGCCGGGACGCGGCAGGATGATGCGCGACAGCAGGCTCACGGCGGTCATGAGACGGCCTCCGCTGCCAGGGGTGCGCCGTCGCGCAGATGCGGCGCAAGGACGTTGTCGTACATGCTCAAAGCGCTGGCAATGGCCATATGCATATCCAGATATTGGTAGGTGCCCAAGCGTCCACCGAACAGCACCTTCGCCGCCGCGGTCTCGGACTTCGCCCTGGCCCGATAGGCGGCCAACAGGGCGCGGTCGGCCTCGGTATTGATCGGATAGTAGGGCTCGTCGTCGTCTTCGGCGAAGCGAGAGTATTCACGCATGATCACCGTCTTGTCGGACGGGTAGTCACGCTCGGGATGGAAGTGCCGGAACTCATGAATACGCGTATGCGGGACGTCTGGATCGTTGTAATTCATCACCGGGGTGCCCTGAAAGTCACCGATCGGAAGGACTTCCAGCTCGAAATCCAGGGTGCGCCAGCCGAGGCGTCCGTCGGCGTAGTCGAAGTAGCGGTCCAGCGGTCCGGTGTAGATCACCGGGGCGTCGGGGCTTGCGGCGCGCAGTTCGTCGCGCACGTCGAACCAGTCGGTGTCCAGCCGAACCTCGATGCGGTCGTCGGCGGCCATGTTCTGCAGCCAGGCCGTGTAGCCGTCGACCGGCAGGCCCTCATAGGTGTCGCTGAAGTACCGGTTGTCGAAGGTGTAGCGCACCGGCAGGCGGGTGATGTTGGCCGCCGGCAACTCTTTGGGGTCGGTCTGCCACTGCTTGGCGGTGTAGCCCTTGACGAACGCCTCGTACAGCGGCCGGCCGATCAGCGAGATGGCCTTCTCTTCGAAGTTTGCGGCGTCGCTCGCCCGTATTTCCGAAGCCTGCTCGGCGATGAGCTTGCGGGCCTCCTCGGGGCTGAAATACCGGCCGAAGAACTGTGACACCAAGCCCAAGCCCATAGGGAACTGGTAAGCCTGCCCGTTGTACATGGCGTAGACGCGGTGCTGGTAACCGGTGAAGTCGGTGAACTGCCGCACGTAGTCCCACACCTTCTTATTGGAGGTGTGGAACAGGTGCGCGCCGTACTTGTGGACCTCGATCCCAGTCTGCGGCTCAGGTTCGGAATAGGCGTTACCGCCGAGGTGCGGGCGCCGCTCGACAACGAGAACCCGCTTGTCGAGTTGGGTAGCCACGCGCTCGGCGATCGTCAGGCCGAAAAAGCCGGAGCCGACGACATAGAGGTCAAATCGAGCGGTCATCGGTTGCCTAGGGTATCCGACCTTGCTGCCAAAACCCGACTTGGCGGGTCGGCCCCGCCCCGGTTTTCCCAGGTGCCGGCCAGAACAACGGCGTGCCGTCGGGCCAACGTCACACCTGTGAACCACTCCCCTCACGATTCGGTCTCGTCACAGTAGTCACATCATTCTCACTCGTACCATCGGTCGTGTGGGTCTCCGACCCCGACTCCACATAATCCAGATTGAGGAGACTTCCGTGCCGAACCGACGCCGACGCAAGCTCTCGAAGACTATGAGCGCGGTCGCCGCCCTGGCCGTCGCAAGTCCGTGTGCTTACTTTCTTGTTTACGAATCGACCGGCGACACCAAGCCGGTGGAACACCACGAGTTCAAGCGGGCGGCCAGTGTCGCCGATCTGCCCAACGAGCTGATCTCCGCCCTGTCGCAGGGCCTGTCGCAGTTCGGCGTCAACCTGCCGCCAGTTCCCGCGCTCGGCGGAACCAGCGGGGCGAGCACCGGCCTGGGCACCACCGGTCTGGGCACCACCCCAAGCCTGGCCAGTCCCGGACTCGGCACCACCGGCCTGGGCACCGCGCCCGGCCTCGCCACCCCCGGCCTGACTCCCACCACGCCCGGGGCCCTGCCGCTGCCCGGTAGCGCGCTCACACCGCCGACCCCTGGGACCGGCGCCGGTGTGAACCCGGCCCTGACCAACCCCGCGTTGACCAGCCCCGCCGGGGTGGCGCCCGGCCTGACGAGCCCGTCGGCGCTGAGCCCGGCCACCGCCACCGGTGAAGTTCCGATCTCGACACCAGTCGGGCTCGACCCGGGCGCCGACGGCACCTACCCGATCCTGGGTGACACCTCCGGGCTCGGCGGTGGGGGCACCGGCCTGTCACCGGTCTCTCCAGCCGGCGCCGGGAGCAGCGGCGGCGGCGGACTGGTCAGCGACCTGATGCAGGCGGCCAACCAGCTGGGTGCCAGCCAAGCCATCGACCTGCTCAAGGGCCTGATCATGCCGGCGATCATGCAGCAGGTACAAGGTGGGGCCGCGGGCGCTCCGGCAGCGGCGGGTGCCGCGCCTGCGCTGCCCGGCGTGCCCGGCGCGGGCGGTCTCGCGCCGGTCCTGCCCACGGCGGGTGCGCCCGGCGTGCCCGCGATACCCGCGGCGGCGGGAGTGCCCGCGGCCGCAGCACCGGCAGCGCCGGTGGCGGCGGTGGCGGAGGCGCCACCGGTGTAACGAAGCCTGTCACGTGACGGCACCGCAGAGTCGGTAATCCTCTGCGGTGTCGTCGACAGCTTTCCGGGTGAGCCCGCCCCACCCTCGCGAGCAGACGCAAAAGCACCTAGGAGCGCATGCTCCCGGGTGCTTCTGCGTCTGCTCGCGCCAAACACCGTGTCGCCCCATAAGAAACATCAGGCTCACACGTAACATCGGCTGGTGTCCCGCGGCCGCGCACCCACCATGCTGCTGACCGCCGCCCTGGCGACGGTCGTCATCGTGTCGTGGGTGCTGATGCGTCCGCCCGCCGCGAACCACCCCCCCGCCCCGGCACCCGACACCCAGCTCGCCGAGCAACCGCTGATCGGCCTCGGCGGCGGGGTCACCGTCCGCGAACTGACCCAAGACACGCCGTTCTCCCTGGTCGCGCTCACCGGCGACCTGGCCGGCACCTCCGCCCGGGTGCGCGCCAAGAAGCCCGACGGGTCGTGGGGCCCCTGGTATCAGACCGAGTACCAGACCTCCGCACCCGACGGCGCCGGATCGGCCGACGAGCCGCGCAGCACCGATCCGGTGTTTGTCGGCACCACCACGGCGGTGCAGATCGCCGTCACGCGACCGGTCGGCGCGCCGGTGACCCAACCGCCGCCCATGCCGTCGCAACAGGGCGGCCTGGGCTACCGGCCGGCCACCAAGGAACAGCCGTTCGGGCAGAACATCAACGCGATCCTCATCTCGCCGCCGCGCGCGCCCGCGGAAACCCACTGGACGCCGCCGACCGGCGTCACCATGCCGGGCCAGGCGCCGCAGATCATCAGCCGCGCGGAGTGGGGCGCCGACGAGTCGCTGCGCTGCGGCAGCCCGGAATACGACCGCAGCGTGCGTGCCGCCGTGATCCACCACACCGCGGGTAGCAACGACTACTCGCCGCTGGAATCCGCGGGGATCGTCAAGGCGATCTACACCTACCACAGCAAGACGCTGGGCTGGTGTGACATCGCCTACAACGCGCTTGTCGACAAGTACGGCCAGGTCTTCGAAGGCAGCGCCGGCGGACTCACCAAGCCGGTCGAGGCGTTCCACACCGGCGGGTTCAACCGGGAGACCTGGGGCGTGGCGATGCTCGGCAACTTCGACGACGTCGCGCCCACCCCGATCCAGATCCGCACCATCGGACGGCTGCTGGGCTGGCGCCTCGGGCTGGCCGAGGTCGACCCCAAAGGCACGGTGGAGCTGGTGTCCGCGGGCAGCTCCTACACCACCTACCCGGGCGGCGCGATCGCCAAGCTGCCGACCATCTTCACCCACCGCGACGTCGGCAACACCGACTGCCCGGGCAACGCCGCCTACGCGTTGATGGACGAGATCCGCGACATCGCGGCGCATTTCAACGATCCGCCGGAAGAACTGATCAAGGCGCTGGAGGGCGGCGCGATCTACCAGCACTGGCAGGCGATGGGCGGCATGAACAGCGTGCTCGGGGCGCCGACCGCACCGGAGGCCGACGGCGCCGACGGATCGCGGTTCGTCACCTTCGCCAAGGGCGCAATGTACTGGTCGCCGGCCACCGGCGTGCAACCGGTCACCGGCGCCATCTACGACGCCTGGGCAGCGCAGAGCTATGAGCACGGCCCGCTCGGGTTGCCCACCAGCGCAGAGATCCAGGAGCCGCTGCGCATCACGCAGAACTTCGTGCACGGAACGCTGAACTTCGAACGGCTGACCGGCAACATGACGCAGGTCCTCGACGGGATCGCGACGCCGCTGTCCACCCAGCCCCCCAGCGGGCCGAACGTGCCGCCCGAGCACTTCTCACTGCCCGCACACCCGCCCAACTAGTCTCACTAGGTGCACGAAACGCCCTACCTGAGGATCGATCTGGACCGGGTGCGTGCCAATTTCCGGGCGCTGCGTGCCGCACTGCCCGACACGGACATCCGGTATGCCGTCAAAGCCAATCCCGCCCTGCCAGTCCTGCGGCTGCTGGCGGATGAGGGGTCCGGGTTCGACGTCGCCTCGGTCGGCGAGACCGATGCCTGCATCAGCGTGGCAATCGGAGGTGATCGGCTGGCATTCGGCAACACCATCAAGAAGCCGGCGGCGGTGGCGGCGGCCTACGCGCGCGGGGTACGTCTGTTTGCCTTCGACACCCCGCACGACCTGGCTGTGCTGGCCGAGCACGCACCCGGATCTCGGGTGGAATGTCGTGTCGCTCCGGCTTTTCCGGCCTCAGTGACTCCCTTCGGGGATAAGTTCGGATGCGCCCCCGATCAGGCCGCCGAACTGCTCGACCGCGCCCGGTCGGCGGGGCTGGTCGCCGCGGGCGTGAGCTTCCACGTCGGCTCGCAGCAGCTCGACGCTGCTGCGTGGGAGATCGGCATCCGTTGTGCCGCTTCGATATTCGACGTCGTCGGCGGGCTGACGACGATCAACGCCGGCGGCGGCTTCCCGCTGCCCTACACCGGAGCCGCACCGGAACCCGAGCTGATCGCCGACACCATCATGGGGGCACTGCATCGCTATTTCGGTTCACAGCCGCCCAGGTTGGCGGTGGAGCCGGGGCGGGTGATCGTCGGCGCCGCCGGCACCATCGCGTGCGAGGTGGTGTCGGTACGCACCGGAACCGACGGCCGGCGCTGGGTTTACCTCGATGTCGGCCGCTACAGCGGGCTCGCGGAGACCGAGAACGAGTACATCCGTTACCTGGTGCGGACGCAGCGCGACGGTGACGAGGTCGCGGACGCCGTGCTGGCGGGACCGACGTGCGACGGTGACGACGTTCTGTACCAGCGTTATGCGCTGCCGGTCACGCTGCGCGCGGGAGACGCAGTCGAGATCTGTGATACCGGCGCCTACACCGGCAGTTACGCCTCGGTGGAGTTCAACGGATTCGCACCGCTGCCAACCATCTTCGGCGCAGTCGACAATCCGGGCCGGACGATCGTCGAACCGTTGGCGCCGGGACTCACCCGCAGTTGGACGCTGTCCGAGGTGATCTGCGACGTGCGAACTCCTTTCCAGGAACTGGTGATCGGCCGCACCGAGCAGGGCGTGGCGCTCTTCAGCGACGGCGAACGCCAGAGCACCGAGTTCAGTCAGCTGGTCTACCACGAGGCGCTGCTGGTACCCGCGCTGTTGCTGGCCGACAGGATCGAGCGGGTACTGATCATCGGATCCGGCGAGGGCGTCATCAGTCAGTTGGCCGTCGCAGCCGGGGCCGGCCACGTCGACCACGTCGACATCGACCGCGACGCGGTGCGGTTGTGCGCCGAACACCTGCCCTACGGCTATTCGATGGCCGAATTGCGCAGAGCGGAAGCGGGATTGGGTCCGATCACGATGCACTACCGGGACGGCTGGGAGTTCGTGGAACACCACAGCGGCCGGTATGACATCGTGGTGGTCGACCTACCCGACGAGCGAGCCGAGGCCGCGCCACACAATCGCTTGTACGGCAGCGTCTTTCTGAGCAGGTGCCGCCGGATCGGCCGGGTGGTCGTCGGCCAGGCGGGCTGCCCGACGCTGTGGCGCAACGAGACGCTACGCTCGTCGTGGCAGCGATTTCGCGAAACGTTTTGCACCGTGGTCTATTTCGGCAGCGACGAGCACGAGTGGGCGTTTCTGTCCGGCCTTTCAGATCCGACAGTTGACCCCGTGGGCCTCATGTCCCAGCGGCTGCCCGCACTGGCTTACCGACCGCGCACGATCGATGCCCATTCGCTGATCGCAGCCACCGTGCCGCCGAAGGCGTTGCGGGGCTGACGACTTCAGCCCGCAACGGTTGCGAAATCAGCTCAGCCATTACTGCCGGGGCTGCCGTTGCCACCTTTGGTGCCTCCGGGCTGGCCACCCGCGCCGCCAGTGCCGCCGGCGGCGCCCAAGCCCCCGATCGTGCCGCCGTTGCCGCCGTTGCCGCCGAATCCGCCGTTGCCGCCGAGGCTCCGCCCGACGTCACCGTTGCCGCCGGAGCCGCCGTCACCGCCGATTCCGCCGTTACCGCCGATGCCCCCACCGATTGCCGCACCGCCGTTACCGCCGATTGAACCGGAGCCGCCGCTACCGCCATTGCCGCTGGCGCCCGTACCGGTGCCCAGGCCGCCAAGGCCGCCGAAGTCGCCGCTGCCCCCGGCGCCACCGTTACCGCCGTTGCCACCGCCGAAAGCGGCACCACCGCCGCCGCCAGCGCCGCCAGAGCCACCAACGCCGCCGTTAGCTCCCGCGCCACCGCTGAATGACGCATTTCCGCCGGTAAAGGCCCGGCCACCTTTCCCGCCGTCACCACCGAAGCCGCCGTCGCCGCCGCCGATAGCGCTACCGCCCTCACCGCCGGCGCCACCGAAGCCGCCGCTACCGCCGGCACCGCCGGCGTTGCGGCCAGTCCCACCTAGGCCACCAAGCCCGCCGGACCCACCCTTTCCGCCCGCCCCACCGTCGCCGCCTCCGGTAGCGCCACCACCCGCGCCACCGGCGCCACCGTCCCCGCCTCGACCGGCGCTGCCACCGGCTCCGCCACTAGAACCGGCTTGCCCGCCCTTCCCGGCCTTGCCTCCGTCACCGCCATCGCCAGCACTGCCGCCGTCGCCGCCGTCCGTTGCCGAACCCCCGTCCCCGCCGGTACCGCCCTTACCACCGCCACCGCCTAACCCGCCGTCGGCCGTACCGATGCCGTCGCCGCCATCACCACCGCCGCCGCCAGCCCCGCCCGCGCCACCGCCACCGCCAGCTCCGCCATTGACGCCGCCGATGCCGGCGCCTCCGGCCCCTCCGGCGCCACCCGCCCCGCCGGCAAAGCCGGCTCCGCCGTTGCCGCCGCTTTTCCCGGCATCCCCGGTTCCGCCGTCGCCACCCGCTCCGCCTGCGCCGCCGATTCCGGCCTGTCCCGCGACACCACCGCTGCCCCCGGTACCCGCCGCGCCGCCCGCGCCGGCATCACCGCCGCCCCCGCCGGCGCCGCCGTCCCCACCGTCCACACCGGCACCCACACCGGAACCACCGGATCCACCGGCTGCACCGGCACCGCCGGCTCCACCAGCCCCACCGGACCCATTGACGCTGCCGACACCACTGTTGCCGCCGGCCCCGCCGGCCCCGCCAGCTCCCCCAGACCCACCGTCACCACCGTCGTTGCCCGTATCGCCGGCGCCAGCGCCGCCACCGGCCCCGCCGGCACCACCGCCCCCGCCCTTGCCCGCAGCCCCGCCATCGCTGGCGTCACCGCCCACCCCGCCGATACCGCCGTCGCCGCCTGCGCCGCCGCTGCCAAGCAGCGAGAAACCGCCGTTACCGGCGGCGCCGCCGGCGCCCCCATCGCCACCGTTGCCGCCGTTGCCGCCGCCAAGTCCAACCCCACCGGCCCCACCCGCGCCTCCGGCGCCGCCCGCAAAGCCGCTTCCGCCCTTCGACAAATCCGCAACCCCGACATCACCCGCTCCCCCGGCTCCGCCCGCTCCGCCGGAGCCACCGACGCCTGGGACGCCAGTCAGGCCTGTGGTCCCGAATATTCCGCCAGCCCCGCCTGCTCCTCCTGCACCGGCCGCCCCGCCGTCTCCCCCGACCCCGCCGGCACCGCCGGCCAGCTCCAAGCCCACCCCGCTACCGCCCACTCCGCCGGCTCCGCCGGTACCTCCGGCTCCCCCCGCACCACCAGCGCCCCCAGCACCGAAGAGCAGCCCCCGGTTGGCTCCTCCGACTCCGCCCGCCCCGCCAGCGCCACCAGCGCCCCCTGGCCCGGCGATCCCGGGGCCGGCCAGACCCGCGTCGCCCAGATCACCGGTGCCGCCCGCCCCGCCTGCGCCACCCATGCCCGCCACCCCACCCACCAGCGCGCGATTAACCCCGCCCGTTCCGCCCGTCCCACCCGTTCCGCTGATTACCCCTGCCCCACCCACTCCCCCGGCCCCGCCGGCCCCACTCGCGCCACCCAAGAGCCCATTGGCGCCGCCCGCCCCGCCTGCACCGCCGGAGAACCCACCGGCGGCGCCCGTGCCACCCACACCACCGGCACCGCCGGCGCCCCACAACCAGCCACCGCTCCCGCCAGCCCCACCGACACCGCCCACCCCGCCCACACCCGCGCCGCCGGCCCCGCCGGCACCACCCTGCCCGATCAACCCCGCCGCCCCACCCGCTCCGCCCGCCCCACCAGGAACCCCGGACCCGCCGCTGCCGCCGTTGCCCACCAAGATCCCGCCGGCCCCACCGGCCTGCCCGGTGCCCGGCGCTCCATTGGCCCCATCCCCGATCAGCGGACGCCCCAGCAGCAGGTTCGTCGGCGCATTGATCGCCCCCAGCACCGCGTCCTGCAGCGCCTGCAACGGCGACGCGCTAGCCGCCTCACCCACCGCATACGCCCCCGCCCCCGCGGACAAGGCCCGCACGAACTGCTCATGAAACTCTGCGGCCCGCACACCGAGCTGCTGATACTGCTGCCCGTAGGCACCGAACAGCGCAGCAATCGCCGCCGACACCTCATCCCCAGCCGCGACCACCACCGACGTCGTCTGCGTCACTGCCGCCGCGTTGGCCGCCCCCACCTGCGACCCGATCCGCGCCACGTCCTGGGCCGCCGCCGTTACGACATCCGGAGCGATAAAGAGATACGACATGAGCACGGCCTCCGAATACATCCCGACAACAGCACCGTACAACTGTTCAGGCAAACAGAATAGGTCTTGCCCCACTCGCTATTTGATTGGAAGAAGTCCAATTTCCGCGCCGAGAAAGTTCGGGCGTCGGTAGCCCCGGCAAGCCGTCGGAATGAAACCGGCCGATCCATCCACCTTCCGGAACGCGCTTCTAAATTGGTTCGCACCAGCGCAATCGGCGGTCCGGCACACGCGCGAGATATACCCCGAACGAGCGGCTACCCGAACCGATCAAATTTCCCAAGCCAATTTCGCACGGGCGTTAATTGCAGTCACAGCCAACGAGAAACCGGCGGTCATTTCGCTCATATATTGGGCCCGATGACCAGCGCACAGCCTCACAATCTTCGTGATCAAGATCAACCGATTCGCCACCGACGCGCAAGACACGGCGCGCGCCACCACCTCCTCCGCTCACCAGCCCCTGGACCGGCGCGCAAGAATCACGCCAAGATGCCGGCCGAGAGGTTCACCGGGGTGCGACCCGCCTCCGCGCGCTCGGCGGATGCCCGTTCCACCGAATGTGTGCGCGGGTGAATGCGGGCGTCTCGGAATAGCCGAGCCGCTGTGCGGTCTCCTCGACGGTGAGCCCGGACCTCAACAACTCACCGGCCAACGTCGCACGCACCTCGTCGAGCAGCGCGCGATAGCTGGTGCCCTCGGCGGCCAACCGTCGGTGCAGGGTGCGCTCGGTGATACACAGCTCGTTGGCGATCACCGACATCGACGGAATCGCCGAGGAATCCTGGATCAGCCGGGTGCGGACGGTCGCGGAGAAGCCACGGCGGGTGCGTCGCCGGTTCAACAGCTCTTCGCATTGGCGGATGCAGATCGCGGCGGTCTGCGCGTCGGCAGCGGGCATGCTGCGCTGCATCAGGTCCGCCGGCATGATCAGCGCGCTGCGAGGGCCGGTCTGCACGATGACGGTCAGATTGTCGAACTCGACGGTGCTGACGGGCAGTTGCAGATCCGCCAGCTCCATCCGCACCGTCAACGGGGTGGCGCTGGTTCCCAGCAACAAAGGCAACAGTCTGAGCATGATCGCGAAATCCCGCTCGATCACGAACCGCCGGACATCTCGTGGAATACGGCTGTCGTCGAAGACCATCACCGCCTCGGCAGCCGTCACCTCAGGAGCGGCCAGGCACAGATACGAATCGGTCAGCGCGGCGTAGCGGCACGCGACGTCGATCGCATCACCGAAGGTGGGGCTGGCCATCAGCGCATAGCCGAAGATCCCGGTGTCCGCGAGGTTGTATTGCATCCCCGTTTCCATGCCGAGCCCGGGTCGGTCACCGAGGCGGCCGATCAGGTTGCGCATCATCGTCAGCTCCTGGCTGGCGTAGATCTCGGTGGCCGGATCGTGTAGTTCCGCCGTGGTCAGGCCCGTGCCCGACAGGCACACCGCTGCGTCGACGCCGTGCCGCCGGGCCGTTTCCAGGATGTGCCGACCGGTGGCCGACGACAGCGCGACGTCCCAGATCTGAGCTTCGGCGCCCGGCATGCGTCCGAAAATATCAAATGTGTGTCCGAATCGAGCATTACCGGACTCGAGGCGCCACTCTACCGTCTTGTTCATGGCAACCGATCTGCTTCGGCCCGCTCCACTGGCGCTCGTCTCGGCGGCCCGCAGCTCGGTGGCCGACCTGTGGCGTCCCGTCGCGACCGGCGGATACCGCGACCTGCGCCGGCCACGGCCGCATTCGGCCCCCGCCTCGGTACCGCGCACCACGTTCGACCCGACGCTCCTGCGCAGCATCGCCGATCCGTATCCGGAGCTGAAACGGCTTCGGGAGCACACGGTGACGGTCAATGAGCGGCTCGGCGTGTGGATGCTCGGCCGCTACGACGACGTGCACACCATCGTCCGGGACAGCGCCGCCTTCACGTCGAGGGACGGCATCATGTTGCGCTCGTTCGTGGCAAGCATGGTCATTTTCACCGACCCGCCGGACCATACCCGGCTGCGGCACATCGTCGCGCCGCTGTTCAACAAGCGTGCGGTGCAGACGTGGCGCAGCGATATCCAAGCGTTGGCCCAGGCGGCGGTCGCGGACCTCAGCCGCGGCGAGGTGGTCGACATGGTTCCGGCGCTGACCATCCCGATGCCGATCAACGTGATCGCGCAGATTCTCGGGATACCGCGGGAGCAGTGGCCGGCATTCCGGTCGGTATCGGAACGGTTTGCGCAAATGTTCAGTCCCCGTTCGCTGCCGGAGGTCGTGCGGCTGATGGGATCGGCAATGCAGGCCTATCTGCGACTGCGCAGCTTCTCTGACGCCGAATTACGTTTGCGGGCAGAGCATCCCGCCGACGACCTGCTGACCCGGTTGCAGGCGGCGATGGCGGCGGGCGAGTTGACCGATCATGAGGCCTTCCTGTACGTGCTGGTTCTGCTGGTCGCGGGGAACGAGACGACGACCAACCTGTTGGGTGTGCTGCTGGTTCAGTTGGCGCAAGACCCGGATCTGTTCGCCGAGCTGAAGGCCGACCGCAGCCTGCTGCCCGCGGCGATCGAAGAGACGGCCCGCTGGGGTTCGCCGGTGCAATGGGTGACGCGGACCGCCACCACTGACTACCGGGTCGATGACGTGGTAATCCCAAAGGGCGCAAGGACGTTGCTGTTCTACGCGTCAGCCAACCGGGATCCTGCCAAGTTCGCCGACCCCGACCGCTTCGACATCCACCGCGATACCACCGGCCATTTGGCGTTCGGGCACGGCCTGCACTTCTGCCTAGGAGCGCATCTGGCCCGCCTCGAGGCGGCGGCGGCCATCGATTGCCTACTCGACGAAGTCGACGGCCTCGAACTCGCCGGGCCCGTGCGATGGAGCACCACGCCGTCGCTGCGCGGACCGATCTCGGTGCCACTGCGCCTGAACCGGCGTTGAGAATCGCCGAATCCCCTGCGCGCGAACGACGCCGCGCATTACGCTGCACCTGGCGGGGAAGTCATTCGAGGGGATTCGACCATGTCTTACTTGGTCACAACGCCGGATTGGGTCACGGCAGCTGCGGGAGATCTGGCGAGTATCGGTTCGTCGCTGCAGGCGACAACTACGGCGGCATCGGCTCTCACGACCGGGATCGCGGCCGCAGCCGCCGATGAGGTGTCGGCCACGGTCGCGCACGTCTTCGGCAGCTTCGGGGAGGAGTTCAAAGCCGTCAGCGCCCAGGCGTCCTCGTACTACGCCGACTTCGTGCGCTTGCTCGGCGGCAGCGCGACGGCTTACCTGAACGCCGAAATCGCCAATGCCGGAATGGTTCTCGTGAATTCGCCCAGCGCGGCCGCCGCCGTTCCAGGCAGCGCCTACGGGCAGCTCGTCGCCAATACGGCCACCAACTTGCAGGCACTGGGCAGCGCCTGGGCCGCCGATCCCTTCCCGCTATCCCGGCAGTTCCTGGCCAATCAAGCGGATTACGCACAGCAAATCGCCACCGTCATCACCACCTTGCCGAGTCTGCTGACCAACATCCAAGCGGCCGTCCAGCAAGCCTCGTCGTTCAACGGCGCGTTGTTTGCACAGCAGTTCGTCGCCACGCAAACCGGCTTCGCTCAGACATTCGTCACCTCGGCGATCAACGGGTTCAACGGTTTGGCGATAGGGCTGCCGAACTTCGCATCGGGGCTTCAGGTTGCTGCCCAAACCCTGCTAACGGGCGACTACACCGGTGCCGTCTCTGAGTTCGGACGGGCCGCATTCAGCCTGCTGGTCACGGGAGTCGATACAGGGCCCGTTTCGACGGTCGTGGACCTGGCCACCCTCAGCTTCACCGCCACGATAAATCCCCGGATCCTCGGGCCGCTGGGTGAGTTCTTCACCATCATGAACATTCCCGGACAAGAGGCGCAGTTCTTCACCAACCTGATACCGCCGTCCATTCCGCGACAGATGGCCCAGAACTTCACCAACATCCTCAACACGCTCACGGTCCCCAGCATCAGAGCGGAAGCCGGGCTGGCTGTCCTGCAACAGACCGGAACCCTCGAAGCCTTCTTCGGGCTGCCGCTCGTGGCCACCTATGCCGCTGCGGGCGCTCCGCTGGCGACGCTGAATGCGATCGCCGGCAGCGCTCAGAGTTTCGAGCAGGCCATGGCGGCCGGCAACTATCTTGGGGCGGCCAACACGCTCTTCGAGGCGCCGGCGGCGGCGTTGAACGGCTTCCTCAACGGCAACGTCCCCATCGATACGACCATCAACGTGCCGACTGGCCTGGATCCGAACTTCCTGCCCGCCAATGTCGCAATAGTGCTGCACCTACCCTCCGACGGTTTCCTTGTTCCTCCCCATCCGGCCACCGCGACGGTGAACGTGCCCCAAGCCCCCCTGACACCTGCTCTCTCACTTCCCGTGACGATCTTCGGTACGCCGTTCTCGGGACTGATTCCCTTGCTGGTGAACTACACGCCGCAACAGCTCGCGGCGGCGATCAAGCCGGCTGCTTAGCCCCGGTCTGCGATTGCGTCACCCACCCGTGATGTCACCCGGCCGTACCTAGGTCCTGAACGCAGGAGTGAATCTCCTGCAGGCACGACGTGGTGGCCCGGCGCGCAGCCCCCGGCCTGCGCTCCCGGCGCGGGCCTCGTCCACCCCGCCGTCGTCTCCGCCGTCGGATACGTACCGGAAGAATCTGGCGGCGTAGTGTCCCTATCTTCGCGATCTGCGACGCAAAGGCAGACGGGGCAGTATCCTCCATTCCTTGTCACCGGGCGGGTGAAGCAGTCAAACGCCGCTGGAGGGAATCGCCTTGTCGTTCATAGCCGTAGCACCGGAATTGCTCACCACCGCAGCTGGGAGTTTGGCGGGTTTCGCCTCAACCCTGCAGGAGGCAACATCGGCGATGGCGGCACCGACTACTACGGTCGCAGCTGCCGCCGCAGACGAGGTGTCAGCCGCTGTCTCGCGACTGTTCGCCGGTTATGGCCAGGAATTCCAAGCCCTCAGCAACCAGATGGCCACGTATCACGCCGATCTGGTGGAGTTGCTGCACGGGACAGCCGCTGCGTACCTCAGCACCGAGATCGCCAACGCAAGAGAAGGTCTCGCGCTCGCCGACGGCACACCGGCCCAGACGCTGCTGGGGGCGGAGCGGGGCGCTGGGGCGTCCGGGCCGGCCGTGCTCCCGGGCGGCGCCTACGGGCAGCTGATCGTCAATACTGCCACCAATCTGCAATCCCTGGGTGTCAACTGGGCCGCCGACCCGTTCCCGCTGCTGCGGCAGTTCCTGGCTAACCAGCAGTCCTACGCACGGCAGATCGCTGCCGCGCTGGCCACCGACATCCAGAACTTCCCCACCATCGTGGCGAATCTGCCCGTGACCGTCCCCGCCGCAATCCACGAATTGCTGGCATTCAACGCCTCGTATTACACCCAGCAGGTCATCTCCACCCAGCTCGGGTATGCCCAATTGTTCGGCAGCACAATGAATCAGGCGGCCACAAGCTTGAGAGCCGGCCTGCCGAACTTCGATCTCGGTCTTCAAACGGCCTTCCAGCAAGTCGCGCTCGGCAACTACACGATCGCGGTGTCGGACCTCGCGCAGGCCACTGCTCAACTCTTGGTCACCGGGTTCAACATCGAGAATCTGACGTTCGACTTCAACTTCGCGACGACGACCGCCACCGTCACGATGCAGCCGATTCTGTTGGGGCCGTTGGGGGACGTGTTCACCGCCATGACCATTCCCAGCCAGGACGCGCAATTCCTCACCAACCTGATGCCACCGTCGATTCCGCGGCAGATGGCGCAGAACTTCACCAACATCCTTGCCACGCTGTCCGATCCGACTATCTCAGCCGCTTTGACTGTGCCGATCGCCAACCCCACGACCAGTACCGTCAGCGCGTTCTTCGGACTGCCGCTGGTGCTCACCTATGCCGCGGCAGGCGCTCCGTTGGCGACCTGGGATGCGCTCGCCGAAAGCGCCCAGACGATTCAGCAAGCGTGGCAGGCCGGGAACTACGTGGGGGCCGTGGGTGCGCTGGCAGACGCTCCAGCCGTCGCCCTCGACGCGTTCCTCAACGGCAACACGCCCATCGATTCCACCATCCTGGTGCCGACGAATCTGCCGAGTTTCCTGCCCCAGACGGTCGGGATCACCCTGCACCTACCCGCCGACGGGATACTCGTTCCTCCCCATCAGGCGTCGGCGACCATCAGCCTGCCCGGATCAGGACCGATTCCCGGTTTCCCGTTCACCGAGGAGATTTTCGGCACGCCGTTCTCGGGAATCGTTCCGCTGCTACTCAACTCCATCCCGCAACAGCTGGCGTCGTCGATCAAACCCGGTCCTTAGCGCTGCGCGCTCACAGAATCGCGACCGACACCACGATGCCCAGGGCGAACTGCGCCGCCGCCACCATCAGGGCGTGGTAGCCGAACTCCTCGGAGTGGAAGAGCGCCTCCATATCGATGCCCATCACCACGGTCGCCATCCGCATCATCACCACCTGCGAGGCGATGCCGACCAACCCGAACACCGCCGAAGCCAGCAGCCCCTCGCGCAGATTGCCCGAGGAAGAGTAGATGGCAACCACCACAATGAAAGCCATACTGACCATGCCGGCCGCGGCCACCAGAATGGCGTTCGGCTTACCCGCGTTGACCATCTTGCGCAGCGGCCCCGGTGTGGTCAGATCGATGGCGTAGAAGCCGATGATCATCAGCACCAGCCCAAGGATCGAGTAGAGCACGATGGCACCGGCGCCTCGCCCCAGCCAACTCCAGTAGTCTGAATGCGGCAGCGCAACAATCGTCGTCGTCATCGAAGATCAGCTCCGTTCATAGGTTCATCTCAGTGGAATTCGGTGTGGAACGAACGCCGCGCCATCATCGGTGATGAGTCCGGCGGTCTCGCGGATGCCGAGACCCGCAGCCGTATCGCCGACCACCCACGCCCCCAAGGCCGGCCGCATGTCGTCGAACTCCGGTAGCGGGTCCAACAACTGGTATACGAATCCCTCTTCGCCGTAGAAGCCGCCGGTGGCCGTCTCCATGCCGGCCCCGACGACGGTGACGTTCGCACCTTCGCGTCCGAGCTTCGGCTTGCGCACATATTCGGTGAGTTCGTGCGGGTCGTCGAGATAGGCGGGCAACAGGTTCGGGTGTCCCGGATACATCTCCCACAGCAAAGCCAGAATCGCTTTGTTGGACAACAGCGTCTTCCACAACGGTTCGATCCACATCGTCTGCGGCAGCGTCTGCACCACGTACTTGCCGAACTGGTCGTCGAGCACCCACTCCCAGGGGTGCAGCTTGAAAATCGCCTGGATCGGTTCTTCTTCCAGATCGACGAATCGCTCCAGCGCCGAGTCCCAGCCGACGTCCTCGATCAACAGACCGACGGTCTGAAATCCCGCCTCCGCCGCGGTCTCCTGCATGTAGGTGGTGGTGATCTGGTCCTCGCCGGTCGCCTCCACCCCCGACCAGGCGAAGTGTAATTCGTTGCTGGGCAACAGATCCCGCACCGCTTTCCAGCGATCGACCAGTTGTTCGTGCAACGAGTTCCACTGGTCGTCAGCGGGGAACTTGTCTTTGAGCCAATACCATTGCAGGATCGCGGCTTCCAGCAGCGTGGTGGGCGTATCGGCGTTGTACTCCAGCAGCACCGCGGGGCGCCGGCCGTCATAGCGCAGGTCGAAGCGGCCGTAAACATGCGGATCCGAGCGGCGCCACGATTCAGCGACGTGCGGCCAACTCCATTCCGGCAGGCCGAAATCCGCGTACCGCTCCATCAGGATCACTTGTTCGACGGCGTTCAGGCACATCGAGTGCAGGAGTTCGACGTCGGCTTCCAGAGCCAGGATCTCGTCCATCTCGAACTCGTAATAGACCGACTCGTCCCAGTAGGGCCGGTCGGCGCCGCGGGCGTCGCGCGCCGGAGTTCCGTAGACGAGTCCCTGCGATTCGACGATCGACTGCCAGTTCGCCCGCGGCTGGGACCTGGCGCGTTTCACGAGCCGCCGCCTCCCTTGCCGCCGCTGCCGCCGATGCCGCCGCGCTGGATCGTGGTGCCCGACTTCGTGGTGACGTTCGCCCCCTTGGGGATGCTGGTCGATCCCCCGATCGGTCGCTGCCCGATCGAACCGGTGCTGCCGTAGTAGTAGCGGTAGGAATGCCCACCCCAGAAGAAGAAGCCGTTCATGCCCGGCGTATGACCGGTGCAGTAGCTGTCGGGAACGATCACCGGCTGGCCGTTGGGATCGTCCTGGACGCATTGCGCGGTGACATTATCGGGCCTCAGCAACCAGTAACCGACACCCGCCACGAGGCCGACCACGCCGACGGCGGCCGCCGAACCCATCAGGATGCGCTTCTGCTTCTGCCGCTTGGCCTCGGCGGCTTGCCGTGCCTCTTCGAGTTCGCGCTGCTTTTCTTCGTGCTTCTTGCGGGCCCGCAACTCGGCCGGTGTCGGCGGCCTGGGCTTGGTCGTGGCGGCGTCCTGGAACTGGATGCTGCCCAGGGGTTTTAGCTTGGGCGCGGAGTCTTTGCCGGGCTTGCCGAGCGGTGGACCGAGCCCGCCCGGCAACTCGTCCGGCGCATCCTTCGGCGGGGCCGGGGCAGCCTTGTCCGGCGGCGGCGCACCCTTGTCCGGCCGGTTGGCGCCGAACGAACTCCGGCGCGGGCGATCGCCCGCCGACTCACGCGGCTCGGGCTTGGTCTCCTCGGTCCCGCCGCCCTCGGGCGGGTCTGCTTCGGAATCCACTAGGTCCCCTCTAGTCCCCAGTCATCCTGACCCGCATTCCTGAACACGCGGGCAGTCTCCCACATCGTCGCAGTCCGGGTGGCTAAGACCACCAACGCTCCAGCACTTGCGCTACGCCGTCCGCGCTGTTGGGTGCCGTGACCTCGTCCGCAGCGGCCACCGCTTCGGGGTGCGCATTGCCCATTGCCACGCCCAGCCCGGCCTGCCGCAGCATCGGCACGTCGTTGGGCATATCGCCGAAAGCGACCACCTCCGACTCGGCGATGCCCAGCGGTTCGGCGACCTCCCGCAGACCGGTGGCCTTGCTGATGCCGCGCGGCAGGATCTCCAGCAGACCGTTGTTGGTGGAGTAGGTCAGATCGCCCACATCGCCGATGTGCCCGGCCATCGCGGCCGCCATGTCTGCACTGCGAGCTCCGGCCTTGCGGATCAGCAGCTTGATCGCCGGCGCACTCAACAGGTCGTCGAAGGACACCTCGGTGTTGTCGGGATTGAGCCACGCGTGTTCGTAGCCCGGGGAACTGATGAACTGCGGGGTCGCGGTGTCGTGGGCCCGTTCGCCGATTCGCTCAACCGCCAGCCCGACGCCCGGAATGACTCGTCGGGCGATGTCAGCCAGCGTGGCCAGGGTCTCGACGGACAGCGTCTGCACCGACAACACCCGGTCGTGCTCGGGGTCGTAGATGACGGCGCCATTCGCGCAGACCGCCATCGGCGCAAACCCGAGGGCCTCCACGACGGGCCTGATCCAGCGGGGCGGCCGACCGGTGGCCAGCACGAAGTGCGCTCCCCCGGCGACCGCGGCATGCACCGCGGCACGCGTGCGCGGGCTGAGGGTTTCTTCGTCGTTGAGCAGGGTGCCATCGACATCGCACCCGATGAGCGCAGGCTTACGGCTGGCCGGTGTTGTCAGCTCGGTTCCCTTCTCTGCGCTTGCGCGGCGTCGCGCCGCCCTGGGCTCGCTTCTGCGCCCGCTCGGCCAGTTCGGCGATGCGGAATTCCCTGGACTCGTCCGGCGTGGGTGCGCTGCCACCCAACCTTCGCGGTACCCAGTATTCGCCTTCGGGGTGGGGATACTGCTCCTGCACCCAGTGCAACATCGCCTCCATAGCTTGGCGCAGGACGGCGTTGAACTCCTCGGCGGTGCCCCGCGGCCACAACGGCGGGCCGATTGCGACGCTGATCGGAACGCGATTGCGCAGCAACTTCTTCGGGTGGTCTTTGGGCCAGATGCGGTGGGCGCCCCAGACGATCATCGGCACGATCGGAACCTGCGCTTCGATCGCCAAGCGCGCCGCCCCGGTCTTGAACTCGCGGAGCTCGAAGCTGCGGCTGATGGTGGCCTCGGGGTGCATGCCGACGATCTCGCCCTCTTTGAGGCGCTGCACGGCAACCGCGTAGGCCTCGGCCCCGACGCTGCGGTCCACCGGGATCAGCTGGGTGTGCTTGATCACGTAGTTGACCGACTTCACCTCCTGCATCTCGGCCTTGATCATGAAGCGCAGCCGGCGCTTGCGTTCCTTGGCGGCCAGCGATGCCGGGATCCAGTCCACATAGCTGGTGTGATTGAGGGCGATGATGGCGCCGCCGCTCGCAGGGATGTTTTCCAAGCCCTGGTAGGTGATCTTGTTCCCGTTCAACGCGACCACCGACGGAACAAAGAACTCCATGAAACGGAAGAATGGCTCAGCCATTTGTTGACTCTCCTTCAACCCCTACCGCGACTGATGCGGCTTGCGGCGTGCGGCTCTCACCGCGATCTCCTCAGCTTCCATCTGCGCGGCCTCGTCCAAGGTTGGCGCCCCGCCGCCCAGCCGGTGTGGCACCCAGCACTCGCCGGCTGGATGAGAATAGTGCTGCTGCACCTCTTGCAACAGCACAGTCATCGATTCCCGCAGTACGTCGTTGGTGCGCGCGACGTCCTGCTCCGCCCGCAGCGGCCGGCCCACCGCCACGGTGACCGGCACCTTCTTGCGCCCCAACTGTCGGGGCAGACCCTTGGTCCAGATGCGTTGGGCGCCCCAGACGATCAGCGGGACAATCGGCGCACCGGCTTCGATGGCCATTCGTGCCGCGCCGGTCCTGAAGTCCTTGAGCTCGAAGCTGCGGCTGATCGTCGCTTCCGAGTAGACCGCGATCAGCTCGCCGTCCTGCAACGCCTGCACCGCCGCGGCGTAGGCATCGGCGCCGGAGCCCCGGTCCACCGGGATCGCACCGTTCCGCTTGATCAGGAAGTCGACGATCTTCACCCGCTGCATTTCGGCCTTGATCATGAACCGCAGCCGCCGGTGCCGACGGCGCATGGCCAGGGCGGCCGGTATGAAGTCGACGTAGCTGGTGTGGTTGATAGCGACCACGGCCCCGCCCCGGGCGGGTATGTTCTCCTCGCCCACAAAAGTGATCTGCGTCCCGGTGGCCCGGACCAGCAATTGAGCCAGGATCTCGCAAGCGCGGTAAATGGGCTCCGCCATCGGTCACTGCTCCGGGGCTCCCGTGGGGTGTGCCCGCTCCGCGCGGCGAGCCGCCTTGGCCGCCGCCTCCTCGGCGTCCATGCGCGCCGCCTCGGCCAGCGACGGGGCGCCGCCGCCCAGGCGCCGCGGCACCCAGAATTCACCCGCCGGATGCGGCCCGTATTGTTCCTGGGCCCGAATCAGCAGGTGCTGCATGCGGGAGTGCAACAACGCGGTCAGGTCATTGGTGGACAGGGTCGGTTCGATCGGTTCGCCGACGATCACCTGAATCGGCACCTTGGGCCGGAAGATCTTCTTGGGATGGCCCTTCGTCCAGATGCGCTGGGCGCCCCAGACGATGTGCGGGACGATCGGCACGCCGGCTTCGATCGCCATTCGGGCGGCGCCGGTCTTGAATTCCTTGATCTCGAAGCTGCGGCTGATCGTCGCCTCGGGGTAGACGCCCACCAGCTCACCGGCCTTGAGGTTGTCGACGGCCGCGGCATACGACGCGGCGCCGCTCTCCCGGTCCACCGGAATGTGGCGGAAAGAGCGCATCAGCGGGCCGGCGATCTTGTGATCGAAAACCTCCTGCTTGGCCATGAAGCGCACCTTGCGCCCGAGACCCTGCCGGTAGGCCGGCAAACCCGCGAGCGTGAAGTCGAGGTAACCGGTGTGGTTGATTGCGACCACGGCGCCACCCCGGGTGGGTAGATTCTCGACCCCGGTCACGGTGATCTTGAGACCCTGCAAGCGGAAGATCATTCGGGCGAGGGTGATGGCGGTGCCGTATGCAGGTTCCACAGCAATTCAGCCTAGTGCTCCGGGCTGCCAGATACCCCAACTGGGCAAAACGCGTAGCTAAAGGAGGTGAGTCTTGTCCTTCCCGCTGTCGCCGCCCCCGGTCCCCGACCTGGTGCACCGACTGGCCGCCGGGCGGCCGGTGCGCGCGGTATGGCGCAACGAGCTGGGCGATGTGACCTTCCGGGTGGGTGACGGTGCGGAGTTCGTGAAGGTGGGCGGGGTCCACTCGCGCGACTTCACGGCCGAAGCGCACCGGTTGCGTTGGGCCGCGCCCCACATCCCGGTGCCTCCTGTCATCGATTTCGGCGTCCACGCCGACGGGGCCTGGCTGCGCACCCGCGGTCTGCGGGGGGTGTCCGCGGTGCACCCCCGCTGGCAGGCGGCACCGGCTGTCGCGGTCGCTGCGATCGCTGTGGGTTTGCGCACAATGCACGACCGCCTGCCGGTCGCGTCGTGTCCGTTCGACTGGTCGGTGGCCAGCCGGTTGCCCGTGCTGCATCCGGCGCACCGAGGCAACCTCGCAGATCCACCGCCGATCGACCTCCTGGTGGTCTGCCACGGCGACGCCTGCGCCCCCAACACCCTGATAGACGACGTCGGCCGCTATTGCGGACATGTGGATCTGGGTGAGCTCGGCGTAGCTGACCGGTGGGCCGACCTGGCGGTGGCAACGCTGTCACTGGGCTGGAACTACCCCGGCCGGAACTGGGAGCCGGACTTCTTCGCCGCCTACGGCGTCGACCCCGACCCGCTGCGCATCGACTACTACCGACGGCTGTGGGAAGACCCGGCGCTCTGAGTCAAGCTAAACTCGGGCGTCTGAAGACCAGGTCCCGAGAGGTATTTGTGCAGGTAACAAGCGTCGGCCACGCCGGCTTTCTGATCCAGACCCGGGCGGGCAACATCCTGTGTGACCCGTGGGTGAACCCGGCATACTTCGGGTCGTGGTTCCCGTTCCCGGATAACAGCGCCCTGGACTGGGACACCCTGGGCGACTGCGACTACCTGTACGTCTCGCACCTGCACAAGGACCACTTCGACGCCAAGCTGCTGGACGCCCATGTCAACAAGGACGCCGTGGTGCTGCTGCCCGATTTCCCGGTGCTCGACCTGCGACACGAGTTGGAGAATCTGGGATTCCACCGCTTCTTCGAGACCACGGACTCGGTGTCCCACCAGGTGTCCGGCCCGAAGGGCGAGCTGGACATCATGATCATCGCCCTGCGGGCACCGGCCGACGGGCCGATCGGTGACTCGGCGCTGGTGGTCGCCGACGGGGAGACCACGGTGTTCAACATGAACGACGCGCGTCCGGTCGATCTGGACGTGCTGGGCGCCGACTTCGGGCACATCGACGTGCACCTGCTGCAGTACTCGGGCGCGATCTGGTACCCGATGGTGTATGACATGCCGGCCCGCGCCAAGGAGGCATTCGCCACCCAGAAGCGGCAGCGCGGCATGGACCGGGCGCGGCAATACATCGCACAGGTCGGCGCCACCTGGGTGGTGCCGTCGGCCGGCCCACCCGCCTTCCTTGACCCCGAACTGCGCCAGCTCAACGACGACCGCGACGATCCGGCCAACATCTTCCCCGATCAGATGGTCTTCCTGGAACAGATGCGCGCCCACGGCCATGACCGGGGGCTGCTGATGATGCCCGGGTCGGTTGCCGATTTCGCCGGATCCGAGCTCAACTCGCTGCGGCATCCGCTGCCCACCGATCAGGTCGAGGCCATCTTCACCACCGGCAAGGCCGACTACATCGCCGACTACGCGCAGCGCATGGCACCGGTACTGACCGCCGAGAAGGCCGGCTGGGCTCCGGCGGTCGGTGAGCCGCTACTCGAGCCGCTGCGCGCGTTGTTCGAACCGATCATGCTGCAGAGCGACGAGATCTGCGACGGCATCGGATATCCGGTGGAACTGGTGATCGGCTCGGAGACGGTGATCCTGGACTTCCCCAAACGAGCCGTGCGGGAAAGCATTCCCGACGAGAAGTTCCGCTACGGATTCGAGATCGCGCCGGAGTTGGTGCGCACGGTGCTGCGCGACAACGAGCCGGACTGGGTCAACACCATCTTCTTGTCGACCCGCTTCCGGGCCTGGCGCGTCGGCGGCTACAACGAATACCTCTACACGTTCTTCAAGTGCCTGACCGACGAACGCATCGCCTACGCCGACGGCTGGTTCGCCGAAAGCCATGACGACTCCGCGTCGATCGCACTGGACGGCTGGGAGATTCAGCGGCGTTGTCCTCACCTCAAGGCCGATCTGTCCAAATTCGGTGTGATCGAGGGCGATACGTTGACCTGCAACCTGCACGGCTGGCAATGGCGACTGGAGGACGGCCGCTGCCTGACCACCCGCGGTCACCAGTTACGGAGCTGCCGGGCATGAGCACCCAAGCGGACCTGTGCTACGACGACGGCGCCGTCCAGTTGGACCGGATGGCGGTCACGTTGCGCCGTTACCACTTTCCCTCGGGCACCGCGAAGGTGATCGGGCTGGACCAGATCCGGGGCTACCACGCCCAGCCACTCGGCCTGCTCACGGTCCGGTTCAATATCTGGGGCAGCCCGGACCTGCGCCGCTGGCTGCCACTGGACCTGTATCGGCCGCTGAAGTCGACTCTGATCACCCTCGACATACCGGGGTCACAGCCGGCGTTCACGCCGGCGCGGCCCGACGAATTCCTGGCCTGTCTGGACGAACTGCTCGACAAGCGCGGCTGACTCTTCGCCGAACGTGAGCCACGGCGGATTTCTCGCCGATTATCCGCCGTCAGTTCACGCTCGGTGAGCGGCTAGCGGTCCTCGAGTGCCGCCCGCCCGGCGTTGTAGCCCGGGGTGAAGGTGATTCCGGGACCACCGTGACACCCGGCACTGCCCAGGTACAGCCCACGGATCGGAATCGGCGCTCCGAGATAGCCTTTCGGGCCCGGACGGTTCTGGCCGATCTGGTTCGAGCTCAGCAGGCCGTGGCAGTAGTCACCGCCCGGCGCGCCGAACATCACCCCCATGTGCTTGGGCGTGAAGGTGGTGTGGCGGATGATGCTGCGTTCGAAGTTCGGCGCCAGCCGGGTGATCTTGTCGATCACCCGCTGACCCATCGCGACCTTCGCCCGGCCGTAGTCGGCGCCCCCTTCGATGGGGAACCACAGCGCGAAGGCGGACGCGGCATGCTTGCCTTCGGGTGCAAGATCAGGATCGTGCACCGACGGGATCTGCAGCACCAGCGTCGGGTCCGCCGGAACGATGCCGCGCCGGCAATCCTCCCACTGCTGCTGGACTTCCTCCGGCGTGCAGAAGATGCCGATCGACGCCTGCATGATGGGGTCGTTGAGTGCCTCGTAGGGCGCGGCGAACTGCGGCGCTTCTTCCAGCGCGAAGTGCATCTGCAGGTAGCTGCCCCGGTGGTCGATGCGTGCGTAGCGTTCCCGGATGTCGGCGGGCAAGACCGCCGGATCGATCAGGTCGTTGAGGGTGACGTCAGGGGCCACCGAGGAGACGACGATCGGGGCGGTCAGGGTCTCCCCGGCCTCGGTGCGAACGCCGGTCACCCGGGAGTCGGCGACCAGGATCTCGGTCACCTTCGAGCGCAACCGGACTTCGCCGCCGTTGTCCTCCAAGACCCGGGCCAGGTGTGCGGTGAGCGCGCCGATGCCGCCGCGCAGCTTCTTCATCTGCACGAAGTCCCCCTCGGGGATGCCGAGGCCGAACGCGAGCGCGGCGGCGCTGCCAGGCGTGGACGGACCGCGATAGAGCGTGTTCACGGCCAGCACCGTCATCGATCCCCGGATGGCGCCGTGCTTCTCGCGGTCCGGGAAGTAGCGGTCCAGCACGTCGGTGACGGAGCCGAACAGCATGTCGTCGATCGCCGAGCGCTCGAATTCGTTGGTGGCGCAGGCATACATCTCGTCGAAGGTCTTGGGCGGCGTGCCGGCCTCGAAGCGGCCCAGCGCGCGGGTGGGCGCCTGGGCCCACATCAGCAGACCGCCCATGCCGGCTACCGCGTCGGCGCCGTGCACCTCGTTGAGGTGGGCGAACATCTTCATCGGGTCGCTGTACTGGACCAGCGGATCATCGCCGACTCCGCGCAGCGCGACCGACATCACCTCCAGGTCCACCGTCGGCAGTGTGTCCAGGCCGAGTTCTCCGATGACCTCCGCCGAGGTCGGAAACTGCACCGATCCGGCGATTTCGAAGTGGTAGCCGTCGAACAGTTCCACGGTGGAGGCCATGCCGCCGGCGTAGAGCTTGCCGTCCAGGCACACCGTCCGCAGGCCCGCCCGCTGCAGCAGCACCGCCGCGGTCAATCCGTTGTGGCCCGCGCCGACGACGATCGCGTCGTACTGGTTTCCCGTTTCAGACATGCCGACCTCCTGAGTGGGAGGCTGGCATGGCCTCAAAGTTTTGTCAATAATGACGAAACTTTACGGGTTCGCCCACGTGCTCCATGAGTCACTGAGGCCGCAGCGCAGCGACTCCAGCGCCGTGTGGCTCATCCGGGCCAGTTCGCCGAGCGACCGATTACTGCCCAACATCCAGGCCTCCATGGCGCCGAAGATCGCCGCCGCGATACAGCGGGCGATCACGGTGCTGCGCAACCGCGCATCGGACGCCTGATCATTCGTGACGACACGGCGGAGGAGCTGCTCCTGGATGGACTCCGCCAGATCGGCCTGGACGTCCCGGATGTGCCGGACGATCCGGCCGGGGTCCAGCTCGCCCCCGCGCAAGGTCGCAATCTTGGTCACCGCTTCCACGTCGTAGGGAAAAGCGAAGATGGCCGCCTGTACCGAGTCGATGACCGCCTCGTCGAGCGGGCGGGCGTCCAACGCGGCACGAAACCAGTTCAGGCCGGTGTAGTCGGCAAACAGCAGATCGTGCTTGGAGGCGAAGTGTCGGTAGAACGTCCGCAACGACACCCCGGCATCCGTGGCGATCTGCTCGGCCGACGTGTCCTCCACGCCCTGCGCAAGGAACCGCACCACCGCCGCCTGGCGCAGTGCCTCCCGGGTGCGCTCGCTCCGTGCCGTCTGCGCCGGCCTGACCATGGCAGTAAGGTACCCCAGCCGCCTAGGGAATAGTTATGACAATATTGACAAAACTTCGCTTGCCGGACGAGACTGCGCCCATGGTGTCTCTCATCGCCCACGCCGTCCTCGGTGTCGCCGTCGTCTGCTGGATCGTCGCCTCCAACCGGCAGGTCTACGCGCGGCCGGCGGTCGGTCCGGCGTTCTCACCACTGGAAGTCGTGTACTACGCCGTCGGCGTCGCCTCCATCGCGCTGGGCTGGTACTTCAACATCAGGTTCGTGCAGGAGTACGCCCATGGTTCGCACAATCCCATCTGGGGGCCGGGCAGCTGGACGCAATACATCCAGCTGATGTTCACCAACCCGGCGGCAGGCTCGGCCGGCCAGGACTACACGATCGCGAACGTGATCCTCTTGCCGTTGTTCTCCATCACCGACGGCTATCGGCGCGGGCTCAAGCGGCCCTGGCTGTTCTTCGTAAGCAGCCTGTTCACCAGCTTCGCGTTCGCATTCGCCTTCTATTTCGCCACCATCGAGCGCCAGCACCGGCACCAACGCGCGGCCGTCGTGCGGGCACCCAAGATTTCCGCTTGACCGAATAGGGTCAAGCGCTGACGCCGTCTTCGCGGTAGTCGCTCTGGTGGTGCCAGATCTGGTTGCCGCCCCGGCGCTTGGCGATGTACATGGCGGCATCGGCCGCGCAGATCAGCTTGTCGATACAGGCATGAGCGTCGTGTGCATCTGGCAGCCGATCAACGCCGGCGGTGCCGACGCTGGCGGTCAAGCCGAACGGTAGCGCCGCGATCGCGTCGCAGATCCGCTGCGCCTGCGGGCCGACCTCACGGGGGTCGCAGGCGTCGGCGATGACGAATTCCTCGCCGCCCGCCCGGGCCAGCACCGCGGTGTCAGCGACGCACTCGCGCAACGCACACGCCACCGCCACCAGCGCGGCGTCGCCGGCACTGTGCCCATGCCGATCGTTGAGCTGCTTGAAACGGTCGAGATCGATCACGGTGACCACCAGCTGCTCCGGTAGCGTGCGGTCACGCTGCAGATGCCGGGACGCGCGCCGGTGGAACGCACGCCGGTTCAGCAGCCCGGTGAGCTGATCGCGTTCGGCTCGGATGGCGTCGACGCCGAGCACCTGGGCGACCGCTTGGATGCCGAACGGCACCGACAGATTCAGCGTCAGGATCACCGTGTACGCGCAGAGGGCGCTGACCACACCCGAGCCGGCGGTGATGCGCACCGCCTGCACCGCACCCGCCAGTGCCGCGATCGCGAAATTGAAGAGCATCAGCGGCGGGCCGTGGAAAACCGCGATGTATCCGGCCATCGTCGCCAGGATCGTGCAGGCGAGGATGGCTACCAGCGGATCGCTCTGCGCCATCGCGGCCAGTCCGATGCTCGCACTGGACAACAGCGCGAAGCCCATGGCTTGGCGGCGAGTCGGCCAGCGCAGCGTCCACAGCAGCGCGCCGGAGGCCGCTCCGGCCGCTGCGGCGAGCGCGCACGCCAGCTGTGCGGGCGCGCGGGGCCCCGTGTCGCTCCAGATGGTGGCCAGGATGAGGAGGGCCAGCGACGCGCCGATCAGCGCGATAGTGGCCCGGGTGCGACCTGCCATGCCCCGGGACTGCAACAGCGACGCCAGGTGGTCGAAATGGTCGGGCTGCCACCACCACAGGCCAAGCCGCCCCATCGCGATCCCCCCAACCAACGGCTCCGGGGAATCGCAGCGCGGTCGCCGGCTCAGTTCAGCAAAATGACAGTTGACACAGAGTGCCCACATTTGTCACTTGTTATTGCTCAGCCGGACGGTTCCAGTAACTCGGTGCCGACGAATGGTGCCAGCGCTGCCGGCACGCGCACGCTGCCGTCGTGCTGCTGGTGGTTTTCCAGGATCGACACCAGCCACCGGGTGGTGCCCAACGTGCCGTTGAGGGTGGCCGCGGTCTGCGGCTTGCCGTTGGCGTCCCGGTAGCGGGTGGCCAGCCGCCGCGCCTGGAAGGTAGTGCAGTTGGACGTCGAGGTGAGTTCGCGGTAGGTCGCCTGCGTCGGCACCCAGGCTTCGCAGTCGTATTTGCGCGCGGCCGACGAGCCGAGGTCACCGGCAGCCACATCGATCACCCGGTATGGCACCTCGATCTGGGCCAGCATCTCGCGCTGCCAGCCCAGCAGCCGCTGATGTTCGGCTTCTGCTTCTTCGGGCCGGCAGTAGACGAAACCTTCGACCTTGTCGAACTGGTGCACCCGGATGATGCCGCGGGTGTCCTTGCCGTAGCTGCCGGCCTCGCGGCGGAAACACGACGACCAGCCGGCGTAGCGCAGCGGGCCGTCAGCCAGGTCCAGGATCTCCCCGGAGTGGTAGCCGGCCAACGGCACCTCCGAGGTGCCCACCAGATACAGATCGTCGGCCTCGAGGCGATAGACCTCGTCGGCGTGGGCACCCAGGAAACCGGTGCCCGCCATCACCTCGGGGCGCACCAGCACCGGCGGAATCATCGGGATGAAGCCGTTCTCGACGGCCACCCGCAAAGCCAGCTGCAGCAGCCCCAGCTGTAGTAGCGCACCGCGTCCGGTCAAAAAGTAAAACCGCGAACCGGACACCTTGGCGCCGCGTTGCATGTCGATCAACCCCAGCGACTCGCCCAACTCCAGGTGATCCTTCGGCTCGGCCAGCGTCGGCGGCTCACCGACGACTTCCAGGACCGCGTAATCGTCCTCTCCCCCGGCGGGCACCCCGGCGATGATGACGTTGGAAATCGCCATGTGCGCGGCGGTGAATGCCGCTTCGGCTGCGGCCTGCTCCGCTTCGGCGGCCTTGACCTGCTCGGCGAGATCCTTGGCGCGCTGCAACAGCGCCGGCCGTTCCTCCGGTGACGCCTTGCCCACGCTCTTGCTGGCGGCCTTCTGTTCGCCGCGCAGTGCATCGGCGGCCGAGATCGCCGCGCGGCGGGCCGTATCGGCACTCAACAGGGCGTCTACCAGGGCCGGATCCTCGCCGCGACTGAGTTGTGAGCGTCGTACGGCGTCGGGCTCCTCCCGGAGGAGCTTCAGGTCGATCACGGCCGCAAGACTACTTCCCAGCGCGCCGCCCGATCTCACATGAGCAACGATTTTCACGCCGCGGCGTCGGTCCTGTCAGAATGGAGGCGATGTTGGACGCGCCCGAAAAGGAACCGATACCTGACGACCCCGCCACCGGCGAGGCGGCAGAGGCGTCGGCCGCTGAGGAATCGCCGGCCGCGGGTGCTACGGACCCTCGCCCGCCCTCCGCCGGGTTCCGCTGGCCGCGCTCCTTGCAGGCGTCCGCGACGCGGCGGGCGCTGCTACTCACCGCTCTGGGCGGCTTGCTGATCGCCGGTCTGGTGACCGCGCTGCCTGCCGTGGGCACCGGGCCGGGACGGCTGGCCGGCTTCATCGACAGCAACCCGGTGCCCAGCACCGCATCCAAGGGCAACCCCGCGTTCGCCCGGGCCACCAGCGGAGATTGCCTCAACTGGCCGGACGGCACCCCGGAGTCGGCCACCATCGTCAGCTGCGCCGAGGACCACCGCTTCGAGGTCGCCGAGTCGGTCGACATGCGCACGTTCCCCGGCTCGGAGTACGGCCCCAGTGCCGCGCCCCCCTCGCCGGCCCGCATCCAGCAGATCAACGCCGAGCAGTGCGATCCGGCCGTCCGCCGCTACCTGGGTCCCAAGTTCGACCCCAACAGCAAGTTCACCGTCAGCATGCTGTGGTCGGGCGACCGGGCATGGCGGCAGAACGGGGAGCGCCGCATGCTCTGCGGCCTGCAACTGCCCGGCCCCAACAACGAGCAGGTCGCGTTCAAGGGCAAGATCGCCGAGATCGACCAGTCGAAAGTCTGGCCGGCGGGCACCTGCCTGGGTATCGACCCGACCACGAACCAACCGGTCGATGTGCCGGTGGACTGCTCGGCCCCGCACGCGATGGAAGTCACCGGCACCGTGAACCTGGCCGAGAAGTTCCCCAATGCGCTGCCACCCGAAGCCGAGCAGGACACGTTCATCAAGGACACCTGCACCAAGATGACGGACGCCTATCTCGCGCCCATCAAATTGCGGACCACCACGCTGACCCTGATCTACCCCACGATCTCACTGCCCAGCTGGTCGGCGGGCAGCCGGGAGGTCGCGTGCAGCATCGGCGCGACCCTGGGCAACGGCGGCTGGGCCACCCTGCTGAACAGCGCCAAGGGTCCGCTGCTGATCAACGGCCAGGCACCGGTCCCCCCGCCGGACATCCCGCAGGAGCGGCTGACGCTGCCGCAGATCCCGGTGCCGCTGCCGACCCAGCAACCCCCGGCACAGCAACAGCCCCGGCAGCAACAGACTCCGCCCACACCGACGGGCGACCAGCACCTACCCAATCAGCAGCCCGTGGTGACGCCCACCCGCGCGCCGTCGTCACCGGCCAGCCAAGCACCGTCCCCCACCCAGGCGCCGCCGCCGGCGGATGGCGGTGCGCCGGCGCAGGGGCCCGACAGTGCGCCGGCCAACGAGCCGCCACCCAGTTAGCCCCAACGCCGCGCCGTCCAGCCATTTCGACGCGGCACGCCCTCATTGTGGCGTCGGCGTCGCGTTCGCCCAACGAAGTTATCCCAACCGGTTGCGCCCCGGTTGCCCGAACACCGAACCACCCAGACCGCCGTTGCCGCCACTACCGGAGGAGGCAGGTGCTCCGCCTGCGTCTGCCCCGCCCGATCCCGTGTTGCTCATCCCGCCTAGCCCTCCGTTACCCATGTTTGCCTAGCAGCAAGCCGGGCGCTCCGGGTCGGCCGCCGGTGCCCAACAGCAAGCCGCCCGCTCCGGGTGAGCCGCCCTTGCCCGCCGCGACGTAACCATTCCCGCCCGCCCCACCGTCGCCGCCATTACTAAAGAGCGGAAAGCCAAAGGTACCGGCACCGCGGCCGCCATCACCCCGACAAGGCCGGACCCGCCCGCCCCACCGGCTCCAGCGCCGCCACCGACCAGCCCGCTCAACGTGCCACCGCCAGTCCCACTCCCACCTTCTCCACCGCGTCCGGTAGCCCCGCCATGCCCGCCAACCCCACCATTTCCCCCGCTGCCGAATACGGTGCCGGGGGCGCCACCGACCCCACCTTGCCCGCCCACCGCACCGGCTGCCGTCGTGGCCCCACCGGTCCCGCCAACGCCGCCACGCCCCCACAACCCGCCGCTCCCACCGGGACCCCGGCGCCGCCGTTACCTGTGGCCGAACTACCGCCCGTTCCGCCCCTCCCGCCATTGCCGATCAACCCCGCGGGCCCGCCGGCGCCGGCAGGCACGTCGGCGGTACCCGAACCGCCGGCCCCACCATTGCCGATCAGCCACCCACCCGCACCGCCTCTCTGCCCGGTGCCCGGGGCTCCGTCCGCGCCATCACCGATCAGCGGATATCCGGTCAGTGCCCGCACAGGCGCGTTAACCGCGTCCAGGAGATTCTGGACAATGGCGGCATTGGCTGCCTCCGCGCTGGCGTAGACCCCGGAACCGGCGTTCATCAACTCCACGAACTGGGCATGAAACGCGGCAGCTTGGGCGCTCAGCGACTGATAAGCGCGGCCGTGCGCAGAAAACAGCGCGGCAATCGCCGCCGACACCTCGTCCTCCGCAGCGGCCAGCACCCCGGTCGTTGACGCGGCCGCCTCCGCGTTGGCCTGCCGTAGCGCCGAACTCAAACCTGACAAGTCCGCAGCGGCTGCCGTCACCAACTCCGGAACCGCAATCACAAAAGACATGAAATCCTTTCGCTTCAGTGCGCAACCCGGCCGACGGCCGCTGCCGTCGACGGAAATACGAGCATGTTCTCACACTTACATTCTTCGAAAATGGCCAAGGCTATTCTTCAGGGCGCTGGATGGTGCCCGTTGATAACTGTCAAGCAAACCGCTCATTTTGCTTGCGCAGTGACGCAACGGGTTGACCCACCGAGCTGACAGGTCTTGCAGAGACCATCAATTTCGGCCTGAAAGGGCTGTTCGAGTCGTCAAAAGCGCGGGCCTACACTTATCTTCTTTACACGCCAGGCAGATCCAAACGTAGCGGCTATATGCCTAGTTAACAGACGTACAGCTATGGTCATTCCAAAAAATTTCTTGGCATCCATTGCACGTCGCTCGCTAGCCAACGGATCGGCTAAGCATGTGGTACGCCAAGCCGAATCGTACTTCAGATCAAATATTTCAGTTCGAGTTTGCGTATCCGGACAGCTATATCGTCAGTCTCTCCCGTCGTGCCGTCAAGTGCATCGCTGGATGTTGAATCCGGCCGCACCTATTTGCAGAGGACGGTCCGTCTCAACGTCGCTGCCACGACCTGCGACAACGACCGACAGCGTGGTTGGCGCTTGTCTCAGGGATCAGAAACGACCTTGGCCACTTCAGCAACGGCGCCAGGCTGTTTCGACGCGAATGGCCCGCGCGTCGACGGCGGGTGTCGGTGCTGTTCGGGGAAGATGGCCTCAGTGCACGTGTTCGGGAAGGGACTGAGGCCATCGTGTTTCGCACTTCGGGCCACGGTTAGCTCGTGGCCGTGCGGATGGACCCGCAGCGGTTCGACGAGTTGGTTTCGGATGCACTCGACCTGATCCCGGCAGAGTTGACTGCCGCCATGGACAACGTGGTCGTACTGGTCGCCGACCGCCACCCACAAGACGATGACCTGCTCGGGCTTTATGAAGGGGTGGCGCTGACCGAGCGTGACTCCGATTATGCCGGAGCGTTGCCGGACACCATCACCATCTATCGCGATGCGCTGCTGGACGTCTGCGAGTCCGACGTCGACGTGATCGACCAGGTCGCGATCACGGTGATCCACGAGATCGCCCACCACTTCGGCATCGACGACGACCGACTCGACGAGCTGGGCTGGGCCTGATCGCCAGGCTTTTACGGGTACGACCGGGCGCGGCAGCCGGGTTCTGTCGGCGCCCGGTGCTATGAACGGCTTATGAGCACAGGCTGCCGCGACTGCCGGGCCGGCTTAGACCACTGCCACGGCACCGTTATTCGTCACTGGCTGGGCAGGCCGGAATGCACCGATCCGGACTGCGTCGCTCCGGAACTGTTCAACCACGTACTCGTCGTCGACTGCGACGTGGTGGGTTGTGCCTGCGCGGAACCGTCTAGCGATCTGATGAGGTCAGCGCATGGGATCGGTGCTTGACACGACCGGGTCTTTCCCGGCTTCCTTCGCCGGGTCCGTGGTGCCGGGGGCCGGGTAGAACGGCGGCGTCAGTGCACCCCAGCGCACACAGCTCCACCGCCCGTCGGTGATGGGTGCCAGCGCCACCGATTCGGCGTTGTCCAATGGGTTGTCCAGCACGAAGGTGCCGTCCACGCCGGCCAGCACCGCCGCCGCCAGCCGGATCGCCGCGCCGTGGCTGACCACCACGATGTCGCCGTCCCAACCATCGTCATCCAGGTAGCGCATCCGTAGTTCGGTGAGCACCGGCACGTACCGTTCCAGGACGTCGTTGGCGGTCTCGCCGCCGGGCAGCGCGACGTCCAACTCTCCCAGATGCCACCTCTTGTAGATGGAGTTGAACTCGGCGACCGCGTCGTCGTCATTGCGGTTCTCCAGCGCCCCGACCTGGACCTCGTGGATGCCCGCCACCTCCTGGGCCGTGAGATCGAGCTCCGCGGCGATCACCGCCGCCGTTTGCGACGCGCGGACAGCTACCGAGTGCGCCAGGATGGCCGGCCGGCTCTGCCCGCCCCGTGCGAACGCCCGGGCCTGGTCCCGTCCCAGTGGGGTCAGCGCCGCTCCGGGAGGCAAGGTGTCCAACCGGCGTTCGACGTTGCCGAACGATTGTCCATGCCGCACCAACACCAACCGGCCGCTCATCGCTGCGTGTCCCCGTTTCGCAACCCCTCCAGCCAGCTCGAAGCTTCGGCCGATGACGGCGGCAGCACCCCCGCAGCATGGCCCGTCGGCCAGGAACCCAAATAACGCACATCGGCACAACGACGGTGCAGCGCCATGAGTGCCTCGGCGACGGCATCGTCGTCGATGTGGCCGACGCAGTCCACGAAGAACATGTAGGTGCCGAGCCCGGTCCGGGTGGGCCGGGACTCGATGCGGGTGAGGTCGATGCCGCGCATGGCGAACTCGGTCAGCGCCTGCAGCAGCGCCCCGGGAACGTTCTCGATCCGCAACACCGCGGCGGTGCGATCTGCGCCGGTGCGTGCCGACGGCGGACCCGGCCGACCGATCAGCACGAAGCGGGTGCGGGCGTTGGATTCGTCGACCACGCCCTCGGCTACCACCTCCAGGCCCCGCTGCGCCGCCGCCAGCGGAGAGGTGACCGCCGCGTCGACCAGGCCGTCCGCCACCTGTTGAGCGGCGTCGGCGTTGGAATAGGCCGGTTTCAGCTCGATGTCGGGCAGGTTGGCGCCGAGCCAGCGCCGCACCTGCGCCGCGGCCACCGGAAAGGCGGCCAGCGTGCGCAGGTCGGCAGCGCTGTGGCCGGGCCGCACGACGATGCTGAACGCCACATCCAACGTGATCTCGGCGTAAATCTGCAGCGGCGACCCGAGCGCCAGGCTGTCCAGGGTGGGTGCCAACGACCCGTCGATCGAATTCTCTATCGGAGCACATGCGTAGTCCGCGACACCGTCTCGCACGGCGTCCAGGGCGGCGGGCGTGCTGTCCACCGGCAAGGGCTGCAACGCATCGTCGCGGTGGCCGGGGACCAGCCCGTCGGCCGTCATCTGCAACAGCGCAGCCTCGGTAAAGGTCCCCTCCGGACCGAGATATGCGATGCGGGCCACGCTCACAACCCTAACGGCGCGGCGGCCCCGCCCGCCCTTGCCATCAAGCCGCCACCAAGTTATCTTAGGCTTACCTAATAAGGAGGTGGGTTGGGTGCCCCTGGCGACATATCCGACGCCTACGACCGCAGAACGCATTCGCAGCGCCTGCTCGCGCGCGGACGGTGCCCTGCTGGCGGTGGAAGGCCAGGAACCGGTCGCCACGCCGGTGCACCATCTGCTCCATGACGGCACCTTCGCCGTCGCGGTCCCCAGCGCCGGTGCCGACGGCCTCAGATGTGACACTCAAGCGTTGCTGGAGCTCACCGACTACGCACCGCTGCCGGTGCGCGAACCCGTCCGCTCGCTGGTCTGGGTGCGCGGCCGGCTGCACCGGATCCCGCCCGGCGCGGTGTCCAAAATCCTGGATCTGATCGCCACCGAGGACCCCGATCCGGTGCTGCTCCAGATTGATACGCCCAGCTCCGTGCCACAGGACAGCGATGAACCGCGCTATAACCTCCTGCGCTTGATGATCGAATCCGTGGTGGTAACCGACGCCACCGGCGCCGAGCCCGTCCCGGTCGGCGACCTGCTCGCGGCGCGCCCCGATCCCTTCTGCGAGATCGAGTCGACGTTGCTGTGGCACCTCGCTACCGCGCACAACGATGTGATTGCCCGGCTCGTCTCACGCCTGCCCGCGCCGCTGCGCCGCGGCCAAGTACGCCCGCTCGGACTGGACCGCTACGGCGTACGGTTCCGCGTCGAAGGCGACGACGGCGACCGCGACGTCCGGCTGCCGTTCCACAAGCCGGTCGACGATATGCACGGTCTGCGCCAAGCGATTCGCGTTCTGATGGGATGTCCCTTCGTCAATGGGTTGCGCGCGCGCCACTAACCGGCTCCGGCGACGTAAGTTAGCCGGGTGAACGGCGATCGACCACCCGAGCCGCCCGGATCGCGCAGGCCGCAGCCGCGGCCGGCAGTTCCACCGGAACCCTCTCAGGTCATTCGCCGGGATCCGCGGCCGCCGCACGCACCGGGACGAGCCGCGATGCCGCCACCCCCACCCCGCACCCCCGCGCCACCACCCCGCACCCCCGCGCCACCACCCCGCACCCCCGCGCCACCACCCCGCACCCAGGCGCCGCCCCCGCCGAAGCCGCGCCGAAAAAAGCGCGGCAAGCGCCGCTGGCTACGCACCATGTCCCTGAGCCTGGTGGTTCTGCTGCTACTGGCGACAGCGGGCGCACTGGGCGGCATGTTGTGGTTCGACTCCGCCGTGCACCGCCAGGCGGTGCTGACCGGCTACGCGGACCGGCCGGCCGCTGGCCGCGGCACCAACTGGCTGCTCGTCGGCTCCGACAGCCGCCAGGACCTGTCCCCCGAACAGCAGGAGCAACTGTCCACCGGTGGCGATGCCGGGACCGGCCGTACCGACACGATCATGCTGGTGCACATTCCGGGGCTCGGATCCAATGCGCGGACCACGCTGGTCTCAATACCGCGCGACTCCTATGTGCCGATTCCCGGGCACGACCGCGACAAGATCAACGCCGCGTTCTCCATGGGCGGCGCGCCGTTGCTGGCACAGACCGTGGAACAGGCAACCGGCTTGCGTCTGGACCACTACGCCGAGGTGGGATTCGGCGGCTTCGCCGTTCTGGTCGACGCTCTGGGCGGGGTTACCGTGTGCCCCACCGAGCCGATTCGCGATCCGTTGGCGGGCTTGGATCTGCCTGCCGGGTGCCAGCAACTCGACGGGCGCAGCGCGCTGGGCTACGTCCGAACGCGGGCTACCCCGCGAGCGGACCTGGACCGGATGATCCACCAACGGCAGTTCATGTCAGCGCTACTGCAGCGTGCGACCAGCCCGGCGGTATGGCTCAACCCGTGGCGTTGGTACGCGGTCCCGCACGCCGCTGCAAGCGCGTTGACCGTCGACAGCGGAGACCATGCCTGGGATCTGGCCCGCCTCGGCTGGGCGCTGCATGGTGCGACGACGCCAATGACGGTTCCCATCGGGGAGTTCACCGACACCGGCGTGGGCTCGGTGGTGGTGTGGAATCACGACGCCGCCCGGGAACTGTTCGAAGCGCTGGCCGTGGATGCGCCGGTGCCGACCGCTGCTCTGCAGGACCAGCCGTGACGACGGCACCGATCATGAGTAGTTGTTGTTAGCTCCCCAGATTCCGTTGCTGCCAGCACTTCCGGTGCTTCCGGTGTTGCCTCCGCCAAGACCAGCTCCGCCGGCTCCACCCGAACCAGCAAGACCGCGAGCGCCACCGGCTCCGCCGTTGGTACCGGCACCGAAGGGTGCTCGTATCCCCGCTCTGCCCCCTGCCCCGCCATTGCCTCCGTTGCCGCCCTTGCCGCCGTTCCCACCAGCATTGCCCGCTCCGCCATCTCCGCCGCTCTTAGTGAGATTGTCGAGGAAATTGCCGGCGTGCCCCCCTTCTCTGCCCGGACCGGGGAAGCCGTTGAGGGTCGCGCCATGACCGGCGTTACCGCCGTTACCGCCGGCGCCGCCATTTCCACTGGTACCGCCGTTACCGCCGTTCCCTCCCGCGTTCGTGGTACTGCCGGTTCCGCCGGCCCCTCCCCAGCCGCGTTTACCGCCGTTGCCACCGGCGCCACCCCAGCCGCCCAAACCGCCTTTACCGGCAGTCGACCCGGAGTTGCCGCCGCTGCCACCGGCGCCACCCGCGGCCCCGTCGCCGCCGTTGCCTCCGGCACCGCCCGACCCGGCAACCCCATGCCCCACCGTCCCGGGTGCCGCGCCGCCGGCGCCGCCTGCGCCACCTGCCCCGCCCGCGGCGGAATTAGAGCGGTAGTCGGCGCCGGCGCCGGTGCCGCCGTTGCCGCCGTCACCAGAGATCGAGCCGCCGTCGCCTCCCCTGCCGCCCTGGCCGAGGGCGCCTGCGTCACCCCCCTTGCCGCCGGCTCCACCGGCTCCGCCGTTACCTGAGACGGAGCCACCGCTGCCACCGGCGCCACCCGCCGCGCCGGCTCCTCCGGAGCCCGCCGTACCGCCGTTGCCGCCATTGCTGCCATTGCCGGTGTCACCCACCGCGTCTCGGCCAGCACCCCCGGCACCACCGCTGCCGCCGGTTCCACCCGCACCGCCAACCCCGCCGTCGCCGCCGTCGCCAGTCAGTCCACCGTCACCGCTGGCGGCCGCACCGTCACCGCCGCGGGCGCCGGCGCCGGCCGCACCGCCAACGCCACCGGCGCCGCCCTTACCGGACCCTCCGCTACTGCCGCCGGCGCCGCCGTTGCCGCCGTTGCCGCCGCTGCCGCCGGACCCGCCGGCTCCCGCGTTGACCCCGCTGATGCCGGCACTGCCGACCGCTCCGTTGGCGCCGGCTCCTCCGGACCCGCCGGCCCCGCCGTCGCCGATCAAGCCGCTGCTGCCGCCGGCACCGCCGTCGCCGCCGCTGCCGCCGTTGTTGGTAGCGCCCATAGCGGACGACCCCGCCACGCCGGCGCCGCCGTTGCCGCCATTGCCGCCATTGCCGTAGAGCCCACCGTTACCGCCGGCACCACCATTTCCACCGCTAGCTCCCCAGACCACCGGGCTGTAGCCATTGCCGCCGTTACCACCATGACCGGCAGCAGACATCGGCGTGCTGCCGCCGGCGCCGGTAGCGCCGGCGATCGAACCCGCGCCGCCGACTCCGCCCGTGCCCCCGGCGCCCGGATTGCCACCAGTGCCGCCGACGCCGCCGTGTGGCGCGATGACGCTGCCGTCGGCACCGTTGCCACCGTTTCCTGGGCACCTCCGTCGCCACCGTGGCCACCGGCCCCGCCCGCACCTGTGGTGCCGACGTGGCCCTTGCTGGCCGACCCACCCAGACCCCCCTTACCTCCGGCCCCGCCCGCACCCCCGGTGCCTCCGTCGCCACCGCGACCCCCATCGGCGCCGGCGCTTTGTCCGGTGGCGCCGGTGGCGCCGGTACCCCCGGTGCCGCCCGCTCCGCCGGCCCCGCCGTCACCGCCCGCGCCGCCGTCTCCCCCGTACAGCCCACCGCGTCCGCCGGCTCCGCCGTCCCCGCCGGCGCCACCCGCCTGGCCGGTGCCGCCCGCGCCGCCGCCGGACGCGTTGGTCCCTGCCGCACCTTGGGCACCGAGGTAGCCGCTGCCACCGGCGCCGCCCGCACCGCCGTTGCCCGACAGACCGGCGTTTCCCCCGGCCCCGCCGGCACCTCCTGCCATGCCGAGCGCACCGGCGGACCCGCCGGCACCGCCGCTGCCGCCGCTGCCCCGCAACCAGCCGCCGGTACCGCCCGCACCGCCGTTGGCACCGGCTCCGCCGGCACCTCCGGCGCCACCGTTTCCGATCAATCCCGCGGCGCCGCCCGCACCGCCGGCGACACCGGGATTCAGCCCGGCTGCCCCCTTGCCGCCGTTTCCATACAGCAGTCCGCCGGGTTTACCGGCCTGTCCGGGAGCCGTGCCGTCGGCCCCGTTGCCGATCAGGGGGCGGCCTGCGAGCGCCAACGCGGTCGCGTTCGCCGCGTCGACGCCGGCATATGAGCCCGCTGCCTGCGCCAACGAGCGCACGAACTCATCGTGGAACGCGGCGGCCCGGCTGCTAAGGACCTGGTACTGCTCGGCGTGGCTGCCGAACAGTGTCGCGACGACCACCGATACCTCATCAGCACCGGCGGCCAGCAAAGTGGTTGTTGCACCGGCCGCGGCGGCGTTGGCCTGTTCGACCACCGTTGCAACGCCGGTCAAATCCGACACTGCGGCGACAAAGGCTTCGGGCATTACGGTGACGAACGACATCCTGCACCTCCGGGCGATACGAGGTCGATAACCCGCGCGTGTTCGCGTCTGCGATGAAAGTAAGCAGCTCAGATGTGTGGAACCAGCAGAAATTTGCGAATGCTGTTTTGCGTGGCACGCAAGGGTGCAACGGCGCGAAAGGCCCTGCGATCAGCCGCTGTTTTCGCTGGCCTTCCGCTTTTCCAGCCATGCCTTGGTGCGGCCCGGATGATTGGTGGCGATCCACGCCACGCCCACCTCACGGCAGAAATCGATGTCGTCATACTCGTCGACGGTCCAGCAGTACACCGATCTGCCCTGGGCGGCCGAACGGTCCACCAGTTGCGGGTAGTCCCTCAGCGCAGCCAGCGAAGGCCCCACCGCGGTGGCCCCGACGGCGGTGGCGGCGCTGCTGGTCAGGTATCGGCCGGTCTTGCCCAGCAACACGGTGGGCAGCATCGGCGCGGCCCTGCGGATCCGCCAGACGGCGGCAGCGGAAAACGACATCACCACCGCCCGTGACCGATCCGCGGACGGGGGTGCGGCGATGCCGAAGCGGTGCAGCAGCGCCAGCAATTTGCTTTCCACCAGGGAGCCGTACCTGACCGGATGCTTGGTCTCGACGAAGATCTTCACTGGACGGTGCCAGTCGAGCACCATTTCCACGAGTGCGTCCAGGGTCAGCAGACCGGTATCGCCGTGCGCGCCGTCCGGACGCCAGCTGTCGTGCCACACTCCGTATTCCAGTTCCCGCAACTCTGCCAGCGTCGTGGTGCTGACCGGTCCCTCTCCGGTCGAGGTTCGGTCCAAGCGGCGGTCATGCACGCACACCAGGTGGCCGTCGCGGGTCAGTCGGACGTCGCATTCCACACCGTCGGCGCCCTCTTTCAGCGCGAGGTCATACGCGGCCAGGGTGTGTTCGGGGCGGGATGACGACGCGCCCCGGTGGGCAACCACGAAAGGATGCCCGGCGAGGACCTCATCCACCCGCGTCATAGGCCTATGCTGCCGGTTCCTGTCCCTCCGGCTCAACCGGAGCGGCAGGTACTGGGGGCGCAGGCCGATCCGATTCCACCACGAGCCAGCGGTGCGCCGGCCGCTCGACCGGCTTGCGTTCGAATCCCTCGAAGACCCGTGCAACCCCGCCGACGGTGACCGCGGCGGCCGCGTACGCGACCACCACCATCACGGTGTTGTTGGCGATGCCCTGGGCGTCGCTGGACAAGCTGGTCGCGATGGCGAACAGCGACACCGTGTAGCTGACGACCCACGCGAGCCACCACAGGTAGATCGGTTTGCGCGCCCGCTCGTAATGATCTTCGACGAGCGCGAGTTCGATGACGTAGACGGGCGCCATCACCAGGTTCGCGAACGGCAGCAGGCAACCGGCCCACAACCGGCGGGTCGAGCGATGTTCGGGCAGCCCGTGGTAACTGAAGGCGGCAGCGCGTCGAGCGATCAACCAATTGACGAGCACAATGAAGCATCCCAGCAGAGCCGCCAGCGCGGCCACACTGGCGGCAACCCCCAGCCAGTCCGCCGCGATGGCGACCACGTTGTTCAGCAGCGAATTGCGGTTGTAGATGAGCAGCCCGTAGCGCACCACGTACACCAACGCGGCGATAGCGAGGACCAATTGGGTCGCGAACATCGCCACACGCACAAGTTCGGGCGCGGGTCCCGGCTTGACCGCGGCGTCCGGCGTCGTGATCGCCGCCGGACTGACACGGTCGACCAGACCCCAGCGCGGTATCGCCGTATAGCGCGGTGTCGGGCCGAGCGGCCGCCGCATGCGGCGTATCGGCGGTGCGGCACCGGGACGCACCGCTATCCACCGGAATCCCGGTGGGAGCCGCGGCGGCGTGCGTGGCGCGACAGGGCCAACCGGCAGCTGCGGTCCGGCTTGCGGGCTCCACCGAGGATCACCCGGGGGCGAGTCGGCCAGGGGCGCCATGAGGGCACCCCGGCAGCGGGGACACCAGCTGCGCTGGCGTTCGCGCACATTCCACCGCGTGCCGCACTGGGAGCACACCTGAATCACCGGACCAGCCTAATGGGTGCCGACCGGAATGCCGGGGATCGGCGGCCCCCTACCACACTCGCTGCGGAGCCCGACCGGCGCCACACCGTCGGTAAGCGTGACGTAGGCCACAGTCAAACCGAGCTATCCACAATTTCCACAGGTTTATCCACAGATAGGAGGGGTGGTGGATGCAGCGTCTATCGGCCAGATCTCGACAGAACTGTGGATAACGCCGGGGTAACCAGGTCTGCCGATCGACAGCCTCAACGCGCTCCGAGCGAATGCATACCGGCATCGAGTGAATACCCACCGTCCGGGCCGTCGAAACGCACCATCGGCATCCAATTCGTTGCCACCGAGACGGCCGCCGACCACGGCAAACGCCCGGTCCGGCGTCGCAGGGCCCCGCCGCCCGGGCGCGTTCGCGTCCGGTTTTCCAAGCAGAGTTTCTAGCGTTATGATCGCGGACACGCGCAGCTTCATTGTGACTCACCTCACTCGACCTGTCGGCGCGGCGAGGTGGACGTGCAGTCGGAAGGCATTTGATGGCCACTCATTCGTTCGGCCCGGGTTCGACACCGTCGAACTCGTACTCGGGATCACCCGCCTGGAACCAGGCCTATGTCGTCGCCGCGTTGCGTGCCGGACTGATCGCACTTGCCCTGCTGGCCATCCTCGCCCTCATTGCACTGTCCTAATTCCAGCTTGATCGCCCCAGACTCGGGGTACTCGGGGCGGGTAAGCAGGGGGTCGTCCTTGCGGCACGCGCGGTCATGGAGCAGGGTTGAACATGCCAGGTTGCCGCGTGGCGGGACCCCGCGAATGACATGACAGACGATCCGCTCATCGAAGGAAGGAAAGCCGTGGCTGAATACACCCTGCCCGACTTGGACTGGGACTACGCAGCACTAGAGCCGCATATCTCTGGTCAGATCAACGAGATCCACCACAGCAAGCACCACGCCACGTACGTCAAAGGCGTCAACGACGCGGTCGCCAAACTCGAGGAGGCCCGCGCCAAGGGCGACCACTCGGCGATCTTCTTGAACGAGAAGAACCTGGCCTTCCACCTGGGCGGTCACGTCAACCACTCGATCTGGTGGAAGAACCTCTCGCCGGACGGCGGCGACAAGCCGACCGGTGACCTGGCCGCCGCGATCGACGACCAGTTCGGTTCGTTCGACAAGTTTCAGGCTCAGTTCAGCGCCGCCGCCAATGGTCTGCAGGGCTCGGGCTGGGCCGTGCTCGGCTACGACACTCTGGGCGGGCGACTGCTGACCTTCCAGCTCTACGACCAGCAGGCCAATGTCCCGCTCGGCGTTATTCCCCTGTTGCAGGTCGACATGTGGGAGCACGCCTTCTACCTGCAGTACAAGAACGTCAAGGCCGACTACGTCAAAGCCTTCTGGAACGTCGTCAACTGGGCGGACGTCCAATCCCGCTATCAGGCGGCCACATCCAAGACCTCCGGGTTGATCTTCCCCTGACCGTCTGTCTCGAAGAACGAGGGCGTCGCGCGATATCGCGCGGCGCCCTTGTCCTTTGGCGGTCCATTGGTGCGGAACGCACCGCGGGCATCGGGGTTTACCAATGACGCCACCCGCAAACGCCCGTGTCGAGTTGCGCGGAGCCAAAACCCCGCGCATGCTTGATCATTCGAGCTACCATTTGTTCGAGCTACCAGCGTGGTTACTTCGGATGAAGGCGTCACGGAGGGCAAGATGGATGCTGGGTCAGGTCGGCCTATAGGGGTGTCCCCTTTTCATGCTCGCGGTGCCCTGAAAGGGTTTGTGATCTCCGGCCGTTGGCCCGATTCCACCAAGGAATGGGCGCAGCTGTTGATGGTCGCCGTGCGGGTCGCATCACTGCCTGGATTGCTGTCCACCACAACGGTGTTCGGCGCCCGGGAGGAGCTTCCGGACGAGCCCGAGCCCGGCACCGTCGGATTGGTCCTGGCTGAGGGCACCGTTTTCGGTGAAACCGCGATCCAGCCAGGGTATTTCGCCGACCACCAGCCTCCCGCACTGCTGATGCTGCATCCGCCGTCGGAGACCACGCCGTCACTTCCGGAATGCACCGGTGCCGCATCAGGGTGCGTACTGCTGCCCGGCTTGCCGTACCTGGGTCTGGAACACCGGGCCGCGTGGGTGGAGGCGGAAGCCGACGGCACCATCACATCGATGGTGAGCCGCGTCGGTGTGGACCCGATCAGCCACCCCGACACCGCCATTCTGGCGATGCTGCTGGCCGCGTAGGACGTGCTCGGCCACTCTTGATACCCGCGGGGCGGCCGAATCGTTTTCCGCGCGGTGTCATCGCACGCGAGTCGCCCCACGGGCTGCCCGAGAGCGGCTCGACCGCGACCCGGCCCCGCCTGCTGCTAACCACGACGGCCACGGTGGTGGCGACGCGAGTGGCCGCGGCGCAAACTCCGCCGAGCGGGGATCTCAGGGGCGCCCCGAGCCGGACACCGACTCCCGAAACCCCGGGCGCCGCATTTCCCGAGTCGGCGCCACCCAACGCCCCTCTGGCGCTCCGACTGCGCCCGCGCCACCGTCGGCGAGGGGTTCCGGCCAGGCCGGTGATCTGCAAAGGCCGCGTCACCAGAACCGGACAGCAAAGTGACCGGTGGTCGCTTTTCAGCTGGCCGCTGGTTGCCCGAAGTCATCCGGCCAAGCTTCGTCAGCGCCGACGGCTGCGGCTGGGCGCGACGCCTACAGCGCAACCCAACGCGCGATCAGACCGTGTATTCTGCGGATAACCTGTGAAATCCGGTCGATTTGTGGACACCCGCCCGATTCGTTCGGATGCTCGTCGGGGGCACCGAGCCCGGTCGCCCTGCATGCTGCAACCGGTTACGATCAGGTTTGCACTTGGTGGTGTACAGCATCAGTCGCTACCATGATCAGCAAATACCTATTTGGACCGTTTGCTCTTCTAGCCCCGGTGGAGGTCATATCGATGAGCACGACGTTCGCTGCCCGCCTGAACCGCCTGTTCGACACGGTGTATCCGCCGGGGCGCGGCCCGCACACCTCCGCGGAGGTGATCGCCGCGCTCAAGGCGGAGGGCGTCACGATGTCGGCTCCCTACCTCTCGCAGCTACGTTCCGGTAACCGCACGAACCCGTCGACAGCAACCATGGCCGCGCTCGCGAACTTCTTCCGGATCAGGTCGGCGTACTTCACCGACGACGAGTACTACGAGAAGCTCGATAAGGAATTGCAGTTTTACGCAACCGTGCGCGACGACGGCGTCCGGCGCATTGCCGCGCGGGCACACGGACTGTCCCCGGAGGCTCAGCAGAAGGTGCTGGATCGCATCGACGAGCTGCGCCGCACCGAAGGACTCGACGCCTGACCCACGGCCCGTCGGTCCACACGTGACCTGGCGGGCCGTCCGCGGCCTGCTCGGATTAGGGTTGGCCCAGCGCTCGCACACGCATCGCGTCAGTTCACGAGAAACCGGGAGGGCAGCCGGGAATGGGCCTGTTCCGCAAGCGAAAGAGCCGTGCGACCCGTCGCGCCGAAGCCCGGGCGATCAAGGCCCGCGCCAAGCTGGAGGCCCGCCTGTCGGCCAAGAACGAGAGGCGCCGCATCAAGTCCGCCCAGAAGGCGGCCGACAAGGCGTTCGCTGCACAGCTCAAGGCGCAGAAGGACAGTGACCGGGTCGCGCTGAAGGTTGCCGAGACCGAACTCAAGGCGGCCCGTGAAGGCAAGCTCCTGTCACCCACCCGGATCCGCCGGACGTTGACGGTGTCCCGGCTGTTGGCACCGGTGCTGACCCCGCTGATCTACCGGGCAGCCATCGCCGCCCGCGGATTCATCGACCAGCGCCGGGCCGATCAACTCGGCATTCCGTTGGCCCAGATCGGCCAGTTCTCCGGGCACGGCGCCCGAATGTCGGCCCGGGTAGCCGGTGCCGAGCAGTCGCTGCGCGCGGTTCAGGAGAAAAGACCGAAGGACCCCGAGACCAAACAATTCGTAGCGGCCATCAGTGAGCGCCTTGGCGACCTGTCCGCGGCCATCACCGCCGCCGAGAACATGCCGACCCAGCGGCGACGGGCAGCTCATGCCGCGATCTCGGCGCAACTCGACGGGATCGAGGGCGATCTGTTGGCCCGTCTCGGCCTGTGATGGCAGCCCGTCGGTCTGCATTCCTCGCGCCGGTGGCTCTGCTGTGGGCCGTCGCCACCGCGACCGCCGTCCTGACGGCCGGGGCCGCGTCGGCAGATACCCCGCGGGTCTCGCCGGACACTTCGGTGGTGACGACCGCGGTGCCAGGGTCGTTACTGCTCAGCGAGGCCGGCGCGGGCACAACGGAGCCGACAGCCAAACCGCCGGATCCGGACGGCGAGCTACCCGCCTGGCCGTTCGCGGTGGGAGCCATCGCCGCGGTCGCCGTCGTCGCGATCTGGTCCGTACGGCGCAGGCCGTAGCCCGCGGCCGTGCTGGCATGATGGGACCCGAGCCTCGAGCGACCTACTAGCGACTACCCAAGCTGCAAAGGAGCGGCCGCATGGCAGACCCGCAGGATCGACCCGTCGGCGAGCCGCAATCCGGCCCGCCGGCCAAGAAGGCACCCGCGAAGAAGGCTGCCACCGGTAAGGCGCCGGGCAAGAAGGCACCGGTGAAAAAGGCCGCCTCCGCAAAAGCGCCCGCCAAAGCGCCGGCCAAGAAGGCGCCCGCGAAGAAGGCGCCGGCCAAGAAGGTTCCCGCCAAGAAGGCGGAACCCCCCGCCCCGAACCTGGTCGAGCAGCCCGTCGAGGCGCCCGCCGACCTGCGGCAGCACGCGGAAACCAACGGACAACTCGCCGCCGCGAAAGATGCTGCCGCACAGGCGAAATCGACTGTCGAGCGGGCGCAGAATCCGCTCCCGCAGGAGCCGCCCGAATCGTCGCCGCTGCAATCCCCCGGCCCGTGGCTGGTCGCGGTCGCGCTGAGCGTGCTGGCCATGCTGCTGGTCCGACAATTGCGTCGCCACTGACGATGGCGGTGACGTTCCGCCCGACGGCCGACCTGGTCGACGACATCGGCCCCGCGGTGCGCAGCTGCGATCTGCAGTTGCGCCAGTTCGGCGCCCGCACCCAATTCGCCGGGCCGATCACCACTGTCCGCTGCTTTCAGGACAACGCGCTGCTGAAGTCGATCCTGTCCGAACCCGGTGCGGGCGGGGTCCTGGTCGTCGACGGCGGCGGCTCACTGCACACGGCGCTTATCGGCGATCTGATCGCCGAACTGGCCCGCTCCAACGGCTGGGCGGGACTGATCGTCAACGGGGCGGTGCGCGACGCCGCGGCACTGCGCGGCATCGATATCGGCATCAAAGCGCTGGGCACCAACCCCCGCAAGAGCACCAAGACCGGCGAAGGAGACCGGGACGTCGAAATCGCTCTGGGCGGTGTCACTTTCGCGCCGGGCGAGGTGGCCTACAGCGACGACGACGGCGTTGTCGTCGTCGCTGCAGGAGATTGAGCCGCATCCAGCTACTAGACAGTTACCGGCGCGGGCTTTTTCGCGAATCGCAGACCCTCGCCGGCGATTTTGCCGCGCCGGATCAAATGGATGTCCCGCAGATAGTTCTGGTTGAGCCGCCACGGAGTACGCGAGCCCTGCTTGGGCAACTCGTCCAATGAACGCAACACATATCCCGGAGTGAACTCCATGAACGGGCGGTCCTCGACGTCGGGAGCCGGCTCGTCGACCACCACGGTGTCGTAGCCGTTGCCGTCCATGTAATTCATTAGACGGCAGGCGAACTCGGAAACCAGGTCGGCCTTCAGCGTCCACGAGGCATTGGTGTAGCCGATCGTATAGACCATGTTCGGAATGCCGGACAGCATCATGCCCTTGTAGGCCATCGTCTTCGTCAGATCCAGCGGCTCGCCATCGATGCTGGTGGTCGCGCCGCCGAACAATTGTAGGTTCAAACCCGTTGCGGTGACGATGATGTCGGCCGGCAGCTCGGTGCCGGAATTGAGCCGGATACCGGTCGCGGTGAACCGTTCGATGGTGTCGGTCACCACCTCGGCCTTGCCGTGGCGGATCGCGCGGAACAGGTCGCCGTTGGGCACCAGGCACAACCGCTGATCCCACGGGCTGTAGTGCGGCCCGAAATGCTTCCGGACGTCATAGCCTTCGGGCAGCTGGCGCTGGGCCAAACCCATCAGCATCTTCCGCATCCGTCGCGGCCACTTCTGACAGGCCCCGTATACCGCCGCCTGGCGCACCACGTTCTTCCACCGGATCGCGGTGTAGGCGGCCTTCTCCGGCAGGTAGCGGTTGAGCTTGTCGGCAATGCCATCTGCCTCCGGCTGCGACACGATGTAGGTCGGCGAGCGCTGCAGCATGGTGACCCGCTTGGCACCCGAATTCGCCAGTGCCGGAACCAGAGTGACAGCCGTTGCGCCACTTCCGATCACGACGACGTTCTTGCCCTGGTAGTCGAGATCCTCGGGCCAGTGTTGCGGGTGGATGATCGGGCCGGTGAACTCCTCGGCACCGGCGAACTTGGGTGCATAGCCTTCTTCGTAGTTGTAGTAGCCGCTGCACAGGAACAAAAACGAGCAGGTCACCACGCTTCGCGCGCCACCGTTGTCCACATGCAGGGTCCACTGGTTGTCGGCACTGGACCAGTCCGCGCCGACCACCCGCTGCTGGAAGCGGATGTGCCTGTCGATGCCGTACATGGCGGCGGTGCTCTTGACGTAGTCGAGGATCGGCTTGCCGTCCGCGATGGCCTGGCGTTCGGTCCAGGGCCGGAAGCGGAAGCCCAATGTGTACATGTCGGAGTCCGAGCGGATGCCGGGGTAGCGGAACAGGTCCCAGGTGCCGCCCATATCGGCCCGCTTTTCCAGGATGGCGTAGCTCTTCGTCGGGCAGCGGTCTTGCAGATGCCAGGCCGCGCTTACCCCCGAGATGCCGGCGCCGACGATGACGACGTCAAGGTGCTCAGTCATGCCGGCCAGGTTATCAACGCCGTGTCGAGTCGGTCAACGAGGTGTCGACGCATGGCAGTAGAACCGCACGAGAGCTGGGGATACGCTGTTGCCCACGCAGCGGCGACGTTGTGTTCCGCCGAGCGACATGCCAGCGGGTACGGCACGTGTCCTTCGTTATCGCTGCCGGAGGCCCTGGATTCGTTCGGCGCAGGCCTGGTGACTCTTGGTTCGAGCCTGGCGGAGGCCACCTTCGTCGCGGCCGCCGGCACGATTCGGCTGGTGGCGGCAGCCGGGAACGAGGTCTCGGCAGCGATCGCGGCGCCATTCTCCGCGCACGGCCGGGGCTACTTGTCGACATACTGTCGAGAGTCTCAACGCGGTGTAAGCTGCCTGCGTGACCACCTCCCCGGCGAACAAGGCTTCGCTCCCACGGGGACGGCGCAGCGCACGTCCGTCCGGGGACGAGCGGGAGCTGGCCATCCTGGCCACCGCGGAAAAGCTGTTGGAAGATCGCCCGCTGGCTGACATCTCGGTCGACGACCTGGCCAAAGGCGCCGGCATCTCCCGGCCTACGTTCTACTTCTACTTCCCGTCCAAGGAAGCGGTGCTGTTGACCCTGCTGGACCGGGTGGTCAACGAGGCCGACTCGGCCCTGCAGGCCCTCACCGACCGGCTGGAGGCCGGCCGCGACGACATGTGGCGCACCGGGATCAACGTGTTCGTGCAGACGTTCGGAGCGCACCGCGCCGTCATCCGCGGCGGTCAGGGCGTCCGGGCCATCAATGTTGAAGCCCGAGAGTTGTGGTCGGCGTTCATGCAGAAGTGGATCGCCCACACCGCGTCCATCATCGAGGCCGAGCGAGAGCGGGGAGCCGCGCCCGACACCTTGCCCGCCGGGGAACTGGCCACGGCGCTGAACCTGATGAACGAGCGCGCACTGTCGGCGTCCTTCCTGGCCGAGGAACCCTCGGTGCCGGAGGCCACCGTGCTGGACACCCTGGTGCATATCTGGGTCAGCGCCATCTACGGCGAACGACGCTGACCTGTCGGCACCGCATGCGAACATATGTTCGTGCGCTGTGAGGCGTCCGTTCTGCACGCGGACCTGGATTCGTTCTACGCCTCCGTCGAACAGCGGGACGACCCCGGGTTACGGGGCCGCCCGGTGATCGTCGGCGGCGGGGTCGTGCTGGCCGCGAGCTACGAGGCCAAGGCGTACGGGGTGCGCACCGCGATGGGTGGTGCGCAGGCGCGCCGGCTGTGCCCACACGCGGTGGTGGTCCCGCCGCGGATGAGCGCCTACTCCAAAGCCAGCGACGCCGTGTTCGAGGTGTTCCGCGACTGCACGCCGCAAGTCGAGCCGCTGTCGGTGGACGAGGCGTTCCTCGACGTCGCCGGCCTGCGCCGGGTGTCCGGCACGCCCACCGAGATCGGCGCGCGGCTGCGCCGGGACGTGCGCGCCCGCGTCGGCCTACCCATCACCGTCGGTATCGCCCGGACCAAGTTCCTGGCCAAAGTCGCCAGCCAGGAGGCCAAGCCCGACGGTCTGCTGCTGGTGCCACCCGATCGCGAGCTGGAGTTCCTGCATCCGCTGCCGGTGCGCCGGCTGTGGGGCGTAGGTGGGGTGACCGCCGAGAAGCTGCACAGCCACGGCATCACCACCGTCGCCGAGGTCGCCGAACTCGGTGAGTCGATGCTGGCGTCCATGGTGGGTCCAGCGATGGGCCGCCAACTGTATGCCCTGTCCCGCAACATCGACCGCCGGCGCGTGACCACCGGGGTACGGCGACGCTCGGTGGGAGCCCAGCGCGCGTTGGGCCGCGCCGGCACCGCGATGTCAGCCACCGAGATCGACGCGGTGGTGGTGAATCTGATCGACCGGATCACCGGCCGGATGCGGGCCGCGGGACGCACCGGGCGCACCGTGGTGCTGCGGCTGCGCTTCGACGACTTCACCCGGGCCACCCGATCCCAGACGATGCCGCGGGCCACCTCCTCGACGGCCCCCATCCTGGCCACCGCCCGCCGACTGGTGGCGTCGGCGGCGCCGCTGATCGACGAACGGGGCCTGACGCTGGTGGGCTTCGCTGTCTCGGGTATCGATCGCAGCGGCGCCCAGCAGTTGATGTTGCCGTTCGACGGGCAGACGCCGGCGGTCGACGAAGCGATCGACGAGGTGCATCGCCGTTACGGCAAGTCCGCTTTGACGCGGGCCGTGCTCGTCGGTCGCGACCCGGGACCGGAGATGCCGCGGCTACCCGACTGAGCCGGCCCACTCCACCAGGCGTTCCGCCGGCCAGGTGTTGACGATGCGGTCCACGTCGATGCCGGCGTCCAGCGCCCGCTGCGCGCCGTAGCCCAGGAAGTCCAGCTGGCCCGGCGCGTGCGCGTCGGTGTCGATGCTGAACACGCAGCCGATGTCACGCGCCAGATTCAGCAGTCGGGTGGGCGGGTCCCGGCGTTCGGGGCGAGAGTTGATCTCTACCGCAGTGCCGTGGTCGCGGCACGCGGTGAAAACCTTCTCCGCATCGAACTTCGACTCCGCCCGGATGCCGCGATTCCCCGAGACCAGGCGTCCGGTGCAGTGACCCAGTACGTCGACGTGACCGTCGGAGACCGCCCGCACCATCCGTCGGGTCATCGCCGCGGGTTCCATCGACAGCTTCGAGTGCACGCTGGCGACCACGATGTCGAGGCGGTCTAGCAGCTCGCTCTCCTGGTCCAGCGCGCCGTCGTCGAGAATGTCGACCTCTATCCCGGTGAGGATGTGCAACGGCGCGAACTTCTCCCGCAACTCGTCGATCACGTCAAGCTGCTTGCGCAGCCGGTCCGGAGACAGGCCGTTGGCGATCGTCAGCCTCGGCGAGTGATCGGTCAGCGCGCAGTACTCGTGCCCGAGTGCTGCCGCGGTGGCCATCATCTCCGCGATCGGCGCCGACCCGTCGGACCAGTTCGAATGCAGGTGCAGATCACCACGTAAGGCCGCGCGGAGCTCACCCCCGCCGAGATCCTCCGCGCCGGCACGCAATTCGGCCAGTTGATCCGGCTCCTGCCCGGCCCACGCCTGCGCGATCACCATCGCGGTCTTGGGGCCGATGCCTGGGATCGACTGCCAGCTGTTGGCCTGGCCGTGGCGCTCCAGCGCGGCTTCGTCGAGACGCTCGATGATGTCGGCGGCGTTGCGGTACGCCATCACCCGCCGGGAATCCTGGCGGCTGCGGTCCTTGTAGTACGCGATCTGGCGCAGCGCGAAGACCGGATCTATCACAGCAACTGACCGGCGATGAACCCGGCGAACACGACGCCGAAACCGCCCATCTCGCCAATGATGAGCAGGGCCATGAAGAAGCCGGTTCCCCGCACTGGTGGGTCGAATTGGTTCTCGGTGTCGCGGCGAGCCCCGTGCACGATGTAGCCGACGATCGCTCCGACGAAGAAGAACACCGCCACGGCTGTCGCGGTCAGATTGACCCAGGCCGGCCACACACTGAGTTCGACGAACGGCGCGAACAACAGCGTGGCGAATGCGTACAACAATGCCGCCCGATGGGCGATGTCCACATAGACGTGCGCGCGATGATCTTCGGCGACCATGATCTGGCGGTACTTCCAGACGCCGAGCGCCAGCGCCAGCAGAAAGATCAGCCCCGTCGCCAGCAGGGTCAGTTTGGTATCGAGTCCGAGAACCATTGTCTGGCCGAGTCTAGTGTCGAGTTCATGCGCTTTGCATTCAAGACCTCACCTCAGAACACCACCTGGGCCGACATGCTGGCCGTTTGGCAGGCCGCCGACGACATCGACCTCTTCGAATCCGGCTGGACCTTCGACCACTTCTATCCGATCTTCTCCGACTCGACCGGACCCTGCCTGGAGGGCTGGACGACGCTTGCGGCCCTGGCGCAGGCCACCAAGCGGCTGCGGCTCGGCACTCTGGTCACCGGCATCCACTACCGCCACCCCGCGGTCCTGGCGAACATGGCGGCCACGCTCGACGTCGTCTCCAACGGGCGCCTCGAACTCGGCATCGGCGCCGGTTGGAACGAAGAGGAATCCGGCGCCTACGGCATCGAGCTGGGCAGCATCAGGGAACGATTCGACCGGTTCGAGGAAGCCTGCCAGGTGCTGGTCGGCCTGCTCAGCGACGAGACCACTACCTTCGAGGGCAAGTACTACCAACTCAGGGACGCCCGCAATGAGCCCAAGGGCCCGCAGCGGCCGCATCCGCCGATCGCCATCGGCGGTAGTGGCGAGAAACGGACTCTGCCGCTAACCGCGCGCTACGCGCAACACTGGAACTTCGCCGGGGGCACACCGGAGGAGTTCGCGCGCAAGCGCGACGTGCTGGCCGCCCGCTGCCACGACATCGGGCGCGACCCGAAGGAAATCACTTTGTCGGCCCACTTGGGGCTTGGACCCGATCGCGGCTACGGGCAAGTCATCGACAACGCGGCGGCGCTGGGGGCCGAGGGCCTCGACTTGGGAATCGTCTACATCGCCCCGCCACATGACCCTGCCGTGTTGGAGCCGTTGGCCGAGGCGATCCGGGACTCGGGCCTGCTGAGCTAGCTGAGCAAACAAACTGCGGATTACGGCGAGGGGCGGCCTACGCTGACCCGCCAGGGTCAAATGGCGAATCGCAACATCTCTTCGGCCGTCACCAGACGCTCGTTCCGCGCCGGGAACTCGCGGCTCTTCACCGGGTGACGGACCAGAGACCAGGCGATTCGCCCCATCCTTGACCGGGGAACTGGGTTCATGTGCACGGTGATCACTCCTGCGATCGAACTAACGCAACCGTGGCTCCTAGGCGGCCCGAGCGTGCCTCTGTGTGACGGAGCCCACAGGAAGTTATTAGACACCCCCGCTCTGGCAAACCTTCGGCGGCGCGCCGAAGGTTTATCAAATGTTTCAGATGTGACTGGTGTGGTTACGTCAGCGGCGCCGCGGTGGGCTTGATCGGCGCCGGCAGGGCGCTGGCACCCATCAGGTGGCGGTCCACCGCCGCGGCCGCGGAGCGGCCTTCGGCAATCGCCCAGACGATCAGCGACTGGCCACGCCCCATGTCGCCGGCGACGAACACGCCGGGAACGGAGGTCTCGTAGTCATCGCCCCGTGCCACGTTTCCGCGCTCGGTGAATTTCACCCCCAGCTCGGTGAGCAAGCCGGGCTTCTCCGGCCCGACGAATCCCATCGCCAGCAACACCAGGTCGGCCTCCAACTCGAAGTCGGTGCCCTCGACCTTGACGAACTTCCCGTCCTGCATCGTCACTTCGTGGACCTTCAGCGCCGTCACTCGCCCGTCCTCGCCGAGGAACTCCTCGGTGTTGACCGAGAACACCCGCTCACCGCCCTCCTCGTGCGCCGAGGCAATGCGGTACATCAGCGGGTAGGTCGGCCACGGGGTGGACGCGGCGCGGGTCTCCGGCGGCCGGGGCATGATCTCGAACTGGTGGATGCGGGCCGCGCCCTGACGGTGCGCGGTGCCCAGGCAGTCCGCTCCGGTGTCACCACCGCCGATGATCACGACCTTTTTGCCTTTGGCGGTGATCGGCGGCTCGCCGTCCTGCCCCACCACGTCGTCACCTTCCTGGACCCGGTTGCCCCAGGGCAGGTACTCCATCGCCTGGTGGATGCCGTCGAGATCGCGACCCGGAATCGGCAGCTCGCGCCACGCGGTGGCACCCCCGGCCAGCACGATGGCGTCGAAGTCGGCCAGCAACTGCTCGGCGGTGATGTCCTCGCCGACGTTCACACCGGCTCGGAACTGGGTGCCCTCGGCGGTCATCTGCGCCAGCCGGCGGTCCAGCACCCGCTTTTCCATCTTGAACTCCGGGATGCCGTACCGCAGCAGTCCGCCAATCCGGTCCTCTCGCTCGAAGACCGTGACCTGGTGTCCGGCACGCGTAAGTTGTTGCGCCGCGGCCAGACCGGCCGGGCCCGAGCCCACCACGGCCACCGTCTTTCCGGTGTCGCAGTGCGGCAGTACGGGTTCCACCCACCCTTCGTCGAATGCTTTGTCGATGATCTCGAGCTCGATCTGCTTGATCGTCACCGGATCCTGGTTGATCCCCAGTACGCAGGCCGGCTCACACGGTGCCGGACACAGCCGGCCGGTGAAGTCGGGAAAGTTGTTGGTCGCGTGCAGCCGCTCGATCGCTTCACGGAAACGGCCCCGGCGCACCAGGTCATTCCATTCCGGAATCAGGTTGCCCAGCGGACAGCCGTTGTGGCAGAAGGGGATACCGCAGTCCATGCAGCGGGTCGCCTGCTCGCGCAGGGTCTCGGTGTCGAAGTCTTCGTAGACCTCTTTCCAATCCTTGAGCCGCAAGGGAACAGGCCGCCGTTGCGGCAACTCCCGGTGGGTGTACTTCAGAAAGCCAGTTGGATCAGCCATGTGCCGCCGCCATAATCGCCTTATCGACATCGGTGCCATCGCGTTCGGCGTCAGCGATCGCCTGCAGCACCTTCTTGTAGTCACGCGGCATCACCTTCACGAAGTGCCGCTGCTGGTTACGCCAATCGGCCAGAATACGTTTGCCGACAGCAGAATCGGTGGCGTCGACGTGTGCCGTGACGATGCCGTGCAGGAACTCCGCGTCGTCGGAGTCCAGTGCCTCGGCGTCCACCATCTCGATGTTGAGGTTGTTGGGCAGTTGCTCGTCGGGGTCATAGACGTAGGCCACACCACCGGACATGCCCGCGGCGAAGTTGCGCCCCGTGCTGCCCAGGATGACCACCCGGCCACCGGTCATGTATTCACACCCATGGTCACCCACACCCTCGACCACCGCGTGTGCTCCGGAGTTGCGCACCGCGAACCGCTCGCCGACCACGCCACGCAGGTAGACCTCGCCGCTGGTGGCGCCGAACAGAATGACGTTGCCGCCGATGATGTTGTCCTCGGCGACATAGCCTTCCGGCGCATTGTCGGAGGGCCGCACCACGATCCGGCCGCCGGACAGGCCCTTGCCCACATAGTCGTTGGCGTCGCCGTAGATACGCAGGGTGATGCCTTGGGGCACGAAGGCGCCGAAGCTGTTGCCCGCCGATCCCTCGAACGTGATGTCGATGGTGCCGTCCGGCAACCCCTGTCCGCCATAAGCCTTCGTCACCTCATGGCCGAGCATGGTGCCGACGGTGCGGTTGACGTTGCTGATCGTGGTCGAGAACCGCACCGGCTTCTGGGAATCCAGCGCCTCGCGGCTCATCACGATCAACTGCTGGTCGAGCGCCTTGTCCAAGCCGTGATCCTGCCGCGAACTGCAGTACAGATCCTGGTTCATGAACGCCGACTCCGGTTCGTGCAGCACCGGAGCCAGGTCCAGGCGATGCGCTTTCCAGTGTGCGCGCGCCAGCGTGGTGTCCAGCGCGCCAGCCTGCCCGACCGCCTCGTTGACGGTGCGGAAGCCCAACTGCGCCATGTACTCTCGCATTTCTTCGGCGATGAACATGAAGAAGTTCTCGACGAATTCCGGCTTACCGGCGAACCGTTCCCGCAGCAGCGGGTTCTGGGTGGCCACCCCGACGGGGCAGGTGTCCAGGTGACAAACCCGCATCATGATGCAGCCGGCCACCACCAACGGCGCGGTGGCGAAACCGAATTCCTCGGCACCGAGCAGCGTCGCGATCATGACGTCACGGCCGGTCTTGAGCTGGCCGTCCACCTGGACGACAATGCGGTCACGTAAACCGTTGAGCAACAAGGTCTGCTGCGTCTCGGCCAGCCCCAGCTCCCAGGGCGCGCCCGCGTGCTTCATCGACGTCAGCGGCGTCGCGCCGGTGCCGCCGTCGTGACCGGAGATGAGCACCACGTCGGCGTGCGCCTTGGACACACCGGCGGCCACCGTCCCGACCCCGTTCTCGGACACCAGCTTGACGTGCACGCGCGCGGATGGGTTGGCATTCTTCAGATCGTGGATCAGCTGCGCGAGATCCTCGATCGAGTAGATGTCGTGGTGCGGCGGCGGTGAGATCAACCCGACGCCAGGTGTGGAATGCCGCACCGAGGCCACCCACGGATACACCTTGTGACCCGGAAGCTGGCCGCCTTCACCAGGTTTGGCGCCCTGGGCCATCTTGATCTGGATGTCCGTGCAGTTGGTCAGGTAGTGCGACGTGACACCGAAGCGACCCGAGGCCACCTGCTTGATCGCGCTGCGCCGCCAGTCGCCGTTCGGGTCGGCGTCGAACCGCTTGACGTCTTCGCCGCCCTCACCGCTGTTTGATCGGGCACCCAACCGGTTCATCGCGATGGCCAGCGTCTCGTGTGCTTCGGCAGAGATGGAGCCGTAGCTCATCGCTCCGGTGGAGAAGCGCTTGACGATCTCGCTGGCCGGCTCGACCTCCTCGATCGGCACCGGCGGCCGCAGGCCGGCACGGAATTTGAGCAACCCGCGCAGGGAGGCCATTCGCTCGCTCTGGTCATCGACCAGCTGGGTGTACTCCTTGAAGATCTTGTACTGACCGGTGCGGGTGGAGTGCTGCAGCTTGAAGACGGTCTCCGGGTTGAACAGGTGGTACTCGCCCTCGCGGCGCCACTGGTACTCCCCACCCACCTCGAGCTCGCGGTGCGCCCGCTCGTCCGGCCGGTCCAGATAAGCGAGGGCGTGCCGCGCCGCGACGTCGGCCGCAATGTCATCCAGGGTGATACCGCCAGTGGGACAAGCCAACCCGGTGAAGTACTCGTCCAGCACGTCTTCGGAGATACCGACGGCCTGGAAAAGCTGCGCGCCGGTGTAGGAGGCCAGCGTCGAGATGCCCATCTTGGACATCACCTTCAGCACACCCTTACCCGCGGCCTTGACGTAGTTGTTCAGCGCCTTGCTGCGTTCGATGCCGTCCCCGACATCCAAGACATTGCGGTCGAGCATGTCCTCGATCGACTCGAACGCCAGGTAGGGGTTGATCGCGGCCGCGCCGCACCCGATCAGCAAGGCCATGTGGTGCACCTCGCGGGCATCGCCCGACTCGACCACCAGGCCCACGTGAGTACGCGTGCGATCGCGAACCAGGTGGTGGTGCACACCCGAGACCGCCAGCAGCGACGGAATGGGCGCCATCGTCTGGTCGGAGTTGCGGTCGGACAGGATGATCAGCCGCGCCCCGTCGGCGATCGCCGCCGACGCTTGCGCTCGCACGTCATCCAGCGCGGCCGCCAGCCCGGCGCCGCCCTCGGCGACCGGGTACAGGCAGTGAATCACCTTGGACCGCATGCCATGTGGCCGTCCGTTGACCTCGTCCTCGGGATTGAGGTTGATCAGCTTGGCCAGCTCGAAGTTGCGCAGGATCGGCTGGGGCAGCGAGATCTGGTGACAGGAGTACTCATCCGGGTTGAGCAGGTCGCGCTCCCCGCCGGTAGTGCCCTGCAAGCTGGTGACCACCTCTTCACGGATGGCGTCCAGTGGCGGATTGGTCACCTGGGCAAACAGCTGGTGGAAGTAGTCGAAAAGCATCCGGGGACGCTTGGACAGCACTGCGATCGGCGTGTCGGTGCCCATCGACCCGAGCGGCTCCGCGCCGGTGCGGGCCATCGGAGCCACCAGCAGGTTGAGTTCCTCGTAGGTGTAACCGAATGTCTGTTGCCGCACGACCAGCCGGTGATGCGGCATCCGGACGTACTTGTTGGCGGGCAGCTTGTCCAACGGAACCAACCCGTTGTCGAGCCACTCCTGGTACGGGTGCTCGGCGGCCAGTTCGGCCTTGATCTCCTCGTCGGCGACGATGCGGCCCTGGGTGGTGTCCACCAGGAACATCCGGCCGGGCTGCAGCCGCATCCGCTTGACCACGGTGGACGGGTCCAGGTCCAGCACGCCGGCCTCCGAGGCCATCACAACCAAGCCGTCTTCTGTCACCCAGATCCGGGAGGGCCGCAGGCCGTTGCGGTCCAGCACAGCTCCCACGATGGTGCCGTCGGTGAACGTGATGGACGCCGGGCCGTCCCAGGGCTCCATCAAAGACGCGTGGTACTCGTAGAACGCCCGCCGCGCCGGGTCCATCGACTCATGGCGTTCCCACGCCTCGGGGATCATCATCAGCACCGCGTGGGCCAGACTGCGACCGCCCAGGTGCAGCAACTCGACCACCTCGTCGAAGCGCGCGGTGTCGGAGGCCCCAGGGGTACAGATCGGGTACAGCTTCTCGACGTCCTCGTGCGATCCGAAGATATCGGTCTTGATCAGCGCCTCGCGGGCGCGCATCCAGTTCTCGTTCCCGGTGACGGTGTTGATCTCACCGTTGTGCGCGACGCGGCGGAAGGGGTGCGCCAGCGGCCAGGACGGGAAGGTGTTCGTCGAGAACCGGGAGTGCACGATGCCCAGCGCGCTGGTTATCCGGTTGTCCTGCAGGTCGAGGTAGAAGGCCTTGAGCTGCGGGGTGGTGAGCATGCCCTTGTAGACGAACGTCTGCCCGGACAGGCTCGGGAAGTACACGGTCTCGCGGCCGGGTCCGTCCTGCCCCGGGCCCTTGGTACCGAGTTCGTGCTCGGCCCGCTTGCGGACCACATACGCGCGGCGTTCCAGCGCCATTCCGGAGGCGCCGGCCATGAAGACCTGACGGAAGGTGGGCATCGCGTCACGCGACAGCGCGCCCAGCGAAGAGTCGTCGGTGGGAACGTTGCGCCAGCCGAGCACCTGCAGGCCTTCGGATTCGGCGATCTTCTCGACGGCGGCACACGCTGCGGCGGCGTCCTTGGACGACTGCGGCAGGAACGCGATGCCGGTGGCGTAGCTACCCGCTTCGGGCAGGTCGAAATCCACGACCTCACGCAGGAAAGCGTCCGGGACCTGAATCAGGATGCCCGCGCCGTCGCCACTGCGCGGCTCGGCGCCAGCGGCACCGCGGTGCTCGAGGTTGAGCAGCGCGGTGATGGCCTTGTCCACAATGTCGCGGCTTCGCCGGCCGTGCATGTCGACGACCATGGCCACACCGCATGAATCGTGTTCGTATGCGGGGTTATACAGCCCGACGCGCCTGGGCGTCATTCCCACCTAACCCTTCAGCAGACTTCCTGCACGGCCGCTTTGCGAATCGACGTTCTCCGGTCGTGGGACCGCACCCGAAGGTTGCGGGGCTGAACCCCCTCGGTCTCATCGACTGGCTGTCCGCCAAGCGGAGATAATCCGGTCAGGGATTCGTCCGTGCAGCGTTGAACGGTTGCCCCGTACCTATTTCGACAAGTCGTAAAACGATATGACAAAACCCGCCTGACATGCCAACTTACCAATACTAACCTCTGTGCTGGCAGCTCCGTAAATTCGCTGTTACCAGCGATCGACAGCCTTGCGACCTGACCTGCGACCACGGCAGATCGTCCGGCACTGTGGTGAGGATCGCATGGCGCGGCAGTGGCCGCTGATCCGGTCGGTAGAGTTTGCTGCAAGCGACGTCTACCCGCATCTGCCGTGAATCTAAGAATCACGGCGGACAGTCACACCGGCACCACGGCGCGTCATATGACGTGGCAGCAAAGTCAAGGGAACCGGCGTCGGCGCCGCGGGATGTCATGCCGCCGGCTCCACGGCCACGGCTCGGCTGAGTTTGCGCGCTTCAGACCCGGCTGGCGCGGTCGAGTCGGTGACCGATACTAGACGTCAGCGTCCGGCGTTGGCCGACAGGCCTGTGCACCCGAGGAGCCCATGAACCAGCCCCCAGAATTTCTGCGCAACCGAATGCGCCCTGAGCAACCGGTTTCGCACCCGGTGCCGCCCGCACCCGCGGCCGAGCGGACGCCCCAACCATCGCAGTCTCCGCCGTCGCCGGCCCCCAAGACCACTCCCCCGCCGCCCGCGACCCAAGCGCCGCCAGCGGCTCCCAAGACGCCTCCCCCACCGGCGGCCGCCAAGATCCCGCCCCCCGCGGCCGCCCCACCGGCTCCCTCCACTCCTGCCCCGCCGGTCGCGCCACCACCGCAGCGCGCGATGCGGCCCGTGGCACCTCCACCACCGCACCGGGACGCGCCGCAGCAACCGTCACCACCGCACCAATCCGGTCCACCGCCGCGGCGACCCGCCGGTCCGGCGGGCCCTTGGCCGGGTGCGACGGCCGGCCCGGCCGCCGCTGCCCGGCCCGTCGAGCGCGGCTGGCGACGTATGGTCCGGGCCGCGACGTTCGGCCTGGTCAAGCCGGGCCCGTCCGCGGCGCAACGCGACGCGGCGCAGTTCGAGACGACGATCCGAACTCCGCTGCGTGGCAACCACAAGGTCGGCGTCCTCGGCAAGGGCGGCGTAGGCAAGACGTCGGTGGCCGCCAGCGTGGGCTCGATCCTGGCCGAACTGCGTCAGCAGGACCGCGTCGTGGCCATCGACGCCGACACCGCGTTCGGCCGACTCAGCAGCAGGATCGATCCCCGGACCACCGGTTCGTTCTGGGAATTGACCGCGGACAAGAATCAGCAGTCCTTTGCCGACGTGACCTCTCGGATCGGCAGGAACTCCACCGGGCTCTACGTGCTGGGCGGCGAACCCGTGTCTGGTCCGCGCCGGGTGCTCGATCCGGCGATCTACCGCGAGGCCGCGTTGCGGCTGGATCGGCATTTCGCGATCTCGGTCATCGACTGCGGATCGACGATGGACGCCGCGGTCACCCGCGAGGTGCTGCGTGATCTGGATGCTCTGATCGTGGTCTCCTCGCCGTGGGCGGACGGCGCCGCGGCCGCCGCCAAGACGGTCGAGTGGTTGTCGGATCACGACCTCGGCAATCTGCTGCAACGCAGCGTCGTCGTCCTGAACGATTCCGACGGCCACGCCGACAAGCGAACCCGCTCGCTACTGGCTCGTGAGTTCATCGACCACGGGCAACCGGTCGTCGAGGTGCCGTTCGATCCGCACTTGCGACCGGGTGGTGTCATCGACGTCACCCACGAGATGGCACCGGCGACGCGGCTGAAGTTTCTGCAGGTAGCGGCGACCATCACCGGATACTTCGCCTCCCGTGCCGAAGGGCCGCGCGGCCACACGCCGGCTTGACCCGGTCGGGCGCGCCGGCCGTGCTGCGCTGCGCTGCGATCGGATTGAAACGACGCAGGCGCCGAACACAAGACAGCGCGAGAAATCGAAGGATTTCTCGCGCTGTTCGACGCGGTTCGCGGCTCACGCCGACTGGGCAGTCACCCGCTCACGCACGGCGAAGCCGTTGCGCTCGGCCAGAGACCGCAGCTGAGCGAGGGCGAACGCCCGTGGGCGACCCGAGTCGGGAATGACCACACCGGCCCAAAGGCCCTCAGCGCCAGGAGATTCCACGGCTTCCTTGGCGCACAGCCAGCGGCGCGGGCAGGCCCGGCACAACGTCTTGGCCTCGTCATCAGGGGTCGTCGTCCAACGGTCGGGGTCTTGCGTGCACACGCCCAGCTGCGGGATCTCGTAAAGAGTTGTTGCGGTCATGTCTCTGCATTCCTCCATAAAGCGTTGCGCGTTCTGTCCCTCTGCCCAGAAGGCTAGCGCACTAACCATCGCAGTGCAACAGTTCGTTCTGCAGCGGTTGACAATGGGTGCTACAGCTTTGCAGCGCGAACGGCGAGCCTACCCACCAAACCTGCGATTAACAGGGTCTATACCCTGTCAATGGGCTGTGTATCGCCTGCTGATCAGCTGGTTTCATCCACAGCTTTTGGACAACATGCTCCCAGCGGAAGCGCTGGCCGCTCTACTAACCGTAGCGGTTGGCCGGTTTGGGCCGGCGCTTGCCGCATCCGCCATCCGCGGGGAAAACGTAGCGAAGGTATAGCAATAGAAGGGTGCAACGGTTAGAATGTTGGTCAGCGAATGGTGTGCCTCATGGCCCTCCGCGCTGCCCGCCCCGACCACCATGAGCGAGGATTCCGCCCTGATGCCCAACGCCGAATCGACGGTGACGCCGGCTGCGCTGGCCGCACTCAGTGGCGTGACGGCCGGTGGGACCGTCCCCGGCTACAGCATCGTGGACATAGGTCGCCGCCACCGGTCCGGTAGGCGCCCCGATGACCAGCGGGCCGCCGGGGCAAACCTGCGGGCGGTGCCCGACGATGGAAAGTGGCGCTTGTCCGACGAGCGCGTCGGCGAGCGCGAGAGCGGTATGTTCGTCGACGGACTGCGTGGAAGCCCGTCCGTCAGCGACAAGAAAGACGTCCCGTTCGGCGATCCCCCTGGAGGCAAGGCGTTGACGTTCGAAGTCGTCAGGCCGACGAATGCGCCTGAAGAGCCCCGTCCGGACGACCTGCCCGCTGACGCCGACCCCGGGGTGGTCCGCGCTGGCGCGGCCGCCGCGGCACGCCGCCGGGAACTCGACATCAGCCAGCGCAGCCTGGCCGCCGACGGCATCATCAACGCCGGAGCGCTCATCTCCTTCGAGAAGGGCCGCAGTTGGCCACGGGAACGGACCCGCGCCAAGCTCGAGGAAGTGCTGCAGTGGCCCGCTGGCACGATCGCCCGGATTCGCGAGGGCGACGCCGCCGCCAATCAGCAGTCGGCGCCGGCGCCGGCTGTCGAGCCTGTCGCCGAGGCACCCTCGGCCGCCGACGGTCCGGCCTCGCTGATCGCCCAGGCCGTAGCCGCCGCCGTCGACACCTGCAGCCTGGCCATCGCCGCGTTGCCCTCCCCGGAGGATCCGGAGTTCACCGAACGGGCGGCACCGATCCTGGCCGACCTGCGCCAGCTCGAGGCGATCGCCGTTCAGGCGACGCGGATCAGTCGAATCACCCCGGAACTCATCAAGGCAATGGGTTCCGTGCGGCGATACCACGACCAATTGATGACCTTGGGCGCCACCGCACCCGGTGCGACCCTGGCACAACGGTTATATGCCGCGCGCCGCCGCGCGAATCTCTCCACGCTGGAAACCGCACAAGCGGCTGGCGTCAGCGAAGAAATGATCGTCAAGGCGGAGGCCGAAGAAGTCTTGCCGGCCGAAACTGCCGCGGCGATCGAAGCACTGATAAGTCAGATCAATTGACATGGAACCCGGGCGGCATCACACGCTGGCGCGCTCGGGTCTGAACGTCCGGGGAAGGCTTGCGCCGCCCGGCCATTCCGCTATGAAGTTGCCCGTGCCGTGCGCCCGAAAAGGCCAGGCGCGCCCGAAAATTCGTGCATCTAGCCCCGCCGGAGCGCTGTTAAGCTCGACATACGGTGCGAAGGTGCATAAACAACTGACCGTGCACACCAACAAGCCAACGTAAGGAATCACGAAAATGTCGGGTAGCGCGATGTGCAAGACCACGAGCAACTTCATCTACGCACAGCTGTTTCTGCTGGGTGAAGGAATTCCCGACCCGGGCGACATTTTCAATGCCGGCTCATCCTTGTTCAAAGGCGTCGCCGACAAGATCGGCCTGGCAATTCCGGGCACCAACTGGATCGGCCAGGCCGCGGATGCCTATTTGAACCAGAACACCGCCCAGCAACTCCGCGCCAAGTTGATGGGTGACATCGACAATCTGACCGGCAACCTGATCTCCAACCAGGCCGAGCACGTTGAGGACACCCGCAGCGTGCTGCGCGCCATGAAGAACATGGTCGACGGCTGCTACAAGGCCTGCAAGAAGCTGGAGAAGGTCTGGCTGATCGGCGATGCCCTGTCGATCGCCATCGCGATCCCGGCCTGCGCGCTCGCGATGGCCGTCACCGGCGGCGCGCTGCTCTACCTGACGATCATGACCGCGATGAACGCGGCCAGCATGATCGGACTGGGCGGACGACTGCTCGACATCCTGACCAACCTCCCGGCCCTCGCGGGTCTGATCCCCGGGATCATCGACGGGATCATCGACACCATCTGGCCGCCGAAGCTGCCGGACATCCCGATCCCCGGCTTCCCCAGCATCCCGGGCCTGCCCGAGTTCACCTGGCCCCCCACCCCCGGCATTCCGGACTTCAACCTGCCGATCCCGGGCCTGCCTGACTTCCAGTGGCCGACCATCCCGGGTCTGCCGGACTTCGGCGGACTCCTCCCGGGCTTCCCCGACTTCGGTGGCGGCGGCGGACTCATTCCGGGCTTCCCCGGCTTCGGTGGCGGCGGCGGACTCATCCCGGGCTTCCCCGGCTTCGGTGGCGGCGGCGGACTCATCCCGGGCTTCCCCGGCTTCGGTGGCGGCGGCGGACTCATCCCCGGTTTCCCTGCGTTGCCGGGGATGCCCAGCATTCCCAACCTGTTCCCCGGCCTGCCGGGCCTCGGCGACCTGTTCCCCGGCGTCGGCAACCTGGGCAAGCTGCCCACCTGGGTCGAATTGGCCGCTCTCCCGGACTTTTTGGGAGGCTTCGCCGGGATGCCGGCGTTGAGTTTCAGCAACCTGCTCAGCTTCGCCCAATTGCCGGGGGTCGGAGAGATCACGTCGACGATGGGCCAGTTGCAGCAGCTCTTGGCGGCGGGCGGCGGTCCGGGACAGCTGGGCAGCATGGCCGGCCAACAGGTCCAGATGGTGTCCTCGCAGGTACAGCAGGTGGGTCAGAAGGACGACCAGTCCGACCAACAGGGCGCCGCGGCCGGCTCCAACGGGGAGCGCGCGCCAGTTCAAGCGGGAGCCGGCGGCCAGCAGGGCCAGCAGGGCACCGTCCTCTGATTGCAAACAGTCGGCCACTAAACGGCCAAACCCATAGCCAGCCAAAGCCGTAGCGAGTAAAAAGTTAGACGTAGAGGAGGGTCTACCCCATGTCCGGAATTCTGGAAGTCGTACCTTCGTTCCTGAAGGTGCTGTCAGGCATGCAGACCGAAATAGCCGGCCAATTCGGAACCGCGACCAACACGGTCAACGGGATCAGCGGCAAAGTCTCGATGACCCACGGTTCGTTCACGTCGAAGTTCAACAATGCGCTTCGCGACGTGGAGACCAACCGCAACAGCACGGGCAAAGGCGTGCAGGGCGTCAGCAATGGCCTGGCCACCAACCTGGTCCAGGCCGCCACCGCGTACCTCAATTCCGACCAGGGGCTCGGCGGCATCATCGACAAGATCTTCGGCTGATCATGACCGGTCCGCTCGCTCCCGGTCGCGCGGGCTTCGCGGGCCCGGTCGACGACGTGGTCGGCGTCGAGGTGACCATCGACGGCATGCTGGTCATCGCCGACCGGTTGCACCTGGTGGATTTCCCCGTAGCCCTTGGGATCCGGCCCAATATTCCGCAAGAGGACCTGCGGGACATCGTTTGGGAGCAAGTCCAGCGCGACCTCACCGCACAGGGCGTCCTGGACCACAACGGGCAGCCCCACCCCGGGGTCGCCAAGATGGTCGAAACGGTCAGCCGGGCGGACCGGACCTTGGAATGCCGGTGGTGGCGCCGCGACCGAGGTGGTGACGCCGGCGGTCTGATGGTGCGATTTGTGGTGTGCCGCAAGGACGATACCCATGTAGTCGCGGCGCGCGACGAGGACATGCTGGTGCTGCAAATGGTGGCGCCGCAGATCGGACTCGCCGGAATGGTGAACACCGTGCTGGGATCGGCCGACCCGGCGAGCGTCGAACCGCTGACCGGCGTCGCCAGCGAACTGGCCGAATGCACGACGGCGGCGCAGCTCATGCGGCACGGCATTTCGGCCACCCAGGCGCGCATCTATACCGAGATCGTCAGCGACCCCACCGGCTGGGTCGAGATCATCGCGACCCAGCGCCACCCCGGCGGTACCACCACCCACACCTCTGCTGCCGCAGGCGTTCTCGACTCCAAGCACGGCCGACTCGTCTCGCTGCCCCGTCGCGTCGGCGGCGAGTTGTACGGCAGCTTCCTTTCCGGCACCCCGCAGAATCTGCAACGTGCCCTGGACAGCTTGCTGGAGCTGCTACCTGCCGGCTCCTGGTTGGATCACGCCCAAGCCTCCGCCTGAGAGGCTGCCTACTTCCGATACGAGAAAGGGACCCGACAGTGGAACTGCCCGGGAACGACTACGACAGCGACGATCTCAGCGCGCTGGACTTCTCCGGCGGCGGCACCGACGTCGAGGAGTCGTCTCTGGACGCGCTGGGCGACTATGCGCCACCAGCCGAGGCCGAGGACAGCGGTACCGAGCTCGATGCCCTGGAGGGGCTGACCGAGCAGGACGAGGAAGAAGAGTTGGCCTTGTTCACAGTGACCAACCCACAGGGGTCGGTCTCGGTGACAGCGCTGATGGACGGCAGGGTTCAGAACATCACCATCACCGACAAGGCGTCCAGCATGTCCGAGCCGGCGCTCGCGGAGGAGATCTTCGTCATCGCCGACCTGGCCCGGCAGAAAGCGCGGGCCGCTCAGCACACCTTCATGGTCGAGAGCATGAGTGAGATCGCCGGCGACAACCCCCAGCAGAGCGCGCTGCTGCACGAGTTCGTCGAGAGCACCCTGCACCTGCCGACACCTGAAGAGGCGGCCGCACGCGAGGCCGAGGTGTTCGCAACCCGGTACGAGGTGGACTACACGGCCCGCTACAACGGTGATAAATGACTGATCGCCTGGCCGGTCTGTTCGACAGTGCCGTCGGCATGCTGCCGTTGTCGGAGGCACGCTCACTCGACCTATTCACCGAGATCACCAATTACGACGAGACGGCCTGCGACGCCTGGGTGGGGCGGATCCGGTGCGGGGACACCGACCGGGTGACGCTGTTCCGCGCCTGGTACTCGCGCCGCAACTTCGGGCAACTTTCCGGTGCCGCCCAGATCTCGATGAGCACCCTGAACGCGCGGGTCCCCATCGGTGGGATCTACGGCGACATCACCTACCCGATCACCTCCCCGCTGGCAGTCACCATGGGCTTCGCGTCGTCGGAAGCCGCGCAGGGCAACTACGCCGACGCGCTGGAAGCCATGGACGCCAGCGCGGTGTCGGGCTCCGAGCATCTGGTCTCCTGGCTCAAGGCGGTCATCTACGGCGCCGCGGAACGGTGGACCGACGTGATCGACGAGGTCAAGGGCGCCGGGAAATGGCCGGACAAGTTCCTCACCGGTGCCGCCGGCGTCGCACACGGCGTCGCCGCCGCCAACCTCGGGCTGTTCACCGAAGCCGAACGCCGACTCACCGAAGCCAACGACTCACCGGCCGGCGAGGCCTGCGCAAGGGCCATCGCCTGGTTCCTGGCGATGGCGCGGCGCAGCCAGGGCAACGAGGATGCCGCCGTCGCGCTGCTGGAATGGTTGCAGACCACCCATCCGGAGCCGAAAGTGTCTGCGGCGCTGAAGGACCCGTCGTACCGGTTGAAGACGACGACGGCTGAGCAGATTACCTCCCGGTCGGATCCGTGGGATCCGGGCAGTGTGGTGACCGACAACTCCGCGCGCGACCGGCTGCTGGAGGAAGCCCAGGCCGAGCTGCAACGCCAGATCGGGCTCAGCCGGGTCAAGACGCAGATCGAGCGCTACCGGGCGGCCACGCTGATGGCACGGGTTCGCGCCGCCAAGGGCATGAAGGTCGCCCAGCCCAGTAAGCACATGATTTTCACCGGCCCCCCCGGCACCGGGAAGACGACGATCGCCCGCGTGGTGGCCAACATCCTGGCCGGGCTGGGCGTCATCGCCGAACCGAAACTCGTCGAGACGTCCCGCAAGGATTTCGTCGCCGAGTACGAGGGGCAGTCCGCGGTCAAGACCGCCAAGACGATCGATGCCGCGCTGGGCGGTGTGCTGTTCATCGACGAGGCCTATGCGCTGGTCCAAGAACGGGATGGGCGCACCGACCCGTTCGGGCAGGAGGCGATGGACACCCTGCTGGCCCGGATGGAGAACGACCGTGACCGGTTGGTGGTGATCATCGCCGGCTACAGCAACGACATCGACCGGCTGCTGGAGACCAACGAGGGTCTGCGCTCCCGCTTCGCCACCCGTATCGAGTTCGACACCTACAGCCCCGAAGAAATTCTCGAGATCGCCAGAGTCATTGCCGCTGCCAATGATTCGACGCTGAGCCCGCAGGCCTCCGACGAACTGCTGGGCGCGGCGAAGACACTGCACGACCGGACGCTGCGCGGCCGCCCGGCCCTGGACATCGCCGGGAACGGCCGCTACGCGCGGCAATTGGTCGAAGCCGCCGAGCAGAGCCGCGATATGCGTTTGGCTCAGGGTCTCGACATCGAGGCTCTCGACGTGGACCGTCTACAGGAGATCAACGGCACGGACATGGCCGAGGCGATCGCCGCGGTTCATGCACACCTCAACATGAGAGAGTGAGACATGGGGCTTCGCCTGACCACCAAGGTTCAGGTTAGCGGCTGGCGATTCCTGCTTCGCCGAGTCGAGCACGCCATCGTGCGGCGCGACACCCGCATGTTCGACGATCCCCTTCAGTTCTACAGCCGCTCGGTGTGGCTCGGTGTGGTCATCGCCGTCATCGTCTTGGCGGGCGCCGGACTGTTGGCGTTCTTCAAACCCCAGGGCAAACTCGGCGGCACCACGCTGCTCACCGATCGTGCGACCAACGAGCTGTACGTGATCATCTCGGGACAACTGCACCCGGTCTACAACCTGACCTCCGCGCGACTGGTGCTGGGCAGCCCGTCGAGTCCGGCCACCGTGAAGTCTTCCGAACTGAGCAAGCTACCCCTCGGCCAGACACTCGGAATACCGGGTGCGCCCTACGCCACTCCGGTAGCCGGCGGCAGCGCCTCGATCTGGACATTGTGTGACACCGTTGCCCGGGCCGACACCGCGTCCCCGGCGATCCAGACCTCGGTGATCGCGATGCCGCTGCAGATCGACCCCTCGATCGACCCGGTCGAGTCCAACGAGGCCATGCTGGCGAGCTATCAGGGCCAGGAATGGATCGTCACCGAAAAGGGTCGCCACTCCATCGATCTCGCTGATCGCGCGCTGACGTCGGCGATGGGCATACCAGTCACCGCCAAGGCGGTTCCCATCTCCGAGGGCATGTTCAACGCTTTGCCCAGCCAGGGGGCCTGGCAACTGCCCCCGATACCCTTTGCTGGCGCGCCCAACAGCCTCGGCCTGTCGGACGATCTGGTGATCGGTTCGGTATTCCAGATCCACGCCGAAAAGGGCCCGCAGTACTACGTCGTGTTGCCCGACGGCATCGCCATGGTGAACTCGACCACCGCAGCGGCCCTGCGCGCCACCCAATCTCACGGTCTGGTCGCGCCCCCCGCGGTGGTGCCGAGCCTGGTCGTGCGGATACCGGAACGGGTGTACCCCTCGCCGCTGCCGAACGAGCCGCTGAAGATCTTGTCGCGACCGGACGAACCGACACTGTGCTGGAGCTGGGAACGCTCGGCCGGTGACCAGGCACCCAAGACCACCGTCCTGTCCGGGCGTCACCTCCCGATCCCGGCGTCGTTGATGAACAACGGAATCAAGCAAATCCAGGGCAGCGCAACGGTTTACATTGACGGCGGTAAGTTCGTGCAGCTGCAGTCGCCGGACCCGCGGTACGGCGAATCGATGTACTACATCGACCCGGAGGGAGTGCGCTACGGGGTGCCGAACGCCGATTCGGCCAAGGCGCTGGGTCTGAGTGGGCCGAAAACCGCGCCGTGGGAAATCATCCGGCTGCTGGTGGACGGCCCGGTGCTCTCCAAGGAGGCGGCGATGCTCGAGCACGAGACGCTGCCCGCCGACCCGACCCCGCGAAAGGTCCCGGGCGGCACACCCGGAGCGCCGCAATGACATCGCAACGATGACGACATTGGACGAACGATGACAACGAAGAAGTTCACCCCGACGATCACCCGCGGACCGCGACTGACGCCGGGCGAGATCAGCCTCACCCCGCCGGATGACCTCGGCGTCGACATCCCGCCCTCGGGCGTCCAGAAGGCGCTTCCCTATGTGATGGGTGGAGCGATGGTCGGCATGATCGCGATCATGCTGGCCGGCGGCACCAAGCAGCTGTCGCCCTACATGCTGATGATGCCGCTGATGATGGTCGTGATGATGGTCGGTGGCATGGCCGGCGGCACCGGCGGCGGCGGCAAGAAGGTGCCGGAGATCAACGCCGACCGCAAGGAATACCTGCGCTACCTGGCCGGGCTGCGTGGCCGGGTGACCTCCTCGGCCACCTCTCAGGTCGCCTTCTTCAGCTACCACGCACCGCATCCGGACGATCTGCTGTCGATCGTCGGGACGCAACGACAGTGGTCGCGCCCGGCCAACAGCGACTTCTACGCGGCCACCCGCATCGGGATCGGCGACCAGCCGGCGGTGGACCGTCTGCTGAAGCCCGCCGTCGGCGGTGAACTCGCGGCCTCGGCGGCGGCGCCGCAGCCGTATCTGGAGCCGGTCAGCCATATGTGGGTGGTCAAGTTCCTGCGCACCCACGGCCTTATTCACGACTGCCCGAAACTGCTTCAGCTGCGCACCTTTCCGACGATCGCGCTGGGTGGTCACCGGCCCAATGCCGACCGGATGCTGGCCGCGATGATCTGCCACCTGGCGGTTTTTCATCCACCGGACCTGCTGCAGATCCGGGTGCTCACCGAGAACCCGGATGACCCCGACTGGTCCTGGCTCAAATGGCTCCCGCACGTTCAGCACCAGACCGAAACCGACGCCGCGGGGCCGGTCCGGATGATCTACACCCGGCCGGACGGCCTGGCCGATCTGGCCGCCCGCGGTCCGCACGCACCCGACACCCTGCCCACCGGGCCCTATGTCGTCGTCGTCGACCTCACCGGCGGCAAGGCCGGTTTCCCACCCGACGGGCGGGCCGGCGTCACGGTGGTCACCCTGGGCAACCACCGCGGGTCGGCCTACCGCATCCGGGCCAACGAGGACGGGTCCGCCGAAGACCGGCTGCCCGGCCAGCAGTTCCGGTTGGTGACCTCGACCGCGGACAGCATGACGCCGCTGGAAGCCACCCGCGTCGCGCGCAAACTGGCCGGCTGGTCCATCACCGGCACCATTCTCGACAAGACGCAGCGGGTGCAGAAGAAGGTCGTCACCGAGTGGCACCAGATGGTCGGCGCCAAGAGCGTCGAGGAGATCGTGCCCAGCCGCTGGCGGATGTACACCGACACCGACCGGGACCGCCTCAAGATCCCGTTCGGTCACGAGCTCAAGACCGGCAACATCATGTATCTCGACATCAAGGAGGGTGCGGAGTTCGGCGCCGGACCGCACGGCATGCTGATCGGCACCACGGGGTCGGGCAAGTCCGAATTCCTGCGCACCCTGATCCTGTCTTTGGTCGCCATGACGCACCCCGATCAGGTCAACCTGCTGCTCACCGACTTCAAGGGCGGTTCGACGTTCCTGGGCATGGAGAAGCTTCCGCATACCGCCGCCGTCGTCACCAACATGGCCGAGGAAGCCGAACTGGTCAGCCGCATGGGTGAAGTGCTGACCGGCGAACTCGACCGGCGTCAGAACATCCTTCGGCAGGCCGGTATGCAGGTCGGTGCCGCCGGTGCCCTGTCCGGTGTCGCCGAATACGAGAAGTACCGCGAGCGTGGGGCCGACTTGGCGCCATTGCCAACGCTTTTCGTGGTGGTCGACGAGTTCGCCGAACTATTGCAGAGCCACCCGGACTTCATCGGGCTGTTCGACCGGATCTGCCGGGTGGGCCGGTCGCTTCGGGTGCATCTGCTTCTAGCCACCCAGTCGCTGCAGACCGGCGGTGCCCGCATCGACAAACTCGAACCCAACCTGACTTACCGAATCGCGCTGCGTACCACCAGCTCTCACGAGTCCAAGGCGGTCATCGGGACGCCGGAGGCGCAGTACATCACCAATAAGGAAAGCGGCGTCGGATTCCTGCGAGTCGGCATGGAGGACCCGGTGAAGTTCAGCACCTTCTACATCGGGGGCCCCTACATCCCGCCAGCGAAGGCCCAAACCAACGGTGACGGCAGTAAGCGCAGCGGTCAGGCCGTCAAGCAATCCGTGAAGATCCACCAGTTCACCGCAGCTCCGGTAATCGAGGCGGCAACACCCCCGAACGGTGACGGAGCGCTGATTCCATGACCGCCGGCGACGGTGCGGTGGGGGCACGCCCCCGCAAGTGGGAGGTACCCCCACCCGCTTGCGGAGGACGCAGCGATCAGGAGGAGCGGCGCAGATGACCGATACCGAGGTACGCGCCCTGCGTGAGGTGGTGCTCGACCAGCTCGGCACCGGCGAATCGCGGGCCTACAAGATGTGGCTGCCCCCGCTGGCCGACCCGACGCCGCTCAACGAGCTCGTCGCCCGCGACCGCCGGCAACCGTTGCGGTTTCCGCTCGGGATCATGGACGAGCCGCGCCGACACCTGCAGGACGTGTGGGGCGTCGACGTCTCGGGAGCGGGCGGCAATATCGCCATCGGGGGCGCGCCCCAGACTGGCAAGTCGACGCTGCTGCAGACACTCATCATGTCGGCGGCAGCCACCCACTCGCCACGCAACGTGCAGTTCTACTGCATCGACCTCGGCGGCGGCGGCCTGATCTACCTGGAGAACCTGCCGCACGTCGGGGGCATCGCCAACCGCTCCGAGCCCGACAAGGTCCAGCGGGTGGTCGCCGAGATGCAGACCGTCATGCGGCAACGGGAGCAGATGTTCAAGGAGCACCGGGTGGGCTCGATGGCGATGTACCGCCAGCTGCGGGACGACCCGAACCAACCGGTCGCGGCCGACCCCTACGGCGACGTTTTTCTCGTCATCGACGGCTGGCCGGGGTTCGTCAGCGAGTTCAGCGAACTCGAGGGCGCGGTGCAGGACCTGGCCGCGCAGGGTCTGGCCTTCGGCGTACACGTCGTCATCTCCACGCCGCGATGGACGGAGCTGAAGTCACGCATCCGCGACTACCTCGGCACCAAGATCGAGTTCCGGCTCGGCGACGTCAACGAAACCCAGATCGACCGGATCACCAGGGAGATCCCCGCGAACCGTCCGGGCCGTGCGGTCTCGATGGAGAAACACCACCTGATGATCGGCGTGCCCCGATTCGACGGCGTGCACAGCACCGAAAACCTGGTGGACGCCATCACCGCGGGGGTCAACCACATCGCGTCGCAGACCACCGAGAAAGCACCCCCGGTCCGGGTGTTGCCCGAGCGCATCCACCTCTTCGAACTCGACCCGAACCCGCCCGGCCCCGAGTCGGACTACCGCACCCGCTGGGAGGTTCCGATCGGGCTGCGAGAGACGGATCTGACGCCGGCCTACAGCCACATGCACTCCAACCCGCATCTGCTGATCTTCGGGGCGGCGAAATCCGGCAAGACCACCATCGCCCACGCCGTCGCGCGTGCGATCTGCGCCCGCAACAGTCCCGACCAGGTGCGGTTCATGCTCGCCGACTACCGCTCCGGCCTGCTGGACGCGGTGCCGCAATCGCACCTGCTGAAGGCCGGCGCCATCAACCGCAACAGCCAGAGCCTGGACGAGGCCGTGCAAGCGCTGGCGGTCAATCTCAAAAAGCGGCTGCCGCCTCCCGATCTGACGACCGCGCAACTGCGCTCGCGTTCGTGGTGGAATGGACCCGACATTGTGCTGTTAGTGGACGACTGGCACATGATCGTCGGCGCCGCCAGCGGCATGCCGCCGATGGCTCCGCTGGCTCCGCTATTACCGGCCGCGGCGGATATCGGACTGCACATCATTGTCACCTGCCAGATGAGCCAGGCGTACAAGGCCACGATGGACAAGTTCGTCGGCGCCGCTTTCGGGTCCGGCGCCCCGACGATGTTCCTCTCCGGCGAGAAACAGGAGTTCCCCTCCAGCGAGTTCAAAGTGAAGCGGCGGCCTCCTGGCCAGGCGTTTCTCGTGTCACCCGACGGAAAGGAGGTCATCCAGGCGCCCTACATCGAGCCCCCTGACGAGCTCCAAGAATAAGTGCACGGACCACCCCCCACCCGCGGTTAGGATTATTTCAGCGCCAGATCGGGAGCTGAGGAATCCAGCCCCAGGGGGACGCTAAGCCACCGGCTATTCCGGCTATAAACGGCGAAGTTTAAATCCGGACGACAAATACACCGGACATAACTGAACAAATGGGAAAGCGTTTCCCGCACCGGTGTAAACGCCGAACAGGAACCAGAGGGGAGTTGATCACATGTTTTGGCACGCCATGCCTCCGGAGCTGAATACCGCACGGCTGATGGCCGGAGCAGGTCCCGCTCCCATGCTGGCCGCCGCCATGGGCTGGCAGGCACTCTCCGCGGCACTGGACGCCCAGGCCGTCGAGTTGACCGCGCGGCTGAACTCACTTGGCGAGGCGTGGACCGGCGGGAGCAGCGACAAGGCGATCGCCAATGCCCAGCAGATGATTCCGTGGCTGCAGACCGCGTCGACGCAGGCGAAGACCCGGGGTATGCAGGCGACCGCGCAGGCCGCCTCCTATACCCAGGCGATGGCGACCACGCCGTCGTTGCCGGAGATCGCGATGAACCACGTCACCACCGCGGTGCTGACGGCCACCAACTTCTTCGGCATCAACACGATCCCGATCGCGCTGAACGAGATCGACTACTTCGTGCGCATGTGGCTGCAGGCCGCGCTCGCAATGGACGTCTACCAGGCCGAGACGCTGGCCAACACGATGTTCGACCAGATCGAGCCGATGGCGGCGATCCTCGACCCGGGGATGAGTCAGAGCATGGGGTCGACCCCGATGTTGGCGATGCCGAGCAGCCTCACCGCGAGCCAGCTGCAGGCCACGGCGGGGCAGGTCGCGGAACTGAGCGGCCCGATGCAGCAACTCGCCCAGCCGGCGCAGCAAATGACCTCGATGTTCGGCCAGATGGGCAGCAGCTCAGGTGGCCCCGGAGCCGGACTCGGCGACGACGGAGCTCAGATGGGCCTGCTCGGCGCTAGCCCGCTGTCCAACCACCCCCTGGCGGGTGGGTCAGGCGCGAGTGTCGGCGCGGGACTGCTGCGCGGCGACGCGCTGCCCGGTGCCGGTGGCACCTTGGCCCGCACGCCCTTGATGACCGGCCTGATCGACAAGCCCGTCGGCCCCGCGATGATGCCGGCGGCAGCCGCCGGCGAGTCCGCCACCAGCGGTGCTGCCCCAGTGGGTGCGGGCGCCATGGGCCAGGGCGCGCATGGCGGTGGCGGTAGCTCCCGACCGGGCCTGGCGGCCCCCGCGCCGCTCGCCCAGGACCGCGAGGAACAAGAAGACGACCTGTGGGACGACGAGGACGACTGGTGACCGGCCCACAGCCACAACAGACTTCCCGGCCAACCGGGCCGGAAGACTTGCCAACCACGGCGAGGAATGGAAAGAGAGAAAGTAGTCCAGCATGGCAGAGATGAAGACTGATGCCGCTGCCCTCGCGCAAGAGGCAGGTAACTTCGAGCGAATCTCCAGCGATCTGAAGACCCAGATCGACCAGATCGAGTCCACCGCGGGTTCACTGCAGGCTCAGTGGCGCGGTGTCGCCGGCCAGGCAGCCCAGGCCGCCGTCGTGCGCTTCCAGGAAGCCGCCAACAAGCAGAAGGCCGAGCTCGACGAGATCTCGACCAACATCCGTCAGGCCGGCGTTCAGTACCAGCGTGCCGACGAGGAGCAGCAGCAGGCGCTGTCCTCGCAAATGGGCATCTGACAGAAATCCCCCAAATACCACCAGAAAACGGAGCAACGACATGACAGAACAGCAGTGGAATTTCGCCGGCATCGAGGCCGCGGCCAGCACCATCCAGGGAAACGTGTCCAGCATTCACTCCCTGCTCGACGAGGGTAAGCAGTCGCTGACCAAGCTCGCCGCGGCGTGGGGTGGTAGCGGTTCGGAGTCCTACCAGAGCGTTCAGCAGAAGTGGGACGGCACCGCTCAGGAGCTCAACACCTCCCTGCAGAACCTGGCCCGGACGATCAGCGAGGCCAGCCAGGCCATGCAGTCGACCGAGGGCAGCGTGACCGGATTGTTCGCATAAGAAGCGTCTCTATACGCGTAGAATCTCGAAGCACGAGATCGGGCGAGTTCAACCCATCCGGGGGATCTCGCCCCTTCTCGTGCTTCCCTCATTTGGCGAACTTCTGAGAGGTTCTCATGCCGGCCGACTATGACAAGCTCTTTCGGCCCGCCGAGGATTCCGACCTTCCCGACGACGATGCCGGACAAAGCTTCTTCGACCCGAATGCGTCGTTCGCCGGCCCACCTGCCGTCAACGGCGACGCCGGGGCTGCCCCCGATTGGTCGCAGCCGCCGCCACCTCCCCCCGTTGCGCTAGAGCCGCCTCCTCCCCCACCACCCGTGCTACCGCCGATGCCCATCGGCGGCCCAACTCCTGCGCCGCCCGAGCCGCCGCCGTTGCCACCGCGGGTCGACGTCGAGCCGCCGCCGGCCGCGGCTCCGGCGAGCGGGCCCACCGCGGCGGGGCCCAAGTCTCCCCTGCCGCCGATGCCCATCGGCGGTCCGCCGCCGCCGCCCCCGCCTGCACTCCCGGAGTTCACCCCGGAGCCACCGTCCGTCGCGCCGCCGGCTGCGACCGAGCCTGAACCGGTTATCCCTGAACCGACGCCCAAGCCGGCCCGGCCCCCGATGCCGATCGGCGGACCACCACCCGCGCCACCGGCGCCACCGGCACCGCCCGCACCGCCCGCACCGCCCGCGCCGCGCGAACCCGCACCACCGCCCCCGCGTGAACCCGCACCACCGCCCCCGCCCACCGCGTCCGCGCCGAGGCCGCGAGACCGCTCCTCCACCCCGATGCCGGTCAACGCACCAACTCGTAACGCGCCACCCGGGCGGCCCGAGACAGTTCGCCGAGTACCCCCGCCAGGACCGCCTCCACAACCCCCGCCGCCCCCGCCGGCGGCCGAAGCGCCACCGGCCACCGGGCGCCGCCGTCACCGTTATCTTCCTGACCCGGAGTCCGGAGAAGCCGATCCGCAGGCCGGCACCTACTTCCGAGTCCCGATGCCGGCCGCGCCCAAACCGAAACCGGGACATCCGCCGACGGCGCAGCCACCCCGGCAGGGCGGCCGGCGCCGGGCTCCCTCTGGTCCGATCCCGGTGCGGCCGCGGCCGGCACCCGGGTTCGTCGAACCCAGACCGGTACCAGCACCCGCGCAACCCACACCAGCGGCACCGATGCCCGCGGGAGCGCCGCCGGCCCCGGCTCGACCTACTGCTCCGGCGCCGGTACAACCGCCGATGGCGCCCGTCGCGGTGCCCGAGCCGAGACAGCCCCCGCCCAGGCCAACCAAACATGTGCCGCAGCGGGGTTGGCGACGCGCGCTCTACAAATTCACCCGGATCAACGCCGGACTCTCCCGCGAGGAGAAGTACGAACTGGAGTTGCGGGCGCGGGTCAGCCGCCAGCCCCGTGGCTCGTATCAGATCGGAATGCTCGGCCTCAAGGGCGGCGTCGGCAAGACGACCACGACGGTCACCCTGGGCACGATGCTGGCCCAAGTACGCGGCGACCGGATCCTGGTCCTTGACGCCGACCCCGGCTGCGGCAACCTGGCCGAGCGCGCGGGTCGCACCTCGTCGTCGTCCATCGTGGACCTGGTGGCCGACGAGAATCTGTCGCATTACAACGATGTCCGGGCACATACCAGCGTCAATGCCCACAACCTCGAGATCCTGCCGACCGCGGAGTACACCACCGCCCAGCGCGGACTCAGCGGCGAGGACCTGCGTTTCGCGGTCGACACCGTCTCGAAGTTCTACAACCTGGTGCTGGCAGACTGCGGGCCCGGCCTGTTCGACCCGGTAACGCGGGGCGTACTGGAGACGGCGTCGGCGATCGTGATCGTGACGAATGTGTCCCTGGACAGTGCGCGGCAAGCCGAGAGCGCCCTCGAATGGTTGCGTAACAACGGCTACCAGGATCTACTCAGCCGTGTCGTCGTCGTCGTCAATCACGTCGCGGTTGGCGAAACCAACGTCGCGGAGAAGAAGTTGGTGAGACAGTTCCAACAGCTGGTCAAACCGAACCGGGTAGTGCTGCTGCCCTGGGACAAGCACATCGCGGAAGGTACTGAGATTCACCTCGACCGGCTCAGCCCCGTCTACAAACGGCGGGTGCTCGAGCTGGCCGCGGCTCTGTCCGACGATTTTGAAAGGGCTGGACGTCGTTGAGCGCACCTGCTGTAGCTGCCGGCTCGACCGCCGCGGGGGCTGCCCCCGCCCGGCCCGCGACCACACGCGTCACCATCCTCACCGGTAGACGGATGACCGATCTGGTGCTGCCGGCCACGACGCCGATGGGCATCTACATCGACGAAACCGTCTCGGTGCTGGCCGATCTGCTGGAAGACACCCCGGCCGATGTACTGGCCGGGTTCGACTTCGACGCGCAGGGAGTCTGGACTTTCGCCCGGCCCGGTTCCCCGCCACTGAAGCTCGACCAGTCACTCGACGAGGCCGGAGTGGTCGACGGATCGTTACTGACGCTGGTCTCAGCCAGCCGGACCGAGCGATACCGCCCGCTGGTCGAAGACGTCATCGACGCGATCGCGGTACTCGACGAATCACCCGAATTCGACCGGACGGCTGTCGATCGCTTCATCGCCGTCGCGATCCCGATCTTGACCCTGCCCATCACCGCCGTCGCGATGCGGGCCTGGTGGGTCACCGGGCGCCACTGGTATTGGCCGGTGGCGATGGCGGTGGTCGCGGTCCTGATTCTGGTGGCCTCCTTCGTGGCAAAGCGGTTCTACCAGCGTGCCGACCTCTCCGAATGCCTGCTGATCGCGGCATACCCTCTGCTGGCCACCGCTGCCGCCATCGCCGTCCCGTTGCCGCGGGGCGCCGGCACGCTCGGGGCGCCGCAGCTGGCCGCGGCCGCCACCGCGGTGTTGTTCCTGACTTTGGCGGTGCGCGGCGGTCCGCGCCATCGTCACGAGGTGGGCTCGTTCGTCGTCATCGCGACGATCGCGGTGATCGCCGCCTCGGTGGCTACCGGCTACGGCTACCAGCGGTGGGTGCCGGCGGGGGCCATCGCGTTGGGGCTGTTCGTAATCACCACCGCGGCCAAGCTGACCGTCGCTGTCGCCCGCATAGCGTTGCCGCCGATCCCGGTGCCGGGCGAGACCGTCGACAACGAGGAACTGCTCGACCCGGTGACCGCCGACGAGTCCACCAACGACGAGACGCCCACCTGGCAGGCCATCATTGCGTCGGTGCCGGCATCCGCGACGCGTCTGACCGAGCGGAGCAAGCTCGCTAAGCAACTGCTGATCGGCTACGTGACCGCGGGTGCGGTGATTCTGGCCTGCGGCGCGATCGCGGTAGTGGTCCACGGACACTTCTTCCCGCACAGCCTGGTGGTGGCCGGTCTGCTCACTGTGCTGTCCGGATTCCGATCGCGGCTCTACGTCGACCGTTGGTGCGCCTGGGCGTTGCTGGCGGCGACCGTCGCGATTCCGACCGGCCTGACCGTCCGGCTCAGCCTCTGGTACCCGCAGTGGGCATGGCTGATTTTGGCCGGCTACCTGGCGCTGTTCGTGATCGCGTTGCTGATCACCAGCGCCATGGCCCCGGTTCGCCGGCTGTCTCCGGTGATGAAGCGCATCTCCGAGCTGATCGACGGTGCGGTGGTCGCCTCGATCATCCCGCTGCTGCTGTGGATCACCGGCGTCTACGACATGGTGCGCAACCTGCGCTTCTAGATCGGGGCTGCGACCGAACCCGCCGCCGGCGTGCCGCCCCCAGCGGCCTGCACCGGCGCGCTGACCAACGTGGCGCTGCCCGCTGCGGCGCCGTCCGCTGCCGGAGCGTCGCCCTCACCCTTGCCGTCGTCGTCTTTCGTCTCTTCGTCTGCGGGCTTGGTGTCACTCGCGAGCTGAGCGGAGCTGCCGCCGCTCTGGCCCGCCTGCGATGCGGCCTGCTGGATGCTCTGGCCTACCTGCTGGCCCATAGGCGCCATCTGCTGTGCCAGCGGCGCGAGTTGCACCAGCTGCGGGATGGTCGCGGCGATCTGCGGGGACAGCGCTGCGGCCTGAGCACTGGCCGCCGCGCCGACTTGCGACACCGCCCCCCCGGAGGCGGCGGCACCGACCAATTGCTGCGCCGCGCCGGCCGGGCCGCCGAGCATTGCGGCGGCCGCACCCGCGCCGGCACCGAGCGCTCCACTGGACTGGCCGGTCATGGCTGTCGCCACGTTGGCGCTCAGCGACTGCCCCTCCTCGCCGAACCCGTACTGAGCAAGCGCCTGTCCCAGTGATTGATCGGCCCGGGTGTAGATGTCGGCAGCAGCGCTCATGCTGCTCGCGGTGCGCTTCAGGGAGGCGGTGACTCCGGGCAGGCCCTCGCTGACGAGTGACTCGATGCCGGGCATGGTCTGGTTGATCGCCGCCGACATCGCGTCCGAGCCCGTCACGGTCATCGGCGCCGGCGGAGCCGGGAAAACCAGTTCACCGAGTTTGCTCGCTGCGGCGATCAAGCGGCCGGGATCAACGGCAAGCGGTTCCGCCATCACAGCGTCCCTTCTCTACGTTTCCCATCGGGAAAATTTTACCCGCTCTGCCGGAGCGCTCAGTGCGGCAATTTGTCGAGGTTTGCCAGCCGTGCGCCGCGGGCGCTCAGGACATGTCGGTCAATGCGCTGTCGAGCAGTCCGGCCACGTAGCGCCAGTACAGGAAGTCGACGACCGCCGGACGTTGCGCCTCCGGGTCCGCCGCGGCGTAGGCCTGGTGCAGCGCCAGATCCCGGCTGTGCGCGGCGTAGGCATGGAAGGCTCGCAGGTGTGCGACTTCACGCCCGGTTGCCGTGCTGGTCATCGGCTTCATCAGGTCGAACCAGAGCATGTGCCGCTCGTCGTCGGGTGCTTTGGCATCCGCCGGCGCGGGCGGCAGCAGGTCCACCAGATGTAGATCATCGGTCTCCTGCAGCTGAGCCGCGGCCGAGGGGTCCACGACTTCCAACCGCGGCCGGCCGACCATCTTGCCGCTCTCCGGGATGTCGTCGTCTTCGAGGATGACCTTGGCCGCACCCACGTCGGTGTTCGCCAACTGTTCGGCGGTGCCGATCACGGCGCGCAGCTTGAGGTCGTGGAACGCGGCCCAGCACTGAATCGCCATCGCCGGATAGGTTGCGCTGCGGGCCTTTTCGTCGACGGGCACATTGCGGTCGGCACTGGCCAAGTGCACCTTGGCAGGCAGCTCGACACCTTCCGGGATGTAGGCCAGACCGTAGCTGTTGGCCACCACGATCTCCCCGTCGGTCGTGACAGCGGTGACCCAGAAGAAGCCGTAGTCATCGTCACCGCCGCTGTCTCGGGCGTTGAGCGCCGCCGCGACCCGGCGCGCCAACCGCAGCGGGTCCTTTTTGGCGCCGCGAGCCGAAGCTGCGGCCACCGCGTCGCGCGCGGCCCGGGCCGCCGAAACCGGAACCGACGGCAACGCCGTGACGTCGTCGGCCGGCGGGTTCTTGTCTTTCTGCGTGTCGTCCTTGCGCTCGGGCGGAGCCGGGCGGGCCGGTGCGGCGGAGTGGGCCGACGCCGCGCGAGGTGTCGCGGTCCCCGGTGCTCGGCCGGCCGCACCCAACGGCGCCCGCCCGCTCGCGGCACGCGATCCGACGCCTGATGCTGCTCCCGCGCCCGCGGTGGGCGCCGCACCCGAGGATGCGGCTCCCATTCCCAGCCCGGTCGAGGAGGAACGCGCCGCCGCCGGAATGCCGGTCGCCGCCGCCGGTGCCATGGCCGGGGAGGCATCGTCACCGCGATGCGACGGGCCAGAGCCGGCCGCCTGTCCGGGATGCGCCGGCGCGTCCACGGCGGCGGCGGGCTTGACGTGCGGGGTGTCGGTACCCGGGGTGGACGGCGTCGACGGCGTGCCCGGATCGGTGGGCAACGACGGCTGGCCTGGGGACGGCGGACCGACCGGTGCGGGAGCCGGCGCGGGTGCGGGTGCGGGTGCGGGTGCGGGTGCCGGGGTCACTTCCGTGGCCGGGCTACCCGGGGACGGCGCGGGCGCCGGTGCCGGCCTCGGAGTAGGCGTGGTCGGGTTGGCGGGCTTGTCGTCGGGCTTCGGATTGACCGGAGTGACCGGATTAGCCGGAATCGACGGATTGACCGGGGTCACGGGCGTCGACGGGTTGAGCGGCGGGATGGGCGTGATAGGCGTCGACGGGTTCGCCGGGTTCACCGGCAGCGCCGGGTTCAGCGGGTCGTACGGGTTGGCCGGCACCGGCTCGAACGGCCTGGGCGTTATCGGGTTCACCGGTGTTCGGGGGTTCAGCGGGTCGTACGGGTTGGCCGGCACCGGCTCGAACGGCCTGGGCGTTATCGGGTTCACCGGTGTTCGGGGGTTCAGCGGGTCGTACGGGTTGGCCGGCACCGGCTCGAACGGCGTGGGGGCCGGGCCGACCGGAGTCGGCGTGCCCGGCGTGGGCACCACCAGGGTCGGCACTTCCGGCGTCGGCGGGGTCACCTGGCGCAGCAATTCCTCGAGCGCATTGTGCGGCGGCTTCCAATTCCTGGACTCCAGCACCTGCTCGGCGGCTTCGGCGATCAAAGTGGCATTCGCCTGGCGGGCCGCCCGGACGAGTGCATTGATTGCGTTCTGCCGCTCCTCGGGCTCGAGCTCGGTGTCATTCTCCAGGATGGAGATTTCCCGGTGGGTGCCGTCGACATTGTTGCCGATTTCCGATTTCGCTGCTGCGATCAAATTGCCGACGTGCTGGTGCCAGGTGATAACGGTGGCGAGGTAATCCTGCAGCGTGCCCATTTCGTTGAGATTCGTGCCGAGGGCGCCGTTGGCGGCCCCGGCGGCGCCGCCGGTCCAGACGCCGCCGTGGAACACCTCGACCTGCTGGTGGCGGGCGGCGTCGATGACGTCGGTGACCTTGTGCAGCATCGCGTTGAAGGATTGGGCGCGGTCGTAGAAGGTGTCCTCGTCGGCCTCGGGCCAGCCGCCCTCCAGCATCTGACTGGCATATTCGCCTGTCGGTCGGGGAATGCCCATTGCCTACTCTCCTTGCAACGGCGGCCGCACGTCGCCGCGACTGCCGATTAGGTATCTGATTACCAAGCCTAACTGAGGCTAAAGTGTGCTGGCTGCGGCAATTTCGGGCTTCGATGGCCGGTTAATCGGCAGTACACATTCGCCAATTGATCCGGCGCCGACTTGGCGCGAAGGTACGCACAATGCCACGGCGTGTCGCTGTACAAACGCGGACACTCACGCGCATTTCAGCCGTGGTTATTCCCCGCGGCCTTGGTCATGGCCTCAAGCGCCGCGGTGAGCTGTTCGCCGGCGGCCGAGTTGTACTGCATCGCCGCCTGCTGCGCGTTCTGCAGGGCCTCGTTGATCCGCGCCCCGACGACCTCGGCGCCCAGCTCCTTGATCAGGCCCTCGTTGATGCGCACACCGGTGAGCCACTGGTGCCCGTTGATGGTCACCTCGACCGTCTCGGCTTCGTCTTCGCCCCGGAAGTTGCCGTTGTTCATCCGGTTCAGCGTGCCCTCCAGGGCCTGCTGAAACCGCGCTGCCAGCGCCAGGGCCGCCGCGACATGCGGTTCCATCTCCATGTCGGTCACTTCGACTCCTTCATGTCTTGCCGGCGGCGTTGACCGATAACAGCTTCGGTCCACGCCCTGTCTTCGGTGTAGAGCGCTTCGTCATCCTGTTGTGCGCCTTTGGATTTGGACCCTCCCCCGCCCTGGCCGTGCCCACCCATCGGCATGCCCATGCCGCCGCCGGAGGCCGCGCCACGACCCGCGGCACCGCTCTGACCGACGCCGCCGAGCTCGCCTGCGCCCGCGGGCCGCACCGATTCGCCGGCATCCAGGCCACCAGTCGCCGGCGCCAGCGGCATCGACGGCATCCCACCGCCACCGCCGCCGCCGAGCGACATCGGTTTCATCCCAGGCTCTTTGCCCAAGCTGGCAGCGGCTTCCCGAGCGGAGGCCAGGTCCGCGCCCACGCCTGACGGCATGCCGCCACCGGCACCACCTCCGGTGGGCGGAATCATCGGCGCCTGCATACCGGATCCGGCGCCGCCGCCGGCCATGGCGGCGGCCTGCATCACCTGGTTGGGAATCAGGCCCGGTGTCTGCGGCGGCGGTGGCGGGTCGATCTTGACGGCGGCCGGTGGCTTGGGCGGGTTCACCGCTTCCAGTTGCGCCTTGGTGTTGTACTCGTTGAGCACCTCTTCGGACTTGGTCTGGTACTCCGCGTACAGCTTGATGGCCTGGTCCTTGTAGGCCGGATCCTTGGACAGCTCTTCAAGTTTCGCGATGTCGGCCAACGTCGGATGCGACCGCCTGGCCCACACCTGTAGCTGGGCGATGTACTGTCCCTGCTTGGCCAGCGAGGTCGCCAATTTGGCCATGTGGGTGATCCACTCCCGCTGCTGATCCAGCGATGCCTCGCACGCCGTGGCGGCGTCACCCGTCCAGTTCTCGAAGACGCGGAATCGCTTGGTGTCGCCCTGCAGGGCGAAGCTGAGTTGGTTCCATGCGTCGGCAAAGCCGGCCAGCGACGCACCCTGGTCACCGGACTCGAGTTTCGTAGCGGCGGCCTTGAGGTCGGTGAAACCGTCGTCACCGGCGCCGGCTACCTGCGCGGTGTCCTGCAGGCTGGCCGAGCTGTCGCCGCCCGCGCCGCCCGCGGACTCTCCGGCCACCTCTCCGCCGTCGCTGTCCAGAGCCTGCGCACTTTCTTCATCGACGTCCCCGTAAGCCTTGGCCGCGTTGCGCAAGGACGTCGCCAGACGCTGCCGCTCCCGGTGCCCTGCACCAAGAAAGTCCACCATATTGCCGGCCGACAACGAGAGTTGTTGGGCCGCGTTCTTGGCAGCGGTGAGACCGCACGGTGCCGTCGGTGCGTTGTTGGGCGGGGTGGCCATCGGCGCTTCGACCTCGTTTGCCCGCGACAGAATCTCCTGCTGATCCACGTTGACGGTCTGCGGCTGAGTCATATCGGATCGTCCTCCTTAATGCTCTAACCATTATCGTCGCTAAAATTCGAGGTTCTTGCACCAATAATCGTCAACGATCGCTACGTCGGTAAGGCCAGTTGGTAGCGGCTTTCCTCGGGCGGGGAAACACGGCGGATCGGCAACTGACGGTGACGCGGCGTGCTGACCATGTTGTGGCGCAGGACGACTTTGTCCACCCCGGGGTGCGGGCCGAGATAGGTGGTCGCGTTCGGCCAAACCACTTTGGCCACCGGACCCACCTGCGCGCCGATCAGCCGCGCGAACTCCTCGAAGTGCGGCCCGACGGTCACGTGCGCCCCCGCCGCCGCAGCGCGCACCACGAACTGGGTGAACGTCTGGGCGTCACCCAGGTTGAGGCTGGCGTCGATGTCGTCAAAGGGCAGGTACACGTGGCACCGGTTCACCGTTTCGCCGACCAGCACGCCGGCCGACCCGATCGGAAGCTGACAGTGCCGGTCGGCGACGAGGTTCTGGCCGGTCAGGGCCGGGCGCTGGCCGCCGTACAGCCGGGTGAAGCCGCGTGGTGTCTTGGGTTTGCCCGTCGTGGTGAGCAGCACCGTCGCCCGCGGCGGCATGCCGGGCCTGATGCGCACCCGGGTAACCGTGCGGTCGGCCCGCGCCGACCACCACAGGTCCGGGCCGCCCGGGGCGGTGTAAGCCGCGGTGTAGGAGTCGCGTCCCTTGATCATCGACCACTTCTCCCGCACGAAGCCCTCGAAGCCGATGTCGATGGCGTGGTCATAGTCATCGAAGCTGCGCCCGCACACCGCGTCCACGCCGTGGCTGGCCAGGTTGTCGGCGATGCGGGTCGCCGAGGCCACCAAGTAGCGCGCCAGGCCGGCGACGCCCTCGTCCCGGCGCTGAGCAGACTTGCGAGTGAGTTCCGGGTGGGCACGCAGCATGATCCAGCTCCGGCGATGCGCCGGGGCCGGATCGGCGCCGATCACCTGCTGATACAGATTCACCACGTCCGGGCTGGCGGCTCTGCCGACCCGGAAGCCGGCCGAGACGATATCGGCCTCGAGATCCGGGCAGTGCACTTCCAGCAGGTGTTCCAGCAGTCGGGTGTCCAGCACGTCATCGGTGTGGGCCTTCCCGTCGACGATCACCGTCGGGGTGAACGGTCGCGGCTTGAGCTCGATGACGGCGATCAGGTGGCTGCGTCGCCACCGGACCGCGACGTGATCGCCCGGTTTCACGGTGGCCCCGACCTCGGGCTCGGACGGAATGTCCGGTGGTTTGCGGCGACGGCGCAGCCACGCGAAAACCGTTGCCACCCAACCGGTCATGCGGCGTCCGAAGAACGTGACGAACGCGATGACGGCACCCAACGAGGCCAGCGCAATGCCGGTCCACCAATATCTCGTCGGCAGGAACCACAAGATGGCCGCCGGTGCCAGCACCGCCAACACCAGTGTGTGCCCGGTGGTGAACTTGAGGCGGACCGGGCTCGTCATCGCCGGCGCCTCAACGCCCGCGCGGCCAGTGAGCCGAGCGCCAGAGCCACTAGCAGACCACCGATCGCCAGGGTGACCACGGTGATCGGCAGCCGGTCCGGGGCGGGCGCCAACACCGGCGGGGGCATCCGGCGAACGTTGTAGGGCATGGTGCCGCGGCCAGGCACGATGTCCCAGGTCAACGCCGCGAGCGCGTTGACGACGCCGTTACCGACCAGGTCGTCCACCCCCCCACCCGGGTGTCGCGCGGTAGCCTCGATCCGCTGCATCACCTGGGGTGCGGTCAATTCCGGAAACCGTTGCCGCACCAGCGCCGCCACCCCCGAGACGAAGGCCGCGGCGAACGACGTGCCGGCGATCGGCACTGGGCCTTCCTTGCCCTGCAGCGCGTTGACCGGGTCGCCACGGTCGCCGAGTGATTCGATGTTCTCCGCGGGAGCCGCCACGTCGACCCACGGTCCATGCATCGAGAAGGTACTGGGGACGCCCGTTTGACCGATCCCACCGACAGCGATCACCGATCCGGCGTACCACGCCGGGGTGACGACGGTCTGCACCTTGTTCCACCCGCGCGGGTCGCCGGGATTGGCCGCATCAGGAAGCGGGTTCTGCGCGCAGTCGCCGCCGGTGTTGCCGGCCGCGACGACGACCACCGCGTTTTTGACGTTCACCGCGTAGTCGATCGCGGCACCCAGGCTGGCCTCGTCGATCGGCTTGGTCACCTTGTAGCAGGCGGCTTCGCTGATGTTGATCACGTTGGCGCCCAGGTTGGCGGCGTGCACCACCGCCCGGGCCAGGCTGCGGATCGAACCGGCGGCCGGGGTGGCGTTGGGATCGTTCGGATTCGATTGCGTGCCAACGGGTTCGAAGGCCTCTGAGGTCTGGCGAATGGAGAGCAGCCGAACGTCCGGCGCGACGCCGATGAACCCGTCGGTGGGGGCGGGTCGGCCGCCAATGATGGCCGCGGTGAGGGTGCCGTGGGCGTCACAGTCGGACAGTCCGTTGCCGGCCTGGTCGACGAAGTCGCCGCCGGGCTCGGCCGGCACGCGGGGCGAGGCGTTGACGCCGGTGTCGATCACGGCGACGGTGACCCCCGCACCGGTGGCGAACTTGTGGGCTTCGGCGACACCGATGTAGGAGTTGCTCCACGGCGGATCGTGGAAGGTGGAATCCGGCAGGACCGTGGGGCCCGAGCATTGGACGCGCTGTTCGGTGGGCTGATCGGGTCCGGTCACGTCCGGCGGCAGCGCTCCCGGGTCGATCGGGGGCGGAGTGATTGCCAGGGCAGGAGGCGCGGTGAATGGTGCCGTAGCGACGGCCAACGCCACCGTCATCAGCAAGATCCGGTGCACCCCCGAATCACTCCGTTCATTGAGTTCGTGCGGCGTGTCAAACCCTGGCAGCAGTTTAGACGTAACGGGTGCGTAAACGGCACTAATCGAGCTGTCGGGTCGGGGCGCGCTGGGCGAAAGGCGGCGGGGGTGGCCTGCGGCCTGGCCCGCGTGGGTGCCCCCGGCCCGTCGCCGGCACCGGGCCGGGTACGGACGAAGCGCCGCCTTGCGGTTAAAGTTATTGTCCAACATAGCCTTTCGCGGCAGCGCCGCGTCCTACTCAGCGCACGGATGGATCCAAGCGGCGCCCCTGCCGGGTGTGACGAGGGCAGTGCGGGCCAGCAAAGCCGACACTCCGACACATCGGGCGCAGTATCGATGACCAGCCGACGATATCGGCGGGATCAACGGTGCAGGAGGGTCCCGATGAAAATCACGCACGTGCTGGCGATGGTCATCGGCTTGGCCGCAATCCTGGGCGGCGCGTACTACATCACCGTGGCCCCGGTGACGTGCCACCAAAAGGTGGTCCACCCCGGCGAGAACTGCAGGGACTACCGGAACGGCACCCGGTCGTACGAACGCGTACGAAGCGTCCAACACAGCATGGGTTGGATCCTCATCGCAATCGGCTCGGGCGTGACGATCGGGGCGATCGTCCGCGCGATCAAGGGCACCCCACACCGTCCCGCGGCACCGCGGAACTACCTGCCGCCAGCCCGCCCCGGGCCATGCCCGCCGCCCGGCGGGTCTTACCCGCCGCAGGGCACTCCGCAGCAGTACCCGCCACTCCCTCGCGGCCAGCCCTACTATCCGCCGCCGCAGTACCCACCGCCGGGCTACCCGCCGCCCGGGCCACCCCCGGCCGCCCCGGTAATACGGGCCGGCTGACTTCGGCGCGACTGCGTTACATCACAGATTACTATTGTAAATACCGTACTTGCTACGATAGGGCCTGATCCCCCGGCAGGAAGTGCGAGGTTAGACCATGGCCACACCCGTAATCGTCGGCGCCGTCCGGACGGCCATCGGCCGGTCCTTCAAGGGCACGCTCGTCAACACCCCGCCAGAGACGCTGATCACCGCGGTGCTGCCCGAGGTGGTGCGCCGCTCCGGCGTCGACCCCGCCGACATCGACGACCTTATCTTCGCCGAATCCCACTACGGCGGCGGTGATCTCGCCCGCTACGCGGCCAGCGCCACCGGCCTCGAGCACGTGCCCGGCCAGTCGGTGAACCGGCACTGCGCCGGCAGCCTGACCGCGATCGGCAACGCCGCGGCGCAGATCGGCTCCGGAATGGAGCGGGTGCTGATCGCCGGGGGCGTGCAGTCGCTGTCCATGACGCCGCTGACCAACTGGCGCATCCCCGGCCCCGAGCTGAAATTCGAGGAGCGCTGGATGCCACCCACCCACGTCGAGACGCCGGACGCCCCCGCCAAGGACATGTCGATCACCGTCGGGTGGAACACCGCGCAGTCGGTCGGCATCAGCCGCGAGGAGATGGACGCCTGGGCGGCCCGCTCGCACCAACGTGCCGTAGCCGCGCAGGACGCCGGCAAGTTCGCCGACGAGATCCTGCCGCTGAAGATCACCCAGTTCGACGGCTCGGTAACCGAGTTCGCCGTCGACGAGCACCCTCGCCGCGATACCACGGTGGAGAAGCTGGCCGCCCTGAAGGTGCTGCACCCGGAGATCGAGGGCTTCTCGATCACCGCCGGCAACAGCAGCGGGACCAATGACGCCGCCGCGGCGGTGGCGTTGGTGGACGCCGACTATGCCGCCGCGCAGGGCTTGACCGTGATGGGCACCGTGCGCGCCTGGGCTGCCGCCGGTGTGGCGCCCCGGGACTGTGGGTTGGGCGCGGTCAAGGTGATCGGCACGGTGCTGCAGCGAGCCGGGCTCTCAGTCGACGACGTGGCGTTGTGGGAGATCAACGAAGCGTTCGCCTCGGTCCCGATCGCCGCCTGCCGGGAGTACGGCATCGACGAGAAGAAGGTGAACTTCTCCGGCAGCGGCTGCAGTCTCGGTCACCCGATCGCGGCGTCCGGCGCGCGGATGGTGACCACGCTGACCTATGAACTGATGCGCCGCGGCGGCGGGATCGGCGTAGCCGCGATGTGCGCGGGCGGCGGTCAGGGCGGGGCGGTCGTCGTCGAGGTGTAGCCCTACAGCTCGATCGGCACGTGCTTTTCGGCGCAGGCCTCGCGCACTGCGGTGATCACATCCCGGGTGCGCAGGGTCCGTAGGTCATCGACCGTCACCGATCCCCTGGCGCTGCGGTGTTGGGCGGCCACCCGCGAATCCCGAAGCCGCTCAGCGCGTTCCACGACGTTGCGGGAGAACCGACCGTTCTGCATGAGGTCGACGCCGTGCGTGCCATCCGGGGCCTGATACGAACGCAAGGTCGCGCAGGCCGCCGCCAGCGCCTCGGCCGCGGCCGGTTCGATCACCGTTGCTCTCGGGTTGCCGTAGCGCACCGCGATTTCCACCAGCTCCTGCGGCGTGTACGACTCGAAGCGCAGCTTGCGGTTGAACCGTCCGGCCAAACCCGGGTTCACCGTGAGGAATTCGTCGACTTCCTTCTCGTACCCGGCACCGATGAAGCAGAAGTCGAACCGGTGCACCTCCAGTGCCACCAGCAACTGGTTGACTGCCTCCATGCCGATCATGTCCGGCCGCCCGTCCTGGTGGCGTTCCACCAGTGAATAGAACTCGTCCATGAACAACACGCGCCCCAATGAACGGTCAATCAGCTCATTGGTTTTCGGTCCGGAAGCCCCGATGTGCTCGCCGCAGAAGTCGGCCCGCTTCACTTCGACGATCTCGGGGTGACGGACGATGCCCAGGCCAGCGTAGATTTTTCCCAGCGCTTCGGCGGTGGTCGTCTTTCCGGTACCCGGTGGACCGACCAGCAACATGTGGTTGGTCTGATTGGCCACCGGCAATCCGGCGGCCAGGCGCAATGCCCGCACCTCGATCTGGTCCTCCAACTCGGCGACCGCACGCTTGACTTCGGCCAGTCCGACCTGGTTGTCGAGCAGCGCCCGACCCTCTTGCAGCAGTTGGTTTCGCCGCTCCTCGTGTTCGGCATCGGTGCGCTGCTGTGCCGATCGCTGGGTTCTGAAATCCCACTTGTCCGTACGGGTGCCGATGGTCTCCTCGTCGGTAATCAGCAGCTGCAGACTGGTGTCGGCCAGCGCCTGCTTGGCGGACACCATCAACGCACCGTTGACAGTGGCCCTGGACAGCCACTCCTGCGCCTGTGCTTCATCGCCGAGCTGGCGGTGGGCCATCCCCCGCACATAAGCCAGGTCGGCGGCGATCAGCGGATAGTCTCCGGGATCGATTGCGGTGATGGCGTTCTCGTTGCGGGTACGGCGCGGGCCGGCGGCAATCGGATGTACCTCCACCCGATCGGTCCAGCTGAGCGCAACACGTGCCTGGCCCAGATGGGCCGCCGCGTGCGCAGCCAGCGTGCAGGTGGCGGCGGTGACCGCGGACATGATGATGGCTTGTGGCGGGAGAACCGTTGCCGCCACTGAAATCACGTCCGGCCACCGTTGTGTGGCGAACATGAGATACGCCTGAATGTACTGCTGCCACTGGTGATTTTCCCAAGTGTCCAGCAGGGCGGCATCACCCAGCAGCGTGTCCGCCTCCCCGTACCGGCCCGCATCGACCAGAGCGCTGGCCAACGACAACCCCGCGTGCGACGCCTCCGTCACCGAAATCGACAGATAAGGGCCGGCTTTGATCGGGGCAGCGAGTCGTACTCCGAGCCGGTTCGTCTCCCGGTGCAGTCGCGACCCGTAGCTGTACAGTTGCTGCACCGTCGTCAACGACTCGTCGCCCGCGGCGATCCGGCCCAGCCAGGCGTCGGCCATCGACGGATCGATCTCCGTCGCCTCGCGGAACCGGGTCCCCGCCTCCACCGGATCCCTGTCCAGCAAGGCCATTCCCTGGTCGAACCGCTTGCGTGCGGCGGCGGTCATGGTGCTGCTGGTCATGGCGCATCCGCGGCTGCCAGGTCCCCGCTGCGCAGACTGCCGGGCTCGGTTGACACATAACGATTCTCGGCGCGAAACAACTCTACCTCGACAGTGTGAACCCGGCCGCCGGCCACGACCGACAGGGTCGCCGGGCCGACCTCGGTGATCAGCACATTCGCCGAGCCACGGTACTGGGCACCCGGCTCCCCCACGGAAACAACCGTATTCGGGCGGGGCGCGGGAGTGACGGTTCCGTCGACCACGCTGACCGTGGTACCCGTCATCGGTTTGGCCAGTTCGGTGACGGCGATATCCGGTGTCCGAACACTGTTCCAGCGCTTAGTGTTTCGAGTGTGTACCGTGATTCGCTCGCCCGCTCCGGCCAACCTCACCACGATGCGTTTGGCAAGTGCATCGTGGGCGGCGATGTGGACCCGGCTGAATTCGCCCGGATCATCCAGCGGCAACATCATCCTGTTCCCGGCCTCAACTTTGCCCAGCAGGACTCCGGAGGGGCCGATCGGCATGACAAGCGGGCCGGCCAAGGGCCCGTGCCGGATGCCGCGCAGCTGCGGCAGCGGCCTGCACAGGTTGGCAGCCAGAGCCGTGGCCTGCTCGCCCGGCAATGTCTGCAACAACATGCCCGGCGGCGCCGTCGGCGGTTGCGCGCTGCGGATGGTGACCGTAGCGGTGAGGCTTCCGTCGTCGAAAAGTGTGACGTTCTGCGTGATTCCGTCGGCTCGGGTCGCCCACGCCTGTGCCAGGTTCTCGGAGTTGATATCCGCCGGCCGGTACCAGTACGTGGTCAGCCAGCCCCCTTCTCCTCGCACCGAACCCCACCGGCGGTTCAGCACGTCTAGCGCCGAGGCGCCCAGTCGGCGCTCCAGCTCGACGATGTCGGTGGCTGTTGCCACCTTGGCGCGAATGCCCCGCTGCCGCATCGCCGCACTGATCCGCTGCGCGGCGGCCAGCGTCGCGGTGCCCACCGAGGTTCTGGACCGCAACGCATCCACGTTGGCCAGCGCCGAAACTCTTACGACGAGCCACGTTTCGCGCTGCCCGGCGTACGGTGGGGTGCCGATCAACGTGTCGTAGACCCGGGGATAGTCCCCGGTGGCTCGCCGCCGGGCACCGGTGCTCACGACACTGAGCGACTGGACCTGTAGCCCCAGGTTCTGCCGCAGCAGCGGTGCCAACTCGGCGATGTCAACCGCGTTGTCAGTGTGGGTCGAGGTGGAGCCGGTGAAGACGGTGGGCGTGTGAGCCTTGCCCAGCAGTTGCACCGCGGCGACCGCGATGCCGTCCTGGAAGCGCACGCCCCCGCCGGCCCGGTCGTTGGCCACCGTATGCGGGTCGGTCCACCGAAACGTACGGCGGCGCCGCCACCACAAGGTGAGCCACGAACAGCCGGTCTGGCCCCGCCAGGGCACCACTGCGAAACCCAGTCCGAGTGCCAAACCCGTTGCGGCGCCGATATATCCGCCGCCGGCCCAGCCGATCAGAGTGGCGAGGAAGATGCCGGCGATGACGGCCGGCCCGCTGCGGTGCGTCATCGTGCCCGCCGTGCCCGGGTGATCAGCGCCGCTGCCGCCACGACAGCGACGACGAGCGCCCCGAAGATCGACGCGACGGTGCGGGCGCGGTGATCGGGCGGGGGCGGCGGGGCCGCCGGCGTGACGATCCTGCTGTGCGACGCGGGCGGAAGTCGTTCCCCCGCAGGCACGTCGAAGGTCAGCGCGGCCACCGGATCGACGACTCCGTAGCCGACCTGGTTATCGACTCCACGCGGTGGATTGTGTGCCGTCTGGATGATGCGGTTGATGATCTGGTGGGCGGACAGACCCGGATACTTGGCCCGCACCAGGGCGGCGACGCCACTGACATAGGCGGCGGAGAAGCTGGTGCCCCAGATCGGCATGTTCTTCTCGCCCGGCCGGATCGGCGGGTAGGCGTTGACGGGACCACCGGATTGCGGAGACAGCCCCATGATGCCGACACCGGGCGCTGCCGCGGCCACCCAGGGCCCGGCCAGGCTCTTGGCGATGACCGCTCCGGTGTTGTCGACCGCCCCCACCGCCAACACATAGTCGGAGAACCACGACGGCGAGGACACGGTTTTCACTTGGTGCCAGTCGCGGGGATCGGAGGCATCCAACGGGTCGAACGACGGGTTCTGGGCACAACCGTCTTCGCTGTCGTTGCCGGCGGCGGAGACGATCACCGCGTCCTTCACCGTGGCGGCGTACCACACGGCCGCGCCGATTGCCGCCTGATCCAGCGGGTCGGCGGCAGGCACGCAGGATGTCACGCTGATGTTGATCACCTTGGCGCCCATGTTGGCGGCGTGCACGATGGCGCTGGCCAGCGTGGCGATGGAGCCCGCCTTCTTGCGGACCTCCGTGTCGCCCGGTCCGGGATTGACCGGCTCATACGCCCGCGAGGACTGGCGGATCGAGATGATCACGGCATGCGGTGCGACCCCCACGACGCCGTCGGGTGCTCCCGGCGGCGGGGCTGGCACCTCCGCAACGTCGGTCCCCCCGACGCCGGGGTCCCCGGGCGCGTTGGACGGTTCATCACCGGGCGGTGGCGGTGGTGCCGGTCTGGTTTCGGTGACGGTGACGGGGGTGGGCGCCGGCGGCGGCGCGGGTGGCGCCGGCGGGCCCCCGGGCGGCGGCGGCGCGCTGTCCACCGGCGGCGGTCCGGCCGGCGGCCGGAAGGCCGGGGTGGCCGGCATCGGGGCGGGCATCGGGCTGCCCTGCGGCGCCGCACCGATCAGCGACGCGACGATGGTGCCGTGGGCGTCGCAGTCCATCAGGCCGTCGCCGCCCATGATGTAATCGCCGCCGGCGACCACCCGAAGCCGCGGGCTGGGATTGATCCCGGTGTCGATGACCGCCACCGGCACCCCGTTACCGGTCGAATACTGCCAGGCCTTGCCGATGTTGAGCATCGTGAAACCCGGCGCCGTGACCGCAACATTGGGATCGGCCACGGTGATCGTTCGCGCGCACATATTGCTTTGTCGCATCGGCTGGTCAGCGGCTGGCCTGCCGTCCGCGGGGACCCGGGAAGGGTCGATCGTCGGCGGTGGAATCGCCTGTGCGACGGGACAACTCGTGGAGACGCTGACGACGAGACCGGCCAGCGCAACGGCGCACAGCCGCCGACCGGTCGCAGTTGGCCGGGTCATCGCATCCGTACCCAGTTGAACAGGCCGCCGATCCAGGCTGCCATCGGCAGTGCGGCGATAATGGCCGCGATCTCAACCCATTCGGCGGCCATCCGGACCAGCGGGGTGAACCTCGTTACCGGAACGAGCAACGCCGCCAACAGCCCGGCACTCGCGAAGGCAACCAGCAACACGGCCGCCGCGAGGAGTGCCTGGGCCGACGACGCCGGCTCGTGCACGACATATTTGACGACACCGGCACAGGTCGCGGTCGCCGCCCCGGATACCAGCGCAACGGCTTGGCGTTTGTCGGCAAAGGCCCGCCCCCGGCTGATGAAGATCACCACGAAAAGCGCGGCGAGCACCGCGGCGGCCGTGGCGCGGTGACGGCCCGGCATCAGCGAGGACCACACCGCGGCGGGCAACGCTGCCGCGGCACCCACGCAGATTCCGGTCAACACGTGGTTGGCCCGGATCGCGGCCGCGGCGATCTGCGCGCCCCGCGGAGTGGTGTCGGGGTTCGCGTCCTCGTCGGCGCCCTCGCTGCCCTCGCTCACCGGAGAGACGGCATCGGCAGGAAGTCCCGAGCCGCGCCGGAATAGGTCGCGCCCGGTGATCGAGCCGAAGTACGGCGGGCGGATCCGCGCAATCCACAGCGCGATCGTCGGTGCCACGGTCAGCAGGAACAGCAGGGCGATCAGGGTGCACATGCCCAACCACTGGCCGGGAACGGGGCACCACATCCGCACGGCTGCGACTGTTCCCGCCAAGGTGCACAGCGTCACCACCGCCGCTGCCGAACTCAGGTACCGTCCGGTCGCGGCGGTGATTGCCCAGGTCGAGACCGCGGCGGTCAACGCGGCGATGAAGATGTGGGCCGCTCCGAGATGCCCCGGCGCGCCGCCGGCCAGGGCAACCGCGAACAGCGGTACGGCCAGCCACCCCAGCCCGTCGATCATGTCCGTTCGGTGCGGCCACCACCGCCACACCACGACAGCCCCTCCGGCCGTCAACAGCCCGGCACCTCCGGAGAGGATGCTGGGCGTCAGCGCGTCCGTCGAAATGCGTTGCCGCACAGCCAGGCCCGCAAGCGTGGCGGCGGCGGCCGCGGTGATGGCCAGCGCCGTATGGACAGCGGTTCGCACCGTGACCGGTTCGAAGAGCCTCTTACCCACCCGGGCCAGCCCGGTGGACAGCGACTCGTATTGCGGCTCGAAGGACTCCCCGTCAACCGCGGGCACCAGCGTCAGCGTGGCACCATCCTCGACGCCGAGTTCGTCGAGCGTCTTGGTCACATCCAGCCGCACCCCGTTGGCCTTGTGCAACTCGTAGCCGGTGCCGGCGTCCAGCCCGCTTAGCCCACGGCGCTTGAGCTCGTCGTTGAGCAGTTCCACGGCATTGTCGAGGAACACCTCGATCGGCACCGAAGCCGGGTAGACCTGGGACAGCAGGTGCTCACCGCAGACGACGGCAACCGCACACCGTGCCGGAAATGAAACCTTCGCCATTAACGTGGCCTGTCGGCGTCCGGAATGTATTTGTCGGCCAACCCAGCGGTGATCTCGAACAACCGAAGTCGTGATTGCTTTCTGAGTTCATGGCGGGTGTCGATGATGCCGCCCTTGGCCAGATACGGGTCGTAAGGCATGAATTCGACCGTCGCCCCGGATTGCCGGAAGCGCTCGGTGAGGTATTTGCGGGCATCCGGATCGTATTTATTTCGGCTGTCGTTGAGGATGACGGTGCTGCGGGACACCAATTCGTGAAAACCCATCGAGCGGAGCAGGTCGATAGCGCGTGTCACCGGCAGCGAGGTGTCGGCGGTCAAACCCGAGACGAACACGAGCGCATCGCACGCGTCGAGCACCGCCTTCATCACCGGGTGCTCCAGGTCGTCGGAGGTGTCGACCACGATGACGGTGTGGGTACGGCGCAGTCGGGACAGCACTCCGGTGAACATCGACGGCACCAACGGCCGCGGTTGGTCCGACGCGCGGTTGCCGGCCAGCACGTCGAGCCCGATGCTGTTCTGCCCCAGGTGTTCCCGGATGTCAGCGTAGCCCTGGACGTCGGTGTCGTTCAGGACAGCGGAATAGTCCCCGGGTGGAGACTCGTCGATGCGGCCGGCCAGCGTCCCGAACCCGGGGGCGGCGTCGATCGCGACCACATTGTCCGGGCGGCATTCCCGGAACACTCCACCGATACAGGCGGTCATCGTGGTCTTGCCGACGCCACCTTTGCCGGAGATCACTCCGATGACGTACTGCTTGCGGATGTGGCGCCGGATGCGCGTCTGCAGTTCCCGGTAGTGCCGTTCGGCGGGCGACTCCCCGAGATTGATGGTCTGGAACGACACTGCGTAAAGGAATTTGCGCCAACCCGAGCCGGGCGGGACTTTGCGGGGTGCCACCATATCGGAAATGCGTAGCGTTCCCGAGACGGATTCTTGGTGCTGGTAACGCCCGGTCGGTTCGGCGGCGTTCGGACCTGCGTTCCACGTATTCGTCACAGCGCAATTACTAACACGTCGGTGATCCCTCTCGACTACACAACTTTGCGGTAGGAGTGCCAGTCCTGATGAGCCGGCAGGCGCCGCATCATGCGGGTGATCGCGGCGGCGATATTGCCGGTGGTGCCGGGGCCGATGATGATCCACGGCTGTCCTCCGGATTCGACATCCTCGGCAACCAACCGCCCCTGTTCGGTGTCGGCGATGGTCACCGCGCCCGGGTCGATATGGGTTCGTCCGAAACGCCCCGTTTCCACTCCCGACTGGGTGGCGACGATCGAGGCTTGTGCCGACCGGTTCGAGTCTGCGGCCAGGGTCAGCAGTCGCAGCTGGTCGGCGTCGAGGCGCTGTCCAGCCAGGAAATCGTGCAGTGTCTGCCCGCCGGCCGCCGCGGCCCGCATCGCGGCGGCGTCAAGGGTTACGGGCCGCAGCGGCGCCGGCTCGTGTTGGCCGCACAGCCGCTCGATTTCTCTGTTGAGCACCGTGCTCGCCGTTGCCTCGGCGGTCGCCACACCCGCGCCGCGGATGCGGATCAAATCCGCGGACCGCTCCAGGGTGACCCACCACTGCGCGAACCTGGCAAGCAAAACCCGGGCCGGTTCCCCGTCACCGGGCGCACGGACTTGCATGATCAGCGCGACATCGCGGCGTGACAGGACCGTCAGCCACTCCACCACCGCCGGATCCACCGCATCGACGCCGTCGATGACACCGGCGTCACGCAACTCGGCCGCGACCGGATGGTGCAGGGCGAGTGGCCTGGGCTCCACGCTGGGCAGATGCGGCCGCAGACCCAGCTCAGGCGCGATCGTCTCGATCCCGGTGAGCACTTGCAGGGCCCATAGCCCGTCGACGGTGGTCGTTAACACGTTGTCCCTCAATGCAGGCCAAGGGCGCACGCTATGCATGCGCCCCGTCGGCCCGCTCAAACCTGCTAGGTGAACAAGGTGCCCAGCTGGGCATCGGTAGCCTGGGCCATTTCGTCCACGTTCTGCACGGTGTGCGCGTGTCGGCTGACGGTCTGGATAAGGTCTTCCAGCCCGTGCAACATCTGTTGCTGGGCGTCGAAGAAAGCCGTCGCGCCGTGGCCCTGGAAGAAGTCGCCGAGCGCCTGGGTCATGTGCAGGACGTCGGCGTGGATTTCCATCAGCTGCGCGGCCTGGCTACCGACTTCACCGGCGAAGCCGATGACGGCGCCGTGGTTGTAAACGATCTGATCTGTCATGACGGTGATTCCTTACGTGGGTGGTTCAGCAATTCCGGAGCGAAACAACGATGCGATTCAGACCGCTTGGGCTCCTCCGCCGAAGACGCCGTTGAGGTCGTGCGCCGCGTCTGCCTCGTGGTTCTCCATCAGCACCGCGGCCTGGCCGAGTCCGTGCGCCAGCCGCTGACCACCCGACATGATCTGCTGCAGATCGTGGTGGATTTGACCCGCCGTGTTCAGCGAGGTCGAGCCGGCGTCGCCCGCCCACCCGGTGGCGCTGATGATGTTTTCGTGACCACTGAGGTACTGATTGGCGATCGCCACAGCCTCCTGCAATCGTGTTTCAATTCGCTGCTGAGTACTACGCAGCAGTTCCGGAGTGACAACGGTCGCGTTTGCCATTATTTACGTCTCCCTCAATTAATTGCACTCCCCGAGCTCGGGTCTGCGTAAAAGTAGACCAGCGTCGGCGGGCTGTCACTTCACTCAATGCCGTTGATACACAGGCATTAACCAGGTGGTTTAGTGCACACGAGAAATGCGAGCCTGTCAAACCGTGGAGCGACCGAATTATTGGTGCCGAATCATTAGCCGTTCTCCATTTCAAATGAATTCATACCGCCGCGGCGCCGTCGGCTGAACCGTCACCGTCGGTATCCGACAGACGAAGGTCCCAGGTCCCGTCGCCATCGGTATCGAGATATCCGGTCACTCCCCCCCGGCGCAGACCACCCGGTCGGCCATCCCGTCGCCGTCCGTGTCGAAGAGCCGATCGTCGGGACGCCCGTGCCCGTCGAAGTCGACCAATGGACCACCGTGGTGTTCCACTCCATCCAGGCCGAACCACCGGACCTGCCCCTCGCGGTCGACCGCGACCGCCCACGTTCCCGACCCGTCGTCTACGAAATGGCTCTCCGGGGTGCCGTCGTCGTCGACGTCGAGCACCGCATGGTCGGCCAGGCCGTCGCCATCGAAATCGGCCAGTGCATCGTCCCGTAGACCGTCACCGTCCAGATCCAGCCCGATCGCGTCGAGGGTGCCATCGCTGTCGAGGTCCAGATCCGGTATCCGACTCCAGATGGATGCCGCACCGTCTTCTCCGCCCAAGCAGTAATCCATGCCGGTTTTGACGGGAATCCGCGGCGACAGGTTCCCTGCCTATGCCGTGCTGATCCCGGTCGGTGCCGCGCTGGCCGGTGCCGGCGAAAGACTTCACGTATTCAGCGGAGTCGCACTACTGCACTACTGCGTTCGGTCGGACTTGCGCGTCGTCCACCACGCCAACAACTCCGCCGTCGCCTCCTCGTTCGACAGCGGCCCCCGGTCCAGCCGCAGCTCCTTGAGGAACCGCCACGCCTCCCCCACTTGCGGCCCGGCCGGGATGTCGAGCAGCCTCATGATCTCGTTGCCGTCCAGGTCCGGACGCACCCGGTCCAGATCCTCCTGAGCGGCCAGCTCGGCGATCCGCTCCTCCAGCCGGTCATAGGACGCCCGCAGCCTGGCGGCCCGGCGCTTGTTGCGGGTCGTGCAGTCCGCCCGCACCAGCTTGTGCAATTGGGGCAGCAGCGGCCCGGCGTCGGTGACGTACCGGCGCACCGCCGAATCGGTCCACTTGCCCTCGCCGTAGCCATGGAACCGTAGGTGCAGGTACACCAGCTGCGAGACGTCGTCGACCATCTGCTTGGAGTACTTCAGCGCCCGCATCCGCTTGCGCACCATCTTGGCCCCGACCACCTCGTGGTGGTGGAAGCTCACCCCGCCGTCGGGTTCGTGGCGCCGGGTGGCGGGCTTGCCGATGTCGTGCAGCACCGCCGCCCACCGCAACACGAGATCGGGCCCCTCATCCTCGAGTTCGATCGCCTGGCGCAGCACGGTCAGCGAATGCTGGTAGACGTCCTTGTGCTGGTGGTGCTCGTCGATGGCCATCTGCATGCCGCCGATCTCGGGCAGCACCACCTCACCCATCCCGGTCTGCACCAGCAGGTCGATGCCGGCTACCGGGTGCCCCCCAGCAGCATCTTGTCCAGCTCGACCGCCACCCGCTCCACGCTGATCCGGGCCAGCTGCGGAGCCATCTGCTCGATCGCCACCAGCACCCGCGGCGCCACGATGACGCCGAGTTGGGAGACGAACCGCGCCGCGCGCAGCATCCGCAGCGGGTCATCGCCGAAAGACACCTCCGGGGGCATCGGAGTGTCGAGCACCTTGGCCCGCAGAGCCACCAGGCCGCCGAGGGGATCGAGGAACTCCCCGAGGCCCTCGGCGGTGATGCGTACCGCCATCGCGTTGACGGTGAAGTCGCGGCGCACCAGGTCGTCTTCCAGCCGATCGCCGAAGCGCACCTCGGGATGGCGCGTCACCTGGTCGTAGGTATCCGCCCGGAACGTGGTGATCTCGAGCCGGTGCCCGTCCTTGCCGACACCGACGGTGCCGAACTCGATGCCGGTGTCCCACAGCGCGTCGGCGAACGGGCGCACCACCGCCTGAATCTGCTCGGGCCGCGCGTTGGTCGTGAAGTCCAGATCCGGGCTCAGCCGGCCCAGCACGGCATCGCGCACCGACCCGCCGACCAGGTACAACTCGTGACCGGCCGCCGCGAATGCCGCACCCAGCTCGCGCAACTGGGGCGCGTATTGATGCAACGCGACCGCGGCGGCGGTCAGCAGTTCGGCATCCGGGATGGTTTCGGCCACGTTCGGTGAGCCTAATAGGAATGCCGTGGTGACTCAGCGCACGTCCTGGCGCTTGGAGTGTGCGTCCACGGCTTCGGGTGTGCGTCCACGGCGCCCAGGCAGGCAGAATCCCGCCGTCACGGCACACTCGAAGCGCTATGGGCAAACACGGGCAAACACCCGACCGACCAATCCGGAGATCAGAGTGACGCCTGAGCCAGACGTGACTCAGGTGACCAAAGGTGCCCACTGACGGCGAGTGCATCAGGAACACCGGCCCGTGCCAGCTAATATCGCTTGGGTGTCGGAGGGCGAACAAGCCAAACCACGTAGACGCCGGGGCCGGCGTCGCGGTCGTGGCGGCGCACGTCCGGCTGAGAACAATACGGAAAGCCCGCCGGCCGCCGACACGGTACCCACCCCGGCCGCCGCTGCCAAGCGGCGCCCCCGGCCCCGTCGAGCCCCCGACCGGATGCGCACCGTGCATGAAACCTCCGCCGCGGCGGCTGGTCATCGACGGCATCGACGGGCCCCGCGAAACACAGGTGGCCGCCCTCATCGGGCGCATCGACCGGCGTGGCAGGATGCTGTGGTCGCTGCCCAAGGGCCACATTGAGATGGGTGAGACTGCCGAGCAGACCGCCATCCGTGAGGTCGCCGAGGAGACCGGGATCCGCGGCGGCGTGCTTGCCGCGCTGGGGCGCATCGACTACTGGTTCGTCACCGACGGACGACGGGTGCACAAGACCGTGCACCACTATCTGATGCGGTTCTTGGGTGGGGAGTTGTGCGACGAAGACCTGGAGGTGGCCGAGGTGGCGTGGGTGCCGATTCGGGAACTGCCGTCCGGCTGGCCTACGCCGACGAACGCCGCCTGGCCGAACGGGCCGACGAACTGATCGACAAGCTGCAGAACGACGGCGAGCAGGCGCTTCCGCCGCTCCCGCCGAGCGCCCCTCGGCGGCCCCAGACCCACTCGCGCACCCGTCACGCCAACGACCCGGAACCGGGCAAGAAGAACGGTCACGGGCGGGGGCCGTGACGGCGCCGTTCTCCCGCTGGGCCAGGTTGGTGCGTCTCGCCGCAGTGATCGGCATCCTGGCCGGTTTCGGGATGCTGCTCACCGCACCGCGTGCCGGCGCGGGCGAACCCACCGCGACCCCCTTCGTCCAGGTCCGCATCGATCAGGTGTCGCCGGACGTCGTCACCACCACCAGCGACCCCGTCGTCACCGTCAGCGGCATGGTCACCAACATCGGCGACCGCCCAGTCCGCGACGTGATGGTCCGCCTCGAGCACGCCTCCGCCGTTTCCGCCTCGACCGGTCTGCGGACCTCACTGGACGGCAGCACGGACCAGTACGAGGCCGCGGCGGACTTCCTCACCGTCTCTCCCGAACTGCAGCGCGGTCAGCAAGCCGGGTTCACCCTGTCCGCGCCGCTGCGCTCGCTCACCACGCCGTCGCTGGCCGTCGACAAGCCCGGCATCTTCCCCGTCCTGGTCAACGTCAACGGCACTCCCGACTATGGCGCGCCCGCACGACTGGATAACGCGCGATTCCTGCTGCCGGTGGTGGGTGTCCCCCCGGACAAAGCCGGCGGCGCCGAGGCCGCCCCCGCCGTCGCTCCCGAGACCACCAAGCCGGTGTGGATCACCATGTTGTGGCCCCTGGCCGACCGTCCCCGCCTCGCGCCGGGTGTCCCCGGCGGCACCATCCCGGTCCGACTGGTCGACGACGACCTGGCCAACTCCCTGGCCAACGGCGGCCGCCTCGACACCCTGCTGTCGGCGGCCGAACTGGCGACCAGCAGGGACGTCGACCCCGACGGCGCCGTCGGGCGCGCGCTGTGCCTGGCGGTCGACCCCGACCTGATGGTCACCGTCAACGCGATGACCGGCGGCTACGTGGTCTCCAATTCAGCTGACGGGCCCGCGCAACTCCCTGGCACCCCCACCCACCCGGGCACCGGCCAGGCCGCCGCAACGACATGGCTCAACCGGTTGCGTGCCCTGGCCCACCGCACCTGCGTGGCACCGCTGCCGTATGCCCAGGCCGACCTGGACGCCCTGCAGCGCGTCAACGACCCCGGGCTGAGCTCCACCGCGACTGTCAGCAACGGCGAGATCATCGACCGCATCCTCGACGTGACCTCCGTCCGCGGCACGGCGCTGCTGCCCGACGGCCCGCTGACCGGCCGCGCCGTCACCCTGCTCAACGCCAACGACGACACGGTCGCGGTGGCCGCCGCCGACCTGACCGCCCAGGACGCCGCCGACGCCGGCAGCGCCAACGTCACGCCGCGCCGGCTCTCACCGCAGGTCGTGGCGGCGCCGTTCGACCCGGCCGTCGGGGCCGCGCTGGCCGCGGCGGGGACCAACCCGACCGTCCCGACCTATCTGGACCCGTCGCTGTCCATCCGGGTCAATCACGATTCGGTCACCGCCCGGCGCCAGGACGCACTGGGGGCCATGCTGTGGCGCAGCCTCAACCCGGAAGCCGCTCCGCGCACCCAGATCCTGGTGCCGCCGGCAGTCTGGTCGCTGCAGAGCGACGACGCGCAGTTCATCCTGACCGCGCTGGCCACCTCCATCCATTCCGGCCTGGCCGTGCCCCGCCCCTGCCGGCGCTGGTCGCCGACGCCGCCGCCCGGATCGAACCCCCGGTGCCGCCCGGCGCCTACCCGTCGGAGCGGGGCAGGTTCAGCGATGACGTCACCGGGCAGATCGCCGGCCAGGTGGGCCGGCTGTGGAAGCTCACCTCGGCCCTGATGACCGATGAGCGCACCGGCCTGACCGGGCCGCAGTACACCGCCCCGCTGCGCGAGGACATGCTGCGTGCGCTGAGCGAGTCGGTACCACCCGACACCCGCAACGGCCTGGCCCAGCAACGTCTGGCGGTGGTGGGCACCACGATCAACGACTTCTTCGGCTCGGTCACGATCGTCAACCCGGGCGGCTCCTACACGCTGGCCACCGAGCACAGCCCGCTGCCGCTGGCGTTGCACAACGGCCTTGCGGTGCCCATCCGGGTGCGGCTGCAGGTCAACGCGCCGCCCGGCATGACGGTCACCGATCTTGGTGAGATCGAATTGCCGCCGGGCTACCTGCCGCTGCGGGTCCCCATCGAGGTCAACTTCACCCAGCGGGTCGCCATCGACGTGGGCCTGCGGACCCCCGACGGGACGGTGCTGGGCGAGCCGGTCCGATTGTCGGTGCACTCCAACGCCTACGGCAAGGTGCTGTTCGCGATCACGCTCGCCGCGGCGGCGGTGCTGGTCGCCCTGGCCGGGCGGCGACTGTGGCACCGCTTCCGCGGCCAGCCGGACCGCGCCGACCTCGACCGTCCCGACCCCCCGCCCGCAGGACCGGCTACGCGGGCGCCGGGTCCGCCGGCGATCGAGCGACGGGTCCACGAAGAGCATCGCGTATGAACCCCGCACCCCGGGGGGTGCAGCCGGCGGCCGCGCAGCGGCCGACGTCGCAACCGCCCCGACATCAGCTGTCCCAACCGCGAAGCACGGTGCCGCCGCCGGGTCTGCCGCCGCGCCCGGGCTGGACACCGCAACAACGCCAACCCGCCCCGCCCAAGCGGCCGCGCCAGGAAGAACTGTCCGACGCCGCGGTGGTGTCACGGTCCTGGGGCATGGCCTTCGCCACACTGATCAGCAGACTCACCGGTTTCGCGCGGATCGTCCTGCTGGCCGCGATTCTCGGTGCGGCACTGTCCAGCTCGTTCTCGGTGGCCAACCAGCTGCCCAACCTGGTGGCCGCCCTGGTCTTGGAGGCGACGTTCACCGCCATCTTCGTACCGGTGCTGGCGCGCGCCGAGCAGGACGACCCCGACGGCGGTGCGGCCTTCGTACGCCGGCTGGTCACCTTGGCCACCACCCTGCTCATCGTGGCCACCGTGTTGTCGGTGGCCGCGGCCCCGTTACTGGTGCGGCTGATGCTGGGCCGCAACCCCGAGGTCAACGAACCCCTGACGACCGCGTTCGCCTATCTGCTGCTTCCCCAGGTGCTGGTCTACGGCCTGTCTTCGGTGTTCATGGCGATCCTGAACACCCGCAATGTCTTCGGGCCGCCGGCCTGGGCGCCGGTCGTCAACAACGTCGTGGCGATCGCCACGCTGGGCATCTATCTCGGCGTTCCCGGCGAACTGTCGGTAGATCCCGTCGAGATGGGCAACACCAAGCTGCTGGTGCTCGGCGTCGGCACCACCCTGGGCGTCTTCGCGCAAACCGCGGTGTTGCTGGTGGCCATCGGACGCGAGCACATCAGCCTGCGCCCACTGTGGGGACTCGACGATCGGCTCAAACGCTTCGGCACCATGGCCGCGGCCATGGTGCTCTACGTGTTGATCAGCCAGCTCGGCCTGGTGGTGGGCAACCAGATCGCCAGCTCGGCCGCCGCGTCCGGTCCGGCGATCTACAACTACACCTGGCTGGTGCTGATGCTGCCGTTCGGCATGATCGGCGTCACGATCCTGACGGTGGTGATGCCCCGGCTGAGCCGCAACGCCGCCGCCGACGACATCCCGGCGGTACTGGCCGACCTGTCGCTGGCCACCCGGCTGACCATGATCACGCTGATCCCGGCGGTGGCGTTCATGACCGTCGGCGGACCGGCGATGGGCAGCGCGCTGTTCGCCTACGGGCACTTCGGACAGGTGGACGCCGGATACCTGGGCGCGGCGATCGCGCTGTCGGCGTTCACCTTGATCCCCTACGCGCTGGTGCTGCTGCAACTGCGCGTCTTCTACGCCCGCGAGCAGCCGTGGACGCCGATCGTGATCATCATGGTGATCACCGCGGTGAAGATCGGCGGCTCGTTGCTCGCCCCGCGTGTCACCGACAACAAGGATCTGGTCGCCGGTTACCTCGGAACGGCCAACGGGCTGGGCTTTCTGGCCGGCGCCGTGGTCGGGCACTTCCTGCTGCGCCGCAGCCTACGCCCCAAGGGCGGTCCGCTGGTCGACCTCGGCACGGTGCGCACGATCCTGGTGGCGATCTCGGCGTCGCTGCTGGCCGGGCTGGTCGCCCACGTCGCCGACCGACTGCTCGGGTTGCACCGGTGGACCGAGCACGGCGGCGTGGGCTCACTGCTGCGACTGTTCGTGCTCGGCGTGATCATGGTGCCGATACTGGCGGCGGTGATGGTGGGCGCGCGTGTCCCCGAAGCGCAGGCGGCCGCCGCAGCTGTCCGCCGCCGAATCCGACGCGGACAGCCGCCCTCGGCCAAGGCGACGGTGTCGTCCGCGGGTCGCCCCGTCACGTACCCTGAGCAAAGAAATTCGTCCCTGCCGGGGGAACATGCGGTCCAGGAGCCGATCCGGCGCAGACCTCCGGTAGCCAGGGCCGGGCTAGGGAAAGGACCGGAGGTGACCGACCGCACTTCGGATAACGCAGCACCGAGTTCGATGGCGGGCGACGACTTCCAGCCCGACATCCCGAGTCGGGGCACGACGTCACGGGATCAACTCCACCGCGAGGTGGACCCGCGCGGACCCATCCCGTTCGATGCACCCCGCGAACGCGACGCCGACCCGCCGCAGGACGACCTCAACCTGGTGCCCGGGGCCCGCATCGCCAACGGCCGCTACCGGCTGCTCATCTCCCACGGCGGCACGCCGCCCCTGCACTTCTGGCAGGCCCTGGACACCGCGCTGGACCGGCAGGTCGCCCTCACCTTCATCGATCCCGAAGGCTCGTTGCCCGACGACGTGCTGCAGGAAATCCTGTCCCGCACCCTGCGGCTCAGCCGGATCGACAAGCCCGGTATCGCCCGCATCCTCGACGTCGTGCACACCGGATCCGGCGGTCTGGTGGTCTCGGAATGGATCCGCGGCGGGTCCCTGCAGGAAGTCGCCGACACCTCGCCGTCGCCGGTGGGGGCCATCCGGGCGATGCAGTCGCTGGCGGCCGCCGCCGACGCCGCACACCGTGCCGGGGTCGCGCTGTCCATCGACCATCCCGGCCGGGTCCGGGTGAGCATCGACGGCGACGTGGTGCTGGCCTACCCCGCCACCATGCCCGACGCCAACCCGCAAGACGACATCCGCGGTATCGGGGCCTCGCTGTACGCGTTGCTGGTCAACCGCTGGCCGCTGCCCGAGTCCGGGACACGCAGCGGGCTGGCGCCGGCCGACCGCGACGCCGGCGGCCACCCCGTCGAACCGACCGTGGTCGACCGTGACATCCCGTTCCAGATCTCCGCGGTGGCTGTCCGCTCAGTCCAGGAAGACGGCGGAATACGCAGCGCCTCAACGCTTTTGAACCTGCTACAGCAAGCCACCGCGGTGGCTGACCGCACCGAGGTGATCGGCCCGATCGCCGAACCCCCGGCCCCGGCATCCCCGCGACGCGCCGCCGAGCGCGGCGGGGAAATTTACTCCCGCCGGCGTCGCAACATCCTGATCGGCCTCGGTGCGGGAGCGGCCGTCCTGCTGGTGGCACTGCTGGTGCTCGCCTCGGTGGTCAGCGAGATCTTCGGTGATGTCGGCAGCGGCCTCAAGGGCGATCAGCTCGGCCTGAACAACCCGACGTCGTCGGCAGCCTCGGAGTCACCCGGCAACTCGACGCCGTCCGGCAGCTTCGTCAAGCCCACCAAAGCCACCGTTTTCTCCCCCGGCGGCGACGCCGACAACCCCGGCGATGCGGGTAACGCGATCGACGGCAACCCGACCACCGTGTGGCAGACCGACACCTACTCCGACGCCGTGCCCTTCCCTGGCTTCAAGAACGGGGTCGGCTTGATGTTGCAACTGCCCAAGCCGACGGTGGTCGGCGTGGTCGGCATCGACATCTCCAGCACCGGGACCAAGGTTGAGATCCGATCGTCCTCCTCGCCGAGTCCGTCGAAGCTGGAGGACACCACCGTGCTGACCCCGGCCACCACGCTCAAGCCCGGGCACAACACCATTCAGGTCAACGCGTCGGCGCCGACGTCGAACCTGCTGGTGTGGATCTCCACCCTGGGCACCACCGACGGTAAGAGTCGCGCCGACGTCTCCGACATCACGATCCAGGCCGCCTCCTGACCTTCGGGTGAAGTGCCGGGCGCCCACCGATTGGTTACCGTCCGGCGGTGGGTTTCTGCAGAGCGGGACGACAGCACACGGACGCCGAACTGCTGGCCGCACATGTGGCCGGCGACTGCCACGCCTTCGCCGAATTGTTCCGCCGCCATCACCGGCAGCTCTATCGGCTGGCCCGGCTGACCAGCCTGAGCCGCGAAGACGCCGACGACGTGGTCCAGGAGGCGATGCTCTCGGCGCACCGCAGTGCCAGCTCGTTCCGTTGCGACGCCACGGTCGGCACCTGGCTGCACCGCATCGTGCTCAACGCCTGCCTGGACCGGCTTCGTCGTAGTCAAGCCCGACCCACCGTCGAGTTCCAGGACGTGCACCCGGTCGCCGACCGCACGTCCCAGGTGGACACGGCGATCGTCGTGCAGCGGGCACTGCTGCGACTTCCGATCCAGCAGCGCGCCGCGCTGGTCGCCGTCGATATGCAGGGCTACACCGTCGCCGAGACGGCGCGGCTGTTGGGGGTGCCCGAGGGCACGGTCAAGAGCCGGTGCGCTCGCGGGCGCACCAGGCTCGCCTATCTGCTGGGGTACCTCGGCGCCGGTGCCAACGCCGTCGGGGCGAGTTAGCCCCTGATCCGCCGATGGCGGACACTGGTGCGGATGACTGCCGCCGAGGACGATCCGCCACTGACGGTCGAGGTCCTCGCCGATCTGCAGGCGGGGCTCCTCGATGACGACACCGCGACCCGCGTGCGCCGGCGGATCCGTCACGACCCGCAGGCGGCGGCCACGCTGCAGGCACTGCAGCGGGTGCGCGGCGATGTGGCCGCCGCCGCAACGGCCCCGGCACCCGACGCTCCGCCGGAAGTCGTCGCCGCCGTTGCCGAGTCACCGCGGGGTCAGCGCGCCGCTCATGCCGCCCGACCGCCCCTGCGCCCCGCTCGTGTCGTCGCCGCCGTCGCCGGCCTGTGCGCGGCGGTGGCGGCGATCGCCGTCGGAACCGCGTCCCTGCTCAACGAGCCGGAATCGGCGCCCAGTACGGCCGTCACCGCTGATCACATCACCGTGTCGACTCCGGTACCGGTGATCCCGCTGTCCGATGTGGAGATCCGTGATCTGACGCATCGCCCGCCCGATTTCGGCGCACTGGGCAACGCCTCCCAGCGCGCATCCTGCCTCGGCGGGCTGGGCTATCCCGCGACCGAACGGGTGCTCGGCGCCCGGCCGGTCGAAGTCAACGCCCGGCCCGGAGTGCTGCTGGTGCTGCGCGGCGACACCGCCGACACCCTGGTGGCCTACGCGGTGGCGCTGAACTGCAGCGCCGCCGACACCGGATTACTGGCCACGACCGCGATCCCCCGCGCCTAGCCGGCACGCGTCAGTGTCGTGCGTCGCAGGCGGGAACACCCGCGCCTACGCTGGCGTTCGTAGGATTTGCAGATCACGTTCACTGATCAGCCTCCGTTCCGAAAGGCACGCATGACCGCTTCCTCAGACACCATCCACGATGTCATCGTCATCGGTTCCGGTCCGGCCGGATACACCGCAGCCCTCTACACCGCCCGCGCGCAACTCAAGCCGCTGGTCTTCGAGGGCATCTCGTTCGGCGGTGCGCTGATGACCACGACCGAGGTGGAGAACTACCCGGGGTTCCGAGACGGCATCACCGGCCCCGAACTGATGGACCAGATGCGCGAGCAGGCGCTGCGGTTCGGCGCGGACCTGCGCATGGAGGACGTCGAATCGGTGTCGCTGGAGGGGCCGGTCAAGACCGTCGTGACCGCCGAAGGCGACACGTTCCGGGCGCGCGCCGTGATCCTCGCCATGGGGGCGGCCGCCCGCTACCTGCAGGTGCCGGGCGAGCAGGAACTACTCGGCCGGGGGGTCAGCTCCTGCGCCACCTGCGACGGCTTCTTCTTCCGCGACCAGGACATCGCCGTCATCGGCGGCGGCGACTCCGCGATGGAGGAAGCCACCTTCCTCACCCGGTTCGCCCGCAGCGTCACCCTGGTGCACCGCCGCGAGGAGTTCCGCGCCTCCAAGATCATGCTCGCCCGGGCGCAGGCCAACGAGAAGATCACCATCTTGACCAATAAGGCCGTCCTGGGGGTCGACGGCGACACCTCGGTCACCGGGCTGCGCCTGCGCGACACCGTGACCGGGGAGGAGACGACGCTGCCGGTCACCGGCGTGTTCGTCGCGATCGGCCACGAACCGCGCTCGGCACTGGTCCGCGACGCCGTCGAGGTGGACCCGGACGGTTACGTGCTCGTGCAAGGACGCACCACCAGCACCTCCCTGGATGGGGTGTTCGCCGCCGGCGACCTGGTGGACCGCACCTACCGGCAAGCCATCACCGCGGCCGGCAGCGGCTGTGCGGCGGCCATCGACGCCGAGCGGTGGCTGGCCGACCACGAAGCGACCGGACCCGCCGACAGTACCGAATTGATTGGAGCACAACGATGAGCGATTCCGGCAAGTCCGCCACGATCGAGGTTTCCGACGCCTCTTTCGGCACCGACGTGTTGTCCAGCAATAAGCCTGTGCTGGTGGACTTTTGGGCCACCTGGTGCGGGCCATGCAAGATGGTGGCCCCAGTGCTGGAAGAGATAGCGGCCGAACGGTCGGACGCGCTCACAGTCGCCAAGATCGACGTGGACGCCAACCCCGAGACCGCACGCGACTTCCAGGTCGTCTCCATCCCCACGCTGATCCTGTTCAAGGACGGCGAGCCGGTGAAACGAATCGTCGGCGCCAAGGGCAAGGCGGCGTTGCTGCGCGAGCTCGCCGACGCCGTTCCCAACCTGTCCTGAGTACCGCTGTCGCGCGCTTCTCCTTGCAGAAACGAGCCCCGGACTGGCCTGGGCTTTTCCCGATATCGGCGAGGATCTGCGACAATAGCGATTAACTGCGCTGCTTTTGTCAGCGATGTCAATGAGTCCCGGAGGGCCCTTGGTATGCCGAGTCCGCGCCGCGAAGACGGCGACGCGCTGCGCTGCGGCGACCGCGGGTCCGCTGTCACCGAGATCCGGGCGGCGCTGGCCGCGCTGGGAATGCTGGAAAGCGCCGACGACGACCTGACCACCGGCAGGCACGTGGCGGTCGACGTGTTCGACGGCGAACTCGACCATGCGGTGCGGGCCTTTCAGCAACATCGTGGGCTGCTGGTCGACGGCGTCGTCGGCGAGGCCACCTACCGCGCGCTGAAGGAAGCGTCCTACCGCCTTGGTGCGCGCACGCTGTATCACCAGTTCGGTGCCCCCCTCTACGGCGACGACGTGGCGACGCTGCAGGCCCGGTTGCAGGACCTCGGTTTCTACACCGGTTTGGTCGACGGACATTTCGGCTTGCAGACGCACAATGCGCTGATGTCCTATCAACGCGAGTACGGCTTGTCCGCGGACGGCATCTGCGGCCCGGAAACGTTGCGGTCTCTGTACTTTCTGAGTTCTCGGGTCAGCGGTGGTTCGCCGCACGCGATTCGCGAGGAAGAGCTGGTGCGCAGCTCCGGTCCCAAATTGTCGGGTAAGCGGATCATTATCGATCCGGGCCGCGGCGGTGGCGACCACGGTTTGATCACCCAGGGTCCGGCCGGCCCGATCAGCGAGGCAGACGTGTTGTGGGATTTGGCAAGTCGGCTCGAGGGCCGGATGAATGCCATCGGCATGGAGACCTTCCTGTCCCGGCCGACCAACCGAAGTCCGTCTGACGCCGAACGCGCGGCCACGGCCAATTCCGTTGGCGCAGACCTGATGATCAGCCTGCGTTGCGAAACCCAGACCAGCCCGTCGGCCAACGGCGTTGCGTCCTTCCACTTCGGCAATTCGCACGGCTCGGTATCCACCATCGGGCGCAACCTCGCCGATTTCATTCAGCGGGAAGTGGTGGCTCGCACCGGATTACGTGACTGCCGGGTACACGGCCGGACGTGGGATCTGCTGCGGTTGACCAGGATGCCCACCGTCCAGGTCGACGTCGGTTACATCACCAACCCGGGTGACCGGGAGATGCTCGTCTCAACGCAGACCCGGGACGCCGTGGCCGAAGGTATTCTTGCCGCGGTCAAGCGGCTGTACCTGTTGGGCAAGAACGACCGTCCCACGGGCACTTTCACCTTCGCCGAACTGCTCGCCCACGAATTGTCCGTGGAGCGCGAGCGGGCCAGCCGGCTCAGCGGTTCCTGATCTCTGCGGTGTGGCTGCCCGCGGAAGCGGCAGAGGCCGCTCCGACCGGCTGCTGCAACTGAGCGTTCTCCAGCAGTCGCTCCAGGGCCGCCTCGACTTCGGCCTTCCACCCCAGCCCCTGTTCCAGCTCGAGACGCAACCGCGGAAAATACGGGTGCGGCGCGACCACCACGAACCCCGCGTCGATCAGGAAGTCGGCGTCGATGATGCAGTGTTCGACCGAGCAGTCGCCGAGGGCATCGAGCACCGGTCGCACGTCGGCATCCACCGGTTCCTGTAGCTCGGTCGCCGCCTGCGTGCGTCCGAATGCTTCCAGCGCCCGCACACCCCGGCGCATCAGCTCCTCGATGACTCGGGTGATCAGCTGATGTGGCAGATCGTCGTCGGCCTGCCCGCGTTCGATCCCCATGGACGTCAACAACACCGCGTCCGCCGAGACCGGCGCGGTGGGAAAGCGGCCGGCGCGCGGCACGGCACGCGGCGGGGCATACAGGACGTATCCCAGACACGGCGGATCCGTCTGGCTGCGTTCGTCGGGTACCGCCGTCGCCACCTGGCCGCAAGATCCCCACTCCAGCATGACCATGGACAGCCATGCTTCCTTTTCGAATTCCGGGTCGGCGAGGTGTTCGTCCTTGCCGAGGGTCGCCGGATCGACTTCCCAGAAGACGCAGCGGCGCGCATGCTTGGGGAGCTGCTCGAAGGCTTCGAGCCGCAGCGCTGTAATCCGAGCTGACACTGGTCTCCTAGCCTCCGTGCGGTACCCGAGCCCAAGGCTTCACTCTTGCGCGGGCGGCCGCCCGCAGTGCTATCTGCCCGACGGTCGTGAGGCGGATGCGCACCGGCAACCCTTCCAGAATAGGAGAGTCGGTCGCCGTCCGGCCAGTGTTGGCGCTGCGACTCCTCCGTGGCGCGCACGCTGTCCGCCGGTTGCGCTCGAGGGCGCCTACCGGACGGTTGCGACCGCCGGGAAGAAGACGAAATCGCTTGATGCACACCACTTCTCCGTTGAATCGCGGCACCCGCAGCCGGACGCGAGACGGCTCTGGAACGGCTGAGTGTCACAGTGACGTAATTACAGAATATGTCGGGTCATGCCTGTTCAGGCCTGCTGCGCGGTCATCAGATCGATGATTCGCTGGAGGTCGTCGACCGAGCCGAACTCCACCACGATCTTGCCTTTTCGTTTGCCAAGGGCCACCGTCACGCGAGTGTCGAAGGCGGTCGACAACCTCTCAGCAACGTCCTGCAGGCCCGGCATCTGGATCGGCTTGCGGCGCGGCGGCGCGGGCGCCGCGCCATCGCCACGGTTTGCCAGGGTGACCGCCTCTTCGGTGGCGCGCACCGAAAGGCCCTCCGCCACGATTCGGCTCGCCAGCTCCTCCTGTGCTTCGGGCCCGGCATCTAACGACAGTAGGGCGCGGGCGTGGCCGGCCGACAGCACCCCCGCGGCCACTCGGCGCTGCACCGGGATCGGCAATTTCAGCAAGCGGATCATGTTGGTGATAAGTGGACGCGAGCGGCCGATGCGCGCGGCCAGTTCATCGTGGGTGACGCCGAACTCGTCGAGCAGCTGCTGGTAGGCCGCCGCCTCTTCCAACGGGTTCAGTTGAACGCGGTGGATGTTTTCCAGTAAGGCGTCGCGCAGCAGGTTGTCGTCGCCGGTTTCGCGGACGATGGCCGGGATGGTCGACAGGCCCGCTTCCTGGGCCGCCCGCCACCGCCGCTCCCCCATCACGATCTGATAGTGCGCACCGCCTTGCGATCCCTGGACCGCACGAACCACGATCGGCTGCAGTAGACCGAACTCGCGGATCGAATGGACCAACTCCGAGAGAGCCTCGTCGTCGAACACCTGGCGCGGCTGACGGGGATTGGGCTCGATATCCGACGGCGCGATCTCCCGATACACCGCCCCCATCGCAGCGGCATCAGGCAGCGGACCGCCGATCACGACATCGGCCGCCGCCGAACCCATCCGTGGCCCGAATGTCGAGGCGTCTCCTTCGACCGGACCGGTGGGAATCAACGACGCCAGACCGCGACCGAGGCCGCCCTTCCTGCGTGACGGATTGGTCATTGCTTATCCCCTCCCGGCGGCTGGTCGATCGCGTTGAGCGAGTTCGCGACTGGCGTCGAGGTAACTCATCGCGCCACGCGAACCGGGATCGTAATCGATGATTGTCATGCTATAGCCGGGAGCCTCGGAGACTTTCACACTGCGCGGGATCACCGTCCGCAGGACCTTGTCGCCGAAGTAGCGACGCACTTCCTCGGCCACCTGGTCGGCGAGCTTCGTCCGACCGTCGTACATGGTGAGAATGACAGTGGTGACGTCCAGCTGAGGATTCAGGTGTGCCTTCACCATGTCGATATTGCGCATCAGCTGCGACACACCTTCGAGGGCGTAGTACTCGCACTGGATGGGAATCAGCACCTCCGGGGCCGCCACCAACGCGTTAATCGTGAGCAGTCCCAGCGACGGCGGGCAGTCGATGAAGACGTAGTCGAAATCGAAGTCGTCCAGTTGGGCCAGTGCGTTGCGCAAGCGGTTCTCGCGCGCCACCATGCTCACCAACTCGATTTCGGCACCCGCCAGATCGATAGTGGCCGGGACGCAGAACAGCCGCTCGCTGTGCGGGCTGCGACGCAGGGCCTCCCGCAGGGTGACCTCGCCAATGAGCACTTCGTAGGACGAGGGTGTCCCGGACTGGCGGTCGGCGATTCCGAGTGCGGTGCTGGCGTTGCCCTGGGGGTCGAGATCGATGACGAGCGTCTTGAGCCCCTGCACCGCCAGGGCCGCGGCGAGGTTGACTGCAGTCGTCGTCTTCCCCACCCCGCCCTTCTGGTTGGCGATGGTGAACAGCCGCCGCTGCGGAGGCCGTGGCAGTGGGTCGTGAGTGGCGTGCAGAACCCGCACCGCGCGTTCAGCCGCTGCGCCAATCGGGGTGTCGAATTCGGAGGATGTTTCACGTGAAACATTCACCGAGGGGCTGGGCGCACCCGCGGTAGTCATCACCACGTCGTAGCTCGCTGCGAACTGGTTGTCGCCGGCCGAAACGCCGGCGTCGACGCGGACACGCCTCGTGGCGGTCACTGGTCCGCCCTCCGGGCCGACCGGGCGCGCCGCGCTGCAACCACGGTCGCCGGGTGTTCCACGATGTTCACGCCACACCTCACCACCCTGACATCCACGGCACCCGATACCACCATTACACGCCGGTGCTCCGCGACTTCGTCAGGAGCGCGTTCGCCTTTCATTGCCGCCATCAGTCCGTCTTGCCTCAACAAGGGCATACTCCACTTCGTCAATTTGTCCAACGCTGCTACCGCTCGGGATACCACGGCATCGGCGCCGCCTAGTTCGTCCCGCACCGCACGCTCCTCTGCACGGCCCCGCACCACGCGCACAGCCAAACCGAGCTCGTCGACGACCTCGGTCAGGAACTCACTGCGCCGTAACAGCGGTTCGAGCAAGACCACGTCGAGATCCGGTCGGGCAATCGCCAGGGGTATCCCGGGGAGGCCCGCACCGCTCCCGATGTCGACTACTCGCGCATCCCGGTCGAGCAGTTCGCCGACGACGGCTGAGTTCAGCATGTGCCTGTCCCAGATTCGATCGGATTCGCGTGGGCCGATCAGTCCACGCTCCACCCCGACCGTGGCCAGGATCTCCGCATAACGTTCAGCTACTCCGCGTCGGACACCAAACACGACGTCGGGAACCGACCCGGCTTCGATTGGCGGGGTGGCTTCCGGCTCGTGCGAATCGACATGTTTCACGTGAAACATTCCCTCCGCTCTTCCGGCCCGGTTGAATCCTCGCCCATGCAGCCGAGTCCGCTCGAACTACATCTCTGTAACTCCGACCATCACGGTCGGGTCACAGACGGTCACGACTCAGTCACGCAACACGACGACACGCCGCGACGGCTCGACGCCCTCGCTCTCACTGTGCACACCAGGCACCGCGGCGACCGCGTCGTGCACGATCTTGCGCTCGAAGGGTGTCATCGGCGACAGCGCCTCGCGCTCGCCGGTCTCCGCCACCCGCCGCGCCACCTTGTCGCCCAGCGACGCCAGCTCCTCGCGGCGACGCCGGCGCCAGCTCGCGATGTCCAGCATCAACCGGCTACGCACGCCCGTCTTCTGGTGCACCGCCAAGCGCGTCAACTCCTGTAGCGCGTCGAGAACCTCGCCACCGCGGCCGACCAACTTATTCAGATCATCGCTACCGTCGATGCTCACCACGGCGCGGTTGCCCTCGACGTCCAGGTCGATGTCACCGTCGAAATCCAACAGGTCCAAGAGTTCTTCGAGGTAGTCGCCGGCGATCTCGCCCTCGGCTACCAAGCGCTCTTCAAGGTCATCGGAATCCTCCGCAGAATCCGCACCCTCTGCATCTGGCGTGCCCGCCACGGCATCCGATTCCAGCTCGGTGGTGTCAGCGTCCGTCATGGCTTTCTCTCCCCTCATTCCCGGGTTGGTGTTCGCGGCCTCACGCCGCGGTCTCTTGCATTGGTTTCTTGGAGCTGTCCGCGCTGGCAGGTCAACCCCGGCAAGTTCAGGCGCGTACTAGCGTTTGCGCTTCTTCGGCCGTGCCCCGGGCCGCGGGGTGCGGCCTGGGCCAGTCGTTCGGTTCGCGGCGTTCGGCTTGGTCGACGGAGCCTGCGAGCTCTTCCCGGTCGGCTTCTCATCTGAGGCTGCGTCCACCTGGGTTCCGGCCCCGTCGGGCGCATCGGACTCGGTGGCCTCGGTCTCCAAGGCCGAACCCGCGCCGGGCGCCGACGCCGGCTTGGCTCGTTTGGGCTTAGCACCCGGCGCAGGCGCGTTCGCCGCCCTGCGTGCCAGCGCCTCCTGCTTCTTGGCTTCGTCCTCTTTCTCGATCATCCCGAAGACGTAGTGCTGCTGACCAAATGTCCAGATGTTATTGGCGAACCAGTACAGGATGATCGCCAGCGGCAGGAACGGACCACCGACCACCACGCCCAGCGGGAAGACGTAGAGCGCCAGCTTGTTCATCATCGCGGTCTGCGGGTTCGCCGCGGCTTCTGGGCTCTGTCTGGCCACCGATGCGCGGCTGTTGAAGTAGGTGGCCACACCGGCCAGGATCATCACCGGCACGCCCACCGCGATCACAGCCGGACGACTGAAGTGTTCGAAGGCGTCCAACCCGCCGCGCTGGGTCATCGAGGCGCCAATCGGGGCACCGAACAGATTTGCCTTCAAGAAGTTCTGCACGTCGACCGCGGTGAAGACGTAGTTACCGATGAGCTTGTTCTGCTCGACCGACATCGACTGCAAACCGATGCCCCCGGTGGTGCGGTTGAAGGATCGCAGCACGTGGTACAGCCCGAGGAACACTGGGATCTGGGCCAGCATCGGCAGGCAGCCCAGGATCGGGTTGAAGCCGTGTTCGCGTTGTAGCTTCTGCATCTCGAGCGCCATGCGTTGGCGGTCTTTGCCGTACTTCTTCTGCAGCGCCTTGATCTGCGGTTGCAGTTCCTGCATCTGCCGTGTGGTGCGGATCTGCCGAACGAACGGCTTGTACAACAAGGCACGCAGGGTGAACACCAGGAACATCACCGACAGCGCCCAGGCGAAGAAGTTGTCCGGGCCCAACAGGAACGCGAACGCCTTGTACCAGAGCCACATAATCCAGGACACCGGGTAGTAGACGAAGTCCAAGCTGAAAAAATCAAACAACAGATTCACTCTCCCCTTGCTTCGCCGAGCGGTCCTCGACCGCCCCGCGCGAGACGTCCACGTCGGCCGGGCACCCACAGCGCTCCGGAATCGGATCCCATCCTCCCCGATGCCAGGGACCACACTTGCCCAGTCTGACCACGGCCAGCCAGCTCCCCCGAATCAATCCATATTCAGTGAGAGCTTCAACGGCGTATTGACTGCAGGTGGGCATGAACCGACACGTTGCCGGTCGCAACGGCGAAACCATGTGCCGGTAAAGCTGAATGAGGTAAATCAGTGCACCCGCGATCGGGGCGCCGAGCCCGCGGGCGGACGGGACCACGCGCGCAGAGTTGGACAGCGAAGTGGTCACCGCTCGGTACCCGCGACGTGGAATGCCCGCCGCAACCCGCTGCGCAGCTGTTGCTCCAACCACGCCGATGACACATTCCGACTGCTGGGCAGGGCACGGATCACGACCTGGTCACGTGGATGCAGACCTTCCAACATCGGGCGCGCCACGTGCCGCAGCCGTCGCGCCACCCGGTGTCGTTCCACGGCGGTACCCACTCGCTTGGCGATGATCAGGCCCACCCGCGGACCCTCGGCGTCTTCGCGCTCGCTTGCCCGCCGAACGTGCACGATGACGTCGGGCTGCACCGTGCGCATCCCGTACTTCACCGTCGCGTCAAACTCGGTCGACCGCCTCATGCGGTTCCGTGCGGAAAGCACCGCTGGGAAACCCGAATTGCGATCAGGCAGTTAAAGCGCGGCGACCCTTAGCACGCCGGTTGGAGACAATCGCCCGGCCGGCACGGGTGCGCATGCGCAGGCGGAAGCCGTGAACGCGGGCTCGACGCCGGTTGTTCGGCTGGAACGTCCTCTTGCCCTTGGCCACCGCGTTCTCCTCGCTGTGTATGGCATAACAGTCCGCCCGCTGATGCTCGGCAACTCGTGGGCGGCAGTGTCTCGCTTGCTGGCCGGCGCGGTCCCCGGGGTGTTGATTCGGGTCGCAGCCGTATCGCCGACTTTCGGGCGACTGTTTGAGGGTACTGACGAGGCTTCGCCTGGTCAAACCTCGCCCGTCTCAGCAGACCCAGGACAATCGTCGCGGCGGGCCCGAACACGGTGCCCCCCTGCTTACCGGATAGCAGGATCATGAAGAACGCCAGCAGAATACAAAGAACTGTTGGCAGCCGGAGCGAAAACTGTTAGCTTCGGGCGGGGTAGTTTCCAAGCCGGTACGGATTTGGGACTTGGTCAACAAAGACACCGAAGCGAGGATGGCGGATCGACTAGCTGTTCGGACGACCGCATGGTTGTCTCCAGCACGAAGATCGCGAGCCGTTGCCGGTAGGCTGCGGCTTGCTATTGACCCTCCTTTCCACATTTGTGGATAACTATGTGGATAGGTGCGCTGTTGCTACCGAAAACGTTGTACTCCGACCGTCGGACCAGGGAGATGCGTCG